>JBGAHI010000002.1:0-455822 GCA_044226285.1 Chitinophagales bacterium | reverse complement strand
GCAGAAAGGGAAAAGTGATTAGCATTGCGAACGGTTTCCTACAACCAATGACGAAACGTAATCTAACTCTTCTCCCTTCTTCTTCTTGTTATAAAAATAATAGCATTTCTACTTATTGGAACAAACATAGGATGACGTTTGAAAAATAATTTTCATTCCGTGGTGTGTGTCGACACGTATCACTAGAGCAAGCAACACAAACAATTGCTAATCAGCTACTTGCAAGCACAATTCCCCCCGCGTTAGGGATTGACGTGGAAATCCTTTGGCCGTTCCCACGGACAAAGATTGGAACAAAAAGCCCGCAAAACGCCCTTTTCTTCTCGAAAAATCTCCTTTTTAAGCAGAATAATGCTATATTCGCACCCTTATTTAAAAACGAAACTCGTGGACTGTGGACGAGAATAAATACTACACGGTTATTGATCATGTCAGAAAATTTAATCACGCCAACACCACACGATGACTTCAACTGGAACGTTGACAGAAGAAATGTTTCTTCATACGATGAGGCCGACTTCAAACGTTATGACGAAATGTACACGCCTTCGTTGAGAAGCCTTACAGACCACGAAATTGTTCAAGGTACTGTAGTTGCTATCACCGGAGCAGATGTAGTATTAAACGTAGGTTACAAAGCCGATGGTTTAGTGCCACTTTCAGAATTCCGTGACGAGGACTTGCTTGTTGGACAAACTTATGACGTTTACGTTGTGAGCAAAGAAGACAAAAAAGGAACCTTGGTATTGAGCCGCAAAAACGCCAAATTGCTTAAAGCATGGGAGAAAATTGTTGCAGCTTGTGCTACAGGTGAAATTGTTAACGGTAAAATCTTGAGCAAAACGAAAGGAGGTTTGATTGCCAATGTATTTGGATTGGAGACTTTCTTACCGGGTTCACAAATTGATGTGAAACCAATTACCGACTACGATATCTACGTTGGTAAAACAATGGAATTGAAAGTAGTTAAAGTAAACGAAGCGATTAAAAATGCCGTTGTATCGCACAAAGCATTGATTGAGTCGGATATGGAACAACAACGAGAAGTGATTATCTCTAAATTAGAGAAAGGTCAAGTGCTTGAAGGTGTTATCAAAAACATTACTGATTTCGGTGCATTCATCGATTTAGGAGGTGTTGACGGATTGTTGTACATCACGGATATTTCGTGGGGACGTATCAATCACCCGAACGAGGTGTTGACATTGAACCAAAAATTGAACGTGGTTGTATTAGAGTACGATGATAACAAAAAACGTATTTCGTTAGGCTTGAAACAATTGCAACCGCACCCTTGGGATACTTTAGATGCTGCTATCGAAGTAGGATCGAAAGTGACAGGAAAAATCGTGAACATCGAAGATTACGGTTCTTTCTTGGAAATTACTCCGGGTGTAGAAGGTTTGATCCACATTTCAGAAGTAAGCTGGTCTTCAACACCAACTAACTCTCGCGAGTTCTTCAAATTGGGTGAAACACACGAAGCAATTGTAATGACTATCGACCGCGAAGAGCGTAAAATGTCGTTATCGTTGAAACGTATGACTGAAGATCCTTGGGCTAAAATAGCTACAGAATATCCAGTTGGAACACGTATCAAAGGAACTGTGAAAAACTTGACTCCGTATGGCGTATTCGTTGAATTAAACGATGGCATCGGTGGAATGATTCACATCAGCGACTTGTCGTGGACTAAACGATTCAACCACCCTAGCGAATTCACGAAAGTGGGTGCTGAATTAGAGGTTGTTGTTTTGGATATTGATGTTGAAAACAGAAAATTATCGTTAGGACACAAACAAATCGAAGAAGATCCATGGGATAGCTTCGAAAATGTATTCCCGGTTGGATCAGTGCACGAAGCTACTGTAATGAACGTGGAAGAAAAAGGAGCTACAGTAATGTTGCCATACGGTTTGGAAGGTTTCGCACCTAAAAAACACTTGGCTAAAGAAAGCGGTGGTTCTTTGGTAGCTGACGAAAAAGCAATTTTCAAAGTAATTGAGTTCAACAGAAACGATAAGAAAATTTACGTTTCTCACGCAAGAACTTGGGAAGAAGCACAACGCGATGCAGAAGAAGCTGTGAAAACAGAGAAAAAAGTAGAGCGTGAAAAAACGACCAGCAAAGTGAAAGACATCCAAAAAGCACAAGAAAGATCTACATTCGGAGATTTAGCTGCGCTTTCTGACTTGAAAGAGAAAATGGATGGCGGAAGCAAAGCGCCTAAAGCGGAAAAAGCAGAAGCTGCTCCTAAAGCAGAAAAAGCGGAAATCACTAAAGGAACTCCGGTAGAAGATATCGAAGGTGTTGGTCCGGTATACAAAGAAAAATTGAACGCTGCAGGTATCAAATTCGTAGAGCAATTGCTTGAAGAAGGTGGTGCTAAAAAAGGTAGAAAAGCATTGGCTGAAGCTACAGAAATCGATGAAAAATTGATTTTGAAATGGGTAAACCATGCTGACTTGTTCAGAATTAAAGGAGTAGCAGGACAATTTGCTGAGTTATTGGAAGCATCTGGTGTTGATACAGTGAAAGAATTAAGAAACAGAGTACCGGCAAACCTTGCAGCTAAAATGGCTGAAGTGAATGCGGAGAAAAACTTAACAAACGCTGTACCTTCTGAAACAACCGTTGAAAAATGGGTAGAAGAAGCGAAAACATTAGAGCCTAAGGTTTCTCATTAATTCGTTCGTACTTAAAAATACGAGTCCCCGATTGTGCAAGCAGTCGGGGATTTTTTTTGCCTATCAGCTTCTATTTTATACATTTCAGTTACAGCATAATAAAGATAAACCACTAAACACATGAAAAAAACAGCATTAGTCACCTTGGCATTGGCTACCGCTTTCGGGTTTGGTTTTGCCTGTAAAACGGCCATTGTTGAACAAGCCAACGAAAACAAAAAAGTAACCGGTATTGGCGGCATTTTCTTCAAGTGCAAAGACCCAAAAAAGTTAAAAGCATGGTACAAAACAAACTTAGGGTTAAACACCAACCAATATGGTGCTGTATTTGAATGGCGACAAGGTGTCGATACCACCCAAAAAGGCTTTACCCAATGGAGTCCGTTCAACGAAAAAACAAAATACTTCGAGCCTTCCACTAAAGATTTCATGATTAACTACCGTGTGGGCAATCTCACTTCATTGGTCGCGCAATTGAAAAAAGATAGCGTTACCGTTGTCGATACCATTGAAACCTACGATTATGGTAAATTTGTGCATATCATCGACCTGGAAGGCAACAAAATTGAGCTTTGGGAGCCTAACGATGTAGAATACGATAAGATGGGCCAACAAATGGGCAGCGTAACTACAAAATAATCGTTAACAGAATCCCTATTGGTATCGTAATTTTCATTATATTCGCCCCTCCCAATTTTGGGAATAGTTAGTACCGTTGTCCCTTTCGGGTTTGGTATTGATCGTTAACTACAAAACAATTTTAAACACTATGGCCTTTAAAAAAGACCCAATCAAGCGTTTTGACTACAGCAAAGTCACTATCACGCTTGCTTCTCCGGACGTGATTCTTTCACGCTCGAACGGAGAAATCAAAAAACCGGAAACCATTAACTACCGTACCTACAAGCCAGAAATGGAAGGTTTGTTCTGCGAGCGTGTATTTGGTCCAACCAAAGATTACGAATGTTATTGCGGTAAGTACAAACGTATTCGTTACAAAGGTATCGTGTGCGACCGTTGCGGTGTTGAAGTAACCGAAAAGAAAGTAAGACGTGAAAGAATGGGACACATCAAATTGGTGGTACCTGTAGTTCACATCTGGTATTTCAAATCGTTGCCAAACAAAATCGGATACTTATTAGGTTGCGGTTCTAAAAAATTAGAAACCATTATCTATTACGAGCGTTACGCAGTTATCCAACCGGGTAAAGCAGCGAATGGCGTTTTAGTACAAGGCGAGAAAGGAGAAGAAACAAGAAACATCCAGTATTTGGACTTGTTGACAGAAGAAGAATACTCTTCTATCCTTGACTCAGAAGAATTGAAAAATAATCACCTATTACCTGATGAAGATCCAAACAAATTCATCGCGAAAATGGGTGCTGAAGGCATAAAAGAATTGTTGTCGCGTATCAACTTGGATGAATTGTCATTCAGCTTGCGTCACGCTGCAGCCAACGAAACATCTCGTCAGCGTAAATCAGAAGCGTTGAAACGTTTGAGCGTTGTGGAGGCTTTCCGTGAGGCGAATCTACACCACGAAAACCGTCCGGAATGGATGGTCGTTCAATACTTACCGGTAATTCCACCTGAATTGAGACCATTGGTGCCACTAGATGGCGGTCGTTTTGCCTCTTCGGATTTGAACGATTTGTACAGAAGAGTAATTATCCGTAATAACCGTTTGAAACGATTGATCGAGATCAAAGCACCTGAGGTGATTTTGAGAAACGAGAAACGTATGTTACAAGAGTCTGTAGATTCATTGTTCGATAACTCTCGTAAATCTAACGCGGTTAAAGCGGAAGGCGGACGTGCATTGAAATCGTTGAGCGATGTATTGAAAGGTAAACAAGGACGTTTCCGTCAGAACTTGTTAGGTAAGCGTGTGGATTACTCTGGTCGTTCGGTAATCGTTGTAGGACCGGATTTGAAATTGCACGAGTGCGGATTGCCGAAAGATATGGCAGCCGAGTTGTTCAAACCATTTATTATTCGAAAACTTATTGAAAGAGGTATCGTTAAAACAGTGAAATCGGCTAAGAAATTAGTAGATCGCAAAGAACCGGTAATTTGGGATATCTTGGAGAATGTGTTGAAAGGGCATCCGATCTTATTGAACCGTGCTCCTACCCTTCACCGATTGTCGATTCAATCTTTCCTTCCAAAATTAATTGAAGGAAAAGCGATTCAACTTCACCCGTTAGTTTGTTCTGCGTTCAATGCCGATTTTGACGGTGACCAGATGGCCGTGCACGTACCACTAAGCAATGCTGCCGTATTGGAAGCACAATTGTTGATGTTGGCATCGCACAATATCTTGAACCCGCAAAACGGAACACCTATCACACTTCCATCACAGGATATGGTTCTTGGTCTATATTATATGACCAAAGAAAAACGTTCTATTGGTGATGTAGTGGTGAAAGGAGAAGGATTAGCATTCTACGGTGCTGAAGAAGCAACGATTGCCTTCAACGAAAACAGAGCCGATTTGCATGCAATGGTGAAATGCCGTGTGCGTGTGAAAAACGAAAAAGGCGAAATGGTGTACAAAGTAATTGAAACTACTTTGGGTAGAATTTTATTCAACCAAGCCGTTCCTGCAAGCGTTGGCTATATCAATAAAATGTTAGGTAAAAAGCAATTGAAAGATGTTATCGGTCAAATTTTGGCAGATACCGACATCCCAACAACAGCTAAATTCCTAGATGATATAAAGAAATTAGGATTTACCTACTCATTCAAAGGTGGACTTTCGTTCAAATTGAAAGACGTGGTTGTTCCTGCTGAGAAAGATAAAATCATTGCTGATGCGCAAACGAAAATTGACGAGATTTTCGAATCGTATCAAGAAGGTTTCATCACAGAAAAAGAGCGTTTCAACCAGGTTGTCGATATCTGGACTGCAGCCGATAACCGTTTGACGAACGTATTGATGAAAAACATCACTACTGATCAACAAGGTTTCAACTCTGTATTTATGATGTTGGATTCCGGAGCGAGGGGTTCTAAAGCACAAATCAAGCAGCTTTCAGGAATGAGAGGTTTGATGGCTAAACCACGTAAATCGGGATCTACAGGCTCTGAGGTAATCGAGAATCCAATCCTTTCGAACTTTAAAGAAGGTCTTTCGGTATTGGAATACTTCATCTCTACCCACGGTGCGCGTAAAGGTCTTTCGGATACGGCTTTGAAAACAGCCGATGCGGGTTACTTGACAAGACGTTTGGTGGACGTAGCACAAGATGTAGTTATCAACGAAGAAGATTGCGGAACATTGAGAGGTATCACTATCTCGGCTATCAAAGATGGCGATGATGTGGTAGAACCATTGTACGAAAGAATTTTGGGACGTACGTCTCTTCAAGATCTTTACCATCCTGAAACTGACGAATTGTTAGTTGACGCTGGTACAGCCATCAACGAAAAAGTAGCTCGAATCATTGAAGACTCAGGTATTGAAGAAATCGAAATCCGTTCGGTATTAACGTGCGAATCGCGCAAAGGTGTTTGTGTGAAATGCTACGGTAGAAACTTGGCCAGCAACCGTTTGGCAGAACAAGGAGATGCAGTGGGAATTATCGCAGCACAGTCGATTGGTGAGCCGGGTACACAGTTAACACTTCGTACCTTCCACGTTGGGGGTATCGCAAGTATGAGTGCTACTGAATCGCAGATGACAGCTAAGTTTGACGGTATCATTCAATTAGATGGTGTTCGTGCTATCGATTCTATTGATGATAACGGAGAAAAAGCGAGAATCGTTATCGGTCGTACAGGTGAGGTGAGAATTTTGAAAGATGATAATCCGGATAAAGTATTAATCGCAAGTCACGTTCCGTATGGTGCGCAAATCTTCGTGAAAGATGGCAAACCGGTTAAAAAAGGTGATGTTATCTGTAAGTGGGATCCGTATAACAACGTTATCGTATCTGAGTTAGCGGGTACTGTGAAATTCGAGCACATCGTGGAAAACGTAACGTACCGTGATGAAATGGATGAGCAAACAGGTCACCGTGAGAAAGTGATTATCGAGTCGAAAGACAAAACGAAAATCCCTTCTATCTTTATCGAATCAGGTAAAGAAGGTAAAACATATTCACTTTCATTAGGAGCGCATATCGTTGTAGATAACAAACAAGAAGTTCGAATCGGACAAACGATTGCGAAGATTCCACGTGTAATGGGTAAAGTGAAGGATATCACGGGAGGTCTTCCGCGTGTTACCGAGCTTTTCGAAGCAAGAAATCCATCGAACCCTGCTTTAGTTGCAGAGATTGACGGAGTAGTAAGATTCGGAGGTATTAAGCGTGGTAACCGTGAGATTATCATCGAATCAAGAGATGGTGTTGTTACGAAATACTTAGTTTCATTGTCGAAACAAATCTTGGTACAAGAGCAAGATTTCGTTAAAGCAGGAACGCCAATTTCTGATGGAGCGATTACACCGTCTGATATCTTGAACATCAAAGGACCATACGCTGTACAAGAATACTTAGTGAATGAAATTCAAGAGGTATATCGTTTACAAGGTATTAAGATCAACGATAAACACGTAGAGGTAATTGTTCGTCAGATGATGAGCAAAATGATTGTTGAAGATCCGGGTGATACAAGATTCTTGGAAGGTGAGTCAGTAAACAAATTTGAATTGTTGTCGGTGAACGATGAGTTGTTCGATAAAAAAGTTGTTACTGAATCTGAAGATTCTGAATCATTGAAACCTGGGCAAATCGTTTCATTGCGTAAGATTCGTGAAGAGAATTCGATCTTGAGAAGAGCAGATAAGAAATTAGTAGAATACCGTGATGCTATTCCTGCAACAGCGACACCGCAATTGCAAGGTATTACAAGAGCTTCATTGTCTACACAATCATGGATTTCTGCCGCTTCTTTCCAAGAAACAACGAAAGTATTGTCAACCGCTTCCATCGCTGCAAAACAGGATTACTTAGAAGGTTTGAAAGAAAACGTTATCGTTGGAAAACGAATTCCTGCAGGAACAGGTCAACGTAGATTTGATAAACTTTTTGTATCGAACAAAGAGGAAACCAAAGCTAGCGAAAAAGCAAAACAAACTGATTCGTCTATCGAATTGTTAGGATAATTGCTTTAACCAAAGCAAAAAGCCGCTCCGGAAACGGGGCGGCTTTTTTATTGCTGTTGCTTTTTTTGCTGTCAGGTGTTTCCACCTGACAGTCCACATATTGAATAGAAATACATGATTATCCAGAAGCTTATAAATCGATGATTTTATTCGCTTCGCGTAAGCCACTTAGATAAGCACCATGGGCCGTTGAAAAGTAATCAACTTCAGTATGTTCACCGGCAAAAAACAACTTGTTATTAATAGTAGCCGCCAAGTCTTCAAAATGTTTCATTTCAGTGCTCACTGCGGTATAGGAATATGCGCCAAAAGCATTTTCATTCGTTTGCCATTTAGTGCGTACTAAATTAGTTGGATTAGGAATACTTGTGCCATAGATATCCTTTAAATGCGACATTACTTCACCTATAATCTGTGTATCCGTCATGGTTTCTGTTTGCCGAGCGTAATCGGCATAAGCGAAGGTCATCAAGGCATTTACAGATGGATTAAACTTCTTCACATTCACAAAGTAGTTGAATTTATCTTTGCTAACAGGAGTATAAGAAATATACTGCACATCGTCCCAAAAAGCAGTATTCCAAGTAAGCAAAAACTTATTGACACAATTCATTCCTATCTTATCTATGGCAAGTTGCTTATCGTTGGGTAACGCAGGTGTAAACTGAATTTTATTCGCTTTTAAAACACCTAAGGGAACAGTAACGATAACATAATCGGCCTCGCTTATATTTCCATTGTGTGTTATCTTTATTTTTGCATCCGTATAATCAATTTTAGTCACACGCTGATTCAATTGTACATTCAATCCGTTCGCCAAATAATTTGGAATGGTATCGTATCCGTTCGTTGCAATTTTTTCCACACCACTAAATTCTTCACCCTCGTTGTAAAGCAATGATGACAATTGATTCAAGTCGCCAGTATCAAAAGTAACATAGGTAGACAAGAAAAACTGCCAAAGGCGATCATTCGCTTTTGATGGATATAAATTATTGAAAACAGTTTCGAAACTTTGATTGGCATTGCCACTATTCATCATGGTATTTAAAATGGAATAAAGTTCTGTTTCTGTATTATCATACGTTGCAGCACTTCTCAAAACACCGCCAATATCATACGACACTCGACTCTCGTCTACCGTTTCAAAAGTATCCATCCCGGCTTGTGCAGCCAACATGGTTATTGGATTCGCATTGATGCCGTGAATCCAGCTTGCACCTTCATCGAAAGCCACACCTAGGCTTCTATCCGTTCGTAACCGTCCGCCTACTTTGTCTTGCGCCTCTAATACAATCACATTAAACCCTTCTGCCTTCAATTGCTTTGCAGCAGCTAACCCCGAAATACCTGCTCCAATCACAATTATTGTTTTGTTCTTGTTATTGCCATCGTTCTTTTTACAAGAGCTGGCTAATATTGAGGGCGCCAAAAGCAATACCGGTAAGCCGGTGAGGGTATCTTTAATAAATTTTCGTCTTTCCATTTTCTATAGACAATATAAGTAATGAACGTGAAGTTTGTGAATTAATTATGCTGCTCAAAATGTGTACCGAACTTATGTGAATTGTGTTTAAATAAAAAAGGTCAGGCGCTTCCACCTGACCTCGTTATTTTCAATTTTACTTTTATCGAATCAAAGTAACACTTCCTTTCAAGTTTTGGACTTCACCATTCAAGAAAACAACTGTAGCATAATAGGCATAAACTTCAACAGGCTGCAACGCACCTTTGTAAGTACCATCCCATCCGTATTTAGGGAATCTGTTGGCTACTTCTTCAGGGGTAGTTCCTTCGAATACTTTTTCGCCCCAACGATTAAATATGGCAAGCGAAAATTCTTTGTAGTTCGATACAAACACATTGAAGATATCGTTGTTTCCGTCTTTGTTTGGTGTGAAAGCATTCGGCACATATAATTTATTATTCGCCTCTGCTTTTACCAATGTTTGTGCAGAAACGGTACAGCCATTGTTGTAGGTTACAGTAACGGTATACGTTGTATTTGCTGCGCTTGGATTCACTATTGGATTAGGACAAGCAGTACAACTGAATCCGCTTGGACTCCAAGCATAAGACTGAGCTGTAAAATTAGATAGCGAAGCTACTAACTGCACGGGAGAGCCATATTCAACCGAAGTATCTTGTGGTAAGAGTGTCAATACAGGTGCCGGAGGATTAGCAATGTTTGCTGTTGCAGTAGTAGAGCAGCCATTTACATCTGTTACCGTTACACTTACCGATTGAGGTGCACTCAAATTATCGGCAATAGAATCGTTACCTCCGTTCGGATTACTGGACCAAGTATAGGTGAATGGTCCTGTGCCTCCGTTTACTTGAGCAACAGCATTTCCATCGTTAAAATTATTACACTTCGGATCGGTGGCGGTAATCGTTGCCGAAAGGGCTTGAACACCATTGGTTACATCCACTGCATCAGTGGCTGTACAACCATTCGCTGGATTTGTTACTGTAACGGTATACGTTCCTGTTGATGATGTTGTAGCAGTAGCGGCATTACCCAATCCATTACTCCACGCATATGTAACACCTGGTGTAGTAGAGGAAGCGGCTAAAGTAGCTGTAGATACATTACAAGTAAGCACTTGATCTAAACCGGCAGATACATTGGCCGGAATTTGGGTATTTTGTGTAACAACCACTTGATCTACTGCAATACAACTATTGCCCGGATTGGTTACAGTTACAGTATATGTATTCGCTGTATTTACAGTGGTTGAAGCAGCATTGCTTCCATTACTCCAAGCAAACGTAACACCGGGAGTTGTAGATGTTGCTGTTAATGTAACTGAGGTTACTAAACACGTTAATACCTGATCTAATCCTGCATCAATATTTGGCGTATTTACATCAGGTGTAACATTCACTGCATCGGAAGCAGTACATCCATTGGCAGGATCTGTTACTTGTAGTGTATAGGTACCGGAGATATTTACGTTTGGCGCAGTAGTTGTTCCTCCTGATACAATTCCCGGACCGCTCCATGCATAGGTAACTCCTGCTGTTGTTGAACTTCCTGATAACGTTGCTGTTGAAGAAGTACAAGACAAAACTTGATCTAAACCAGCATTAACGTTTGGAACCGTATTATTCAGTGTAACATTCACAGCATCTGAGGCAGTACAGCCATTGGAAGGATTTGTAGCAGTAACGGTATACGTATTAGCCGTTGAAGCGGATGTGCTTGCAGTATTTGAACCATTACTCCAAACAAAAGTAGCTCCGGCTGTTGTTGATGTGGCTTGCAAAGTGAGCGAAGTTCTTACACAATTCAAGACAGTATCTATACCCGCATTAACGGTTGGTAAAGTATTATTCAAAGTTACAATTACAGCATCTGATGCAGTGCATCCGCTAATCGTGTTCGTTACCGTTACCGTAAAAGTTCCTGCCGATGAAACTGAAGTATTTGCACTATTTGTTCCGTTACTCCATGCAAAAGTAACACCTGCAGTTGATGAAGTAGCAAGCAACCCAATACTGTTTCTCACACAAGTCAATGAAGTATCAACTCCGGCATTTGCGTTAGGTGCATTAGGCGCTACTAAAGTAATCGTTGTATCTTTCTGACAAGAAGTTCCGGCTTGAATAGTAACGGTATATGTGCCCGCAGCTAAGTTTGAAGCAGTTGCACTATTCCCGGTAGCCGCATTAGCGCTCCATGTGTATGTATAAGGGGCTGTACCTCCGGTAGGACTTAATGAAATCGATCCGTTGGCTGCAATACAATTCGGTTGAACAGCCGTTACATTCGCTACAATAGGATTCGGTTGGGTAATAGTAACACTTTGAATGGCAGGACAAGCAGTACCTGTTCCGGCTTGGGTAATTTTTATATTATTTACAGCAAATGAAGGATCTGTTCCTACGCCATCATCATTGTTTGTCCAAACAAAGCGCAGTTTCAAATTCGCATTATTATTTGCGGCAGCAGGTAAAGCTGTACTAAAAGCAGTCCATTGACCTTGTCCACCGCCACAAGTAGTAGATTTAAGCGATGGAGAAAGACTAGTCCATGCTCCTCCTCCATTGGTACTGTAATCTAAAGAACAATTATCTAACAAACCGTCACCATTGCCAATAAAGTCGAAAGACAATGTAAGACCGGAAAATCCAACTGTTGAAATTAATGGAGAAACTGCTGAAGTGTTTGTCTGCGGACAGAATAAAATTCCACATAAGCCACCGGCATCATAAGCAGCACCTCCAGTAGGATTAAACACACTGGTAACAAACAATGTTTTGTTTCCGTTAGTCGCTACACCACAACCCGGAGGAAGAACGCCCCCTTCTTCATCTGAAATTTTCCAGAAGTTAGGATCTGCTCCATTCACACCTGTTGCAACATTTAACTGCCAATTGGCTGCCGATGCTCCATCAAAATCTTCAGCATAAACAGTTGTAGAACTACCACCTGCACTACCTGTTACAGTAACAGTATATGTTCCTGCTGGTTTATTGACAATACCTTGTGTTGTTTCACCGGTATTCCAAACATAAGTATACGGTGCAGTACCGCCTGTAATTGTTGTAACATCTGCACTTCCGTTCGATACCCCATTACAAGTAGCATTCACTGCACCTAGCGTTAATGTTGGAGCACCTGTGTTTGCAATAGTTGCTGTTGCAGTAGCAGAACAACCACCTGCTCCGGTAACAGTTACTTGATAAGCTCCTCCAGCTACATTATTAATAGAATCGGCAGTTGCTGCATTACTCCACAAATAAGTATATGGACCTGTACCGGTAAGGATTGTAACTTTTGCTTTTCCATTATTATTCCCACAAGTTGCAGCAGTAGTAGAAGTAGACAATGTAATAGCGGAAGAAGTATTTATCGTTGTTGTTGCAGAAGCTGTACATCCACCCGCACCTGTAACAGTTACAGAATATGTATTTGGTGCTAAATTGATGATGGAATCAGATACAGCTCCATTACTCCAAACATAGGAATATGGACCTGTTCCAGCAGAAACGGTAACTTTTATTTTTCCATTATTATTTCCACAATTGGGTTGTGTTGTAGTAAGAGCAATAGTTAATGCAGTGGAAGCCCCAACAGTTACACTTGCAGTTGCAGAACATAGATTAGCATCTCTAACCGTCACACTATAGGTTCCTGCCGCTAGATTAGGTGCAGTAGCTGTTGTAGCACCACCTGTCCATGTGTAGGTATAAGCCCCTGTTCCCCCACTTGGTGTTGCCGTTGCTGAACCATTATTTCCGCCACAACTTGCAGGCACATTTGATGTTGCAATAGTTACGGCCGATGGTTGACCAACAGTTTGTGAAGTAACTACAGTACAGTTATTCGCATCTTTTACAGTAACCGAATAAGTATTTGGAGCGAGTGAAGTGGCAGACGAAGTTGTGCTTACATTTGGCGACCAAGTATAGGTTAATGTACCTGTGCCACCACTTGCGGTAACTGTCATCGATCCATTGTTTGCCCCATTACAATTGGCATCTGTTTTCGTTGATGTTGCTGTAGGACCTGCAGAAGTACCGATGGTTACAGTGGCTGTTCCCGAACATTGATTAGCGTCTTTCACGGTAACTGTATAAGTACCCGCTGCAACGTTTGTTATACTTGATGTCACTGCACTATTATTCCAAGTATATGTGTATGGGGTAACACCACCTGTTACGGTAGTTGTAGCACTTCCGTTCGATAGTCCGCAGGTAGCATTCGTAGGTGTTGTTGTAACCGTAATCGTAGGACATGGAGAACAAAGTGGTACAGTAGCTAAACCATACATTACAACTGTTGTTCCGGCATTATCAACCACACGAATTGAATCTTTTCCTGCCGGTGGTGTAACAGTAACTCCTGTTGTAAACTGAACCCAACCTGCTGGTGTAGTACAAGAAGTAACAGGGAAGATTCCATTTAAGCATTGGCCAAAAAGTGCATTCCATGTACCTCCACATGCTGTACATGTTGCCGCATTGGTTACTGTTGTTGTTGTTGAATATTGCCAATACGACCAAGTATATGGTCCGGTTCCACCTGAAGCAGTTAAGTTACCATTCGCTTCTTTACAAACTGAAACTGCGGTACAGCTATTCACAGTAATAAAAATTGAATCAGCACCACAAGGTAAAGTATAAACAATTTTATGAACGCCAACACCCGCCACTGAAGGCGTAAACACACCAGTAGTTGCATTAACACCATTTCCGCTGAAAGTACCTCCCGGAGTCGCAACAACTAAAGTAACCGGACCATCAGTAGAACATTTTGGCGGCACTTGACATATATTTGCATTACAACAAGTAATAGCTATAGGGGCACAGGCACCTGTTGCAATAGATTGAATGTAGCCTTGGCGTGCACCAGAAGAAGATGTACCTGTAGAACCTCCTACAATCACATCTCCGGAAGTACCTACAGCTACGTCATAAATATTAAAGTTTACAGAAGTAGGATAAGTGGCCAATTGATTCAAGTTAACATCGTACTTCACCAATTGATTCGCACTACCAACAAATATATTTCCACAACTATCAATATCAATACCTGAATTTCGAACTTGATTACTTGTCCAATTTCCCCCCGGAATGGTTGCAGTGGCTATAATAGCTCCAGTATTAAAATTACGTTTATGAATTTGATTACCCCGACATGTATATATAAAACCTTTATAATATCTAATAGCAGCTATTCCGGTATTATTCAATCGCCAATTCTCGCATTTATAACCAAATGCATAACTGTTACTCACATGAAATGGAAGCGATCCTGGAGTGGAGCAAGCGGTCAAATTCTGCTGAATGTAGCCAATGGAATCGTGCGTGAGATAATAATACTTTGCATTTCCGCAAGCTGTTATGGCTCGCACTTCTTGAGTGGGAAATAAAGCGCCTCCGGTTACTTGCACACTAGCGGTAACGTTACCCGATGCCATATCAACATCATAGATATATGGTAAAATATTTAATAATGCGCCTCCTGTTCCTCCAATAATTAACTTAGTTTGATCGCAGTTAAACGCAATGGTCCAAAACTCAGTATTTCCTAGTAGACCACCCGGACTTGTATTACTCCAAATTTGCGCACCGGCAGGACTTACTTTTTCAATTTGCGCTACTGATCCTAGTGTTACGTATGAATTTCCTGCATTATCTACAGCAAATGTTCCCAACCAAGAAGTAGTATCATAGGGGGTACTATGCGTCCATTGAAGTGCTCCTGCAGTATTATACTTCAAGAGTTGCATGGGCATTGTTCCTCCAATTAAATAGGCGTTTCCTGCTCCATCTTTTTCAATTTCCCAAACACAATCCCACTGTGTGGCAAATGTTGGTGCAACAGCCACCCAGGGGTCTACAATAATCTCTTGCGACTTGTCATAATTTGCAATGGAAAAAGTTAGATCATTCCCTTGTAATGAAAATGAAGAGGGTATAATTGAAGAAGGATTATTTTTATAAAATGTTTTGGGCGCATGTTCTGTTATAACGCCAAGATTAGTTAACAATTGAACTTCACCGTTTGCATTATCGTATTCTACTCTATTAGCACCGGAATAACTCATTTTTACCTGCGACATATCTCCACCGGGATGCACGATAAATGAATACTCAATTCCCGTTGTAGGATGGAATTCATACACCACATCAATATTTGGATATAAATCTTTATAAGTGATTTTTTTGAAAGCCGACACATGATCTAACTTGCCATTTCGTAAGGTGTATGTATAGTAATGTGAAGTTTTATCTTCCGCTACAATCTTCACATTCGGGTTGGCATTTACCCATTGCGCTTGAATCAACTCTTTGTAAAAAACAGCACGATGTTCTTCACGTTCAATATCATCGTGTGATATATCTTTCCCTTCCGCTTGCATTTTCTTCATGCGTCTTTCTATTGCCTGGCGCTCTTCTTTATTCGGCTGACGTGTATAGGTAAGTCTGTACGTAACCCCATTTGGCGTAAACAAAAATTGTGTGTTATCATAATCCGAAGCAAAAGAAATAGCGGCACCATTATCATTCAAGCCATCGAACTGCCCTTGATTTTCAATAAACACTTTTTCGTGCTTGAAGCCTGCAGACCATCCTGTTGCAAGGGACTGATTTTGTGCGATCACATTTTCGGATACCACGAACAATAAAAAGGCAAATAGTGTAATTGCTTTTTTCATACTATAAAAAAATTATGAGTTGGTGAGAAACGATTGCAATAGAAGAACCTATGCGTTCCAATAAAGCTAGCAGACAAAAATGTTGTCATTTTTCGTTCCAAAGGGATTAGATTTAGGATAAATGTAATCTCTCAAAGATGCAAAAAAAAACGGAATGGTTGAAGGTTAGGAAGCTATATAAAGGTCATTTATTACAAGTCGGACAATAGCATTGTCCGCATAAAAACTCTATTTTTTTAAAAAATCTAAGAAGCAGAATTTAGTTCGAAGGCATCACTACTGCCAAAATCAAATAAATCAAAAGGCCGGTACCGAGTCCGAAGAATAATAATAAGAATGCAATTCGGATGACAGTTGGATCCACTTCGAAGTAGTTACCTAAACCGCTACACACCCCGAAAATCTTTTTATCTGTACCTTTAACTAATCTCTTTTCCATGATTTTTAAATTTTAGATGTCGAAATTTAAAACAATTCCGTGACTTTTTGGATGGGCCTGACAAGTTAACACATACCCCTTCGATAATTCAGCATCGGTAAGCGATTCACGATCGTCCATCTCCACTTTTCCGGAAAGTAACTTCGCTCTACAAGTGCAACAAGCTGCCACCATACACGAATAAGGAGGGTCGAAACCCGCATCCAAGGCCGCATTCAAAATGGTTTCTTTTTCCAACACATCGAACTCCACTTCGTTGCCGTCATAGATTAATTTCACCTTCGTTTTGCCGGTAAAAGGCGCTGCCGAAGCATCCGTTGAACCCACATCAGCGGCTACACGATCTTCTTCAGCTTTGGCTGTGAAATATTCGATATGTACTTTTTCTTTCGCTACTTGCAACTCTTCCAAAGCCGTTTCCACAGCCTTCATCATTGGTGTTGGACCACAAATAAACAACTCCGTATTCGCGAAATTCATATCCGTATTCTCGCGCAAAAGTTTTGTCGCTAATTCCTTTGTAATAAAACCGGTATAACCCGACCAACCTGCTTCCGGCTTATCCAAGATATGTACCACTTTCAAACGCGTTGGGTTCGCGCTTTCCAATTGCTTCAATTGCTCGTGGAAAATAATGCTCTGTGTATCGCGATTACCATAGAACAAAGTTACCTTACTGTTCGGTTCCACCGCTAACACCGATTTCAAAATGGAGAACACAGGCGTTACTCCCGATCCTCCTCCGAAAAGCACATAATGCTTAGCATTCGAGGCTTGGATAGGCGAATGGAAATTCCCCATAGGTTCCATTACATCTACTTCTACACCCGGTGTAAGTGCTGTGGCGATGAAGTTGGAAGCCTTTCCTCCTTCCACACGTTTTACCGCAATAGTGGGTAATTCGTTTCGATAAGGCGAACTGCAAAAGGAATACGAACGATTGACTGTTTCTCCGTTAATCGTTAATCGCAAGGTCATATACTGACCCGGTAAATACTTATAGTTATTGGCCAAATCAGCCGGCACATCAAACGAAATAGCTACTGCATCTTTTGTTTCCTGAACAACTTTGGCCACTTTGAGCCGATGAAAATGAGACATCAACTGAGATTTAAGATTTTTTGATTTGAGATGTTACTATTTAAGATTCGTTGATTTAAGATTCGTTGATTTAAATACAGCGGAATGAATACATTGCCCTGTCCTCCCCCTCAACTCCCAACCAACAACGCTCAACTATCCTAACAATATACGTCAAACACTTTTTTTAAGTGATCGGCAATGGTTTGGGCGTTATTCCCTTCAATTTGGTGGCGCTCAATAAAGTGCACCAATTTTCCGTCTTTGAACAAAGCCATTGAAGGCGAAGATGGCGGATAAGGCAATGTGTATTCGCGGGCTTTGTTTACGGCATCTTTATCTACACCGGCAAAAGCCGTTACTAAATGTGTAGGTAATTTAGCGTTTTGAAGGGCTAATTTCACGCCCGGGCGAGCCGCGCCTGCTGCACAACCGCACACCGAATTGAACACCAATAATGTTGTGCCTTCTGTTGAAGACAAAGCGGCATCTACATCTTGAGCCGATTCTAATTGTTTGAAACCTACGCTGGTCAATTCGCCTTTCATAGGTGCTACTAATTCTGCTGGATACATATTTTATATTTTTAGCTTCTAGCCTTTAGCTGTTAGCTGTTAGAAAATTCTTTTTTTAGCTTCGAGTGGTTAGCCTTTAGCTGTTAGATTAATAATTATTAGCTTCTAGCCATTAGCTGTTAGCCGTTAGATTTATTTCAATTTTACAAATCCTCCTCTTCCTCTCTAGAAGCTAGTGGCTAAAAGCTAACCGCTTCTTCTCCCCTTTCTAGCTTCTAGTAGCTAGCCACTTCTTCTCACAAAAATCCCAATTCCAATTTCGCCTCTTCACTCATCATATCTTGGTTCCAAGCCGGTTCGAACACCAATTCCACCACTGCATCGCTCACTCCGGAAACGCTTTTTACCTTCTGCTCCACTTCACCAGGTAGGGTTCCGGCCACCGGACAACTGGGCGAAGTAAGGGTCATCACTATCTCTACTACGTCTTCTTTTATAAGATTAATCTCGTAAATAAGGCCTAATTCATATATATTTACGGGAATTTCCGGGTCAAAAATAGACCGGAGCATCTCAATAACTGCGTTTTTTATCTCTTCTGGTGTTCTCCCTTCCATGCGGAGGCGAAAATAGGATAATTTAGTTGTTGGAAACTCATTTTAAAACATTTTTTGTTATTCACGAAAATAATTTGATATTTGCCAACTCTTAGAAAAAAAGAATAATTAAATAGTTATGTCAAACTTTTGTGAATTAACAGGAAAAGGTCCAATGAGCGGAAACTACGTTTCTCACTCTAACCGTAAAACGAAACGCAGATTCTTGCCGAATTTGAGAAAGAAAAGATTCTTCATTCCTGAATTAGACGAATGGGTTACTTTGAAAGTATCTACTTCTGCAATCAAAAATATCGCTAAAAAAGGAATTTACGCTTACTTGAAAGAGTTGAGCGCGAAAGGCGAAATCACATTGAAATAATTTTAAAAACTGATTGAACAATGGCAAAGAAATCAAAAGGTAACAGAATCCAAGTAATTTTGGAATGTACCGAGCATAAAGCGAGTGGTGCTTCAGGTACGTCTCGATATATGACTTACAAAAACCGTAAGAACACAACCGAGCGTATCGAGTTGAAAAAGTATAACCCTATCTTGAAAAAAGTAACCGTTCACAAAGAAATTAAATAATAAACCATGGCAAAGATATCAAAGAATGCCCGTACCGACCGGGGAGCTCAGGTTGGTTCTAAAGATTATGTTCGCGTAATCAAAGCAGTAAAAGGAAAATCAGGCTCTTATGGGTTTTTAGAGAAAATTGTACACAAAGATAAAGTACAAGATTTCCTTAAAGCACAAAGCTAAATCTATCATGAAATGTATAGAAGCATCTTTAACTGCGGTTGGAGATGCTTTTTTTATATATTTAAGACAAAACAAACCAAAGCCATAGTATGGGAATTTTTGATTTTTTCTCGAAAAAGCAACAAACCGATCTGGACGAAGGGTTGCAGAAAAGCAAAGAAGGCTTTCTGTCGAAAATCACGAAGGCCATTGCCGGCAAATCGAAAATTGACGTAGATGTGCTGGACGGATTGGAAGAAGCGCTTGTTTCTTCGGATGTGGGACTCGATACTACCATCAAAATTATCGACCGTATTGAACAACGTGCTGCCCGTGATAAATACACCACTTCATCGGAATTGAATGATTTGATTCGAGATGAAATAGCATCACTAATTATTGAAAATAGTAAGAACGATATTCAATCGTTGGAAGAATTGTTGGTGAACCGTAAGCCTTATATCATCATGGTAGTAGGCGTAAACGGTGCCGGAAAAACAACAACTATAGGTAAATTAGCGAATCAATTTAAATTACTGAACAAGAAGGTGGTTTTAGGCGCTGCCGATACCTTTAGAGCGGCTGCCATCGACCAATTAGAGGTGTGGGCCAAACGTGCCGATGTTGAAATTATTCGCTCGCAAATGGGTGCCGATCCTGCTTCTGTGGCTTTTCAAGCCGTTGAAAAAGGTGTGGCCGATAATGCCGATGTGATTATTATCGACACAGCCGGTCGTTTGCACAATCGTATCGATTTAATGAACGAGTTAGGAAAAATCAAACGCGTTATTCAAAAAATTGTGCCCGATGCGCCACACGATGTGTTGCTCGTGCTCGATGGCTCTACCGGCCAAAACGCCATAGAACAAGCGAAACACTTTACGGCTGCTACGCAAGTTACCAGTTTAGCCATTACCAAATTAGACGGCACAGCCAAAGGTGGTGTCATTATCGGCATTATCGATCAATTTAAAATACCGGTGCGTTACATTGGTGTAGGTGAAGCCATTGATAAGCTGCAAATCTTTAATGCCAAGGCTTTCGTGAGCTCGATGCTGAAATAAATACACATAACGTACCTTTTCATTTACAAAACGAATTAACCTAAATCATGAAAAAGATTTTTTCTGCCCTTATGTTGCTTGCTCTTTTTGTAACGACCCAAGCTCAAAAAGAAAAAATAAAATTAGCATACAATAAAAAAACCGGCATCGTTTCAACCGAAACCGAACCGGTGTTCAAAGTATTGGAAGAGAATAGTGCGCAATTGCCTACTGCCAAAAACTATACCATCCAAAACCTAGAAGGCAAAAACTTATTCATCTTGGCTTGTAACGTTTTTGAAGATGCGCGCGAGCGCAGTCAGTCGAACCCCAACGGACGAGTAATCTATTACGAAGTAACTTTCTTGAACGAGAAAAAAGATAAGGTAGAAATTGCCTACAACACCTTCATGAACATCATGAAATTAATTTACCGCAGCGACTTGATTAAAGACGGGAAACTCAATCCCGAAGCGGTTGAATTGTTCGTGATTAAGAATGGCAACAAGTTTGGCGTACAGCGCGAAAATGCAAGATAAAATGTAGTGTTTTGGGGCGTGTCCTCCGTTGCACTTCGGTCAGGCTGCTACAGGGTGCGCTGCGCTCCCGTGCTTCACTGCGTTACGCACCAAGCCTTTCGCATCCTTCACGCGGCATTGTACTTCGAAGATTAATGTGAAGTGATAAATAATAATGAATGGCACGAGTGAAAAACCCTCGCGCTAGGTGAGAACTTTCAGTTATATCTCAATATCACAATTATTACAATACTGCCCATTTGTAGAGTATTTGTAGTGCGAACATCTCTATTCCTTACTGCATCTTTGATCCATAATTATTAACCATTTAAAAATTAATTATGGGAACATTTAAAAAACAAATGAGTGCTGCTATCACTTTAACCTTAGCGCTTGGCCTCGTATTTTTGTCTGCTTGTAAAAAGGAAACCGGGCCGGCCGGACCAGCCGGTAAAGATGGTAACGCTAATGTGAAAGTTTACCTTTTCAATGGTGCTACATTAACTCCATCCGTTCTAGCTATTACCAACAGGATACCTCTCCGTTTTTCTGCGGTAGATAGTTCGGTTGTTTTAGCCTATCATAAAAGCTGTGGATACTGGTTTCCAACTCCCGGATTGGGTTGTGGTGCAAGTTATATGGCTAGAGTGCGCTACAATACTAGTGGATACCCTGATTCCACAGAAGTATCAACTTCAATTTTCAATCCGAATGGTACGACATACTCAAGTGGAGGCGAGTCTATCGAAAAAGTAAAATATGTAGTTGCTCCGGCATCGGCTGTTTTTGGTAAAAAGGAAACAGTAGATTACTCCGACTATAAAGCTACGATGAAATATTTTGGTTTATCGGAAGACTAAAACAAATGCTTTGCATTGATCTGCTCCCGTTGTACATGTTTACATGTGCAACGGGAGTTTTTGTTTTTCCGATGCTGTCGGGTGTTTCCACCCGACAGTTAGAAAGTTGAAAATCTACAACGATGAACATTTTTTGTGTTCTAATCGCTGCTTCACGGTCAGGTGGAAACACCTGACCGCACGAAAACGAAAAAATTAAAGTATTGAACCCATCACTTCGACTTCCGAGGAGAAGTCTCAAGCTATGGCTTATGGAGATTTCTCCTCGAAGACTCGTTTCTCCTTTGGTTGGTGTTCCGCCACCAACCAACACCAATATAGCTAATGTTACGCTAAATTTCAATTGCACCGGAATGCCTGCGTTCGGGATAGTAACGGAAATCCTCCTGCGATTCTTCGCGCAGGAGATTGCAGTGGATAGCCCGTAAAACGCCCTGAGAGTAAAAGATTGCTATTTCCTCTGCTGACAGGAGGAAACACCCGACTGCACGAATAAAACAATTCGCTTTTTTCTCGATTTTATTGCCATTTTTGGGGCTTAAACTCAGTAAGCGTAACGTGAAAACAAAATCAATAGTTAAGGATAAAGTATCGGTGATTACTTTGGGCTGTTCCAAAAACACGGTGGACAGCGAAGTGATGATGGCGCACCTGCAACATGGTGGCTACGATGTGGTGCACGACAAATGGAAGAAGGGCCGAAACATTGTGATAGTGAACACTTGCGGGTTTATTGATAAAGCGAAGGAGGAATCGGTGAATACGATTTTGGAGTACGCGCAGGCGAAGAGCGATGGCAAAATTGAGAAGTTGTATGTAACGGGTTGTTTGTCGCAGCGCTACAAAGACAACCTGGAAACGGAAATTCCGGAAGTGGATGCCTACTACGGAACGGCTGAATTGCCGCGGTTGTTGAAGAATTTCAAGATTGATTACAAACACGAATTGGTGGGCGAGCGGTTTCTATCGACACCAAAACATTTTGCCTATTTAAAAATATCGGAAGGGTGCAACAGAACCTGTTCGTTTTGTGCCATTCCGCTGATGCGCGGGAAACATGTTTCTCGTCCGATTGACGAACTGGTGACCGAGGCTACAAAGCTGGCGGCACAAGGCGTGAAAGAGTTGATTTTAATTGCACAAGAGTTGACGTATTACGGCATTGATTTATCGAAAAAACGCCAGTTAAATGCTTTATTGAAAGCACTTTCAGCCATTGAAGGTATTGAGTGGATTCGGTTACATTATGTGTATCCGGCACAATTTCCGTTGGAAGTGTTGGATGAAATTGCGAACAACCCAAAAATATGTAAGTATTTGGATATGCCGTTGCAACACGCGAGCGATCATGTGTTGACGTCTATGCGCAGAAATATTACCCGTCAGGAGACGAAAGATTTGATTAATACCATTCGCGCAAAAGTGCCGGGCATTGCTATTCGAACGACTATGTTGGTGGGCTATCCGGGTGAGACGGAACAAGACTTTGAAGATTTGAAATCGTTTATTGAAGAGATGCGTTTTGAACGTTTGGGGGTGTTCCAATATTCGCATGAAGAGAGTACACGTGCCTTTAAAATGGAAGATGAAATTGATGCCGAATTGAAAGAAGAGCGCGCAGCTGAGTTGATGGGGGTGCAGGAAAGTATTTCGTTGGCGAACAATCAGGCCAAAGTAGGCAAAACCTTTAAGGTATTGTTCGACAGAAAAGAAGGCGATTATTTTATTGGCAGAACCGAATTCGATTCTCCGGAAGTAGATAATGAAGTGTTAGTGAAAGCACAAAAAACCTATGTGCGCATTGGCGATTTTGCCGATGTGAAGATTACCAGTGCAGAGGAATTTGATTTGTATGGCGAGATTGTAACCACTTCGCACAACTAATATTGGGGTTATGGCGATGAAAATTTATTTCGACAATGCAGCTACAACGCCAATCGACCCTGTGGTTTTGGCGGAGATGATGCCGTATTTGACGGATATTTTTGGTAACCCATCGTCTATACACGAATATGGCCGAAAAGCAAAAGCTGCGGTAGAAAAGAGCAGAAAAATTGTAGCGAAATATTTGAATGCTTCGGCTGCCGAAGTGTTTTTTACTTCGTGCGGAACGGAGAGCAACAACATGGTGATTAAGCAAGCTGTTGCGAATTTGGGGGTGAAGCGGATTATCTCCTCTCCCACCGAGCACCATTGTGTATTGCATACGGTGAAGACTGAAGGCAGCAAAGGCGTGCTGGTGGAATATGTGCAGGTGAATGCAAAAGGCGATATAGATGTAGCGCATTTAGAAACATTGTTAGCCGCTCAACCCGAAACGAAAACATTGGTATCGCTCATGTATGCCAACAACGAGATTGGGACTATACTCAACATTCAACAAGTGGGTGAAATCTGCGCTAAATATGGCGCTTTGTTTCATTCCGATTCGGTGCAAACAGTAGCGCATTATCCTATGGATGTGCAAGCAACAAAGGTTCATTTTTTGAGCGGTTCAGCCCATAAATTCCACGGTCCGAAAGGCATTGGTTTTGTATACATCAATGGCCATAACGCCATTAAACCGCTGATTGAAGGCGGAGCGCAAGAGCGCAATATGCGAGCCGGCACTGAAAATGTGGTGGGCATAGTGGGTCTAGGCAAAGCCTTGGAGTTATGGATGACCGAAGGTGAGCAATATCGTAAACATATTGAGTCGATTCGCGATTATATGGCAACACAATTGCAAGCTGAGATTCCGGGCATAGTGTTTAACGGATATACCGATCAACGAAGTTTATATCATGTGTTGAGCGTATCGGTTCCGGCCAATCAAAAAACGGAGCTTTTGCTGTTCAATTTAGACATTTCGGGTATTTGTGCATCGGGTGCTAGTGCTTGTGCATCGGGCAGTATACAAGCATCGCACGTGTTGGAAGCCATAAAAGCTGATGAAAACCGCAGAACAGTGCGCTTTTCGTTCTCGAAAAACAATACAAAGGAAGAAGTTGACTTTGCTGTAGCGAAGTTAAAAGAGATGGTATAGCGCCATTTAACAGATTTTTAGGGTCTGTAAATCATTTATTTCAACTTTCCCGAAAAAGGATACTTTTGCACCCGCAATACGCAGTAAATATGGAAAACAAAAATACAGTCATTGGAACGATACTCCTCGGAGTTTTGGTTTTAGGGATGTTCTATTTTCAGAGCAAAATAGACGATAAAGAGAAGACAAAAAAAGCAGAAAAAACTGCCATTAAATCAGATACTACTTCAACAAGTAATACAGTAGCGCATCTTGATTCAACCGGAACTGCAGTTATCGACAGCACTTCAAAAGCTACACTTTTAGGCGGGTTTGCGACAAGTGGCGATGCAAAAGAAACGGTAATTGAGAATGCAAAGTTGAAAGTAACTCTGAGTAGTGTTGGGGGTAACATAAAATCGGTTGAAGTAAAAGACTACAAAACATGGGATAAAAAACCTTTGATTTTGTTTACAGAGCAATCGAATCACTTCCAATATATTATTGACAACAATGGTGAAAAAGTAGAAACCAATACTGTTCGATTTGAAACGCAAAACGCAACAGCAACAGGCGTTTCATTTGTAGCAAAAGCGGCAAACGGTGCGGTGATTGAGCAAAACTATCAGTTGAGTGATGATGTTTACAAAGTAAACTACGAGTTGAAAGTAAACGGCATTCAAAAACCTATTGCATTGGATTGGAAAAGTCAGTTGTTGAATTTGGAGCATGCTGTTTCTACTGAACGTACTTATTCTGCATTATATTATAAATACAAAGAAGATAAAGTACAGCACTTAGATGAGACTAAGGATAAAGATGAAGCCAAAGCGGAGAAAGATGTGGAGTGGATTTCTTTCAAACAGCAGTTTTTCAATGCCACACTATTAGGCGATGGCGTATTCAAAAATGCAGCTTTTAATACCCACCATTCAAAAGACACCTTGAACTATGTAAAGCGTTATGATGCTACTGCACAAATCAACACACAAGGCGGAAAAGGCGATTATAAGATGGCATGGTATTTCGGTCCGAACAAATATGATATTTTGAAAAAGGCCGGTCCGGATTTAGAGAATATCATCAAATTGGGCTACGA
Source organism: Chitinophagales bacterium (assembly GCA_044226285.1). GTDB lineage: Bacteria > Bacteroidota > Bacteroidia > Chitinophagales > LD1 > CALAYL01. The sequence goes on along the minus strand of JBGAHI010000002.1, from coordinate 429,956 downwards.
CAACTTTGTGTTTAATTGGATTAAGTACATTACTCGATTCCTTACTATTCCTACGTTTAACATATTGGAAAAAGCAGGTTTCAACTACGGTATCATCATTTTATTGCTTACGTTATTATTGAAATTATTGCTTACGCCATTGACTTGGAGTTCGATTAAATCGGCCGCACACATGAAAGCCATGAAGCCGGAATTGGACGCATTGAAAGCAAAGTATGGCGATGATCAACAAAAAATTGCTGCAGAGCAGATGACTATTTATCGAGAGGCAGGGGTCAATCCGTTTGGTGGATGTTTACCGATGTTATTGCAATTGCCGATTTTGATGAGTATGTATTTGTTCTTCCCGAATTCGATTGAGCTTCGTCAGCAATCGTTCTTGTGGGCCACCGACTTGTCGAGCTATGATTCTATCTACACGTTCAGTACGGCATTACCTTTAATTGGAGACCACATTTCGTTATTCACGATTTTGATGACGGTAACTTCTATTGCCTTTGCAGCTTATTCACAAGCCAACAGCGGTATGCAGAACACCCAACCGGGTATGCAGTATATGCCATATATTATGCCGTTGTTCTTAATGTTTATGTTCAATAGTTTCCCTGCAGCACTTACTTACTATTACTTATTGCAAAACGTAATTTCCATCGGACAACAAGCATTCATTCAAAAGTTCTTTATCAAAGAACATTTGATTCGTGAAAAAATTGAGCACAACAAAAAGAACCCGAAAGAGAAATCAAAATGGCAACAAAAGTTTGAAGACATTCAAAAACAACAACAAGAGAAAAACAAGAAATAATATTTCAGGAATGGCAACTTCGGTTGCCATTTTTTATGCCACTAAAAGTTTCTCGCAAACCACTAAACTTAATGTTTCGGTTTTCTTGGCGTAGCTCACCACCATACTACCGTCAAAGGGTTCTACCGATTTTATTTTAAGCGATATCCCCAAATGCAAACCTCGAGCGTTTAAGAACTTGAGGAAATCATCGCTCGAATGCGTAACTGCCGCTAACACAACGGCTTGTCCCTTTATACATTCGCACAATGGAGTATACTTCTTCCAAACAATTTTACCGTGCTTATCGGGTATAGGAGAACCGTGTGGATCCACTTTAGGATAGGCTAGTAACTCGTCCATTTTATCGAAAAAGGCAGGCGATTTAATATGTTCAACTTGCTCGGCTATATCGTGTACTTGTTCCCATCCAAAGCCCATTTTCTCTACCAAAAACATTTCGGTTAAACGGTGTTTGCGAATGATGAGAGCGGCCTCTTTTTTCCCTTTTTCGGTGAGTTTTACAGGCTTGTAGCTTTCATAATTCACCAAACCCTTCTCCGAAAGCTTTTTCATCATGCTATTTACGGTAGGCATTTTAATCTCCAGCGATTTGCTTAAAGCATTTACGGTGGTTTCGCCAGACTCGGTAGATAGGATGAACAAGGCTTTCAGATAGTTTTCTTCAGTATAGGAATTCATGGAATAAACATAAGTATAAATAATGGAAAAAATAATAGTTAGATTAGTCTAACTTATTAATTTTATGTCGAAAACATTAAAATGACAGCACTCCGAACATTAACGATATTCCTGCTAATCGTAACTTACAGTGGTACTTACGCTCAAAACGGAAGTATTACAGGAACCGTTCGTGATATGGCTGGGCCTTTGAAAAACATATCGGTAAGCATGCCATCGTTAGCTAAAATAGCTTATTCCGACAGTCTTGGCAATTTCAGGATAGACAGCCTTTCATCAGGAGAACAGTCTATAACTATCATTGCGAATGGATACAAAAGAATAGATACAACCGTTTTATTGGACCTTTCCAACCAAGCGCACATCAACCTTTTGCTGACCAAAGAAGTATCATTTATCGAAGATGTAGTGATTACCGGAACGCTGAAAGAAGTGAGCAGATTGGAAAGTTCCATTTCTGTTGAAGTGTACACACAGAAGTTATTTCAGAAAAATCCAACACCTAACTTATTCGAATCGGTGGGCATGATCAATGGCGTAAAGCCCCAACTCAACTGCAGCGTTTGTAACACGGGCGATATTCATATTAATGGGATGGAAGGTCCTTATACCATGATTTTGATTGACGGTATGCCCATTGTAAGTGCCCTTTCAAGTGTGTATGGATTGAGTGGTATCCCCAACAGTATCATTGATCGCATGGAAGTGGTGAAAGGTCCGGCTTCTTCGCTCTATGGCTCAGATGCTATGGGAGGCATCATTAATGTGATTACTAAAGATCCAAAATTGGCTCCGGTATTCAGCAGCGACATGATGCTAACCACTTGGGGAGAGTTTAATATAGATGCTGCTGCCAAATGGAATGCCGGAAAAAAAACAAGTGCTTTAGCCAGTATCAACTACTTTAATTATCAAAACCCCATCGATAAAAACAAAGATGGATTTACGGATGTAACATTGCAAAACAGGTTTACGTTTTTCAACAAATGGAGCATTGCACAAAGGTATCAGCGGAAAGCAAGTATTGCTGCACGATATGTTTTTGAAGACCGATGGGGAGGGCAATTGAATTGGAGCAAAGAAAGGCGAGGGAGCGATTCCATTTATGGAGAAAGTATTTACACGAACCGATTTGAGTTGATTGGTCTTTATCCTTTACCCATAAAAGAAAATGTGACCTTTCAATTTTCGTATAACTGGCACAATCAAAATTCTTACTATGGAACAACTCCATTTATGGCTAAACAGCACGTGGGGTTTGTACAACTGTTTTGGGATAAAACTATCTTCAAAAAGCATGCTTTATTGATAGGCGCAGCCATGCGCTTCACCTATTATGACGATAACACAGCCGCGACAACAGCAAACAATGGAAAATTAAATAACCCCATGAAAACGCCACTTCCTGGTATTTTTATGCAAGAAGAATGGAGCTTACATTCAATGCACAAGCTCTTACTGGGCTATAGGTTCGATTATGATGTAACGCATAAAGCTATTCACTCGCCTAGAATTGCCTATAAATTTTCGCCTTCAAAAAAACATACACTTCGTCTGAGCTTCGGTACAGGATTCCGTGTAGTCAATCTTTTTACGGAAGATCATGCAGCGCTTACGGGTTCGAGAAATGTAGTGATAGCAGAAAAACTAAATCCGGAAAGATCATATAACGGAAACTTAAATTATGTATTGAGAATTCCAACTAATGCAGTTTTGTTTACAGCAGATATCACCGGTTTCTACTCCTATTTCACTAACAAAATTATTGGCGATTACGATAGCGACCCGAATAAAATCATTTATTCAAACATCAATGGACATGCAGTATCTAGAGGCATATCCCTCAATATTGAAGCCACATTCCAATTCCCGTTGAAATGCATAGCAGGTGTTACGTTTATGGATGTGTATCAAAACAGAAAAGACAGTTTAGGTAACATGCAGAAGATTACACAAAACCATGCTCCACAATGGTCGGGTACTTTTGCCATTAGCTATGCATTACCTAAAGGATTTGCCATTGATTTAACCGGACAATGGAACGGTCCAATGCGATTACCGATTTTAGCGAACGACTACAGACCTGCATATTCGCCTTGGTTTTGTATTGCCAACTTACAAGTATCGAAAAAATTTAACCATGGTATCGAGCTTTATGGAGGGGCAAAAAACTTATTCAACTTCCGACCAAAAAACCCCATCATGCGGGCGTTTGACCCATTTGACAAACAAGCAAATGACCCAGTAAACAACCCGAATGGATACACCTTCGACACTAACTATAATTATGCATCTATGCAGGGTATACGCGGATTTTTAGGGCTGCGGTACACAATACCTAAGTAGACAAAGCGTCTACTATAATCGACTTCATCAAAACGCTGTGGAAACAGATATACTGAAAAAGAGCGCGTAGCGTTATCTTTAAGGTTCAATTGGTTTGACATGAAAAAAGTAGTTTTTGGTTTATCGCTATCAGCGGTTGTGATGTTGGCATTCCTTATTGGCATCTATTTAGAACGCCATGGAGAGATTGCTGAATTGAAAACCATTACCCAAAAAATCAGTTCGGCAAAAACCCCGGAAATTAAGTACGGATTGAACTTGAGTGAATTTGTTGTAGTGAGTCAGAAGGTGCAGAAAAATGAAGTGTTTGCCGATATACTTTTGAAAAATAATGTAGCCTATCAAACTGTACATTATTTGATGAATGAATCGAAATCGATTTTCAATTACAATAAAATTAAGGCGGGAAATCAGTATACAGTTTTAGGCGAAAAAACGGACACTGGTTTTGTGCCGAAGAAAATTATTTACGAAGAGAACAAAATCGACTACGTGGTATTTAACCTAGAGGATTCGTTGTATATCCACCGCGGTCAAAATCAAATAGAACGTAAACATCGAGAAGTAGCCGGAGTGATTCGTTCTTCGCTGTATGAAACCTTTGATATACTAGATATACCGCCAACATTGGCTGTTCGCTTAGCAGACATTTTCTCTTGTACAGTCGATTTCTACAAAGTACATGAAGGTGATAAATTCAAAATTGTTTTTGATGAAGATTTTGCAGAAGGAAAATCGGTGGGTGTAGGCGAAATTTCTGCTGCCATTTTCAATAGCAACGGGAAAGATTATTATGCCTTCTACTACGAAAAAGACAAGGTGCATGAAGGGGAATATTTTGATGAGAACGGCAACAGCATGAAAAAGCAATTTTTGAAATCGCCAGTAAAATTTGCGCGAATCAGTTCTCGCTTCAATTTAAATCGCTTTCATCCGGTGGCAAAAGTATTTAGAGCGCATTTAGGTACTGATTATGCTGCGGCATATGGAACACCAATTCTTGCTACTGCCGATGGTGTTGTTGAAGAAGCAAAATTCGGAGTGTATAATGGTAATTATGTGAAGATTCGTCACAACGGACAATACAAAACACAATACTTGCACATGTCGAGAATTGGCAAAGGTATTCGTCCGGGTAGAAAAGTTCGACAAGGCGAAACCATTGGTTACGTTGGCAGTACTGGTTTAGCTACAGGTCCACACGTATGCTATCGTTTTTGGAGAGATGGCAAACAAGTAGACCCTTTCCGTCAGAGTTTGAAATTTAGCGATGCCTTAGGCGGTAAAGAGAAAACAAGCTTCTTAGCGAAAACCAAGGCCCTTCGAACAACAATTGATGGCTTAGCCTACGATGCAGATCCATTAAAGAAAATTGAAGAAGAACGTCAAGCTAAAATTACAACAGCCGCCAATTCGTTTGTAGAACGAATGTTCTAAGCTATTTTACCATGGAGAAACACGCGAATAACAGTGTGTTGTATCGGTAAAATTAAAATAACGCTTATCTAACTTACTGAAGGGTATCCATCCATTTTGATGCACTATTCCATGCGGCTGAATAATACGCTCTATGGGCACTTCATATACATCAAATGTTACCAAATGAGAAGTGGTTCTCTTATTTTCCAAAGCGGATAAAAGTGCAAATTCGAATGGCGTACACCATGGTTGGCCAAGCAAATCCATTGGCACAAACGATGAGTGTATCACCAGCTTTTTGTCTTCATATTTCTTTATAAACGCTCGTTCCCAATACAATCGTTGCGTATAATGTTCGGAAGCCTTTATTGTTCTTCCGAGTCCAAACAGAACAGAAAAAACAAACAAGAACAGCAAGGTCGTATTGCTAAATTTCAGTTTGAAAATGAATACAAATGGAACCAACAACATGAACACCAACGGCTGATACAAGTTCTCGAAATACAAGCTCTGCCCTTCTTTAATGTCATAGAAACAAACGTTGGTAAATAGCATGAATCCTAACACCAATAATGCAAATAGGAACCCGGCAATATATTTCCGATGTCGGACAAATACAGCTATACCCAATACAAAGAATACACTTATCATCAGTAATTTATTCCACAACAGCGACAACAAAAATCGGTTGGTAGAAATATTAAAGTAATACGGATAAAGTGTTTTCCAATTGGCAACATGTTCCATAGCGCCTTTATCGTAGTTAGAATACGACACCATTTTTGTTTTTAGTATGAAGACAAAAACAGAGAAGACAATAGTGAAAAGAAATATCGGTTCGGTGTAACGCTTTGTAATAAGCAAATACAGCATCAAAGCAAAAAAACAAAAAATAGACAACGGGTGAATGGTAAAGCCTAAAAACAAAAGCAAAAGCAACAATAGAAGCCGTAAAGGGTGTAAAGACTTGCCTATACAATTATCGATAAAAGCGTAGATAAATAGCCAATACAAAGGCAAATATTGAGATTCAGCCACCATCCAAAAAAACATTTCGGAATTAAAGAGAAATGGTGATAACACAATGGCAGCAGCCGCTTTCCAATTCTTCAACCAATACCCGCTTAATAAGGAAAGAACAACAGCTATCAATGCTAAGTTCAAAGAATAGGCTACCGCTATCCATTTTAAAGGCAATGAAGCTTTAATAAACAAGAAAGGAAGTAATTGCGAAAGTACAGTAGGATATCGATAATGCTGAATACAAAAGCCTTTGGTCTCGAGCATGTCAAAAAAATAGAACGATGAATCGTACATGATATCGCGCTGCAAATAGAAGACAATGGATAGCACCATCAACAATGCAGACGTTACAATTGAGAAATATTTAAATTGACGTTCCATTCGTTTGTCTAAAGATTTACCAGTTTTACTACAATTCGTATTTCCGATTTTCGCCCTCTATCATCAACACATGAAATAATTTGGGGGCCTTCAGCAGGGACAAAATAAACTTTTTCTTTCGGTAAACATTGTTTAAAGAAACTGTTGTTTACATACCAAAATATTTTTTTCACATCTGCATTTGCTTCACTTTGTAAAAGCAAGGGTTGTGCATTTGTTTTATCGATATAATATTCCGTATTGTTCACTAGAGATATTATTCGAATATCGCCTTCCTTTGTCATTTGAAAACACTCGGGGTTATGAGGAGGAACCTTTTCGTATGGAATATGTTCGGCATCGAAAAAACGAACCATATCCGGATCTGTTGTGCGCATGTACTTCACTTTGTATCCTTGATCGGGTCTACATTTGGGGCAGTAAGTGTATTTCTCATCGGCCGTTAGAAAAACTTTCTGAATGTGTTCACAAATTTTATTGGACGACACCATAGGAATAAAAAAATCTTCCGTTTCGTTTTCACATCGCTCACCCGGTATTAAACCCGACTCGCTGCAAACCGATCTGACTCCACATTCCTTAGGCATGGCATACCAAGCATTCGGAGAATTATAATCGATAGTATTGAAAATATTAAACAGTAGTGGTGTAGCAATGTTTGCTCCACTTAATGCTGGAGCGCCTTCTCCTGAAAAATTCCCTACCCATACGCCAACTGTATAGTGTTTATTATACCCTATACTCCATGCATCCTTCCGAGCATAGGATGTACCTGTTTTCCAAGCAATCTTGGGCAAGTGTGCTGTTTGCTCCCAATTGGCAGGCAAATCTGGGCGAGCTAAATTAGAGAGGATTTCAGTGACCATAAAATTAGCCGATGGAGAAATCACTTTTTGCGTTACCGAATCAACAGCATCGCTTGTATATCGAGCATTTCGATACAAACCATTATTGGCAAAGGCGGCATACATTAAGGTGAGTTCTTCCAGTGAAACCCCACAACCACCTAAAATCAACGACAAGCCAAGCTTAGCTGCGTTCTGCTTAATCTTCTTAAAATGTAAACCCGATAAGGTATTGGCAAAATCATCTTTACCAAATTTATTGAGCAACGACACAGCAGGAATATTTAAAGAATTCGACAAAGCAAATTCGGCTGTTACATAACCGTGAAATAATTTATCGAAATTTTCCGGACTAAATCCATTGATGTTGATAGGAATATCCTTCAGAATCGTTTTAGGTGTAATTAATCCCTTATCGAAACTAAGTCCGTACAGCAATGGTTTAAGCGTACTTCCCGGTTCCCGAATGGCACGAACTCCATCTACTTGCCCGCCATCTGTTTTATCGTAATAATCTGCTGAACCTACATAGGCAACAACTTTCATATTGCGATTATCAATGACCAAAACAGCAGCGTTTTTGATATTTAGTGTTTTTAGAGTACCTACATAATTATGTGTGAGTTGCTCTATTTTCAATTGCTGATTGAATTGAATATTCGTTTTAATTGTTGTAGTTCCGGACTTCTTCAATCGATACGCTAAGTGAGGCGAAAACTTAGGTAACTCATGACGCTGTAATTGCAAAGGTTCCAAGATTGCTTCATCCAGTGCTTTTTGGGAAAAAGTATTTCCTTCTTTAAACTTACGCAACCAGCGATTACGCTCTTTAATTAAGAATGGAACACCATAACGTATGTGCGCATTCGGTCGGTTAGGAATAATACACAAGGTTACAGCTTCCGCCAAACTCAATTGCTGTGGGGGTTTTTGAAAATAAATCAAAGAAGCCGATTTAATCCCTTCTATATTTCCGCCATAGGGAACTAGATTAAAATACAGTTGCAAGATTTCATCTTTCGAATATTTCCACTCCAATTGTTCTGCGCGGAAAACTTCTATTAATTTGCTCCAAATCGTTCGCGGTCTATGTTCCAACATTCTCGCTACTTGCATGGTAATGGTGGATGCTCCGGATAATCGTTTTAAATGAAAAACATTTCCAAACGCAGATTTTACGATGGCAACAGGATTTACACCAAAATGGTATCGGAAATATTTATCTTCTTTAGTTATCAATGCCTGCTGCAACACCTTGCTGATTTCGGTTTTATCAGAGCCAATTCGCCACTTTTCATCTTTACTTAAATAGGCATTCAACAATGTACCATCTGCCGCATACACTGTAGTTGAATAATTAATTTTATCGGGCAAAGGAAAAATAAAATGAAGTGAAATACCTACGATTACAATCGCTGCAAATCCCGTTAACAGGCGCTTACAGAGAGAAATAATCGATAATCGGTTCATGAATGGAAAGGGTAGCCTTTAGTATGAAAGACAATTAATATCGATATTTTTTAGCCGACTTAATCACAAACGCAATGGTAACCTCGTGTGAAAGACCAGCATCTTTTCTCAGCTTAGAGACTTCGAAATCCATGGAATAACATACCCGCCCAATTTTTAAAATTTCAACCCCTGCATCGAAAAGCACTTTCGACTTTGTTCGATAAGTGGCTCCCAACCAAAATGTTTTAAGGAACTTTACACGCATTCCAATATCGGCTTGTAATGGTGCATTTTTTACCCAACGTAATGCAGCAACAGGTTCAAGCGCAACACGCTCATATTCTCCGAACGGAATTTTACCACCCAACAACACATTCAAATGTTGAACTTTTCGGATTTCACTATAGCCATTTGTTGCACCGTATTTTATATTCAAACCAAACAACTGCGGCACTGAAATTCCGGCATAAAAAAACTCGCGATATTGATAGTATATTCCTAAAGATGCATCCGGAAAATATTGTGCACCCTTTAATGTAGAAAGGCTTGGATCGTTCAGCACATCAGGGTTGAGCTTATCGGCACGCAAACGATATTGCATTACGCTAATCCCTAAGCCGATAGTGAGCATATGACGAGTTGAGGTGTTGTAATGCACTTGATCTTCATTCATCAATTCGTGTTGATTGAAACGAATTTGATAGGCTGCAGAAACACCGAAACCTGTTTGTCCGGTTGGTCCGGTTTGATCTTGAATAAAGAAACCGCCAAGCCCAACATTCTTATCTGCAATTTGTCCCTCCATCCCTAAGTAAGCAGTATATGGCGCTTCACGAATGCTTGTAAATTGTTTACGATAAGTTGCCGTTCCACTCAACCAACCTTTATTACCAGTTAGCGCAGGGTTTAAGATGTAGGCATTCTCGCGAATCATTGAAAACTCTTCCACTTGTTGCGCAGAAGCTAAGGCAACCATAAAATTCAATAGCAAAAAAGAAAAGAATCGCAACGTACCTTTCATCCTATTTTACGATAGTTAATGGTCCATCAAAACGCACTTCTTTACCTTCATTATCTTTCACATAGATGATGTAATAATAGGTTCCATCGGGCAAAGGCTCTCCTTTGTAATGCCCCACCCACGATTGACTGTAAGGCTTTTCGTAAAATAACTCATCGCCCCAACGATTGATAATTTTCACTGAATTATCTGTATAACGTTCTAAATCGCGGATATGCCAATAATCGTTATAACCATCGCCATTCGGAGTAATCACATCGGGTATAAAAAATTTCACCAACGGTTTATCGCGAACAAAAATACGCAAACTGTCGTAGTCAACACAGCCCTTATCATCCCAAACAGTGAGGTAATAGATATAGTCTTTTTCAGGATGGACCAATGGATCAGGGCAATTCGGACAAATCATATTGTAAGGTTGTCGCCATGTGAAAGCACTTCCACCCGAACCATGCAGTTGGATGGTATCGTACTTCCAAATGATGGTATCTACACCTGCGATTGCAAATGGCGGAGAAGTAACAGCCAATGCAAATGGCGAAAAACGGAAATTGTTCCACTTTGTTTTTGAAATTCGGTTGAACGGACTGCCGGCTAAAATGGTATCGCGGAAAATGGCTTCCCATTGAGGAATGCGTTGCCAGTGTACGATATCGTCCCAATTTCCATCGCTAGTCGCATCATAGAAAATAGCAATTTCTGCACTATCATTTCCTTGCGGATGATATAAACGGTGATACCAATTGGGGTTCACTTCGCACACTAAATGAAAACGGTTATTTCGGCTAAAGCCCTCAGTAGACGGATCCACATTGGCAAAACGCGCTTTATAAATGTTAGAATCATTAGTAACTGGAGTAATCTCCACCGGACGATAACGCGAAGTAATATAGTTTGAACCTACCGGAAACAAATAGGTATTAGTAGAATTAGTGTAACGCAATAGTCCACCATCTTTCCAGCTTGATAAAAAGCCTGTTGTTCGTTTAACTGCACCATAATCGGCATTTCGCACCCAAATGGTATTCGTGTCAACACTAAACTCTCGGTCTGTCATATCCAAAACGCCATCCACTTTAGCATCTAAAACCGCATATTTTACACCTTGATTTTTTAGCACAAGGTTATGAAAATAGGTTTCATCACGTCCTTTAATGGTTTGATCTGCTGCATAAAAAAACACATATCCGCTATCAATCCCTGTAAATGCATGATTCCCGGCATCGTTGCGCCAATCACCGGTAAGAAAAATAGAATCTGTATTATCGTATAAACCTCCTCGCAAATTATGCATATCACCTACTACCGATAAATAGGCTTTATCTTTTATGGAAACAAAAGCACCGTTGTTGCTCCAAAAATCGTTTTGAGCAAAGATGCAGATAGGTAGTAAAAGAAAAATGAGGACTAACTTTTTCATGTTCCGAAATAAAGATAAGGAATATGAGCAGAAAGTAAAAACGTTGTTTTTGGGAATATCCACCTATAACTTTTAGCATCTTGTTGAAAAGAAGGAAAAACATTACTTCACATACTATAAAAAGCTTAACTTGGTTAATTCGTATTACTCCGAAAACCAACGATTAAAACACATGAAGAATTTCTACTTCGTTTGCATTCTATTTTTATTTTTTTTCTCCTCCTCTTTTGCCCAATCTCTTAAAACAGAATATACCCTTGGTAAAGAACGCGACTTCAATGTGGTGGAGGGGTATTTCTTCGATAATGGAGGAAAAGATGCTCCCTTACTGAACGAATATTTCATAACAACTTTGCATAGTACGACAGATGTAGATGTGTTTTTTGAGGAGCTAAATATTCCAAACGGTGCTCGATTAAATTTCTATTTGGGAAAAAACACAAAAGGACAATTGGTAGGATCTATTTCTCATTTCGATAAAATATCGAACATCACCGGAAAAGAAATTACCATTGAATACATCCCTACCAATGCTATAGACAAAACCGTTGGCAACTTTAAAGGCGTGATTAAACGCACCTCGAATGGCAGTAACCAAAGAGGAAGTAGCCGATCACAACCCGAGAGTGATTGTCCGTATGCGATTCCACTTTGCCAAAACTTAACGGCTGTTGCACTGGCAGGCCAATACACCGATTTAGGTGCAGTAAGTGATGATGCCGGAGGATGTTATGGAGGAACAGGAAGTGGAGGTTCGGTATGGTATTCTTTTCAGCCACAAACAGATGGACCGCTTGATTTTACCATTACACCAACAGGTTCAACGGACTATGATTTTGTTTTGTGGGATATCACAGCAGGTTGTGCGAGTAATCAACGACAAGAAATTAGTTGCAACTATTCCTTAATCACCGGAGCAACCGGATTAAGCAGTACGCTTTGCAGCCAGGCCGGTGGATCTTGTTCTCCAAACGATTGTACTACCGACAGCAAAGGATCGGATTGCAATAAATTTAACCGAAGACCGAACGTTTTAGCATCGCATAAATATGCGGTATGTATTAACTTTTACAGTGGTTCAAATGACGGTTTCAATATTCAATTTAAGAATGAAGCCTCTTCTGTAACCATTACGGATATTACTCCTCCAACCATATTGAATGCCACTGCAAACAGTTGTCCTTCTGCAACACAATTCAAACTTCGTTTCTCGGAATACATTGATTGTTCAACCCTTCAGGCGGCTGATTTAACTTTACCGGGACATACGGTTACGATAACTAATACTAATTGTGCGAATGGCGTTTCTAATACAGTAGACGTAACCATTTCACCGGCACTAACTTCAGGCACTTACTCGTTGCACGGACAAGATATTCTTGATTTATGCGGCAATAACATGAATTCGAATTTCAGCATTGTGATAGGCGCAAACCCAACACCAACCATTAGTCCGAATAAAACCACGTGTAAAAGTCCGGGCTTTTTGGGCATCGGTTACACCTACTCGCCTGCAACACAATCGTTAACTGCGGGCGGAGGAACCTTTTATCAATGGAGTGATGGACAAATTGGAGCAACAGTTTCAGTTGCACCAACTGCAACAACAGTTTATACTGTTACGGTTACACAAGGCGCTTGTCCGGCCACAGCCAGCGTTACTGTTACTGTTGAAGCCGCACCTGTGGTGAGTATCCCTGATCAGAACTTTTGTGCTGGTCAGTCGCGAACATTAACCGCAACAGGAGGAGGAACTTATCAATGGTATACAGGGCCTTCGTTGTTTGGAAACGGAACTGCAATTGCTGCACCTGCGGGAACGGCAGCCGTGTTAAATGCCACACCCTCAGCTACTACTACGTATAGAGTAATTGTCACCAGTCCGGGCGGGTGTAAAGGTCAAGATGATGTAACCTTAACTTTAGTAACGACTAATTGTTGTAATGCCAGTATAACCCCTGTTTCGCTTTGTGCTAATGATGCACCGGTAACACTTGTTGTAGGAACGGCCGGTGGAACATTCAGTGGACCGGGAATCACGAATACTACAACCGGAGTGTTTGACCCCACAGTTGCCGGTGTTGGAAGCCATAAAATTTATTACCAATTAAGTTGCGGAACAGATTCGGCAATAATAACGGTTACAGGATGTTCAGCGGTGAATGTATGTAGAGAAACGAACGGTAATTTAACCGTGTCGGGAGGAACACCAGCTTTTACTTGGTCGTATTGGAAAGCTGCATCGTCAACGCCTATAACCAATTCTGCTACTTGTACAGCCTGTGGCGGATCATGGACACCTTTTGTGAATATTTGTACCAGTGGAATCACCACAATTACATCGTGTCCGGTTCCAGCCGGTTGGGTACAATTTGCCACCGGAACAACGGTAACACCACCCGTTGGAAAAGACACGATTAAAGTGGTAGATGGTGCCGGAACAACAGTTACCATTTATAGCATTGCATCGGTACCCCTTTGTAGTTCGTGCCCTACGATAACGGTAACTACTACACCAACGAACACAACTTGTGGTTTAGCGAATGGCAGTGCTTCAACAACTGTGAGTGGTGGGGTTTCGCCTTATACTTATACTTGGAGTAATTCTGGAGGAAGCGGTTCCGGCCTATCGAATATGAATGCTGGAACATATACCGTAACCGTAAAAGATGCCAATCTATGCTCTGCTATTGCGAGTGTAACAATTGGCTCAAGTGCCAATCCAACAGCCACTTCTACAAAAACGGATGTTACATGCAATGGTGCGAATAATGGCACTTTAACCGTGAATGCCAGTGGCGGAACAGGAACATTAACGTACACTTGGTCGCCAAATGTAAGCACTGCATCAAGCGCTTCTTCACTTGCCCCAAACACTTATTCTGTAACGGTGAAAGATGCGAATAATTGTACTATCGTTACTTCACAAACTATCACACAGCCAACAGCAATAAGCATCAACACATCATCAACTGCTGCTACATGTAACAGCAATAATGGATCTGCAACTGCCACACCAAGTGGTGGAACAGGTGCTTATACGTACACATGGACGGGTGGGGCAACGGCCTCAACTGCACCAAATTTAGCTTCGGGCACTTATTCTGTTACAGTGAAGGATGCATCCTTGTGCTCTGCAACGGCTTCTGTTACAGTTTCTGGTGGGAGTGGACCAATAGCCACATCTTCAAAAACAGATGTGATGTGTAACGCAGCGAATAATGGAACAATGACAGTGAACGCGAGTGGTGGCACAGGCACATTAACCTACACTTGGTCGCCAAATGTAAGCACAACATCAAGTGCTTCTTCACTTGCGCCAAATACCTATTCGGTTACGGTGAAAGACGCTAACAATTGCACCGTAGTTACTTCACAAACCATTTCACAGCCATCAGCTATAACGATTAGTACTTCTACTACCACAGCAACTTGCGGAGCCAGCAATGGTTCAGCAACAGCAACACCAAGTGGGGGAACAGGAGCATATACTTATTCATGGACGGGTGGTGCAACAACAGCAACAGCAACAAGTTTGGCAGCAGGCACCTATTCGGTAACAGTAAATGATGTAAGTTTATGTTCTGCTGTGGCGTCAGCTACAGTGAGTTCAACTGCCTCTATTAATACTTCAATGACGGCAACTCCATCAGGTTGTGGAACACCAAGCGGAAAAGCTAAAGTGACTGTAACTGCAGGTGCTGGACCATTTACCTATTTGTGGAGCAACGGACAAACAGCAGATTCCGCAACGGCATTATCGACAGGCTATGTAAAAGTAACCGTAACAGGTGCAGGAGGCTGTACAAAAGTAGATTCGATTCTAGTGCCATCATCGGCAACACTTCCAAATATCAACGCAGGTGTTGATACTTCATTGAATTGCATTCGAACTTCAGTAATACTTCAAGCCACATCATCCACAGCGGGTGTAACCTTTGCATGGAGTAACGGAATTAATACAGCTAACAATACAGTAAATAGTGCGAATACGTACACAGTTACAGCAACTGATCCAAACAACGGTTGTACTGCTTCTGATGCCGTTGTAGTGAGCATGAACAATGTAATTCCGAACGCAAATGCTGTTGTTGTGCAGCCTAGCTGTTCCAATCCGAATGGGTCTATTACCGTGAATCCTTCGTTGGGAACTCCACCATTTAATTACAGTTGGAGCGCTAATGCAGCAGTAGGGAATGTGAACACGGCAACAGGATTAAATGCAGGAACTTATACCGTATCCATTACATCGGCAGATGGTTGCGAAAAAGACACAACCATTACTATTGCTGCACCACCGGCTGCTATCAGCATTCAAGGTATAGTTGTAAACACATTAGCTTGTAACGAAACAACAGGCACTATTAGTACTGTGTTAGTGAGTGGGGGAACAGCTCCATATAACTACGTTTATGCCCCACAAAGCAACTTAGCGGCTACAACGACAATTCCTGCATTACCATTTGCAAGTGTCGCGATTGGTGATTATGTATTGACAGTATCAGACAATTTCGGTTGTAGCGATACGTTTTGGTTTTCGGTAACCCGACAAGATTTGCTTCTGAATCCTGTTCAAGCCTCACCCGAATCGTGCATTGGTGCTTCGAATGGAGTGATTAACAATGCTGTGCCATTTTACGGAACAGCTCCATATCAATTGGGCTATGCACCTACCGCCAATCCTTCAGCAATTACACCTGTTACCGGATTTCCTGTAAATGGAATGACACCCGGCACTTATATTATGTATGCTACAGATTCAAAGGGTTGTACCGACTCGGCTTGGTTCTCGATTGGTGCAAGCATTACTCCTTGTTGCACACATAGCCTTGTAGCAACTGTGTCGCAACCAACATGTGCAAATAATGACGGTGCTATAGACATGACTGTTTCTGGTGCTTTAGGTATGTTAACCTATGCATGGGGAAATGGCGAAACCACTGAAGATCTTTCAAATTTAGCAAGTGGCACCTATTATGTAACCGTAACTGATGACATTACCAACTGTTCGAAAGACACTTCGTTTGTGCTTTTCCCACCATCACCACCGATTGTTGATGCAGGGTTAGATGTAACACTAACCTGTGTTTTATTGAATACCAATTTAACGGCAACTTCAACTACTGCAGGGACAACATTCACATGGAGCAATGGTACAAACGCTGCGAGCACGTTGGTTTCAACCGCTAATACCTATACCGTAACCGCAACAGATCCCTCCAACGGATGTACAGCCAGCGATGCCGTTGTTGTTACGCTAGATAACGCTACACCAAATGTGAATGCAGGTACTGATGTACAATTGACCTGTATCGTTACTAACACTTCATTGCAAGCAACATCAACAACAGCAGGGGTTACGTATGCATGGAGCAATGGTGTGAACACTGCCGGTAACTTGGTGAGTACGCCAAACACGTATACAGTAACCGCTACAAACTCGAGTAATGGATGTACTGTTTCAGATGCTGTAGATGTAACACAAAATATAACAACACCGAATGTTGATGCGGGTCTCGATCAAACACTATCGTGTACAACATCTTCCGCAACTTTGTCAGGTACATCAACAAGTGCTGGAGTGAGTTATACTTGGAGCGGTCCGGGTACAATTGCAAATGGCAACACCGCCACGGCTACAGTTACTGTTTCCGGAAATTACACTTTGTTGGTCACCGACCCTTCCAATGGATGCACAGCAAGTGATATAGTTGTTGTGACACCAAATGTAAATGCGCCCAACATCAATGCCGGACTAGATCAAGTATTGACCTGTGTAAATACATCGGTATCATTAACAGCAACAAGTTCCACTGTAGGAGTTACCTTCCTTTGGAGCGATGGAACTGCAAATGCATCAACCACTGTAAACGCGCCTACAACATACAGTGTTACGGCTACTGACCCGAACAATGGTTGTCAGGCAGTTGATCAAGTTGTAGTAAGCCAAAATATTGCTGCACCAGATGTGAATGCCGGAGCAGATGCTACACTTACTTGTTTAATTACTTCTATTCCATTAAATGCAACATCTACCATTTCGGGAGCCACTTTTGTGTGGAGTAATGGAACTGCAAATGCTACAACAACAGTTAATGCCCCTAATATATATACGGTAACAGCTACAGACCCTTCAAACGGATGTACAGCTTCCGATGATGTATTCATTAATGCCAATGGAGTGCCTGTATTATCAATTGTTTCGGGCGATAATCCTTGTCCGGATGTTGCGAAAGGATACATCAACACCAATGTTTCTGGAGGCGTTGAACCATATACTTATTTATGGTCGAATGGAGCAACAACAACTTCGTTGAATGGATTGCACGGTGGAACATATAATGTTACTGTTACAGACGCCAATGGTTGTTCGTTAAGCCAAACCATACAAATTATTGAAGGAGATAGTCTATCGATTACGAATTTGACATCCGTGCAGATTCCGTTAGGAGAAACTATTCAACTGAACCCAATAGTGAATGGAGCAAATGCACCACTGTCCTATTCTTGGAATCCTGCTGTTTATTTAAGCTGTAGCAATTGCAGCAATCCGATTGTAAATACAGTAAACAGTATTTCGTATGGTTTATTGGTGGTGGACACAAATGGCTGTGTGGCTGAAAGCCAAGTCAGTATAATCATTGTACCGGATTATCAGATATACGTACCAAGTGCATTTACACCGAATAATGATGGAACGAATGACGTATTTGAAATTTTCGGCAACAAAAAGTTGTGGAAAGAATTGAGCATGACTATCTACAATCGATGGGGCGAAAAAGTGTTTGAATCAAGCGATAGCAAATTCGCTTGGGATGGCACTTTCCATGGCGTATTGCAAAACCCGCAAATTTATGTGTATCAACTTCGTATTACTTTTATAGATGGCTATTCTATGCCTTTGCAGAAAGGAAGTATAAGCCTCATTCGATAAGGGAATGCAGAACAGTTAACTTTTAGCTAATTCAACGATATTTTTACTGTTTCTATATTATATTGCAAGACTATATCTAATCTATACCTATGTCTAAATTTTACCTTTCGATACTGCTATGCTTAGTAGGATTTGCTGAAACCTTTGCACAAACCTTTCCATTTACGAGTTGGACTTCCGGCAGCGCTTCCTATTCCACCACACAAGGCGGAAATACAATGACTGCAGCATACACTGAATTTGCCAATAGCAGAGCCAATACATTAGCGAATACAACTTGTTTCGGTAACAACACAACATTGCCGGCAGTTCCGTTTTATTACAACGAGGTAACCATGAATATTGCTGACTATTCATCCGGTTCCTGTTATTGTTCTGCCAGTAGTGCACAAAGTGGTTTAGTGCTCACGGCCAACTATCCTGATAATAACGCATCACGCTATGAACAAGTGGTATTAACCTTTGCCAATCCGGTTTGCGCTCCTGTAACCTTTAAAATATGGGATATCAATCAGGCCATTTGGAGTGGCGATGGTTCGCATTACTTTACTGATGTAGTAGATATTTCTGCAACAGATGCTTCAAATGCAGCAGTACCGGCAGCCAATATTGCCATTACCTCTTGTGGAAGTAATTCCATAACAACATCAGGCAATACAAAAACTATTACCGGTGTTGCACAAGGCTGTGATTGCGGGTCGCATAACATTTCTATTTCAGGTTCAACGGTGAAGACTATCACCATTAGATATAGAAACGGTGGAGCAACGTATAGCTCTGATCCATGGTCTCAGTTCATCATTATCACAAGTATTGTAGCTACTGCTCCTCCAACAGCTTCCATCACTGCAGCAGCGTTGCCTTGCGGATCTTCAACAACAACGTTAACGGCTGTAACTAACGCCACTTCTCCAACCTATTCATGGACAGGTCCTGGAGGCTCAACCATAGTATCACCAACTGCTTCAAGTACATCGGTTACCGGAGCGGGAACTTACACACTTACAGTTAATCCAGGCGGATGTAGTGCATCAGCAACCTATGTTTTAACTCCGAGCGGAAGTACACCGGATATTAGTATTGCCCCACCTGCTTCATTAACCTGTGCCAATACATCTGTTACCTTAACAGCTTCTTCAACAACATCTGGGGCCACCTATGCCTGGAGTGGTGGTGGAACAGGAGCTACAAAAGCAGTAACCACTGCGGGTACATACACAGTAACCGTTACCGCAGGGGGATGTACGGCTTCTGCATCGACAACAGTTGCGCAAAATACTACTACACCCAATGTAAGTTTAGCCGCTCCAATTCCATTAACGTGTTCTACAACCAGTCAAACACTAACAGCTGCTTCCACTACTGCCGGTGCAACGTTTACATGGAGTGGCGGTGGAACGGGAAGCACGAAAACAGTGACTACTGCGGGTACTTATACCGTAACAGCAACAGACCCTGCGAATGGTTGTACGGCTTCAGCTTCAAGAACGGTAACACAAAATACTACACCCCCAAATGTAAGTATAGCTGCGCCTGTAGCACTTACCTGTGTTACAACAAGTCAAACGTTAACAGCATCTTCAACAACAGCAGGTGTTACTTATCTTTGGAGTAACGGAGGAACAGGCAGTACCACCGGTATTTCAACAGCAGGGACATATACTGTAACCGCAACAGATCCTGCGAATGGATGTACGGCATCTGCATCAAGAACTGTTACACAAAATACTACGCCTCCTAACGTAAGTATTGCTGCTCCAGCACAATTGAATTGCATCAATAGCTCGGTCACATTAACTGCTTCGTCTACAACAGCAGGCGCAACTTTCGCGTGGAGTGGCGGTGGAACAGGAAGCTCGAAAAGTGTTTCAATAGCAGGCACTTACAGTGTTTCAGCTACTGACCCGGCAAACGGTTGTACAGCCTCTGCGTCAACAACCGTCACACAAAATACAACCACACCCAATGTAAGTATTGCTCCTCCTACTGTGTTGAATTGTACTGTAACCAGCACAACACTTTCTGCTTCATCAACCACTGCAGGTGCAACTTTTGCGTGGAGTGGAGGAGGAACAGGCAGTACTAAATCGGTAACTACTGCCGGCACATATACGGTAACAGCAACTGACCCTGCGAATGGATGTACGGCTTCAACGTCAACAACCGTAACACAAACAGCTACTCCGCCTAATGTAAGTATTGCAACGCCAGTTGCTTTGACATGTTCAACAACAAGCCAAACGTTAAATGCAAGTTCAACAACTGCAGGAGTTACTTTTCTTTGGAGTAACGGAGGAATAGGCAGTGCCAATAGCATTTCAACAGCCGGAACATACACCGTTACCGCAACAGAGCCGGGTGGATGTATAGCTTCAACGTCTACAACTGTTGCACAAAATACAACTGCTCCTAACGTAAGTATAGCTACACCTGCACAATTGAATTGCATCAATAGCTCAGTAACTTTAACGGCTTCGTCTACAACAGCAGGTTCAACGTTCGCGTGGAGTGGCGGAGGAACGGGAAGTACGAAAAGTGTTTCAACAGCCGGCACTTACACGGTTTCAGCCACAGACCCTGCGAATGGTTGTACAGCATCTACTTCAACAATAGTTACACAAAATACAACTACACCTAATGTGAGTATAGCACCTCCTGCTGTGCTGAATTGTACCGTAACCAGTGCAACATTAACCGCATCTTCGACCACAGCCGGAGCAACGTTTGCGTGGAGTGGCGGTGGAACAGGAAGTACAAAATCGGTAACTACTGCCGGTACATATACAGTAACTGCAACTGATCCTGCGAATGGATGCACCGCTTCAATAGCAACAACCGTAACCCAAACAGCTACTCCGCCTAATGTGAGTATAGCAACTCCAAGTACTTTGACCTGTACCACAACCTCTCAAACATTGAACGCTTCTTCAACAACTGCAGGCGTAACTTTCGCTTGGAGTGGTGGTGGAACCGGTGGAACAAAAAACATAACAACTCCCGGAACCTACACCGTTACAGCAACAGAGCCGGGAGGGTGTACAGCTTCTACATCTACAACAGTGACACAGAATACCACTATACCTAATGTAAGTATACCTGCAACAACTTCGCTAAATTGCAGAATAACAAGTGCTCTCCTATCGGCAAATTCATCAACTGTAGGCGCAACTTTTGCATGGAGTGGCGGAGGAACAGGAAGCACGAATAGCATTAATGCTCCGGGTACATATACCGTAACGGCAACAGATCCTACCAATGGCTGTACGGCAAGTGCAGCAACTACTGTTACACAAAATAGTATTCCTCCTAAAGTGGCTATTGCCCCACCAGCTGCGCTCAATTGTACTACACCGAGTGTAACGCTCACCGCTTCGTCAACACCCATTGTAACTGACTTAGTTTGGAGTGATGGAAGTACCTTAAACACATTAGCTGTGACATCTGCCGGAACATATAGTGTTACGGCTACCGACCCATCAAACGGATGCACTGCATCTACATCAGCCACTGTAATACAAACAGCTACACCACCTAATGTGAGTATTGCTACTCCAAGTGTTTTGACTTGTACAACAACAACTGTTACTCTCGTTGCCAATTCAACAACGGCAGGAGTTACTTATGCATGGAGTAATGGAGGAATAAGTATTACCAATACAATTACAGCTGCAGGAACATACACCGTTACTGCCACTGAACCGGGGGGATGTTCTGCTTCTGCAACTATAACCGTTTCTCAGAATACAACAGCGCCAAATGTAAGTATCGGCAATCATACCGATATCAATTGCAATTTTGCGAATGTAACGTTGGTTGCAGCATCAACTACATTAGGAACTACATTTGCTTGGAGTGATGGAACGACTGGAAACACTACCACAGTGAGCACTGCAGGAACATACACAGTATCGGCTACTGACCCTGCAAATGGTTGCACCGCATCTGTTTCCACACCGGTTAACCAAAACACCACTCCGCCTAACGTAAGTGGAAACACAGTGGATACATTAACCTGTTTAAGAACATCCGTAACTTTATCGGCTACTTCTACAACACCAAATGCGACTTATAATTGGAGCAATGGAGCAACGAATAATTCAACAACCGTAACTACTGCCGGCACTTATATTTTGAAAGTAAACGACCCTGTCAATGGATGTTTCACCGCATTCACTGTTATTGTAGTATCGAACACTTCAACACCATTTGTTGATGCCGGCAACGACACCGTTTTGAATGCAGCATCGGTAACGCTTACTGCCACTGCAAATGGCATAGTTAATTATGTTTGGAGCACAGGCGATAAAACGGTAAGCACTATCATTAATGCACCGGGCACCTACTATGTTACTGCAACAGATAATTACACAGGTTGTGCGGCAACGGATTCCGTAAATGTTATTTCGATAGCAGGTGTTGATATTGCTATTCCTACTGCTTTCTCGCCAAACGGAGATCGCCAAAACGATTTATTTTTCCCGATTGTTAGAGCCGGAAGTGGAGTAACTATTAAAGAATTCAGAGTGTTTAATCGCTGGGGAGAATTGTTGTATAACAACCCACTCACCGGTTGGGATGGTAATTTCAAAACCGAGCTTCAACCTACTGAAATCTATGTCTACTTTGTAAAATACAATGTACCCGGGAAGGGAGATGAAAGTAAAACAGGTTCGTTTGCGTTAATGAAGTAAGCTAACGTTGCCCCTTTCATCAAACCAATGTATAGCTTTGGTGCTAAACCCGCAGCAGGTTGCGAAAGGGATAGTAGCAAGCACGGAGCGCAGCGCAGTAAAGCGGATAGCCCGACCCAAACGAAACGCAGTGCAGTGCGGGATTCGCCTGCTTACTTCTTATTGCGTTTCAAGAATTTCATCAATTTAGGATCGAGCAAATAGGTGAAGCGAACGGTGATCATATTGTTGTATTGCCCCTTAATTTTGGGGTTAACCAAATCTACAGACGGACGCAAACTCAACACGGTGTACTGAAACTTAACGCCAATGCCAAACTGGCGCTTAATCATAAACGCCAAGCTGGTTTGGAAGGCCAAATCGAATTTGCGCGGCATTACGTTTCGGGTGGCATTGTTGGTGATATCTTCGCCCCGCGGATCGGTTTGTTTGTAGCGCACCATGGTGCCCAAATTGAGCCCCACACCAAAAATCACAAACTTTTTATCGTGTACGTTTAAGCTGATGGGAATGTCGAGATAATCGTAGGTGATATCGAATTTATTTTGATAGCCCAAGCCCAAGGAATCGTAGGTGCGGTATTTGGGACGAGCACCCCGCATGGAATAAATCATTTCTAAACTCACCGAAAAATTCTTGTGAAACTTCACCAAAGTGCCCACACCAAAATAGCCGCCCACTTTTTTGTACCCAAATTCGGCATCACCATCTACCTGCGAAAGGTTAAGTCCGGCACTAAAAAGGCCCTTAAATAGACTTTCTTTATCCAAATCCACCGGTTCTTCCTCGGGCGATTCGGGTTTTTCTTCTTCAAAAAGGCTTGGTTTTACTTCCTCGCCCGGCTTCACAAACTCCCGTTTCTCCTTTTCTTTACGCTCTTTGCTCTTAAAATCTATAATGAGCGCCCCATTTTTGGTTTCCACCGATTGGGCAAAAATGAAAACAGGAAATAGAATTATCCACAATGTTTGTTTCTTCATCATTCTACAAAAATAAAGAAAGTAATTTCGTCTTAGTAAAAAATTATCCATGATTCGTTTAAACGCACATACACAAAAGAAAATTGAAGGCATCTTCGATGAGGCGGGGTACACTGTGCGCTACGAAAAAGGCTCGTTTAACTCGGGTTATTGCCTGTTGGAGAGCCGAAAAGTGGTGGTGATTAACAAATTCCACCCGGTAGATGCTAAAATCAACAGCTTGATTGAGATTTTGGGCATTGTGAATATTGATGTAAATAGCCTTGACCCTGAATCGCAAAAATTTCTTCGCGAATTAACTGCACAGAAACCGAATACGCTTTTTGAACACGCTGCCTAAACCTTAAACTACCTTACCATGGAGATTTCAATCACCTTCCTGGGCACAGGTACATCGGGCGGAGTTCCATTTATTAGTTGTCATTGCGAGGTGTGTACGTCCACCGACACGCGCGATAAACGCCTTCGCACTTCCGCATTGATTCGCACCCCAACACAAACCATTTGCATTGATACGGGCCCCGATTTCCGGCAGCAAATGTTGCGCGAAAACATACAACACCTCGATGCCGTTTTAGTAACGCACGGCCACCGCGATCATATTGGCGGGTTGGATGATATTCGTCCGTTTAACTTTAGCCAAGCCGAAGCCATACCGCTATATTGCGACCATTATGCCGAGGAGATGATACGCGAACAATTTTCGTATGCCTTTAAAAACACCGAGTACGAATTTGCGCCAAAGGTGCATTTTCATCGCATCGATTCGGCACCGTTTCAGGTGGGCGATATTACCGTTCAGCCTATTGAGGTGATGCATTATAAACTCCCCGTGAAAGCCTTTAGAATTGGCGACTTCACCTATATCACCGATGGGAAAACCGTTGCGCCTGATCAAATGGAATTGCTGAAAGGCACGAAAATATTGGTGATTAACGCACTTCGGCATCATCAACACAATGCGCATTTCACCATCGAAGAAGCGTTAGAGATGGTGCGCCTCATTCAACCGAAACGTGCGTATTTCACGCATTTGAGCCACCAGTTTGGACTGCATGCAGAGATGCAAAAGCAGTTGCCGGAAAACGTGAGTATTGCGTATGATGGGTTGACGATTACATTTACGATTTAATCCATTTAAGATTCAAGATTTGTTGATTTAAGATTTGGGCGTGCCCTTACTGCGTGCGGTCAGGCTATGCGCTGCAAGTCCTCGTGCCGCTATGCAGCGGCCCTGTGGGCTTTCCGCTACTATCCTTCACGCGGCATGGTGGTTCTATGATGCATTAAAAATTTTATCGTCACTGCGATCCGCCAAAGGCGGAGAAGCAGTCTGTGTTTTATCTTATTATAATAGGCTTTTCTATACTAAGCCCGAAGTCAAGGCTTTGAAAAAAAATTGGTTGGTGGCGGAACACCAACCAAAGGAGAACCATGGAATAAGACTTCAACAAAACACAGATTGCTTCTCAAGCGCGGACGCTTGATCGCAATGACGACCGATGAAAAATCCGTCACTGCGAGGAACGAAGCAGTCTGCGTTTTATCTTATTATAACAGACTTATCATTACTTAGTCTGAAGACTAATATTGTTGAATGGTTGCAGCATGCCGCGTTAGGGATTGTGCCCCCTCGGTTCGTGTCGTCACGAAACGAAACTATTCACATTATGCTTATGGTTCCATGGTGACACGAACCATGGAATAAAAGTCTATGGAGATTTCTCCTCGAAGACTCGTTCGAAAAGACGAGGTTGTAGAGGGCATTCGTGAGATTCCCGCCTCCGCGGGAATGACGTTTGAAAAAGATAATTTGAATGGAAGCAGTATGCTGCGTTCGGGATTGCAGCGAAAATCCTTTTGTGAGGCACGAACAAAAGATTGTAGCGGAAAGCCCGTTAAAACGCCCAAAACATTTTTTGATTTAAGCTGTTTGTTTGAAGATTTTGTATTAAGCATAGGCCAACAAATGGTTAATTACGAGGTTATTCTATATTTACTTTATAGCTTTTGAAATATGTCGAACTTAGAACTTTTTATACACAGTGCCACCGCCATGTTGGTGATTATTATTTTAGCTCGATTGGTAGGCTCGTTTATGGTATATATCAACCAACCTAGAGTGGTGGGCGAGATGATTGCAGGGGTTTTGCTGGGGCCTACGTTGTTTAGTTCGATTGTGCCTGAGGTAACGAATTACCTTTTTGCAGATACGAAACCGATGATTTATTTTGTTGGGAATATTGGTCTTTCGTTCTATATGTTTTTGGTGGGTATGGATATCGATTTTAGTAAAGTGGATCAAAGTATTCGGAAACAGGCTAGTCTGTTATCGGTGTTTGCTACGGTTATTCCTTTCGCAATGGGTGTTGTAGCCGCCTATTTATTTTACGATACGTTGGCTTTGCCTTCCATTTCGTTTTTGGTGTTTGCGGTGTTTATGGGAACGGCTTTGTCGATTATGGCTTTCCCGATGCTGGCACGGATATTAGACGAGAAAAAATTAATACAAACTAAGTTAGGCTCTTTGGCTTTGTTATCGGCCAGTGCACAAGATGTGGTGACCTGGATTTTATTGGCCTTTATTACTTCGTTAGCCTTGAACAATTCCTTTGGAAGGGGCTTTATTACATTGATTGGGGCGGTGTGCTTTATCTTCTTCGTGTTTATTTTTCTACGTCCGGTATTAAATAAAATCGCGCAAAAAATAAAAGCGGATGGAGAGATGAATCAAACGCATTTCTCGTATATCATCATGGCGATTTTGATGGCGGCTATTATTACCGATAAAATTGGTTTGTACAGTGTATTCGGTGGATTCATATTAGGCTTGGCTATACCTCGCGAAAAAATAATGATGGATACCATCAAAAACAAAATGCAAGACATTGTGATTGTAATGCTATTGCCTTTGTTTTTTGCTTTCTCGGGATTGAAAACAAATTTCTTGCAAATTTTTAGTCCGGGTTTGATTGTGCCTACTATAGTAATTGTATTATTTGCCTTTGCGTGTAAATACATTCCGGTATTTGTGACCATGAAGTTGAGTGGATACAGCAATAGAGAATCATCGGCTACGGCAGGATTGATGAATGCGCGTGGTTTGATGGAATTGATTGTGGCGAGTATTGGATTGGAGTATAAAATTATTGATGGAAATACCTTTTCCATTTTGGTGTTGATTGCTGTAAGTACTACTTTATTGGCTATGCCTATTTATAATTGGAGTATGAAGGGGGTTGAGGTGAAGTGATGTAGAGGGAGGGTGTTAACACCGAGCGATTCTATCGTTATTTAAAGTATATAAATTCTATTGGCTAGTGACAATACTAATAGGTTTTCGGAAGAAATATTTTCCGTCTTTTCGAACGAGTCTTCGAGGAGAAATCTCAATAAACTTTAGCTGAAGACTTCTCCTTGCAGTCGAAGTGACGTATTCAATTGTTTAACAGTATTCAGTTTTACATCTTATCATCACTTAAGGTAACAATAGCAACTTAAGACGCTGAGGTGTATCGAAAATAAAAGCAACTGCCCACTTTTGAAAAATCACTAAAATTATATTTTCGTCCGGCTTTTCACTATTGTCGTATTCAATAACGAAAGTTCAGCATATTCGAATAAAATTTTAGCTTTAAAAAAACAAAACAGACCATGTCAGATTTATTTCGTAAAAAAAGTGTTGCCTTATTGATTAGTGAATCGCACAGTGGGGAACATACCTTAAAACGTTCGTTGGGTTCTTTGGCGCTTGTTGCTTTAGGTATTGGTGCTATTATTGGTGCCGGATTGTTTGTGCGAACGGCTGCTGCTGCGGGTTCGCATGCAGGTCCTGCGGTTATTATCTCTTTCTTAATTGCCGGTTTAGGTTGTGCTTTTGCCGGTTTATGTTACGCTGAATTTGCGGCTATGATTCCGGTAGCCGGAAGTGCTTACACGTATTCATACGCCACTATGGGCGAGTTTGTAGCCTGGATTATTGGTTGGGATTTGGTATTGGAATATTCGCTGGGGGCGGCTACAGTAGCCATTGCCTGGTCTGAATACCTCAATAACTTATTGGGGAATTTTGGCATGCATATTCCTTATGAGTATTGCCACTCCCCTTTTCAAGCCGGTGCCGATGGAGTACACGGATTAATCAACCTTCCTGCGTTATTCATCTTATTAGTAATTTCCTTAGTGTTGATGCGCGGAACAGAAGAATCGGCTGTGGTGAACGGTATCATCGTTATTGTGAAAGTAGCCATTGTATTGTTGTTTATTGCCTTAGGGTGGAAATTTATTCGACCTGAAAATCACGTTCCATTCATTCCTGAAAACACAGGTGTGTTTGGCGAATTTGGTTGGTCGGGTATTTTGAAAGGAGCCGGTATTGTATTCTTTGCCTTCATTGGTTTTGATGCTGTATCTACTGCAGCGCAAGAAGCGAAAGAGCCGCAAAAAGGAATGCCTATAGGTATTTTGGGTTCGTTAGTAGTATGTACTTTCTTGTATGTGCTTTTCTCTTATGTATTAACAGGAGTAGCGAATTACAAAGATTTCGGAGTGGGTGGTGCTGGTCACGAAGCATCGGTAGCGTATGCGATTACTACTTACATGCCCGGGTATTCTTGGTTAAGTGTGATGATTACTGTGGCTATTTTGGCCGGCTTCTCTTCAGTGATTTTGGTTATGCTTTTAGGCCAATCGCGCGTTTTCTTCTCGATGTCGAAAGACGGATTATTGCCGGCTGTTTTCTCAGATTTGCATCCTAAATTTAAAACACCTTTTAAGTCAAACGCATTGTTATTCTTGTTTGTAGGCGTTTTTGCAGCATTTGTTCCGGGCGATACGGTAGGAAACATGACGAGTATTGGAACTTTGTTCGCTTTCGTTTTAGTTTGTGCAGGTATTATAATCATGCGTAAAACCGATCCGGATACGCCTCGTCCGTTTAAAACACCATTAGTGCCACTTGTACCTATTTTAGGTATTTTGGTTTGCGCTGCTATGATTTATGGACTCGGGGTTGAAAACTGGGTACGTTTATTCGTTTGGTTGGGCATTGGCTTCGTGATTTACTTTGGCTATAGCGTTAAGAATAGTAAACTGAACAAATAACAGACAATAAGTTCATCAAGTAAACGTTTCGAAAACCGATTGAATCTACTTTATGGACATTTACGCACGCAAATCGAACTACAAAGTTTTTCTGCTTTTACTGGCAGTGGTGATTGCTATTGCTACGAGTTTATACACCAATTACATAACCAATAAAATTGCTGACGAAGAAAAGCGTAAAGCCAAATTGTGGGCAGAAGCGATTTCGAAACGCGCTAAATTGGTAAAGTACACCAACGATTTGTTTGCGCGGTTGGCTTCCGATGAACGCAAGAAAGTGAACATTTGGGCGCAATCCACTAAGTTTATCATCACTGTTGAAAATAACGAGGAACTGAATTTTTTTAGTGAAATTATTACGAGTAACAACGATATTCCCGTTGTGCTCACGAATGAAACCGGCAAGATTATTGACTTTCGAAACTTTGAGGTGAATCTGCCCAAAGACAAACTGACTATAAACGATTCGGTGTTTGAATCGTTTCGTAAATATCCGCCAATTGTAATTTCCTATTTGGGTAAAAACAGTTTCATCTATTACAAAGACTCAAATTTATTCACGGAATTAAAAAACACACTCAATGAAATTATCAGTTCTTTCATTAATGAAGTAGTAGTGAACACCGCATCCGCTCCGGTATTACTGTTAGATGAACAACAAAATTTAGTTGCTTTTGGGAATATCGACTCTGCCGAAGTAAATACAACAGAAAAAATTCAAACCACTATCAAGCGAATGATTGCAGCACACGATCCCATCAGTATTGAGCTTGGGGAAAATAAAATGCAAAAAATTTATTTTGATGATTCGGCTACGTTAAAACAGTTGAAGCTCTTTCCTTTTGTGCAATTGCTGATTTTTGCCACCTTCCTCATCATTGCCTATTTGGCCATGAGCAATGCCCGTAGAG
Source organism: Chitinophagales bacterium (assembly GCA_044226285.1). Taxonomy (GTDB): domain Bacteria; phylum Bacteroidota; class Bacteroidia; order Chitinophagales; family LD1; genus CALAYL01. The sequence goes on along the minus strand of JBGAHI010000002.1, from coordinate 399,944 downwards.
CTGAGCAAAATCAAGTATGGGTGGGTTTAGCGAAGGAAACAGCGCATCAATTGGGAACGCCTATTTCATCGTTAGCGGCTTGGGTAGATTATTTACGTGAACATAAGTTGCAAGAAGTAGGTGAAGAAGTGATTGGGGAAATTGATCATGATGTAGAGCGGTTGACTTTAGTGGCAGATCGTTTTTCGAAGATTGGTGCGCATCCGCAATTAGAGCCTACACCCGTGTTTGATACGATTGAGGAGAACGTGACGTACATCAAAGCACGTTCATCGAAAGATGTTGAATTCAGTATCCACATTGAAGAAAAAGATTTGTTGTTCAATATCAACAAACAACTCTTCAATTGGGTTTTGGAAAATTTATTGAAGAATGCATTAGATGCCATGAATGGTGAAGGCAAATTAAGCATTGATATTAGTGCTTCAACAAGCATGGTATATGTAGATGTTAAAGACAGCGGTTGTGGTATTCCGAAGGGGAAATTCAATACTATTTTCGAGCCTGGATTCAGCACCAAACGCAGAGGATGGGGATTAGGCTTGTCGCTCACCAAACGTATCGTTGAAGAATATCACCACGGTAAAATTTACGTAAAATCTTCAGAAGTAAACAAGGGCACTACTTTTAGAATTGAAATGCCGAGGGGCTAAGAAGCCATTAGCTGCTAGATTTTAGACACTAGAAGTGAGAATACATTTTACTTAATTTGCAATGCAAACAACATAGGTGATTCGCCTTGAATTTGCTATTATTGTTTATGGATTCGAACTTACTGTCATTAGATAAATCGCTCATCTGGCATCCATATACGCAAGAAAAAAATGCGCCTGGAAATGTTTTGATTACAAAGGGTGAAGGTGCTTATTTGATTGATAATGCAGGTAACCGCTATTTCGATGCTACATCGAGTTGGTGGACCAACATTCATGGTCATGCACATCCTCACATTGCACAAAAATTATTTGAACAAGCATCGACACTAGAGCATGTTATTTTTGCAGGAAACACACATGAGCCGGCCATTCGCTTAGCACAAAAACTAAAAACCTATCTTCCGAATAATCAACAGAAATTTTTCTTTTCTGATAACGGTTCTACTGCTGTTGAAGCGGCTTTGAAAATGGCATTTCAATATTGGTTTAATCGCGATGAAAAGCGCACAAAAGTATTAGCCTTTGAAGGAGCATATCATGGTGATACCTTTGGCAGCATGTCGGTGAGTGCACGAGGATTATTTACGAATCCGTTCAAGCCTTTGCTGTTCGACATTCTCACTATTCCCGTACCTACCGAAAATAATATAAGGGAAGTGCTCGCGCTTGTTGATCAATGGGTACAAGAACATGCTATTGCGTCTTTCATTTATGAGCCTTTGGTACAAGGTGCAAATGGAATGATAATTTACGATGCTGCACATTTGGAATTGATTTTACAAAAACTAAAATCCGCCAATGTCCTTTTAATTGCCGATGAAGTGATGACGGGCTTTGGTAGAACCGGAAAAATGTTCGCCAGCGAATACATGAACACTGAACCCGATATTATGTGTTTCAGCAAAGGTTTAACAGCAGGTGCAATGCCTATGGGACTTACCTCTTGCGCACAATCGATTTACGATGCCTTTTATGACGACAATAAAGAAAAGACTTTCTTTCACGGACATAGTTTCACCGGAAACCCTTTAGGCTGTGCTGTTGCGTTGGCTTCGTTGGAACTCTTTGACACCGAAAAAACACTCGACAATGTTGCCATGATAACGACATGGAACAAGAAAGCAGTTGCCTCTCTTCAACAAAACAAAGCCTTTGAAAACATAGCTACATTGGGCACAGTACTTCGCTTCGATATCAAAACAAATGAATCGACCAGTTATTTAAACGCTGTGAAATTGCGTTGCATGGAGTTCTTCAAAGCGCAGAACATCCTTATCCGTCCATTGGGCAATGTACTCTACTTCCTTCCCCCCTATTGTACAACTGAAGCTGAACTCGACTACTTGTTGCAAACAGCACTTGACTTTGGCGATACTCTGTAACTGTCCCACTGACGAAAATCATACATCCATTACTCCTCATCTTCGCAATATTCGCTAAATGAAGTTTATATTCGTTGTATACATAAACAACGTTTGTTGAATTGGTTATGCCACTCATTACCACTCAACGCATTTACTTTTTACAACTAAAAATACGTTCATGAACGGTGGAGAAATCATTGCAAAGGTATTGCAAAAACAAGGGGTAAAATTTTTGTTCACGTTATGTGGCGGACATATTTCGCCCATTTTTGTTGGCGCTGAAAAACTCGGCATTCGAGTGATTGACACACGCCATGAAGTCAACACAGTATTTGCGGCAGATGCTGTTTCTCGGCTTACCGGCATTCCCGGAGTCGCAGCAGTTACAGCCGGTCCTGGTTTAACGAATACCATTACAGCCGTAAAAAATGCCTATCTCGCGCAATCGCCATTGGTATTGTTGGGAGGCGGTGCTGCCACCATTTTAAAAGGAAGAGGCTCATTACAAGACATCGATCAAATGAGCCTGATGAAACCCAATGTGAAATGGGCAGCGCGCATCACGAAAGTAAAAGACATTGTTCCTATTTTAGAAAAAGCGTTTTATATGGCGCAAGAAGGCATTCCTGGTCCTGTGTTTGTGGAATGCCCCATCGATACACTTTATCACGAAGAATTGGTGCGTGAGTGGTATGGAGCGAAAAGTAAAGATGTACCACCGCGTAATCTACAAGAACGCGTTGTGCAGTGGTATGTAAACCGACATGCGCGTAAACTCTTTGAAGGTAAAACTGAAGTGAATTTTGATGCGCCTATTGCGCAACCTACTTACCCTCAACATAGCAGTAGCGACATTTCGAATGTAGTATCAAAATTAAAGCAAGCTTCCAAACCATTGCTGTTAGTGGGTAGTGGAGCGATGATGAATCCGAAGAAAGCCAACGAATTGGCTGAAGCTGTTGCTAAACTGGGCATTCCGGTATACTTGAGTGGCATGGGGCGTGGTTTGTTAGGTAAGGAAAATAAATTGCAAATGCGCCACAAACGCAAGGAAGCCATTAAAGAAGCAGACTTGATTATTTTGGCCGGTGTACCCAACGATTTTCGCTTAGATTATGGGAATCACATTGGCCATCGTCCGTTTGTTTCTATCAATCGCAGTAAGGAAGATTTGAACAAGAACAAACGGCCTACTATTGGTATTCATGGCGATTCACAGGATTTCCTGATTGCATTAGCAAAGCAATATCAATGCAATGCATCCGCATGGATTGAGCAATTACGTGCAAAAGATAATGACCGAGAAAAAAATATCGATGCGCAAGCAGCAGAGCAAAGCAATGGTATTAATGCATTGCAACTCTTCCGCACCTTAGAACCGATGTTAGATGATAACACAATTCTTGTTGCCGATGGAGGCGATTTTGTAGCCACATCTGCATATACACTAAAACCTCGTTCGCCTTTATCGTGGCTTGACCCCGGTGTTTTCGGCACGTTAGGCGTTGGTGCGGGGTTTGCGTTAGGTGCAAAATTAGTTTTCCCTGAAAAGGATGTGTATATCATTTATGGCGATGGAAGTGCAGGCTATAGCTTAATGGAATACGATACGTTTGTCCGTCATAATTTACCGGTGATTTCAGTGATTGGTAACGATGCCGGTTGGACACAAATTGCCCGTGATCAAGTTGATTTCTTAAAGAGCGACTGTGCGGTTTGTTTAGCGCATTCCGATTATGAGATGATTGGCAAAGCATTTGGTGGCGATGGAAAGCGCGTAGAAAGTATAGAAGCATTTGCCGCAACTGCAGCAGAAGCCAAAGAAAAAAGCAGAAAAGGAACACCCTATATCATTAATGCCATTATCGGAAAATCAGAATTTAGAAAAGGATCTATATCCATGTAAATAATAGTTATGAAAAAAGCAGGTCTACCGAATAGAAGTACTACAGCCCTTTTAGTGATTGACGTTCAAGAGCGTTTGATGCCTGTGATTAGTGGCAGTGAACTCATTTTCAGCAATGTCAATAAACTATTAAGTGGCGCTGCTGTGCTCGGAATTTCAACCATTGTTACAGAGCAATACCCAAAAGGCTTAGGGCATACATGTACTGAAATTCAAATTCCAGAAAACGTTACCATCGATGAAAAGATGTGTTTCAGTTGTATGCGCAGCAATAGTGTTTTAGCGAAGTTGAAACAAAATAACATTACCGATATTATTATTTGCGGTGTTGAATCGCACATCTGTGTATTAAAAACAGCATTAGAAGCTATTGAACAGGGCTTTAATGTACATGTTGTACAAGATGCCGTTTCTTCTAGAACTATAGAGAACAAAGGCATTGCAATTGAACGCATGCGTCAATCAGGAGCTTATATTGTTTCTACTGAAATGATTTTGTTTATGCTGATAGATGAAGCAGGTACAGATGAATTCAAAGCCATTAGCAAATTGATTAAATAATGAACAATGGAATCGAAACGCTTATTTGATGCATTAGCCAACCATGTAGTTAACAATCCGAATGAACAATTCCTTTCCGCCAAGGAAGGTATTGCCGGACAAAAAAAATGGCGACATTATACGTTTCAGGAAGTTCAAGAAATTTCAAACAAAGTTAGTCAGCTGCTTATTCAGCAAGGATTACAGCAAAACGACAAAATTGCTATCATTGCTGAAAATCGTCCGGAGTGGAATTTCACAGATATTGGCGCCATGCAAATTGGTGTGATTCCGGTGCCCATGTATCCAAACATTTCAGAAAACGATTATGCTTTTATTTTCAATGATGCTGCAATACAATATGCCTTTGTAGGCAGTGCTGAAATCTTTGACAAAGTAAAAAACTTGTATGCGAAAGTGCCATCATTAAAAGGCATCTTTTCGTTTGATGCAATGGATGATTTACAAGCATTTTACTCCATTCTACCCAATGAGATAAATGAAGATGAAATCAACAAACGTAAAGCTCAAGTAAATTCCGAAGATTTAGCCACAATCATCTACACGTCAGGAACCACGGGCAATCCAAAGGGCGTAATGCTTACACATAACAACATTGTGAGTAATATTGATGGTGTTCGTCAAGTTACACCATTCGACCCGGGGAAACGAACGCTTAGTTTTTTACCATTATGCCACAGCTTTGAGCGGATGGTATTTTACGCCTATTTATCATTTGGCATGCATGTTCATTACGCTGAGAATTTGGAGACTATTGGTGAAAATTTGAAAGAGATAAAACCGTTTACGTTCACAACAGTTCCGCGTTTATTGGAAAAGGTGTATGAAAAAATAATGGCCAAGGGTGTTGAATTGACGGGCTTCAAGAAAAAATTATTTTTTTGGGCAATTGATCTTGGCTTGCAATACAAAATTGGAGAAAGTAATGGTTTATGGTACTCGTTTCAATTAAACATTGCGCGAAAATTAGTATTCAGTAAATGGCGTGAAGCATTAGGAGGGGAAGTTGATTTTATTGTAACCGGTGCAGCAGCTATGCAACCTCGTCTAATCACATTGTTTTCAGCTGCAGGTATTCAAGTGATAGAAGGTTATGGATTAACAGAAACTTCACCGGTGTTGTGTGTGAATAGAATTGAAGAAGAAGGTCGATGTATTGGTACTGTAGGCATGCCTATTCCAGGTGTTGAAATAAGAATGGCGGAAGATGGAGAGATTTTGGCCAAAGGGAAAAATGTGATGAAAGGCTATTACAATCGTCCCGACCTAACTGCAGAAGTTATTTCTGAAGACGGTTGGTTTCATACCGGTGATATTGGTATTTGGTTGGAACACAACTGCAAACAATTTTTAAAAATTACAGACCGTAAGAAGGAGTTATTCAAAACTGCGGGGGGGAAATACATTGCACCTCAAGTAATTGAAAACAAGATGAAGGAATGCCCATTTATCGAACAAATGATGGTAGTAGGTGGAGATGATAAAAAATTCATTGCAGCGCTGATTGTACCGTCATTCATACAATTGAGCGCATGGGCTAAAGAGCATGATTTAAATTTTAATAGCAACTGCGAGTTAATTGCACTTCCTAAAATCATTGCATTGATGGAACAGGAAGTAGAAAAATTAAACCCAAACTTTGGCCATTGGGAACAAATCAAAAAGATAAAATTGTTGCCCGAAGAATGGTCGGTAGAAACTGGCGAACTTACGCCTACTATGAAGCTGAAGCGTAAGGTGATTTATGAAAAGTATGCGAAAGAAATTGAGGGGATTTTCTCAACGAGTTCAATTTGACATGAGAGTATACATGCTGATTTTTATCATTCAAATAAACTGAGAAAAATCATCTCTTTAATTAGACAACATTGTCCTATTTATATTTTTTAACGTATATTTACAACGTAATATTAAAGTCAATATGTTATCAAAAGCTAGTCAATACGCTATAAAATCACTCTTATTCATAAGTGCTAATCAGCAAGTTGGTGTGCGCTTTTCAGTAAAAGACGTAGCGATAGCTATTGACTCACCACCGGCATTTACATCGAAAATACTTCAACAGTTAGTAGCTGCAAAAATTATAACATCTGTAAAAGGAAGTGGTGGTGGATTTGAAATTTCAACATCAAAAATAGTTTCAACTAAAGTTATTTCAATAATAAAAGCCATTGAAGGTGATCACTTTTCGTCAGGTTGCTTTTTAGGTTTACCTGATTGTTCAGAAAAGAATCCATGTCCTGTACATAAACTTTATGCCCCACTTCGAGAAAAAATGAATCACGGTTTATACAACGTAACATTGGCTGACTTAATTAATAATAAGGGTAAACAACCGTTCAATTTAAAAGGTTAAATTTTTTTATAATCAAATCGGACAATTTTATCCAATTAACTAAAACATAAACAATATGTTATCAAAAGGACAGGCACGGGCATTCTTCCTAGGAGGTACAGCGGTGACTTTTGCTGTTTTTCTGGGATTATCGTGGAACTCGCTGAGTACAACGGTGCCAAAACAAACACATGCCGAAAATATTACACCACAAGTAATTCATGGAAAACACTTATGGGAAAGCAACAATTGTATGGGTTGCCATACGATTATGGGGGAAGGAGCTTACTATGCTCCTGAATTGACAAAGGTAGTAGAACGTAGAGGCGATAACTACATAAAAGCGGCTTTGATGTCAAAAACACCTTGGTCGCCACGTGGACGAAAGATGGTGGCGTATGGATTTTCAGAAGAAGAGGCTAACGATTTAGTAGCCTTTTTCACTTGGATTGGTAATACAGATCTGAACGGATTCCCAGCGAAACCGAAATACAAAACAACTCAAAACTTTTAAACAAGATTATTATGAGATATAAATCACAAAAAGTAGCATACTGGTTCTTTGCGCTATCCATGCTACTCCTAACATTACAACTTGTCTATGGCTTTATCATGGGTTTTGCGCACATGGGCTACGACAATTTACACAGCTTTATTCCATTTAACACTGCAAGAGCGGTTCATACCAATTTATTAGTGGTGTGGCTACTCTCAGGCTTTATGGGAGCAGCGTATTACATTATCCCTGAAGAAGCAGAAAACGAACTTGTTAGTGTAAAACTTGCCTATGTTCAATTAATCTCTTTAGCAGTAGTTGGTGTAATAGCAATTATTGGCTATCACTTTAACTATTGGGAAGGAAGAAAGTTTCTGGAAATTCCACGCCCATTAGATTACTTAGTAGTAGTAAATGTACTTACTTTCTTGGGGTTGATTTTAGTCACCTTATTCAAGGGTAAAAAAAGAACAACAACTTCGCTTGTATTGAGCATGGGTCTCCTCTTTGCTGCTTTACTATACTTACCTGGTATGATTTGGTTTGATAATCAAACTATGGATTCATTTTTCCGTTGGTGGGTTGTGCATCTTTGGGTAGAAGGTGTTTGGGAATTAATTATGGGAGGTATACTTGCTTATCTCTTAATTAAAATTACAGGAGTTGATAGAGAAGTAATTGAAAAATGGTTGTATGTAATAGTTGGGTTAACCTTTATTTCCGGAGTATTAGGAACAGGGCATCACTATTATTACATCGGAACCCCAAAATACTGGTTGATTATTGGTGGAATTTTTTCAGCACTAGAACCACTTGCTTTCTTAGGAATGGCCCTATTTGCAGTTGCAATGTATCGTAAAGGAGAAAAAAGACATCCTAATAAAATTGCATTAAGTTGGACGCTAGGCACATCCATTATTTCCTTTGTAGGAGCCGGTTTATTGGGAATGGCGCATACTCTACCTTCAGTTAATATGTATACCCATGGTACATTAGTAACGGCTATGCACGGTCACTTAGCATTTTGGGGAGCATACGGAATGATTGTATTGGCCATTATCAGTTACACTCTTCCAAACTTGACAGGAAGAAAAAGATACGACAATGCAAATGGAGTTCTAGCCTTTTGGTTATCCAACATAGGTATGATTGGTATGACTGCCGCATTTGCAGCAGCTGGCGTTGCGCAGGTATATATGGAGCGAATAATGGGAGTAGATTTTGGTGATGTACAGAAGGAAATTCAAGTCCACTTTTTAGTACTTGTGCTTTGTGCAACCTTGTTTAGTGTGGGTATTGGGCTTTTCATTTACGAATTTGTAAAGTATGGATTACCTAATGATGAGGCGTTGGAAATCAATGAAAATGATTAAACAAAAAATGAATCAAATGAAAATGAATATACAAAAATGGGCTCGAGTAGCCCTTATGATTACCGCTATAATTGGTTTGGTAACAACATCGGGATGTAATAATAAGAATGGTAATACACCAGAAGATGCAACTAAAATAAAAGTAGAAGGACAATCTATAGCTGAACTCACAGCACCTCCATTAGTTCCGAAACCTGTTGGCGACAGAAAAGCAACCAAGTTAATTGTGAACATGGAAATTTTGGAGAAAGAAGGCGAAATGGCTCCGGGTGTAAAATATACCTATTGGACATTCGGTGGTTCTGTGCCTGGAAGTTTTATTCGAACTAGAGTAGGCGATGAAGTTGAGTTTCACCTTAAAAACCATCCCGATAATAAACTTCCACACAACATTGATTTACATGCCGTAACTGGACAAGGTGGTGGTGCCGCTTCATCATTTGTGGCACCCGGACATGAAGTAGTATTTTCGTTTAAAGTAATTAATCAAGGTTTATATGTCTATCACTGCGCTACAGCACCTGTAGGTATGCATATTGCCAACGGTATGTATGGGTTAATTTTAGTAGAACCGGAAGGAGGTTTGCCTAAAGTTGATAAAGAGTACTATATCATGCAAGGTGATTTCTACACTAAAGGGAAGAACGGGGAAACAGGTTTACAGGCCTTCGATATGCAAAAAGGAGTTGATGAACATCCTGAATATATTGTTTTCAATGGTAAAGTGGGATCCTTAACAGGCGACAATGCTATAACTGCAAAAGTAGGAGAAACTGTACGATTATTCGTTGGAAATGGTGGCCCTAATTTAGTTTCTTCATTCCATGTCATTGGCGAAATATTCGACCATGTACACATTGAAGGAGGAGAAATGATTAATAAGAATGTACAAACAACGTTAATCCCTGCCGGAGGATCGGCAATAGTAGATTTCAAAGTTGAAGTACCGGGAACTTTCATAATTGTTGACCACTCTATCTTTAGAACATTCAATAAAGGTTCGCTAGGAATGTTGAAAGTAACTGGTGATGAAAACAAACAAATCTATAGTGGCAAACAAGTTGAAGGTATTTATAATCCGGAAGGAGCAACTATTCAAACGATGCCTAAAGATGATAATGCTGCAGCTGAACCAAAAGCAACATCCTTACCAGAACGAATTGCTGCAGGAAAAGTTTTGTATTCAAAAACATGTTTCGCTTGTCACCAAGAAAACGGGGATGGCGTAGCCAATGCATTTCCTCCTTTAGCAAAATCAGATTTCTTGAACGCAGATGCAGAACGTGCCATTGGTATCGTTCTTCATGGTAAAAATGGAGAAGTAACCGTAAATGGTAAAACATACAACAGTACAATGCCTGCGCAAACATTAAGTAATGAAGAAATTGCTAATGTACTTACCTATGTATACAGCAGTTGGGGCAATAGCAACAAAGATGTTACATCGGCCATGGTTGCGAAAGTAAAAGGAAAATAATTGCAATGAAAACCATTATTCGTTTGAGTTTGACTGTATTTGTCAGTTTGCTGTTACAACAAAACGTATATAGTCAAACTCAAACAATGGTTTTTATTAGAGCAGGGAAATATGCACCCATTTATGGAAGAGATTCTGAAAAAGTGAATGTAAAGAGTTTCTATATGGATGTGTATCCAATAACGAATAATGACTTCCGACTTTTTCTTTTAAGCCATCCACAATTTAGAAAATCGAATATCAAGAAAATATTTGCTGATGGTAATTACTTGAACACATGGAAAAACGACACTGCATTTCAAGACAAAATGTTACCCAATGCACCAGTCACTAATGTTTCATGGTTTGCGGCCAACGAATATTGTAAATGCCAAGGCAAAAGACTTCCAACCATTGATGAATGGGAGTATGTAGCGATGGCCGATGAAAATAATTCAGATGCTAGAAAACTGAAAAGTTACAATCAATATATTTTGAGTTGGTATGAAGCGCCAAAAACATTTACAAACCCTATTGGAAAAACGTTTAAAAACTTTTGGGGGGTATATGATATGCATGGATTAGTATGGGAATGGACTGCTGACTTTAACTCTGTTTTAATTTCAGGCGAGTCTAGAAAAGATTCGAGCAACGACAGGAATTTGTTTTGTGGCAGCGGTTCCCTTGGAGCCACAGATTTGATGAACTATGCCGCATTCATGCGTTATGCATTTCGAGGGAGTATAAAAGCCAAATACGCAGTACAAAATCTAGGCTTTCGCTGTGTAAAAAACTATCAAAATAAATAATTATGCGTTATATAACTTTTCTATTAACAACCGTATTGCTCAGCAATTGCCACTCAAATTCAACATCTAACGTTCCGGTTGAGAAGTCAAATGCGGCAACAGCTAAAAGTGATATTTCTGATGAATCTATCTTCAACTTAACCACAACATGGAGAACAGAAGAGAACAAAGAAATTACCCTAAAAGAATTGAAAGGAAAGGTTTTGGTAATGGTAATGATATACACCAGTTGCAAGGCTGCCTGTCCGCGTTTAGTGGCCGACATGAAAAACATCTCACTGCAAATACCGGAAAATAAAAAAAATGATGTTCAGTATATACTCATAAGTATAGATCCTACAAACGATACACCGGAAAGGCTAAAAGCTTTTGCAATAGAAAAAGAAATGGATGGAGATGAATGGACATTTCTTCAGGGAAACAAAGAAAGTGTGCAAGAATTCGCTAATGTGCTTTCAGTAAAATACCGTGAAATATCACCAATGGATTTTTCACATTCAAACATCATCAGTGTATTTAATCATCAAGGTGAGTTAATTCATCAACAAGAAGGATTAGGGGTGAACAATCAAGAAACTGTAAAAACAATTATAGAAACAGCAAAATAAAAAATCATGAAAAACTTTTTACTCAAAAAAAAGGCAATCACATTTATGCTATTGCTTTTTATTGCAAAAATTGGGTTAGGTCAATTTAGTTTCAACGGACAAATGGTTGATCGTTTTGAACTGCGACACGGCTATGGACAGGCAATTGAAAAGGGTACGGATCCGGCAGCTTTTATTAGTCAACGTATTCGGTTGGAAGGAAAATACAAAGTTAATAAACTAACATTCTATGTAAGCTTCCAAGATGTAAGAACCTGGGGTAGTACTGCGCAACTAAAAATTACTGACAATCTATTTTCACTTTATGAAGGGTGGGCTCAAATACATTTTGACAGTTGCTTTTCTTTGAAAGTAGGACGGCAGGAACTTAACTATGACAATGCGCGCTTCTTAGGTAATGTAGATTGGGCACTGCAAGGTCGTTCGCACGATTTTGCATTATTAAAATATGAAAAGAAAGATACGAAAGTGGATTTAGGTGGTGGATACAACCAAGATGCAGAGTCGTTAACAAATAACATTTTCACGAATACTAATCAATACAAAACAGCACAAATGTTGCGTATTGAACAGAAAATAGGAAAATTTGATTTTTCATTTTTACTTTGGAATAACGGTCGCCAGTTTATTGTTAAAGACACTGCAGGCAAAGTAACACAGAAAGGCATACGATTTTCCCAAACCTTTGGATTACCCACTTTAAGACTACAATTAAAAAACACAACGCTTTCGGCATTCTACTATCATCAAGTTGGAAAAGACATAAAAAACAACTCATTAAATGCCTTTGATATTAGTCTTCAAGTTTCACATGTTTTAAAATTTAATGCCACTAAAAAGAATCAATTGCGAATTACTGCCGGAGCTGAGGTATTGAGTGGCACATCCAATGCTTATACAGGAAAAAACAACTACTCCTATAGTCCACTTTTTGGTACCAACCACATGTTTAATGGCTATATGGATATGTTTTATGTTGGCGGCAGACATGAGAATTCAGTAGGATTAATTGATGCCTATTTAAAATTCAGATACGATTTTTCACCATCGGCATTTATTGCATTAAATGGAAATGCATTTACCGCTTATGCTGAAGTTAAGAAAGGGCCTGTTACTTTAAATAAATTTTTAGGCGCAGAATTAGATTTATCTGGTGGGTATGTTTTTAATAAGACCATCTCATTTCAAGCAGGATATAGTCATTTTTTCGGAACACCCACGATACAATACTTAGAAAAGGCAGTAACACCAGACAAAGTGCAGAACTGGGCCTACTTAATGATTATCATCAGACCATTCTCAGAAAAGAAATTTATTGGATTATATAACTAAAATATGAATTATGAATGTTATTGAATTAAAAGAAAAAAAGGTTGGAGACTTAGTAAAAGAAAATGTTAAATCGGCTCATATCTTCAAAAAATATGGTATCGATTTTTGCTGCGGAGGAGGCGTTACTATTGAAAAAGCATGTAGGAAGGCTGACATTCCATTCGAAAAATTAGAGGCAGATCTTCGCAAATTATCTGAAGCAACACCTGCTGAACAGAAATACGACAAATGGGAATTAGACTTTTTATGCGACTATATAGTTAATACCCATCATGCATATGTTTCGGAGGCTATTCCACTTATTTTGTCGTATGCAAGCAAGGTAGCACAAGTACATGGGCATGCGCATCCTGCTGTAATAGAAATCAACAACCTGTTTATCGGTGTTGCTGAAGAACTAAATCTACACATGATTAAAGAAGAGCGGATACTTTTCCCATACATTAAAAATGTTTGCAAGGCATCACGGGGCAATGAACAAATTCCCAAGCCCACATTTGGAACAGTATTACACCCTATTCAAATGATGGAATCAGAACATGAAACAGTCGGCAAAATCCTAAAAGAAATTGCAATATTAAGCAATAACTACACTCCACCGGAATGGGCATGTAATACATTCAAAGCATTGTATGCAAAACTAGATGAGTTCGAACAAGATTTGCATCTACATGTGCATTTAGAGAACAACATCTTGTTCCCTAAAGCCATAGAATTAGAAAAAATTATTAGCATAAAATAAAATGGAAATACTTACTGAAACGAAGTTATCAAACAATAAAACACCTTATTACAAAGCTACTGGCAAAGAATTGGATGTATTCACAAAAACATTTGAAAACAAATTACCATTACTGCTAAAAGGGCCAACCGGAACAGGGAAATCTAGATTTGTGGAATTTGCTGCACATCAATGTAATTTACCCCTCATTACCATTAGCTGCCATGAAGAAACTTCTTCAACGGATTTAATTGGGCGTTATATTATAAAAGGAGCCGAAACAGTATGGATTGATGGACCACTAACCATTGCTGTGAAAAAAGGGTATATACTTTACTTAGATGAAGTAGCAGAAGCCCGACCGGATGTTATTGTGGCCATCCATTCATTAACTGACCACAGAAGAGAGTTGTATATCGACAAACTTGGAGAAACCATTAAAGCTCACGAAAAATTCATGCTAATTGCCTCTTTCAATCCCGGATATCAAAAAGGGTATAAAGAACTGAAACCCTCAACAAGACAACGTTTTGTAGCACTTTCGTTTCAATATCCTGACGCTAAAACGGAAGCAGAAATTATTATCAACGAAACAGGAATTGGTGAAGATATCGCAAAAAAACTTGTCAATATTGGGCAAAAAATAAGAAATCTGAGAGAACTAGGTTTAACAGAAACTGTTTCAACACGATTATTGATTGATGCAGCAAAATTAATCTTTAGCGGACTACCCAAAAGACACGCTGTAAAGGTAGCTGTAATTGAACCTCTTACGGATGACCTTGATATTATTCAAGCATTAACGGACACCAGTAACCTACTTATCTAAAAATGGATGTAGATGAATTAATTTTTGAGCAAATTGTAAAATTCTTCAAAAGAAGAAAGAAAAAAGCTGTTCACGAAAATGAAAACAGCGTTCATTTAAATTCGATTAGAACAAGACTTCTAATAATGGCTAGAGCACTGACCGGAAAATCGATTGAAATTTTCGAGGCAGAAAGAGAAGGTGGATACAAAGACAACAATTTCTTTCTGCCGTCAAATTTTTCATATTTCAAAAAATACGAAGAAAATCTTTCATTCTATTTTTATAGAATTTGCTATTTGGCCATTCAACAAGAACTTGGGTTGAATTGGAATATTGAATCAACACCCAATTCACAAACCGCCCAACAAAAAGCATTGGAAAGTGCTTCAATTGTTCTACCTGTTATGCATGAACAATATCCTCTAGCATTCTCTATTCATGAACAACTAAAAGCAATGATAGAAAAAACTCATTCCGATAAGAATGAGACAATTGATTTTACATGGTTGTATGGCAAATGGATGAAAAATGAAAACACTTCAACCCAATTAAATCAATTGAGTCACTTTTCCGATAACATAGACAGTAATGCGAATCAAAAGGAAATTACAACCATAAAGGCTAAAGCAATTGAAGAAATAAAACGTATAGAAGTTGATAAAAAGCAACAAGAAGATTACGTGCTTACGCATAACTTCGAAAAAGTAGAAACAGCAGAAGAATTTGACGGTGTTTGGAGAGATTTTGATGGAGAAGACGAATTGGAAAAACATCAAGACGCATTAGATGATTTGAACATGAAATTTACGGTAAGAGTAGATGACACTAGCCATTCAGTCTACCAGGCGGAATTCATTGAAAATTCAAACATATCGGAAAGTGCAGAAAAAAACACGAACGATGCTTTTATTTACTACCCCGAATGGGACTATGTTCACAAAAAATATAAAGAGAATTTTTGCAGAGTATTCCCAAAAAAACAAATTGAAGTGAATCCCGAATATTATCAAAACACAATTAAAGAGCATCAATCGATACTACTGGGAATGCGAAAAACCCTTGTAAGTATTAATAACAAACGAATACAACAAAGAAAGCAAACGGATGGAAGTGAATTTGATTTAGATGCCATAATTGATTTATATACTGATGTCCGGTGCAATACTACACCATCTGAAAAAATCTACCTCTCAACACGAAAAAAAGAAAAGGATTTGGCTATACTATTGCTATTAGACAACAGTTTATCGAGCGATGGTTATGTTGCAGGGAATAGAGTGTTGGATATTGAAAAAAAAGTATCAATACTATTCGGAGAAATATTAAATGAGTTTCAGGTTAGCTTTTCAATTTCAGGATTTTACTCTAAGACTCGAAACCATCTACATTATATTACGCAAAAAGGATTTAATGAAAAATGGGATAAAGCAAAAAATAAAGTTGGAGCCATAGAGCCTTGTGGTTATACCCGAATTGGCGCTGCATTACGTCATGCCGGATATGAATTAAAACAACAAGAAGCAAAAAACAAATGGTTGATTTTACTGAGTGATGGAAAGCCAAATGACTACGATAAATATGAAGGAAAACATGGAATTAACGACACCAAACAAGCACTGCGGGAACTAAAACAAAACAATATCAATTCATTTGCAATGGCCATTGAAGCAGAAGCCAGATATTATCTACCCCAGATGTTTGGTCAAAATCATTACCGAATACTATCGGAACCAAATGAACTTCTTCCGACACTTATCGCCTTATTTGAAAAAATCAGATTAAGTAGCTAATTAATCTTTTAGTCTAAGAACAACAAACTACTGTCTCCGTAACTCAAAAAACGAAAATCGTGTGATAAAGCATAGTCGTAAATCGTATGCCAGTCATTTCCTACAAAGGCACTTATTAAAAGCAATAGGGAACTTTCAGGTTGATGAAAGTTAGTTACAATAGCCTTTGCTGTTTTAATGGTATAATCAGGCGTAATCATGATTTGTGTTCGGGCTATTAAACGATCCAAATTATTCACCTCTAAATAATCGTATAATACTTGAAATGCATCTTTAACAGATACGTTAATGGCAGAATACTTTTCGTTTTCCCACTGCTTCAATTCTAAATTTTTGGCATTGTCAACGCCATCAATCATTACCTTTACACCCAACCAATACAATGTTTCAAGCGTTCTTAACGATGTAGTTCCAACAGGAATAATGAAAACATCTTCCCCACTTTTTATTCGTTCAACAAATGCTTTCGACACATCAATCCACTCTGTATGCATGGTATGATCATATACATTTGCAGTTTTAATTGGCTTGAATGTTCCTGCTCCAACATGTAATGTCACAAATGCTCGATTGATGCATTTTTCTTGCAACGTTTTAAATACAGATTCCGTAAAATGTAATCCTGCAGTTGGTGCAGCCACAGAACCTTTTGCTGAGGAATAAACAGTTTGGTAAGTATCTTTATCTGACTCTACTGTTTCTCTTTTGATATAAGGAGGCAATGGAATATCGCCAAAAGTATCTAATACATCATAAAATAATTTGCCTTCAACGTTCCATTCGAAATGAATTTCATAAGCATCTTCAGTTCTTTGATACATTCTAGCACTTAGAACAAGTTCACCTTGTTGGAGCATTAATGTTTCCTCTTTCCATTTTGCTGCTCCACCCACGAAACACTTCCAAACAGAGGCTTGGGTTGATTCTTCCAAGCACTCTAAACAAAACACTTCAATTTTCGCTCCGGTAGATTTTCGAAAAACAATACGTGCCGGAATTACTTTGGAATCGTTGAATACCAGCAATGCATTTTCAGGAATATGTGTTGAAAGATTGGAGAAACAATCTTCGGTTATAGTTTCATTTTTATAAACAAGTAATTTAGATTGATCGCGTTGCGAAAGTGGAAAATGAGCAATGCGATCCTCAGGGAGGGTATAATTAAAGGCACTTAATGCAAGCCACCTATTCGTCATAATCCGGATTCGTTTGTACTATAGTATTCCAATACTTTCTCCATTTAGTGAGCAAATCTTGGAAATTAGAAGGCAATTCCTTTTCAAAATAAAAATCTTCTCCCGTTCTCGGATGTTTGAAACCCAATGAAGCTGCATGTAATGCTTGACGAGGCAACATGTCGAAACAATTATCGATAAACTGCTTGTACTTGCTGTAAATAGTGCCTTTTAAAATTTTATCGCCACCATAGCGTGCATCGTTGAACAAGGTATGCCCGATGTATTTCATATGCACACGAATCTGATGCGTGCGTCCGGTTTCCAATTTGCACTCCACCAACGTTACATAATTGAAGCGCTCTACAACTTTGTAATGTGTAACTGCATGTCGCCCAAAACTCCCATCTGGAAAGACTTCAAACTGCATCCGTTCGCGTGAATGACGACCAATATTGCCCGTAACTGTTCCGGCATCATCCGCCACATTTCCCCATACTAAAGCATAGTACTTGCGTTGTGTAGTTCGATCAAAAAACTGCTTCGATAAATGCGCCAAAGCATATTCGGTTTTCGCAACCACCATAATACCGCTTGTATCTTTATCCAAACGATGTACCATGCCCGGTCGGAATTTTTCCTTCCCTTGCGGCAATTGTTCGAAATGATACAAAAGCGCATTAATAAGGGTTCCACGGTGATTCCCAATTCCGGGATGACAAACCAAACCGGGTTGTTTATTAATCACCAACAATTCATCGTCTTCATATAATACTTCCAAAGGAATATTTTCAGGCGATAGATCGTAGGTCTCAACAGGCTTAGGAATCAACAACGAAATATTATCCAATGGACGAATTCTGTAATTCGATTTTACCGGTTTTCCATTTACAATAATACTACCGGCATCTGCTGCTGATTGAATTCGGGAACGCGAAATATTGGAAGATAGTCGATTAGCTAAAAATTTATCAATACGAATTTGCTCTTGCCCTTTGTCAATAACAATATCGACTTGAGTGTACAAATCGTCACCCAACTCATCAAATGAAACGGGTTCTTCCTGTTCGCTATCAATCTTCATTAATTGATATTATTTAAATACGCTTTAAGATTATCGATGACACGCACTTCTGTGGGATCTTGTTCGTGTTCCAACGCCAAATAATACGACAACCAATCACACCAATGAATCAAGAAAAAGTACTGTTCGAAAAATGAGTTGCCTTCCGCTTGAATCTCCAACACCTCGTCAACATAATTTTCTAACAGTGGTTTCAGAAAATCAAATCGATGTTTATTCCGCACATTTTCAAATGAAGTACGAATAAACAATGTGCCAATAGCATGATGCTGTTGCTTCCAACCCACCAACTCATTGTGATTCAATTCCGGAATTATATTATACCAGCAAAATGCTTTTGAATTCTCATTAATCTGTTGTTTTAATCGCAATGCAATTCCATCAATACGATCTTCGGCATAGGCCACAAGAATCTTATTTTTAAAATGTACAGCATAGTGCTTCGAAGTAGCCTTAATATCGCTTTGTTTCGAATCTAAGAATGTGCCCAACTTTGAGAATGAACTAGCCACATCAAATAATAATACCCCAAAATGATTAAGCACATAAAAAAGGTTAGCCGCTCCAAAAGCTAAAGATGCTCGTGGTGGAAATCCGGTTGGCATGGCAATGTAATCCATTCCGGCATTCAATGCTAAGTCCTTCAACTTACCACCTGAACTAACACAAATAGGCTTTAATCCTTTAGACATCGCTTCATGAAAACAACTCACCGTTTCTTCAGTGTTACCGGAATAAGACACTAATATCAACAACGTGTTTTTGTCGCAGAATTTAGGTAGTGAATAGCCTTTGTTGGCTACAATGGGTACACCAATAGTGTCGTTGCATAAATCGAACAGACAGTCCGCTAAAAACCCAGAGCCACCTAATCCGGAAATAATAATATTATGAATAGGCTCTGTACATGAACCTAATTTAATAGCGCCTACTAGCGTTGATGCATCTTTAAGCTGCTTTGGAAAATCTATGATATATTCTTGCATAAAAAAAATAATGCGCAATATAATAAAACCTCCCTTAGAACTACCAGTGAAAGTAGCACAACCTTATTTTCCAGTATAAAGCTGTGTATTTTTATGATTTATTTCGAAACAATAGCCCTATAATCGAACGATATTCAAAGACTTCAAACGTTGAATTTCAGACTCAGACATATTCATATTCCGTAATATAGCAATTGTATCTTCCCCTAATTTTGGGGCAATCCAAGAAGTATTCTGCTTACCAGATTGAAAAGCAATAGGCATATTCACAGTAAAGAATTCTTTGCCGTTAATATGTTGTTTTGTGAATGCATTCTTCTCTTGCAAATATGTATTAGAAGCTAATTCATCCAATTCGTTGACAGCAGATACACAAACTTCTTTCCCTTTAAAGAATGTCACCCAATAATCCCTTGTCTGTTCTTGAAACATTGATTTAAGTTCTAGTTTAACAGCAGCATGAGCCGATTCACCTTCTAGTATTACATTTGCCCATTCAGGTTTATTCAATGCTGCACATATTTGATTCCAAAACTTAGGTTCTAAGGATCCCAATGCTATAAATTTTCCATCGGCACAACGAAATACATTATAATTCGCTAAACCGCCCGAAAGTTGAAATGCTCCACGTTCGGTTACCTTTCCTGTAGCCTGATATTCTGCAAAAGGAAGTGTGGTGAACGGTACAACAGCATCGGCCATAGCAATATCTAAATGCTCGCCCACTCCTCTCCTTTCGCGTTGAAATAGTGCAGCCAAAATTGCATTCATGGCCATATAAGCACCACCGGCAATATCTGCTAACTGAAAGCCAGGAATGACTACCGAATCTGCACCAGAACCATTTATACCCAATAAGCCGGCCATTGCGATGTAATTCAAATCATGCCCTGCAACTTGTGCCATACTTGATGTTTGTCCGTAACCCGTAATGGATGCATAAATCAGTTTAGGATTGTATTGAATCAATGTCTCATAATCTAAACCTAGTGCCTTCATCACTCCCGGCCGATACTGCTCTACAACCACATCGGCAGACTTAACCAATTCATAAATGATTCGTTTTCCATCCTGCTCAAGATAATTGACAGCCAGTGACTTTTTGCTGCGATTTAGGGCATAATAAAAGGCTGAAGCTCCATCCATCATAGGCTCGAAATCACGGATGTAATCGGGATTATCCGGGTCTTCTATTTTAATAACATCAGCACCCATATCTGCCAAAAGCATTGTAGCTAAAGGGCCAGGAAGCAAACGTGAAAAATCAAGTATACGTACCCCTTTCAACGGGCCGTCTAATTCCGGTCGAATAACTTCAATTATGCCATCAGAGACATCAGCATGTCCGGACAAATATTGCACATCAAACTTTCTAAACAACTTCGAAAATGCCATCATTTCAGTAAGACTACTCACCTTTACTTTGCCCATCATTAAAGCCAATTGAGGATTCAGCTTCCCGGTTTCCAAATCGCGATAATGACTATCAGTTGTTGTAATCACGCATTTCGCCTCACCTTGTAAGCCCTCCAAAAGAGTACATGTACCATTTTCGATAACCATTGTAAACAGCCCTCCATCTTGGCCTGAAATATCAAAATGAAAAACAGTATTTATTCCATCCGATTTTTCTGCACGAAAACGGGCGGGTGCAGTACCTATAATTTCTTTTGCTGTAACGTCCATAATCTATTTAACTACATTAATCATTCCTCCTCCGTTGTAGCTGTGGTATTCCGCAGCATACATCGCATCGGCAGACACAGGCCCCATGTGGAATGAACCCGGTGTAACTGCACGAACAGCATAATAAAATTTCTTCTTACCATTTGCATCTGTGAAAATATTTACTCGATCATCACGAATATCAATCGCATCAGAATAGGAAGCATCTTTAATCCAATCCATACCCGGAATTTCGTTGATGCGCGAATTTTCGATTTCAAAACCAGCAGGCAACATATCGGTAACCACAACATTATCAACAGAACGAGAGAATGCATTTTCTAAAGTAATTCCAATAATAATCAAATCGTTCTGTTTGAACGTATTTCCGCTCAAAGTATGTCCATATCTATCATAGAAGGTTTTACGTACTTTCAAGAAATTATCTTCTTGTTTGTATGAACCATCGCGAGTAATGCCTTCTTGTTCCATAAAATAATAAACGGAACCTTCGCCTTCCGGAGTAATATCAATCTTGCCTGCCGGCAATGTTTTAGAAGACAATGTATAAGTTCCTCCTTCAAAATGATATACTTGTTTTCCATTTACCTTGATAGAAGCATTGGCTTTATTGGCCTTCGCGGCACGCATCACTTTTCCAAGCGCCAAAACAGAAAATACATTTTCCTGTGTACTGTAATAGCCATCGCGTGATTTCAATTGATCGGCAATGTGCTTACTCATTACAGTTACTTGCGGATTTTTTGCATCCACATCCAACAAAACATTTAGCGCTAGGGCTTCATCACGTAAAGCTGAACCAAACGACCCACCGGTTTCCGCATCAGCCAATTCACTTCCAAAACTTTGCGGCAACAACTCACTATACTTTCCTCTGTTTCCGGCAATAGCATAGGCACATGCCAACATATATTTCGAATCAGCCGTTAGCTGGTTCTTATTCGCATCATAATAGTTCATCATACTCACTTGCGGCTTGCCATGCATTGCCAATACATATAAGCTGTATACCGCTTCACGTGGGGCAATCATTCGATTTTGTCCACGATTGAAGTAGTAAGGAATACTACTTTTTGCTTTCAACTTTTGAATTAAGTAATTACACAAATTATCGGTAAAAACTTTATCAGTTTCGAAGCCTGCTCGTTTTGCTTCTGCCAAGAAATGTGCAGCATATACAGATGCATACCAGTGCTCTGAACCGTCATCCCATAATGTAATTCCGCCTGAATACGTTTGTCGCATTTTCAATTTCTGAATAGCTTCTGTTACATTAAATGCAGCACTATTTTTGGAATCTTTACTTAACCCGTTGCAAATATCAGCAAAGTAAAGTTGAGGGAATGCGGTAGAAACAATCTGCTCCGAACAACCATAAGGATAATTCATCAAGTACGATAAGTTTTTCGCAAATCCTATTAGTGGGGAACGACTCACTGTTAACTTGTAAGCTTGAGAACCATCAATAAACATTGAGTTTGAAGCACTGATAGATTTTGTTTGACCCACTCCAATTTCACCGCTACTAAACGATTTTTGCAACGAACTCACCGGACGAATGGCCATCTCTGTTACATCCTCAAAATTAACCCCGCTACCGGTTACTTTAGTTTTTAACGAAGTAACACCAATCACATTACCGGCAACAATTTTAACCGGTACACGCACTTCGCCTTTAGCAGTAAGTGAAACCGATTTGCCGGATTCGAAAATTACACTCACTCCTTTAGCGCCTATTAAATCTACACTTGCATTTTGTGATGTGGTTAATGTGTTCGATAACACAATAGAACCATTTACAGTATCGCCAGGACTCAAGAACCTAGGTAACGTAGTATTTACAACAATTGGATCAGCTACAGTCATACTGGCTTGTGAACTACCGAATTTTTCGTCTTTATAAGCAACAGCCATCATGCGAACTTCCCCGGCAAACGAAGGAATATCAAACTCAAAAATAGCTTCACCACTGCCGTTCACATCTTTTACACCACTCCAATACGTAAGTAATTTAACCCGCTTCGCACTAATCGGATTCACACGCTTCGATAAATCAAAACCATCTCCACCCACACTCGATGTTGTGCCTTTCAACTCAGGGAATAATAATGGATACATGTCGTATGAATTCACTCCCAATGCGCATTTCTGATAAAAATATTCAAACGGATCGGGCGTTTTAAATCCGGTAATTTGCAAGATACCTTCATCGACAGCAGCAAAAGTAATTTTTGAATTCGGCATGGCCTTCACCTTAATTACCTGATGGGTATTCGATCGTACAGATTTAGGAGCCAAAATTTCCGGATTAATATGTCGATTCGATTGTAAAATCGAAACAGAAGTAAATCCATGCGCTACAGTAAGTGGCAAATCTGTTTCTGTATGGGGCTTGATAAGTGTGGCGGTCACATACACATTCGGCAAATACTCATCTTTCATTGGAATTGAAATCATTGCAGAACGCTTATCGGTTTGAACTTCAAATGTTTTCAGCACATTATCGCGCTCCAAAGTCACAATCACTTTACCATTGAAAGGTGTTTTCAATAAAATATTGGCCGTTTCACCAACACTATATTTTTCCTTATCAGCTTGCATATCAATTGTTCCTTCCGTGTTTACTTCAAACGAAGAATATGTATTGTAACCCCAACCATAGCAATAGAATGGCATGCGAACAAAGTTATTTGCTCCGGGAATGGCTACGCGAATTTCATACTCCCCATTACTTTTGGGCATGTATGAATACGCTGTATTTTCACCCGATACAACTACTGTTTGATCTACTAAAACTTTATCTTCAATCTGAGAATTATAAGTAAAATATTCACCTGATTTATTCAACACGGTTTTATATTCATGCTTTACCACTTGCACATGTGCTTTACCAGAAACCGGCTTCAATGCTTTATCTAAGGCAATCAAATTGCATTTCATAAACTGATTCACCGGACAATAATAGTTATCGTCATTGGTAGCACCTAAGAAATACGGCTGTGTGTACACCGTTGCTGTTGATTTTCGATTCACAGGTCGACCCGATTCATCAAACACAGTAGTAAAGAAATTCACATCTAACTGTCCATTATTTACCCAATTTGTAGGCACAGCATAAGTTTCCTTAGCTTGCCCTTGTTCATTCAATTGGCCTTTGCGTTCCACTTTATCCAAGCTTAAGGTACTGGCATTAAGTTCAAAATTAAATCTACTGTATCGACCGGCATCAAAATATTTTCGATCTACTTGAATTTCGCATTCGTAATTTTTTCCACCGGCAGGAGTACCATACAGATTGTCGGCTTGAACCGTAAGCACAGCAGCATCACCAACATTCAATGCATTTTTATCGAGTGAAGTACGCACACGAATTTTATCGGGCATAAATTCCTCAATCATGTAATTTGAGGTAGCCAATACCACATCGTTTCCATTTAACACAGATAGCGTATAAGTACCGGTAATGGCAGCAGCAGGAATATCAAACGAAGCATCCACAGAACCTTGCTCGTTAAGCACTTTTTGAATTTGCTTCAACTCCTTACCATTGGGCATTTGCAGCTTCATTTTGATAGGTTGAGCAGATGGCACTTTCCATTTATCGGCACGCGCAATAACATTCACATTTATTTTTTCTCCTGGGCGATACATGTCGCGATCACCATAAATAAAGACTTGTAAGCCGGATGCATTCGGACTGTAACCATCTACTTCAAACCGAGATGTTTCTACGCGAGTTGTATTAAATGGTAAATAGTTGAAATCGTTACCCAATTTAGCAGTAACCATAAATGGAGTAAAGCCCGAAAACTGACTAGCAGGAATAGCCACTTCAGCAATTCCATCTTTGTTCGAAACCCCTTTGGCTACAATTTGATTATTCGCACCATAGACCTGAAACTGAACACCGGAAAGCCCGGTAGCCGATTGAATAGAGTTGGCAAACAACATCACTTTATCTTTTCCTTTCTTAGCAATTAAACCAATATCAGAAAGTGAAACCACTCTCGATTCCCGTAAATAATATTGTGTTTCCGATTGAATAGTTACATTATAAACACCTGAAAAATTCGGCAACTTATCAGCTATATCCATTTTCAATAATCGACCATTACCATGTTTCGGCAACTTTGATGTTTCAATTGTTGTCTCATAAATCCGATCGCCTAATTGATAATCACTGGCTTCGCTCATTTCATAATCCCCATAATCGTTTTCATAATACCCAATGCGATTCATGGCCAACAAATTGTTTTCATAAATTTTAGTAACAATCAACTTTACTTTCGGCACATTGATAATATTCACTTCAATATTTCGATTGCCTTTTGGGGTAAGATAGACCGCTTTACGGTTACCAAAACTGATCGAAGGCTCTAATTCACCAAATTGCAAATCGGCAGTATAGTCTTCTTTCAATTCACCGCCAATCTTACCTTTCATGCCTTTACGCAAATGCAATTGATACACATTGGCCGGATTTATTTTATCGGAAACAATGGTAAATCCGTTTTTCTCAACGATAGTTTTAAATGGTGTTTTCGGATCGAGCGAAACGTACGATTCAATCGCTTCGGCTATTACAGGCTGTGATGTAAATACCTTTACCGAGCCTTCCACTCCATCGTGATGCGCTTGTACTTCTTGAATAGCTAACGTAAACGGAGATAACAATTGCACATTCATTGTCACGGGCTCTTTTGTGCTTGCCCCTCCATTAGCAGGTTTCAAGCCGGCCTTCAAAGTAACGGTCAAATTGTAGTCTCGATCTTCTGCTTTTAAATCGCTGATATTGATTTCAATTTTCGAATCTTTAGAAGCCGTTACAATCTGAAAATTCTTCTCTTGCTTTCCTTCAGTAATTTGCAATAATTCTTTCAATTGAATGGGGTCCACCGGAAATGAAAAATACAATTCCAATTGTGCCATTGGTATGCCGGAAGTCTCATTCGTTAATGTCCATAAGGCGTTCACCGTTTCAAGCTTTTGATAAGGTGTATGGAACGTTAATTTAGGCAAGCCCGATAAACTATACGAATATCGATTAAGCTTACTTGTAAATGAGCCTTTAAAATCAGTGGCAGCAGGTAATTCAGCCGATGGTGAGAACACTAATTCGTTCACGCTCGTCCAGCGAAAACGACCTAGAATATTCGGCTCAAACGCAATATATTCGGTACTATCCCACATTTCTAGCAGTGAATCGGGCACCATGTTCTTATCAAAACTAAAGGTGAGGTTTCCTAAAGTGCCAACTTCCTCTTTGGCATTGGTGTACAGCAATTGTACTTTGTTTTTGTTGCAGGAAGAGATTGCAATGACAAGCATTACAAAACAGGCAATTCGAACCGAAAATTTCATGGAGAAAAGATTTTAGTTAAATCTATAAATAATCTTTCCCAAACTGATGTAATTTGTGACAGTTTTTTTCCTGTTTTCAGTTATACAAAAATCGATATAAAAAAAGGAATCCTTCTCACAATATAAATCACAACTTCGCGTTTAAGCGTTTCCTATTTTCAATAGAATTACTGAAAAACATTAAAACAATTCAACTATGAAATATCTATTGATTACCATTTTGCTATTTATAGGTATTAGAGTTGACGCACAAGTTCAAAAGAATGTTGTTATTGAACTCTTTTCAAATACGCGTTGTAGCATATGTGGAGCCTTAGAACCTGGGATTTTTAACACATTAAATCAATATCCGAATCTAATACAAATTGCATTCTATCCCAGTGCACCCTACCCCAATTGTTTCTTTAGTCAACAAAATAAAAGCGAATACGATGGTAGAACTAAATATTATGGAGTGTTTGGTTCAACCCCTCGTTTGTTTATACAAGGAACAGAGGTAAACAACATTATAGATAGTACCGTGGTTAATCCGTTTCTAAATCAATTATCAAACTATGAGATAAAATTAGAACACAAGAAAACAAGCCCAACCGATGCTTTCATAACAGCTACAATCATTAAGAGAGCTACCGATACACAAACGAGCGCTAAATTGTACCTGGCTATTGGAGAAGATTCTGTTGCATATGCAGCACCCAATGGCATAAATACGCATTATGGAGTTATGCGAAAAGCATTAACCGATTCAAGCGGAATACTCATTAATCTTCCAACAAATATTGGCGATAGCATTGTGGTACCTAAAGGATATGCTGTTTCCACTTCATGGAATCATAGCAGTATTAGGGGGTATGCTTTTTTAGCGAACCAAACCGATAAATCTATCATAAATGCCAATACTGAAAAGTTATTCATCGGAACATTTTCCGGCATAGAAAATAATGCTGTTAATACAACCAGCATTTACCCTAACCCTGCATTCTATAGTTCTATCAAAATTTCATCGCCAATTGCTGCGAATTATGAAATCCTAGACTATTCAGGCAAGATAGTGCAATTGGGAAAATTAGACGAAGGCGAAAATACCATTCATTTAGCTTTTTTAGCTTCAGGCAGCTATATATTGAAAACAAGAGACCTTGTGCAGAAAATAATTATTCCTTGACAGAGGTTAGATCTAGTTCCTTAAAAGCTCAAACTCGTATCTTTATTTTTCCACACCCACCCACTTTAGATTTGGTTTCGCTAAATTCGCCAATGGGTTCGAACAGTTTTCGAATTCAAACAGTCATCCTTTTAAACTAATGCCATGTCTAACTTCGTTCACCTCCACTGCCATACCCAATATTCTTTGCTTGATGGAGCTGCCGATATTTCGAGCATGTATAAAAAAGCTGTGAATGATGGCATGAAAGGCTTAGCTATTACCGATCACGGCAATATGTTTGGTGTATTTCAATTCGTTGCCGAAGCCGCCAAATACAACACCAAAGACGAACCCAATAAAATCAAACCTATTGTTGGATGCGAGTTTTACGTGGTGGAAAATCGGCACAAACGTCAATTCACCAAAGATGATCGAGATAAACGTTACCACCAATTACTTTTAGCAAAAAATGCTAAAGGCTATCAAAACTTGGTTAAACTCTGCTCACTCGGCTATATCGAAGGTTTGTATGGGAAATACCCACGAATTGATAAAGAGTTAATACTTCAATACCACGAGGGGTTGATTGCGACTACATGCTGTATTGGTGCTGAAGTACCGCAAACCATTCTCAAAAAAGGAGAAGAAGCAGGTGAAAAGGAATTTAAATGGTGGTTAGATTTGTTTACCCGCGAAAATGGTGAAGTAGATTACTATATCGAAATCCAACGGCACGGCATGGCCGAACAAGAGAAAGTGAATCAAGTCTTGTTAAAGTGGGCGATTAAATACAATGTAAAGGTTATTGCATCCAACGATTCGCATTATATCGATCAAAAAGACGCCAATGCGCACGATATCTTGCTTTGTATTAACACAGGTGAAAAACAATCGACTGAAAAAATGAAGGACTTTGATGAAGATGTTTCTTCCAAAGGCAAACGCTTCGCTTTCTATAACGATCAGTTCTATTTCAAGAATACGCAGGAAATGTCTACGATTTTTAAAGACGTTCCGCAAGCCATTGATAACACACAAGAAATTCTCGGTAAGGTCGAACACCTAAAACTGAAGCGCGACATTATGTTGCCGCACTATCAAATTCCGGAAGGTTATGCCTCGCAAGATGATTATTTGGAGCACATCACTTTTATGGGAGCAAAAGAGCGCTACAAAGACATCACCCAAGAAGTAGAAGAACGCTTGCGTTTTGAGTTGCATACCGTGAAGACCATGGGATTTGCGGGCTACTTCTTAATTGTTGCCGATTTCATTAAAGCAGGTCGCGATTTAGGTGTAATGATTGGCCCCGGACGGGGATCTGCTGCGGGTTCTGCTGTGGCCTATTGCATCGGTATTACAAACATCGACCCCATTAAATACAACTTACTATTTGAGCGTTTCTTGAACCCCGATCGTAAGTCGATGCCCGATATCGATACTGATTTTGACGATGAAGGTCGTCAAAAAGTAATCGATTATGTGGTGCAGAAATATGGCAAGAGCCAAGTCGCACAAATTGTTACTTACGGTACAATGGCCGCCAAAATGAGTATCAAAGATGTGTGTAGAGTAATGGACTTACCTTTGCCGGAAGCCAATGCCCTTGCGAAGTTAGTGCCCGATAAACCGGGAACTGTATTGAATCGTGTACTCTTCGCTCCACTCGATGGCCCAAAATCATTGAAAGAAAAAGAAGGCTATCAGGCAGAAGATATGGACAATATCAAAAAGCTGCGCGAGATTTATAACGGTAAAGATTTACAAGCAACCATCCTCCAAGAAGCGGCCATTCTAGAGGGCTCTGTGCGAAGTACCGGATTACACGCGGCAGGAATTATTATTGCCCCAACCGATTTATCAGATATCCTACCTGTAGCCACTTCAAAGGATACGGATTTATGGATTACGCAATTCGAGGGTAATATTATTGAAGATGCCGGGGTAATCAAAATGGACTTTTTGGGTCTCAAAACTCTTACTATCATTCGCGATAGCTTGGTATTGATTGAGCAAAATCATGGCGTAAAGATTGATATTGATACAATCCCATTAGACGATTTAAAAACATTTGAACTTTATCAACGAGCCGAAACAAATGGAACGTTTCAATTCGAGTCGGCCGGTATGCAAAAATATTTGCGCGACTTAAAGCCCGACCGTTTTGGTGATTTAATTGCCATGAATGCCTTGTACCGTCCGGGTCCTATAGAGTACATCCCGAAATTCATCAAACGAAAATTAGGACAAGAAGTGGTAACCTACGACCTTCCTGAAATGGAAGAATATTTGTCCGATACCTACGGAATTACCGTTTACCAAGAGCAAGTGATGTTGCTGTCGCAGAAGTTAGGAGGGTTCACGAAAGGGGATGCCGATACGCTGCGTAAAGCAATGGGAAAGAAACAAAAGGATGTACTGGATAAGATGAAATCCAAATTCATGGAAGGTGGAAACGGCAAGGGTTTCGACACAAAGATTTTGGAAAAAATTTGGACCGACTGGGAAGCCTTTGCACAATATGCATTCAACAAATCGCACTCTACCTGTTATGCTTTAGTGGCCTATCAAACAGCCTATTTAAAGGCGCATTATCCTTCAGAATACATGGCTGCGGTAATGTCGAATAACCAAGGAAACTTAGAGAAGATTACCTTCTTCATGGAAGAGTCTCGCAAAATGGGTATTCCGGTTTTGGGACCGGATGTAAACGAGAGCAATATTCGTTTTGCAGCGAATAAAAAAGGCGAAATTCGCTACGCCTTATCTGCCATTAAAGGTGTTGGTGAAGCAGCCGTTGAATCGATTGTGGAAGAGCGAAAACTCAATGGCCCATATCAATCGATTTTTGATTTTGCGAAACGTGTAAACCTCCGAACAGTAAATAAAAAATCGTTAGAGAGTTTGGCGTATGCCGGAGCATTCGATTCGTTTCAACAATATTCTCGTGCAACTTTTATTCTTCCCGATCCTAAAGACGGCATGAACTTGATTGAAAAAATGATTCGTTATGGTAACAACGAACAGAGCGCCAAAACAATGAATCAAAACTCCTTGTTTGGCGAATCGATTTCAGTTGAAATGTCGGAACCTTCTGTGTCTAAACAAGAGGAATACCCTTTGTTGGAAAAATTGAAATACGAAAAAGAAGTAGTAGGCATTTACATCAGCGGACATCCGCTCGATGATTATAAATTAGAAATTGAAAACTTCACGAATTGTTCTTTAAAGAATATTCCTGAGGTAAAGGATAAAGATTTAAAGATTGCAGGCATCATCAGTAAAACGATTACAAAGGTTTCGAAAACAGGTAACCAATACGTTTCTTTTACATTAGAAGATTTTGAAGGCACCTTTGAGTTTGCCTTGTTTGGGAAAGACTACATTCAGTTTAAAAACTTTGCAGAAACCATGGGGGCAATGGTATACATCAACGGGCGTTATCAACCCCGTTATAATCAACCCGATAATTTTGAATTCAAGATTATGAAGATTGAGTTACTATCCGAAGTGCGCGATAAAATAGCTAAAAACCTTACCATTACTATTGATGCTGCAACGCTATCCGATCGAGTGATAGATGAAATGAAAACGGTTTTTGAACAACATCCCGGGAAACTTCCTGTTTACATGAAATTGAAACATGAGGGCGAAGAGATTGTATTAAATGTTTATTCTCGAAAATTTATGGTAAATCCTGTGAATGAAGTATTCAAAGCCTTACATGCTTTAGAAGAAGTAGATGTGAAATTGAATTAATAGTAAAACGGCTACAAGATGTCTTGTAGCCGTTTTACTATTATGGAAAAACATTAACGATTCTTTTCTTGTTCCAATTTCAATCGTTGTTCTTCTTCAACACGGTTATCTTTTTGCATACGGCTTTTCATTTCTTGTTCTCGCTTCTGATCAAGTGCATCTTGAGCAGCCTTTTCATTCTTTCTCTTCTGTATCTCATCTAACTCTTTCTGCAACTTGATTTTTGCAGGAGCAATAACCACTTTAGAAAGCATTTTCTGACGCTCTTCTTCAGTGTAGTTCACATTAGGCTGAAGTGCTTTTGTCTGAACTTTGGCCATGGCCACCCAGTTGAATGAAGTAGGTTTAACAGTTCCATTGTATTTCACATAGAACCCATTTTCATTTTGCTGTGAAATGTACAACGAAACATCCGAAGATAGCGGTGTAATGGTAACCACAGGTTGGCCTTGTAGTTTAGATTTGAAGTCATCGCTATAAGCTACAAACAATTCATTTGATTTCATTTCTTGAACACCAAAGTCGCTCACTGTAGCATAAGCAGCAGATAGCTTCTCTAATTTCTCATCCAATTCTTTCACAGCATTGATGGTTACATAAGTCAATGCACCGTTATCTACACTATAATACTGCTCAATTTTTGAATGTGTGTTCTCGTCAATTGGTGTACCGCTAGGTAAATATTCCCAAGTCCCTACTGTATATGGAGCCACCTCTTTAATTTCTTGTGCAATTACACCAACACCATATTCTTTTGGCATTCCCGCTTTACCATTATACTTAAAGTAAACCGGTTTGATTTCTTTCAATGTCCTCAAACCGTCTTTAAATGGAGTCACATCTTCTTTCAAGCGAGCATCAGAAGTAACCGTCCATGCATTCGAAGTTGGTTTTGCTGCAGAGTTATTAGCCATATGTAACTCGTAAGATGCAGCAGCATTTAAGTTGATAGAGAAATTACTTCCTCCAGTAAAATCAATAGTAGATGCCTGATCTTGGAAGTATTCTATACTACCTATCTGAGTTATTGTTCCGGTTGCATTTGAATTTCGGCCTCTATATACAGTTACAACACCTACACTTGCATCTAAAACATCCAAATGTGCACCAGGAACAGTTGTACCTATACCTACTAACCCGGTACCGGTTATACGCATTCTCTCCAGTGGTGCAACAGTAGCGTTTTGTGCGGCAATTACTGTATTCGTTGTTTGGAAAGTTAACCCTCCTAAGCTTTGATCAGTATTAATAATGGACGGATATCCTGAATTTGCCATAGAAAGAATTCCACCATTGTAATAACAATTAAAATACAATCCTGGCCAATCGGAAACCAACGAAATTCCCTGAGAGTTTGCACTTCCGCCAAACATAGCGGTTGTGCTTCCTACAGTGCCCTGTAATTGTAAATGTGCTAAAGTAGGAGTTGCAGTACCTATACCTACTCGACCACCCATAAAAATACCCGCACTACCTAAATTTCTACCATCAGCATATAAAGCTTGGTCTGTTGTATAGGTTGGACTCGCCTGTAGCGTTGTTCCTAAAACTGCATAAACACCCGTAGCATTAAAAGAATTTAATTGATCTCCAACACCTACAACTCCGGTTCCATAACCCCAAGATGCATTACCGCCTTTTCCTATACCTACAACACCTCTATTGTTGTAATCAACACCTGTCGCCACTTGTTGTGCATAGCTATAAACACCTGCTTTGTTTGCATCGCTTCGTGCAAAAACTTCAAACGGATTGGCTGGTGTAGCGGTTCCTACTCCAATATAACCAGAGGTAAGACCTGTTTGCTTTACCCGCATACGTTCTATATTATTTGTACCAATAACCCAATCGTTTGCATCAGTGGTTCCAACCCAATTTTCATTTGCGGCTATTGTAGACGAACCATATGTTGCCGGAGTTGCAGGGTCGTTAGTAGCTGCATTACCGGTGATATGCCAGTCAATAGATGAACCACTTTGCATACCGGAACTTGCAATCACAACCCAACGCTGAATAGTTGAATTATAGATTAACGTAACACTTGAATTTCCGGTACTTGTTGAAACTAAATCTGAACCGTATCCTGTTAAAATTGCATCAATAGAAGCACTGAAAGCGTTTGTGATAGTCATCTGTTGCCCTGAATGATTAATTAAGGTAACTATTTGTCCATTATTCCCTCCAGTTATTGTACTAATGCTGAATGCACCAGCAGCTCCTGTAAGTCGATAATGACTAAATTCTCCTGCAAGTAAAAGCGCATTAGCTCCTGTAGCTACCGTAAATGCCGTTCCTTCTCGTAAAGCTATATCACCATTAACATCCAATTTAGATGCAGGAGCAATCACATTTACCCCTACTCTAATATTTGTTCCATCTATAGCGGCAACATCACTTGTATTTCCTCCGAGAATTATGCGGTTTGTACCACCGGAAGCATAAATACGAGCATCACCTGCACCTCCACCTCCTGTTGCAACTCCAATTTTCAATCTATAGGTTGGATTTCCGATACGAACATCGCCCTCGGTTGTTGATAAATCCCATTGATTTTTCCCGCCAATATCTAAAGTGTTGACCGGTGTTGCAGTTCCAATACCAACAAATCCGGATGTTTTCTTCACTCTCATTCGCTCAATATTGTTTGTACCAACTACCCAATCATTCGCATCTGTAGTTCCAATCCAATTCTCACCTGCAGCAATAGTTGAAGTGCCATAAGTAGCAGGGTTAGCGGGATTGGTTATAGCAGTATTTCCTGTCAATTGCCAATCACCTCCTCCTATCATTCCAGAACTTGCAATAACCACCCATCGAAGTAAAGTAGAGTTATAAATCAATGTAACACTCGAGTTATCTGTACCATTCGATACTAGGTTACTACCGGTACCGGTTAAAATTGCATCATTAGAAGCAAAACCATTGGTAATTGTCATTACCTGAGTAGTATTATTGATTAAGGTAATTATCTGTCCGTTGTTCCCACCGGCAATAGTTCTTACATTGAAAGCACCTAAAGCTCCGGTTAAACGATAATGACTATACTCTCCCGTTAGTACAATTGCATTTGTACCAGCGGTAACAACAATGGCTGTCCCTTCACGTAATGCCAAATCTCCATTTATATCTACTCGAGAGACTGGTGTACCCGTACCAAAACCATTGGTATTCGTTGTTAATGGTGAAATTACTCCGTAGTTTGATACACCTCCTGAGCTTGAAAAATACCCTCCAATCACTGTAGATGGACCACCGCCTGACTCAGACGCAAACCCATATACACCATATCGATTTCCTGCTGTGATACTATTGCCATTTGCCTGTCCAAACACACCGTAGCTATTTGCTGCTTGAGAGCTAGTACTAAAACCTCTTACACCAGCATAAGTACCTGTAAAATCACCTCCCATACCCAGTGTAGGAGACATGACTGACGATCCATAAACCGCTTTTATGAATCCTGGTAATGCACTATTTCCATTACTAAAATTAGCAGTTGTGTTTAAATTATCACTATATACGTCTAAACGAGAAGCGGGAGAAGCAAGTCCAATACCAACATTTCCACTCCCTTTTAAGATACGCATTCGCTCAATATTATTAGTTCCAACAACCCAATCGTTTGCATCCGTAGTTCCAATCCAATTTTCACCAGAAGCTATTGTTGATGTTCCATAGGTTGCAGGAAGAGCAGGATCGTTTGTACCAGTATTTCCAATAATTTTCCAATCAGGACTGGTTACCCAACCCGGATTTCCTAATGCATCTGTACCCCAAACCTGATTGGCATTTGCAGCAGTAGGACCAAGTACAACACCGTCAGTATTTAATGAATTCAATACGGTCGGCCCCGTTGGACCGGTAACACCTGTTGATCCTGTACTTCCAGTAGAGCCTGTTGTACCTATAGTTCCTGTAGAGCCGGTTGCGCCAGTAGAACCCGTTGCCCCCGTTGAGCCGGTTACTCCTGTCACACCCGTTGCTCCCGTGGTACCTGTTACGCCTGTCGATCCTGTCGATCCAGTGCTTCCAGTAACTCCTGTAACCCCTGTCACGCCCGTTGTTCCCGTAGTACCTGTTGTTCCTGTTACGCCAGTTGAACCTGTAGAGCCAGTTACACCTGTAACCCCGGTTACTCCAGTGGTGCCCGTACTTCCAGTACTACCTGTTGTACCAGTAGATCCAGTTACACCTGTACTTCCTGTTGAACCTGTAACTCCTATTGAACCAGTACTTCCTGTTACTCCGGTCGAACCCGTAGAACCAGTCACGCCTGTAGTGCCGGTTACTCCTGTGCTTCCGGTTGTGCCCGTTACGCCAGTTGCACCGGTAGAGCCAGTACTTCCTGTAACTCCAGTGGATCCGGTTGTTCCTGTAGTCCCTGTTATACCTGTATTTCCTGTTGCGCCTGTATCTCCGGTCAAACCAGTTGATCCGGTTGCTCCGGTAGAGCCTGTACTTCCTGTTACACCCGTTGATCCGGTAACTCCGGTATTACCTGTTGTTCCTGTTACTCCGGTCGAACCAGTCACGCCTGTAGTGCCGGTTACTCCTGTGCTTCCGGTTGTGCCCGTTACGCCAGTTGCACCGGTAGAGCCAGTACCTCCTGTAACTCCAGTGGACCCGGTTGTTCCTGTAGTACCTGTTGCACCTGTATTTCCTGTTGCGCCTGTATCTCCGGTCAAACCAGTTGAGCCGGTTGCTCCTGTACTTCCAGTACTACCTGTTGAACCTGTAACCCCTGTTGCTCCAGTGCCTCCCGTTGCTCCAGTTACTCCTGTCGAGCCAGTATTACCTGTAACGCCTGTTACTCCTGTATAACCAGTAACGCCTGTAGCGCCTGTTACTCCGGTGTTCCCGGTTGTTCCCGTTACCCCAGTTGTACCGGTAGAGCCCGTACTTCCCGTAACTCCTGTATTTCCAGTTGTTCCTGTGCTTCCCGTTACGCCTGTAGTACCTGTATTACCTGTTACACCCGTACTTCCTGTTGCGCCAGTATCTCCTGTCAAACCTGTTGAACCGGTTGCGCCTGTAGAGCCTGTACTTCCTGTTACACCCGTTGATCCAGTAACTCCGGTATTACCTGTTGTTCCTGTTACACCTGCAATACCTGTACTACCTGTAGCTCCGGTTACCCCTGTATTTCCCACCGGACCGATTCCTGAACAATCCCCTAAACTTGGAACTCCGTTTCCATCTAAATCTTCAGTGGCAACATCAAAAGTTCCGTTGCCATTTAAATCCCAACATGCCAAACCTACTCCGGTTGCTCCAGTACTTCCCGTTGAGCCAGTAGCTCCAGTATTGCCTGTTGAGCCGGCTGCACCTGTTGCTCCTGTAACTCCAGTAGTTCCTGCTGTACCCGTAGCTCCGGCTGCACCTGTTGCTCCTGTATCCCCCGTTGCTCCGGTTGAACCGGCAACTCCATTAGTTCCTGTGCTTCCTGTTGCTCCTGTTACTCCGGTAGCTCCTGTTACTCCGGTATTCCCAATTGGTCCTACCCCTGAACAATCACCCAAACTTGGGATTCCATTTCCATCTAAATCTTCTGTAGCAATATCAAAAGTGCCATTCCCATTTAAATCCCAGCAGGCCAAACCAACACCAGTTGCTCCGGTAGCGCCTGTAGGTCCGGTTGGACCTGTGGGTCCCATAGGACCCGCTGCACCCGGTGAACCTGCCGGTCCTTGTGGACCAGTTGCCCCATTATTTCCGGCAGCTCCTGGAACTCCTGTAGCACCAGTTGGTCCCGTAGGCAATGTAACATTTGTAGATGTACCATTACTTAAATTGATGGTCATTGTTCCGTTTCCATTATCAATGATACTTTGCACACCTACTCCATTTACTCCGGCAGCACCAGTGGCACCTGTTGCTCCAATAGGTAAGTTCACATTATATGATGTACTGTTCGATAAATTAATTGTTGCTGTTCCATTCCCATTATCAACTATTGTTGTTATTCCAACTCCATTAGTACCCGTAGCACCTGTGGCTCCGCCACTTCCGATTGTACATAAACTTTTGAAGGTTGAAACTGATCCGTCAAAGTAGTATAAGCAATTAAACGTTGTGTTGTACACTAACAAACCGTTTGCAGGTGCAGCAATGGCATTCATCTGCACATTCGTCATACGGGGTACAAGAAAACCTTTATCGGGAGACGATAAATCTAAAATTGAACTCGGATGTGGTGTTGGAGTACCTATACCCACGTTGTTCTGGGCATTCATCATTGAACCAAAGCAAAATACGTATACGAAAGTCAGCAGTACATGTTTCCTCATAACACAGTTTATGTTATGAAAGTATAAAAAAAAATTAACAGAAACGACTTAGTGGATAAAAAATATCCCTGGTGCAAAACCGGCAATAATTGTTATCAATACTGCAATTGAGGCTACAGCGATGTAAACAAAATTCGGAGAAAAAGTATCCTCCTTTTCAGGCTTACTAAACATCATAATGATGACTTTGAAATAGTAATAAAAGGCTACTACTGAATTGATGATGGCAAAAACAGCTAACCAAAAATACCCTCCCTTTATGGCACTCGACAAAATGAAATATTTAGCGAAGAAACCTGCAAATGGTGGAATTCCTGCAATCGATAGCATTGCAAATGTCAGTAATAGTGCGGCAACTGGATGCTTATGTGCTAATCCTTTGAATGCATCAAATTTCTCTGAACCTGAATATTTACTCACTGCAATGGCAATAGCAAATGCAGCTATCGAAGATAATGCATAGGCTACAGCATAGAAGAACAAAGCAGAGCCACCGTTTTCATTTGGCAAAAGAATAGCAAACAACATGAATCCTGCATTGGTAACTCCTGAAAATGCCAACATACGTTTAAACGAATCTTGACGAATTGCCGATAAGTTACCGACCAAAATAGTAAGCGCAACAACTATGGCAATAACAAGTTTAAAATGACTACCGGCATCTACAAAAGATACAGCGAACAGCTTGTAAAATGCAGCAAAAGAAGCAACCTTTCCTAACGTAGCCATCAATGCTGTAATGAGCATTGGAGAACCTTCATATACATCCGGTGCCCAAAAATGGAAAGGGACAGCAGACACTTTGAACAATAATGCTACTAATACTAGAATAATACCAATGTAGAAAGTAATATCCGGATTCTGCCCCGTAGCATAGACAGCAATAGTGGCTAAATTAAAACTTCCAGAAGCTCCGTAAATCAAGGTAATACCCATTAAAAGTATACCTGACGCAAAAGACCCCATTAAGAAATACTTCATGGCTGCTTCATTCGAACGCACCTCTCGCTTATTTGTTCCGGCTAGAATATAAAATGAAATAGACATTACTTCTAAACCGATAAAAAACATAGTCATGTTGGAAAACGAAACCAATGCTAATGCGCCACAAAGCGTAAAAATGATGATAGATATGTAATCGGAAATCTTCGCCTTCTGCGTACCATAAAAATCATAGGATAATGCAATAAGGAGTATCGCAATTACAATCAATAACAACGAAAATGAAGTAGAAAAATTATCTACACGCAACATATCGCTAAAGAATGGTTCGAAGTGAACATTTAAGTCGCAATACGTTAATCCGCCTATCACACACAACGCCACCAACGCAATCGGAATAATGAATTTTCGAAGATTCAATATCTCGGCCAGCATGCAGAAAATGCCCAGTAAAGATGTATATGTTAATGTTTTCACGTTCTCTATAAATTTCGTTTATCGCAAAGAAGCACTTAAAATAGTTCCACTTGCTGTTTGCAAAAGATCAAATACCAATTTCGGATACACTCCGAAAATAAACACACAAGCAATTAATACCACAAACACCAACAACTCTGTCGTTTTCAAATCTTCAAACTTTTCGGTGCGAGAGTTTACATTTCCCAAAAATACACGTTGTGTCATCCACAACATATATACTGCACCCAAAACAATTGTTGTTCCGGCTAATACCGCCAACCACGTGTTATATTGGAACATAGAAAACAACAATAGAAATTCACCAACAAAACCGTTCGTTAATGGAAGAGCCACAGAAGCCAACACCATAATCACAGCACATGTATAGAACTTAGGAGCTACTGATCTAATTCCTCCTAACTGACTAATCGACAATGTTCCTGTTCGTTGTAAAATGATTTCAGCAATGAAGAATGCGCCAACCACATTCACACCGTGTGCTAGCATTTGGATGGAAGCGCCTTGAAAGCCTTCATTCGTCAAAACTAATGTTCCTGCTGCAATCAATCCTACGTGAGAAAGCGATGAATAAGCCAACAAGCTTTTCAAGTTATCCTGACGAATAGCAATGATAGCACCGTAAATTACACCAATCACACACAATGCAATTACGTATGGCGTCCAAAATGCAGTACCTAAAGGCAATACAGGAATCAACCAACGAATTAATCCGTAGATACCCATTTTCAACATGATACCGGAAAGTAGCATCGTTCCAATAGTTGGCGATTCGCGATACGTATCAGCCTGCCAAGTATGAAAAGGGAAAATCGGAATCTTAATCGCAAAGGCGGCAAAGAAAAAAGCAAACAAGATAATCTGATCTTTACTGTCTAAAGACGAAGAATATAAAGTGGCTAAATCCAACGAGCCTAACTTCACATATAAATACATAAAGCCAAGCAACATAAATAATGAACCGGCAATGGTGTAAATGAAAAACTTGAAAGCTGTTCTTATGCGAACTTGCTCATC
Source organism: Chitinophagales bacterium (assembly GCA_044226285.1). Taxonomy (GTDB): domain Bacteria; phylum Bacteroidota; class Bacteroidia; order Chitinophagales; family LD1; genus CALAYL01. The sequence goes on along the minus strand of JBGAHI010000002.1, from coordinate 359,805 downwards.
CGGATTTTCATTCCACAACCATACAATAAAGTAGATAGGTAACAACGCTAACTCCCAGAAAATATAGAACAAGAAACCATCAGCCGCTGTGAATACACCTACTAATCCAAATTGCATTAACAAAACTAAGGCGTAAAGAGCAGCTTCGTTTTTGAATGATTTTTGATAGGATGCGAGTAAAATAACAGGAACAAGAAAATTGGTCAGCAATAACAACCAAATACTTAAGCCATCTACTAACAATGAAAAATGGATATTCATTTCAGGAATCCAATTCGCTGTGAATTGAAGAGAACCTGTTTCGCTGTGCGCTACTGAAAGGTATACGCCTATAGATAGAACAAAGGTAGCAGCAGAAAAAAGCAACGCCAATACTTTCGCCATTTTATTTCCAAGTGCAAAGGTGGCAACCGATGCAATTAGAGGTAATATGAATGTTATTAATAGTAAACTCATTTCTTCTATCCCTTATTCAACTTAAATAAAAACGTATGCCAGAATTAAACTAATCGCCACTACCATCACCAACAAGTAAAATCCAATATTTCCACTTTGTAAACTGCGAATGCGTTTTCCTAAATTCATTGATAATCCGGCAGTACCTTCTACCAATTGACCATCAATCAATGCTTTATCTACGATGGTAAATAAGGTAGACGATAATGCTGCAATCGGTTTCACGAAAACGGCATTGTACAATTCATCTACTCTGTATTTGTCGTATACTAATGCTGAAAAACCTTTCAATTCGCCTTCTTTAGCCGGCAGTTGTTGTTTCGAAACATACAAACTGTAAGCGATTCCAATTCCAATAACAGCTAATGCTGTAGCCAATCCCATCAATGCAAATTCAGTAGAAATAGCCATATGCTCATGTCCTTCAGCATGTGGGAAAATTGGCGCTAAGAAATTGTTCAACCAATGCGTATGTGAAATGAATTCAGGTAAGCCCATTAAACCTCCTAATACGGCTAACACTGCAAGAATTACTAAAGGAATGGTAATCGTTGCCGGTGATTCGTGCAAATGATGCTCTTGCTCATGTGTTCCTCTAAACGATCCGAAGAATGTCAAGAACACCAAACGGAACATATAAAAGGCAGTTAAGAAAGAAGCTAATGAACCAATTACCCAAAGTAATTTGTTCGCTTCGAATACATGTGCTAAAATTTCATCTTTAGAAAAGAAGCCCGAGAAAGGCGGAACTCCTGCGATGGCAATCGATGAAAGTAAAAATGTGATAAATGTAATCGACATCCATTTTTTCAAACCACCCATGTTACGAATATCTTGTTCTCCACCCATGGCGTGAATCACGGATCCTGAACCTAAGAATAGACAAGCTTTAAAGAAGGCATGAGTTGTAACATGAAATACACCTGAAGTATACGCTCCAACGCCCATCGCTAAGAACATCAATCCTAATTGAGATACAGTTGAATAAGCCAAGACTTTCTTAATATCATTCTGCAAAACACCAATGGTTGCTGCAAATAGCGCTGTAACGGCACCCACACCTGCAATAAACGAAAGTGTTTCAGGAGCCATAGAGAACAAGAAGTTTGCCCGAGCAATCAAGAAAATACCCGCAGTAACCATAGTTGCCGCGTGAATCAAAGCGGATACCGGTGTTGGTCCGGCCATTGCATCTGGTAACCAAGTGTACAAAGGCAATTGTGCCGATTTACCCATTGCTCCAACAAACAAACACATGGTAATCGCAATCAACAAACCATGCGATGCTTGTGTTGACGCCAATGCTTCTTTCAATTGTCCGTAGTTCAACGTTTTGAAATAGAATAAAATCAAAAACATACCAATCAAAAAGCCTAAGTCGCCAATACGGTTCATAATGAATGCCTTTTTAGCCGCATCATTATACGCTTGATTTTTGAACCAAAATCCAATCAATAAATAAGAACATAATCCTACTCCTTCCCAACCAATGAACATCACTAAAAAGTTGTTGCCCAATACCAATAACAACATAAAGAAGATGAACAAGTTCAAATAAGCGAAGAAACGAGAAAAGTTCTCGTCATCGTGCATATAGCCAATAGAATATACATGTATCAAAAATCCGATGCCGGTGATAATCATCAACCACAACCCCGATAATTGGTCTAATAGTAATCCGAAAGAAATTTTTGTTTCGCCTGCCGTAATCCAATCAAACACATTAGCATCGATAGGTGCTTGCGTTCCTCCAACAAAGCCAAAGAAATAAATACTTGAGATAACGAAAGAAACGAAAACAGCAAGAGAACTGATTATTCCGGATACACTTTTCGGCAAGGATTTTCCCATCAATCCGTTGATGAGGAATCCCACGAGAGGAGCAAGTATTAAAACGTATAAATTCACCACTTTAAATCCTTTTTGCCCTGCGGCTTTTATTAATTTTTCAATGCTTTCAAATCGTCAATATCCACCGAGTGAATATTTCTAAATATCGTTACCAAAATAGCTAAGCCCACAGCAACCTCCGCTGCAGCAACCGCCATCACAAAAAACACAAATACTTGTCCGCTCGCATCATGATGATACGTGGAAAAAGCAACCAATAATAAATTCACTGAGTTCAACATCAACTCCACACACATAAAAATGGTGATAGCGTTTCTACGAAACAACACACCAAATACACCAATGGTGAATAAGAATGCACTGAGTATTAAATAATATTTAATCGAAACTACGTCTAATATGGCTAACATCGGTGTCATTATGCAACTGCGGTTTTCTCTTTCTTCGTTAATAAAACAACCCCCACCATGGCCGATAACAGCAAAATGGAAATAAACTCGAACGGATAGAAATACTCATCCATCAATACTTTGCCTAAGGCTTTAATTGAACCAATATCAACTGTATTATTATTCATTGGCATTAACGTTGCGGTTTTGCTCACTGCAGCTACTAACACCAATCCTAAAATAATGGCTGCTACTAAAGCACCCAATCGCGCTATAGCCGGTTTATGTTGCTCGGTTTCTTCGTTCAAGTTTAACAACATGAGCGTAGTTAAGAACAACACCATAATTGCCCCTGAATAAACGATAATATGTACGATGAATAAAAATTGAGCATTCAAAAGCAAATAATGCCCTGCTATAGAAGAGAAACAAATCAAAAGATAAATGGCACTGTGAATCGGGTTTTTAGATAAAACCGTCATCAATGCACTACCGATGGCAATAACAGATAAAATCAAAAAAGTTATTTCTACTAAACTCATTACAATACTTGTTGTTGCTGATTCATCACTAATTTATCCTTTCCGTAAATAAATCCTTCACGTGTATACTCCGGATTTACTAATTCTTCTGTTAAGAAAATCGCTTCTTTCGGACAGGCTTCTTCGCACAATCCGCAGAAAATACAACGCAACATATTAATCTCATACGTACTGGCGTATTTTTCTTCGCGATACAAATGTTCCTCTCCTTTCTCGCGCTCTGCTGCTTTCATGGTAATGGCTTCAGCCGGACAAGCCAACGCACATAACCCACAAGCCGTGCAACGTTCAGCACCATTCTCATCGCGCATCAATACGTGACGACCACGATATACCGGAGAAAACTCACGCTTTTGTTCAGGATACTGAATGGTTTTTTTTCGACTGAAAAAGTGCTTCATTGTAATCCCCATGCCCTTAATGATGCCTGGCAAATACAATTGCTCGGAGAGTGTCATCTCTTTACGAGAAACATCTACTTTTTTTCCGCTGAGCGATATGGAAGTAAAATCTGTCATCAATAGTTCTGCAAATGTATTTTTTGAATTAATGATTCAAAACAATTTTCGTAATCAATTATCCACTTTTAGTTCGTTAATAGTATTACTACCCCTGTAATGATAATATTTAGAATAGATAATGGAATCAATATCTTCCAACCTAGGTTCATCAATTGATCGTAACGGAAACGTGGCAAGGTCCATCTTACCCACATGAAAAAGAATATAAAGAAGAATATTTTAGCGAATAAAACCACTACACCTAAGATGGCTGCAGCGTTCAAACCTACAGCAGTAGCTACAGTATCATAAAACGGATAGTTATAACCTCCGAAGAACAAGGTAGCAATAATCGTAGATGAAATAAACATGTTTACATATTCAGCGAAAAGGAAGAATCCAAGTTTCATCGATGAATACTCGGTGTGGTAACCACCAATCAACTCTGCTTCGCATTCCGGCAAGTCGAAAGGCGTACGGTTAGTTTCCGCAAATGAGCAAATCAAAAAGACTAAAAAGGCTAATGGCTGTTTGAACACAATCCATGAGAAATAAGGGAATTTTCCGTTCCAATCGATGAAGTTACTTTGCTTTTCTGCAATATCTCTTAAACTCAATGAACCCACCAACATCAACACGGCTATAATCGACAAGCCCATCGCCACCTCGTAAGAAATCATTTGCGATGAAGCACGCACAGCACCTAACAAGGAATACTTATTGTTAGAAGCCCAACCGCCAATCATAATTCCATACACACCTATCGAAACTACACCAAACACATACAACATGGCAATGTTTACATCAGCCACTTGCAAATCGATATGCAGACCGAAAATATCTAACGATTTTCCCCAAGGGATAACTGCACTTGTCATTAATGCAGTGCTCATGGCGATTCCGGGACCTACAATAAACAACCATTTATTCGGTGTATTCGGAATGAAATCTTCTTTGGTGAACATTTTCACGCCATCGGCCAAAGGTTGTAACAATCCTAACGGACCGGCACGATTGGGTCCCACACGATCTTGAAAATATGCGGCAATAATACGTTCCGCAAAAGTTGAATAAAGTGCTATGAACATGGTAATTCCGAAAATCACCAAAATCAATACTAGTTTTATAATCAGTGCTGTTTCCATTTCTTGTTTATTCGTTCTGTACTTCGTTTATTTCACGTTAATCATGCTAATGGCCTTGCGATCTTCCGCACGCCCTGTTAGCACTGTTTGATCTGGCGTATCAAATTCTACTGTTTCCATTTTGCCGGTATAATTATTCTGATTAATCACAGAATACTTTGCAAATTTTCGTGGTCCGTCAATTGTCCAATCGCTCATATTTTTCTTTTCGAAACGACAGGTATTGCAGATAAAATCTTCCACCTCGTTGTACTCATTTTTTCGGGCACTCACGCGAAGAATTTCTTCTCCGAAATTATACAAGGTTACTTTTCCGCAACATTTATTGCAATCTCTGTGTGCATCCATTGGTTTCGTGAACCATACACGCGATTTGAATCGGAAGGTTTTATCGGTTAATGCGCCTACCGGACAAACATCAATCATATTACCGCTCCATTCGTTGTCAATATTCTTTTGTATGAAAGTAGAAATCTCGGCATGATCTCCACGATTCATTACCCCATGGCAACGCTCCGGTGTTAATTGCTCGCCCACGAAAGTGCAACGGTAGCAAAGAATACAACGATTCATGTGCAATTGAATCTTATCGCCAATATCGATTTTTTCAAATGTTCTTCTTCCTTCTTGATAACGTGTAGCCTCTTTTCCGTGATTGAAACCTAAGTTCTGTAAATCGCACTCCCCGGCTTGGTCGCAAATTGGGCAATCGAGCGGGTGGTTGATGAGCAAGAATTCGGTTACCGATTTACGGGCTTCACTCACACGCTCCGAAGAACCACTTTTCACTTCCATTCCATCCATCACCGTGGTGCAGCAAGAAGCTACCAATTTAGGCATTGGTGTTGGATTCGCATCAGAACCTTTCGATACTTCTACTAAGCAGCAACGGCATTTACCTCCGCTACCTTTGAGTTTGCTGTAATAACACATAGCCGGTGGAACCACATCGCCACCTATCATACGCGCTGCATTCAGGATGGTTGTTCCCGGTTCTACTTCTACGCTTTGTCCGTCAATCGTTACTTTCATCTCGGTCGTAATTTCTTATTAAACTAATACTTCTTCTTTCTTCACTAAATGTTTCACCTTTTCCCAAGGCTCAGCCACAAAGTGATTTCTGTCTTTTATCTTCTCTGGATATTTCACATGGAATTCAAATTCATCGCGGAAGTGACGAATAGCTGCAGCCACAGGCCATGCAGCGGCATCACCCAGCGGACAAATCGTGTTTCCTTCAATTTTTCGTTGAATTTCCCATAGCAAATCAATGTCTTCCATGTTTCCATAACCGTGCTCGATTCTCCACAAGATTTTTTCCATCCAGCCTGTTCCTTCACGGCAAGGCGAACATTGTCCGCAGCTTTCGTGATGATAGAAACGAGAGAAATTCCATGTGTTGCGCACTACACAAGTAGTATCGTCATACACAATAAAACCGCCTGAACCCATCATCGATGCACTTGCAAAGCCTCCATCAGAAAGCGATTCGTAAGTCATCAAACGCGGTTCGCCTTTGGCATTTTTATAAAACAATTCAGCCGGTAAAATTGGCACACTCGATCCGCCCGGCACAACAGCCTTCAACGGACGATCGCTGTACATACCGCCTAAATATTCATCACTGTTCATGAATTCGTCTACCGGTAAGCCCAATTCGATTTCGTAAACACCCGGATTTTTAATATGCCCTGATGCTGAAATCAATTTTGTTCCGGTACTTTTTCCAACACCAATTTTAGCATATTCTTCGCCACCGTTATTCACGATATATGGAATTGCTGCAATACTTTCCACGTTATTCACCACGGTTGGATTACCCCACAACCCGCTCACCGCAGGGAATGGCGGTTTAATTCTTGGGTTGCCGCGTTTCCCTTCCAACGATTCAATCAACGCAGTTTCTTCGCCACAGATATAAGCTCCTGCACCGCAAGTAACATGCACATCTAAATCGTATCCACTGCCTTTGATATTTTTTCCTAACCAGCCATTGGCATAGGCTTCGTTGATGGCTCTTTCCAAAATACGATACACCCACATGTATTCCCCACGAATATAGATATAGCTGAGATGTGCCTCCAAAGCAATACTTCCGGTAATCATTCCCTCAATCAACAAGTGTGGTAACTTCTCCATTAAGTAACGGTCTTTGAAAGTGCCTGGTTCCGATTCATCTGCATTGCACACTAAATGGGCAGGTTTACCGCTTTTTTTATCGATGAAACTCCATTTCATACCGGTTGGGAAACCCGCTCCACCTCTACCGCGAAGGCCTGATTTCTTCACCTCCTCCACAATATCCAAAGGAGCCATTTTCAATGCCTTTTCCACCGATGCATAACCGCCTACTTTGCGGTAAGCTTCGTAACCCTGAATGCCCGGCACATTGATATGCTCTAAAAGTATTTTTTTACTCATGTTTATTCGTCTTTTGCAATACTTGGTTTCTACCTAAATATCGAACCCAATATTAGGAAAGATTTTTCTTAATATTTGATTCGGTTTCCACATTGTTTACTTTTCAAAAGAACATCTTCCGAATTGTGCGCATTTCTGCATACGTTACAGCCTTTGCAGGGGGATAAGGCATTTCGTTGATTTTCGTAAAAGCACCCGTTGTTTTATCCATTTTAAACAGTTGACTAAGCCCTTTTTCGGTATCGTAATAGAGCCTGTAAACATCCTTATCGGGGGACACTTTTGTCCAATCGAAGTCGTTTTGCTCTATCACCTCAAAATGCTTACCGGAAACATTGTAAAAAATCATGCGGTATTTGTTGGCTTGTTGATAGAAAAAATCGGAACCCAATACCAACACCGAGTTATCAGTGGCGGGGTTAAGGATACCTGTTTTTATACTTTGGTAAAAATAACCGGCCGGAACGCTTTGGTCCTGGTTTCGGGCATTGACCATACAACAATTGAGCAGGTATGAGCTGATAATAATTAGAACAAATAGTGGAGCAACCATCCATTTTATTGGAGCTGTTATCCCTTTCCAGCGTTCTGCGAAAAATGCATACACCGTTGTAACAATAATCACCAAGCCGAAATTCTGGAAATAAAGTGGCAAATAGGCAAAGCCAAGGCGGAGTTCGTCTTGATACTTAGCCGAAAACATTAGAATCATTGCAGGGATGAACCAATATAAAACACCTGTTGACAAATGATCTAAACGGGGCTTTTGTAAACCGGATTTTGAATGCTCGAATCGAAGAAAAAAGAAAATCAACAACACGAGTAATATAAGACATCCCAGTATTACAAGTGGATCTTTCAATTGCTCCACAAATAGTTGAGGAATAGCGTAGAGTTTATAAAAATTAGACAGTGGTAAAGTTGAAAAAACCTGACAAACAAACACCTTAAACATGCCGTATGCATTGAAACTCGTTTTTACACCGGAATAATTAATGGTGATGTGGTCGCGAATGGATTTGAGATAGCCGAAATAAAAGATAGGCAATAGTATAAACGGTAATGCAAGTGTGACTCGCTTTTGAAGTGTTTTGTAGTTCAATACTGTTAATGCAATAATGATCAAAAAAGTGACTGTTCCGACTTCTGTAATGAGGAGCGTTAAACACGCAAACACTATGGCGCCAAACCATTTGAGAGGCGAAGACTTTTGCATAACATCCATATAAAAGGCCACTGCTAGAAGAGAACAACTTGTGGCCACAGGATACATAGCGTTTAAAGAGGTAAAACAATCGTGATACCCTACTTGAAATTGAATAATAGCAGCATAAAAAAGGAGTGCAATGCCAATGTAATTGGTCATTTGCGCTTTATGTAAGAAAAATACGAAAGATGCTACAGCAATTAGATTACCTATGTATACCAACAACTTATATTGAAATACAGTTTCCGGCAACCAATGCATAAAGCTCAAGAGATAAAAGGAAACCGGGGTGTAACGACCTGTTTGAAGGGTATTGTCAATTTCGGTGTTGGCATAATCCAACATTTTTTGAAAGGTGAAATCGGGAATAGACCGGAGATATTGAAAATTCATCAAATCATCGGAATACAAGCCGGAAAAAAGAATTGGGGTTAGTAATACTGCTATAATAAGCAGCGCAAGAACCGAGAGGCTGTGCTTTTTAAGAAATAACCATCCCGATTGAAGATTCATTCTTATACTTTACTGATCAATTCGACTTTCCCTGCACGGCAATCTTCAATTAACTGATCAATTTTTTCTTTGGTCAAAAATTCGTGATAGAAATCGCCTAATTGTAACATCGGTGCATAACCACATGCGCCTAAACATTCCACTCCACGCACGCTGAACAAACCATCAGGAGTTACTTCGCCTTCTTTCACGCCTAACTTCTGGCAAGTGTATTCCAACATGTCTTCTGCTTTACGCGTTGCACAACAAGACGTACGACAAAACTCCAACATATATTTCCCTACCGGCTTGTGATTATACATCGAATAGAATGTAGCCACCTCGTAAACTTCAATGGGCTTGATGCTCAATATTTCAGCAATCTTATCCATTAAATCGGTCGTCAGATAATCACGTAATCGTTCGCTTAATACTACTTCTGACATCTTGCTTCTTTTTTCTTATTCTATATTTTATGCATCCAACTCGCCTGCAATCACATTCATGGAACTCATGGTCAAAATTGCATCGCTCAACAAGCCTCCTTTAATCATTTCGGTATATCCTTGATAGTAGATAAAGCATGGTCTGCGGAAGTGCAAACGGAACGGAACACGGCTTCCATCGCTTATCAAATAAAAACCAAGCTCACCATTTCCACCTTCCACGGCATTGTAAATTTCTCCTTTCGGCACCGGAATTTCACCCATCACAATTTTGAAGTGATAGATTAAGGCTTCCATGTTGTTGTACACTTCGTGTTTCGGAGGCAAATAATAATCCGGCACATCAGCATGGTAAGGGCCTTCCGGCATTTTATCCAACGCTTGACGAATGATACGTAAACTCTGCATTACTTCTTCGTTGCGCACCATATAACGATCGTAAGTGTCGCCCGTTTTTCCAACAGGAACATCAAATTCAAAATCCTCATAAGAAGAATACGGATTCATTTTTCTTACATCGTAATCTACACCGGCTGCACGTAAGTTTGGTCCTGTGAAACCATAGCTAATAGCGCGTTCTGCAGATATTGGTCCGCAGTTAATACAACGATGCATGAAAATCGTATTGCGTGTAAGCAACTGATTGAACTCTTCCCAAGCCTTTGGAAATTCTTCCATGAAAGCATTGATTTTCGCCCAAGTACCAGGCGACCAATCGCGCTCCCAGCCTCCGATTCGACCCATGTTGGTGGTTAATCGAGCACCACAGATTTCTTCGTAGATTTCGTATACTTTTTCACGATATTGAAATACATACAAGAAACCGGTTAATGCTCCTGAATCCACACCCAAAACCGAGTTACAAATCAAGTGATCGACAATGCGCGCCAACTCCATGATGATAACACGCATGTATTGAACGCGTTTCGGCACTTCAATGCCTAAGAATTTCTCTATAGTAATCCACCAACCCATGTTATTGATAGGTGATGAACAATAATTCAAACGATCGGTAAGTGGAGTGATTTGATAGAACGGACGATTTTCTGCAATCTTCTCAAAGGCACGGTGGATATAGCCTAGCGTTTGCTCGGCATCCACAATTTTCTCGCCATCCATCAACAACACATTTTGGAAAATTCCGTGTGTTGCAGGGTGAGAAGGGCCTAAATTCAGAATCGACAATTCGCTTCCATCTTCATTCTCTTTTTGGCGAATAAGATCAGCGTAGCGTTTCTCTATTTTTGTTGAAATTGGTGCTGACATTTAGTTCGTGTTTTGCGTTACAGGAATTCTTCCAAAATAGCGGTCATCTTTATCTGTTCTTCCTTGATCTTCCATCGGAAACTCTTTGCGCATCGGGAAAGAAACCATTTCATCCATATTCAAAATTCGTTTCAAATCCGGATGGTTTTCGAAATTGATACCGTAAAAATCATACGTTTCGCGCTCTTGCCAATTCGCAGATTCAAACAAATCGGCTATGGAAGCTACTGAAGGTTGTGCGCCATCTAAATACACTTTAATACGCACTCGCTTATTATCTAACCAATTGTGCATGTGATAGATTACTGCAAATTGGCGACTAGCATCATTATCCGGGAAATGCGCTCCACACACATCCGTTAAAAAGTTGAAGCGAAGTGTAGCATCATCGCGCAAAAAAGCAACGAGTTCGTGCGACACAGCAGCACTCACTTCAAAAACAAGCAAACCGAAATTTTCTTCGAAAGCGGTTACCTGCTCTCCGAATTTTTCGGTTAAGATGGTTTGAATTACTGTATTATCTAAAGCCATGAGATCAGTTTATATTAATTCCGTATGAAGCCATCAACGCTTTGTATTCAGGCGTATCTCTACGATTAAAAGATTCGGTTTCTACTAATTTTTGCAAGTGCATGATGCCTTCCAAAATTTGCTCGGGACGTGGCGGACAGCCCGGTACATATACATCCACAGGAATTACTTTATCTATACCCTGCAAAACAGAATACGTATCGAACACCCCGCCCGATGAAGCACAAGCGCCAACGGCAATCACCCAGCGTGGTTCAGCCATTTGCTCGTACACCTGACGAAGAATTGGGCCCATTTTTTTACTAATCGTTCCCATCACCATCAACATATCGGCTTGGCGTGGTGAAAAACTCAAACGCTCTGACCCGAAACGGCCCAAATCGTATGTAGAGGCCATTGTAGCCATGAATTCGATTCCACAACATGAAGTAGCAAAAGGCAAGGGCCACATGGATTTTGAACGCGCCAAACCAACAACTTGGTCAAGCGTGGTGGCGAAGAAACCTTCACCGGCCAATCCTTTCGGAGCTTCTACCATTTTTATATCACTCATACACGAACTAATTTTTCAAATTACGATTATCAAATTTCAACTATCAAGCTAACAAATTACTTATATGCAATGTTCAATGTCATTACTCCCAATCCAAAGCTTTCTTCTTGATGATGTAGAAGAATCCGATTAAAAGCGTAGACATAAACAGCAACATTTTCCATAATCCGATAAAGCCTAATTCTCTGAAATTCACTGCCCATGGGTAAAGGAAGATGACCTCCACATCGAACAACACAAACAAAATGGCTACTATGAAATACTTCACTGAAAACGGAATACGAGCATTCCCGTACGATTGAATTCCGCACTCGAAATTGGCGTCTTTAATGCCGGAGTGACGTTTCGGACCTACTATGGCCGATAAAAAGAGCATCAAAGCAACAAATGCCGCAGCAAAAACACATTGAATCAGTATCGGCAGGTAATTTATCGGAGTTTCTTGCATGACTTAAATTTGAACAAAAATAAAAGGCAATCTATATTTTACAACCCTTTTTATAAACAATTTCATTTCGGGGGTAAAAAAACAAGGCATTAGAAGTCCTCTTCCTTGGCGAAAACCGCTTCCCCCTTGGATTCGAAGAGATGTCCGTAGTGTTTTTTTGTTTCTGCATAAAATAAATCGTACGGAAAATCATCGAAAGTGCCGTATTCGTGCAAATATTCCATGTATTTACGTCCATCAGGCGAGAATTCTTGAAAAATAGAGTCGCTATGCCCATCAAAATCAAGGGGTTTGGTGTTAAATTTTTCGCACAACGATTTGTTAAAAGCCGGAGTACATTTCACCCATTCGCCATCCAATAGAAACTCGTTGTAGCCGTGAAATACGAATTTGTCGGTTTTCAGCATCTCCACAAACTTTTTTGTAGATAGGTGATTACGTACAATGGAGAATCCTAAGCGTGACGGAATGCCCGCAAAACGAGTGCAAGCCGCCAAGACCAAAGACTTTTCGATACAATAGCCTACTCCACGTTTAAGTGTAATACTGGCTGAAATAACATCCGGATTCATCACCAAATGCCAAGGTGAATAAACGATTTCATCGCGAACGGCATAGTACAGCGCAATGGCTTTCTCGCGATCAGTTGTGAGCCCTTCCGTATGCTTTTGGGTAAACGCCTGAATGGCAGGGTCGTTAAAATCAATAAATCGGGTGGCTTGTAAGTATTTGGATAAATCGTTCATGTGGGGCGAAAATAATTCATTTTGTGATATCTTTTTATGCAGTACTTTCGCAGCCTAACTATTTAACAATGCAAACAGATTGGCAAGCGGCTTTAAGCGATTTTAAATTTAAAATGAAGTTGGCACTTCGATGGAGCGATGTAGATGAAGCAGGGCATGTGAACAATGCGGTGTACTTAACGTATTTCGAAGAAACGCGTGTGGTTTATTTCAACGAATCGGTGCAATGGGACTGGAAAAAGGATGGAGTAATTTTAGCCAATGCCAATGTAAATTATATTCGTCCGTTGTTTTATCCTGAAAATGCTTATGTGTATGCTCGAACGACTCGCATCGGTTCTAAAAGTTTAGAGATTGAATATGTTGTTGTGGTAGAAAACGGTGATAAGAAAGATTTGGTTGCCAAAGGAACAACCGTTTTAGTGATGTTTGATTACAAGAGCAATCAATCGGTGCCGGTTCCGGCAGAGATTCGTACGAAGTTGAACGCATATGAACAAAAAACATTTTGACGACTATGTTAATTCGTATCAATCCGGATAATATTGACGACCGACTGATTAATCAGATTGTGTTGACGTTAAAGAAAGGGGGTATTATCATCTACCCTACCGATACCGTGTACACGTTGGGTTGCGACCTTACACACCCTGATGCCTATGAGAAAATCTGCAAACTGAAACAAATCAAACCGAACAAGGCCAACTTCTCCATAGTTTGTTATGACTTGAGTCACATTTCTGATTTCACATTGAATGTAGGCAATGCTTGTTTTAAAATGATGAAGCGTGCACTTCCCGGTCCTTATACATTCATCTTGAATGCGAATAATTCAGTATCGAAAATTTTCGGTTACAACAAAAAGACAATCGGTATACGTGTGCCGGATAATAATATTTGTCGAGCGATTGTAGATGCATTGGGGGCTCCTATTATTTCGGCATCAATCAAGCACGATGATACCGTTTTAGAATACATCACCGACCCATTAGAATTGTATGAGCAATACGAAAACATTGTAAATATTGTGATTGACGGTGGTGCAGGTGGTAATGAACCTTCAACAATCATTGATTATACAGGTTCTGAGCCTGTGTTGGTGAGAGAGGGGAAAGGGAATTTTGAGGACATTTAAGATTTGAGATTTTTTGATTTAAGATTTAACGGCTCGTAACATCCGATCTTTTCCGTTAATATCCTTTTTTATTGTATACTCTATGTAACCCAATTGCTTAACAATTACTGCAATTTCTTGGGCATAGAATTCATTCATTTCGAAATATAATCGTCCACCGGATGGAAGAAACTGTTGCCCAATTTCGCTGATACGTTGATAAAACAATAATGGTTGATTCTCCGGAAAGAGCGCCAAATGGGGTTCGTAGAGCAACACATTATCGTCCATTAGCTTTTTTTCATCGTCACCGATATATGGTGGATTGCTCACAATTACATCGTATTGCTTAGAAGGTGTTGAATGAAGAATATCCAACACACTAAAGTTAACCTCAACATTATTCAAAACTGCATTCGCTTTTGCCATATCTACCGCTTTTTCAGAAACATCAACAGCATCGACATGTACATTCGGAAGATTTTTCGCCAAGGAAACCGCAATACATCCGCTGCCGGTACCAATATCTATAATACTTTTAGACTGTTGTTCGTTTTCAACAATCCATTGCACCAGTTCTTCTGTTTCCGGACGAGGAATAAGCACATCGGGATTCACTTTAAATTTGCATCCATAGAACAATTCAAAACCTAAGACATGTTGGAAAGGTTCCTTCTTTTTTAACCGAGCGAGATATTCCAATAATACACGCTCTTGTTCCACTGTTAGAATAAGATGCGTTTGCAAAGATTGATAGAGCGAGTTCAATTGCATTACCTCTTCAAACATAAAACGGGCAATAGTTGTAGCCTCGGAGCGCTCGTAAATTTCGCTCAACGTATCTACATACAATTTTCTGATTTCACCTAAAGTCAATGGTAGAATTTTTATGCAAGTAATGGATTCTTAAGCGAAAGAGGAAATTATCCGGCTTAACTATCCCGCAGAGAATATTATTTTAGCAACATGCAGCAACACGAAATCTATATGCAACGATGTATTGAGCTGGCTGAAAAAGGCTTAGGCTCCGTTGCGCCTAATCCAATGGTGGGTGCTGTGTTGGTGCATGAAGGTCGAATTATTGGAGAAGGCTTTCATGAAAAGTATGGCGAAGCTCATGCAGAAGTGAATTGCTTGCAATCGGTAAAAGTTGAAGACCGACATTTGATTACATCTTCTACACTTTATGTTTCGCTGGAGCCCTGTTCGCATTATGGTAAAACACCACCTTGTTCATTGCTGATTCTGGAAAACAATATTCCAAAGATTGTGATTGGCGCAAAAGATCCTTTCGAAGAGGTAAATGGCAAAGGCATTGAGCAATTGCGTAATGCCGAAAGAGAAGTGATAGTAGGTGTTTTAGAAAAGGAATGTCAATGGCAAAACAGAAGGTTCAATACGTTTCATTTGGAACATCGTCCGTATATTATTTTGAAATGGGCAGAAAGTGAAGATGGATTTATTGCTCCGATTGGGAATACACAATATTGGTTGACCAATGATTTCTCGAAACAGTTAGTGCATCGTTGGCGGACAGAAGAGCAAGCCATTATGGTGGGCTACAACACAGTGATGGCGGATAATCCACAACTTACAGCTCGTTTATGGAAAGGCAAAAATCCGGTTCGAGTGGTGGTAGACCAACATTGTACCTTACCGAAAACACAACAAATTTTTAGTGCTGAAGGAGAGATAATACTCTTTAATGCATTGCATGAAGAACAGGTTGAAAATGTGAGTTATTGTAAAATTGATTTCACTCAATCGATTATACCGCAAGTGTTACAGGTTCTTTACAAAAAAGGAATCCAATCCGTTATTATTGAAGGTGGACAGAAAATTCTGAATTTGTTTATCGAAGCGAATTTGTGGGATGAAGCCCGAGTATTTAAAACACAAGTTCAACTCTTGAATGGCATCGATGCTCCTACCTTGTTGCAGCCTCCATCACACAAAGAAAATATTAGTACCGACCAACTTGTTACTTACTACAATTTAAAACATGATTGATATTATTCTGTGCATCATTTGCTGTGCATTATTGGTAATAGGCCTGAAGCTTTTTGATGTGAAAGGTGTGCAGTCGTTTCCGGCTATTGTAATTAACTACCTCACGTGCACAGTTTGCGGATTTTTGTTTTTAGACAATAAAAACGTCTCCAATATACTTCAAACCGAATGGATGAAATATGCATTATTCCTAGGTTTACTATTCATCAGCATTTTTCTGATTATCAATCAAACGGCTAAACATTTTGGCGCAAGTACAGCTTCAGTTGCTATGAAATTAGGTTTAGTGTTTCCCATTATCTTTTCCGCGATTATATATAACGAACCTTTCTCAACACTTAAAATTGCCGGAACAATTGCAGCATTAGTTGCCGTAATCTTATGTTCGTACAAGCCAGCAGAAGAGCATCATCAACGCCATGCCTATTTATTTATATTGCCCTTAATTGCATTTATTGGAAGTGGCGCATGCGATAGTATTGTACAATTCATGCAAAAAAACTATGTGAAACAAGCTGAAAGCGCTGTATTCAATTTTGCATTGTTCTTTGCTGCTCTCTTTTGTGGAAGTGTTATTTTAATTGTTCAATTACTTCGCAAACAAGAAACTATCGGCAAGAAAGAAATCATTGGAGGTATAGCTTTAGGCATACCGAATTATTTTTCGATGTACTTTTTAGTGAGTGCGCTAAACAATTCAGGCTACCAAAGTTCAGTACTCTTTCCAACGATTAACATTGGCACAGTGCTCTTAACTACATTCTTTTCGCTGCTATACTTCAAAGAAATCTTATCGAAACTCAATTGGTTGGGCTTAGGACTAGCTGTTATGGGGATTGGATTAATGTTCGTAGGATAAAACTAAATCGCCTTGCTATTTGCATAACAAGGCGATTCAAAAAAGCGATTTCGGTTTAGGTAAACTGACAAATTAAGCCTCCCATTAACATAAAAGTTATTATCCAATAGCCTGCAGAAACCGCAATATATTTGTAGGTTCTTCCTTCAAATAATGCTCCTGTCCCTACAATTGGCAAAGCCAAAAATACACCGGTAATTGCACCATGCAATACACCGTGTTTAAAGGTTCTGAAATTTGCACCATAGGTATCCATTAAATATTTAACATGTTGACCCACTTCCGAACTTGCATTTGTTGCATCCGGTACGTTTTGTAACATCGAAAAAAGACCAAATTGATGTATCACAATGAAATTAAGACTCATGCCGGCTAAAAAGCTCATAATATAACATGCAATCATCACGACCATCATATTCATCTCCTTCCCTTTCTCCGGAGTCATTCCTGTCTCCTTCATCCAAATTGTTCCGAACACTTTAGGATTGTACCAAATAAATCCAACAAAAGTGGGCACTAAAGCTGCCAGCGCAATAATTAAAAAGTTTGGTTGTAGCATAAAATTTGTGTTTTGGTGAATAACTAAATTACTACAATATTTTGATTACCAAATAAATGCTATTGAAAAGTTGATTGCCATAATTTTGCAATATATTTTCCTTGATTAGCATTTCAAACGAAATCGTATTATATTGTAATTATGAAAAGTGTTTATTGTTTTTTGTTTTTAGTAGGGCTCTCATCAAACACATTTGCGCAGGAACAAGTGTGTAAAGTACTCTACCCACAAGTTACTATAAAAGATGCATCCAATACAAGAGAAATTCTAAATTACATCATCGCCCTGTACAAAGAAGAAACTAGCTCATCAACATTAGTATTAACGGCTAAAACAGAGAGCCCTGTGGCATATCATTATTTATTTCAGCAAGAGCTTTTATCTGTACCTATTAATCATGCTGATCTAAAAGTGAATGTTACTAAAGCAGGTAAAATTATTAGTGTTTATTCAAATTTAGTGGAAGCTAATTTATTGTCAACGGCTAGAGCTTTCCCAACGGCTACACTTGATGCATTATTTGAGAAATGGCGAATAGAAAACAAATCAATTCAACAGGTCGAGAAAAGCTATTGCTATGTTGCATCTACTTTATCAATGACTCCGGCCGTAAAAATAAAGTACAAAGACAATAATATGATTGCGCATGAATTGATTATTGATCAAACAGGGAATATACAAACACATATTACATCTGTCTTTTTCGCGCAAGATTCGTTGGTAACCGGTAAAGTATTCAATCCTGATCCTCTAACATCTGCAAATGTTGGGTATGGAGGAGCCTATCAAGATTCCAGTGATGCAGATATTGTTGTCTTGAATAATCAACGACAAACAAAAACATTTAAAGCCGCATTTGATGGTACTACCTTCAGTTTGAAAAATCAATACATTGAACTACGCGACAATAACGGGGATGCCATTTTACCGGCAACAAGTACATCCCCTGTGTTTGATTTCACGCGTCACCAATCCGGGTTTGAAGATGTAAATGCATTCTTCCATCTCAGCCTGCATAGCGATTATATTCGTTCACTCGGATTTAATGCCTCAAGTCAATTAGTGTATCCCGATCCACATGGAGGAACAGCCGATAATTCTTTCTTTAACGAACCGAATACTATATATTTTGGTACCGGTGGTATAGATGATGCTGAAGATGCAGACGTACTCATACATGAATATACCCATTTCGTATCGTACACTGCTGCTCCATCCACCAATTCGGGACTAGAAAGAAACAGCATAGACGAAGGAACATGTGATTATTTTGCCGCTTCCTATTCGAAGGCTATCAGCACATATAACTCAACAAAATTGTTTAATTGGGATGGGAATCCACCGTTTTGGAATGGCCGTGTTGTGAATACGACTAAACATTACCCGCAGAACGTTTCGAATAATATTTATAAAGATGGTGAAATGTGGTCGGCCACATTAATGCAAATCCATGACGAATTAGGCAAAGCGACTACCGATAGCCTTGTATTGCAAACCATGTATCTTTTTGCATCGAACATGACTTATCCGCATGTGGCTCAGGCGCTTTTAACAGCCGACACTTTACTCACCGGTGGAAACAATTTTTGTGTTTTATACAAGTATCTTTTCAATAGAGGCTATTTGCCATTAATGGCAAATCCGTGTGGTATTAACGGCATCAACAATATTCAAAGCTTGCCCATTCAATTGCTTCAAAACCCGAATGGATTTTCTATTGAATCTACCGAAAAGGAGGTATACATAAACGGATACATGCTAATTGATGCAGTTGGCAATATCATTCATAAAGACAATGCAACACGTTTTGACAAGAAAGACAACTTTAGCCAAGGCCTCTATTTTGTGCAGGTTGATACCAATCTTGGCAACAAAACATTTAAAGTCATATTCTAAAAAAAATGGCCTGCATTATTGCAGACCATTTACACTTTTTTGGGGATTCTCTTATTTAATTCTTGCGAACATTCCCATGAATTTCATCATTTCGCCAAGATTGGAAATCTTGATTTTGCCCATCATAAATGCCATTTGAGCGTTCGTTTTCCCTAACTCGATTGCAGCATAATCAGCAGCCTTTGCTTTTACCTCGCATGTAGGTTCGCCAATAAGTCCTTCTTCAACTGTAACCTTTTTGTCCTTTAATGTGATGGTAAAATCGCCTTCCCCATCCATTTTAAAATGAAATACACCTGCAGTATCTGCATCTACTTTATCGACTTTCAAACGACTAGGGAGTGAGTACAAAATTTCTCGCGCTGTTTCAGGAGTTGCCATTGTTGTTGTGTTTTTATGATTAGTTAAATTAGCCGATAGTGGCGTTTCGGGTTTTGCAGATTCAGCAGAAGCTTCTGCGCTTTGGCGCATATTGTCATACACCGATTCATAACTTACTTTATCGATTACCGTTTTGGCAATAATCTCTTTCATGATTTCTGTTGTGCCGGCCACGATAGTTCCCACACGGGCATCTCGATAGGCGCGCTCGATAGGATACTCCGTCATATAACCGTAACCGCCAAAAACTTGTAAGCACTCATCGACAATGGTTTTGCTTAATTCTGAAGCCTTCAACTTAGCCATACTGCATTCTTTCACCGCAAACTGACCATTTGCATGTTTCCAACAACAGTGATAGACAAACTGTTTCGTTACTTCTAATTCCGTGATTAAATCCACCATTTTATGGCGAAGCACTTGAAATTTTGAAAGTGGTTTATTGAACGCTGAACGCTCATCCAAATAATTCAATGTAATAGCGATAGCACTTTCACTGCCGGCAACGCCCAAAATACCTGTCACCAAACGCTCTAATTGAAAGCTTTCCATAATGTAGAAAAAGCCTTGTCCTTCTTGTCCAACACGGTTCGAAACGGGTACACGAACATTATCAAAAAACAATTCACCGGTATCAGACGATTTCCAACCCATTTTATCGAGCTTGTTGGAGGTGTAACCCGATGTTCCGGCATCTACTACAATTAAACTAATTCCGGCTGCTCCGGCAGAAGGGTCGGTTTTACAAGCAACGGTTACAAAATTTCCGTACACCCCATTAGTGATAAAGGTTTTGCTTCCATTGATAACATAAAAATCGCCATCACGAACAGCAGTGGTACGAATATTTGCCACATCTGAACCTGCTCCAGGTTCAGTAATAGCAATACTTCCAACGTATTCCCCTGAAATAGATTTAGGCAAATAGCGTTGTTTCAAATCCTCGCTCCCGGCTTGTAAAATATGATTAGTGGCCATAAATTGATGAACAGAAACAGCTGCTGAAAGTCCCGCAAAACCAGCTTTAGCCAATTCCTCTAGATACACAACAGTAGTCCAAAAATCGTTATTAGTTCCTCCGTAGGCTTCCGGGAAATTAATCCCTAAAAAGCCATGTTCACCCATTTTCCGAAAGACTTCACGCGGGATTTTTTGGTCGTTTTCCCATTGTTTGATGTTAGGAACAACATCCTGCTGAATGAACTGTTTTACCGATTGGCGAAACAAATCATGTTCTTCGGAAAAGTATTGGTGTGCCATAATTATTCGATTGTTGCATTAATTCCACGCTCCACAATGGCATTGCGCATTGTGCGAAGACGCGACAGCGGACCGTGTTTCACCGCATATTTACCTTTATGATGAATGATATATGAACACTGCTCAGCTTGTTCTTGGGTGTGTTTACAAATGTCTACGAGCGCTTCAGCCACCCAATCAAAGGTATTTACCGAATCGTTGTGAACAATGAGTTTGTTTTCTAATGCGCTGTCGAGATCCAGTTCAACAACTTCTTCAATTTCTATTTCCGGCAATTGCATAGCAGACATAATTTGTAGACCTATCCAAAATTAAACATTTTACGAGTTTTAAAAACTAATCATTGAAATTTCTGAGACTGAATCCAAAATAGCAATAAAAAGTAGCGTTTTAACAGGCATTCGGACAATTTTATTACAGAAAAAAGATAAAGCATTTATATTTAGCATTCAATAAACCAATGAAATGCAAAGCTCCCTTCAAATTATTAATCAGGTGTTTGAAATACAAACCAAACTCAACGACCTGAACGAGGCCTCCTCTTTTGAAAGAAATATGAATCGCTTATTTGCCATTTTCGAGGATGAAGGTTTTGTTGTCAAAAATCCTATCAACGAAATGTATCAAGAATCAAGAACGGATTGCGAAGCAAGTATTGTGGGAAACACAAGTTCTAAAATGAAGATCACGAAAGTGCTTAAACCAATCATTTATCAAAAAAACGGAGAACAAATGCAATTGGTGCAAAAAGCCATTGTGATAGTTGAGCAATTATAAACGAGACGAATGAAAGCTGTAAATTTTGGAATAGACCTAGGAACAACTAACTCGTTGATAGCGAAATACGAGAACAATAAAGTGCGTGTTTTTAAGAACCCATTTGGACAAAAAGAAACACTAGCCTCGGTGGTGGCTTATAGAAAAGATCGTATACTTATTGGTGATAAAGCGCGTGAATATTTGACCAAAGATGCGGTAAATGTATTTGGTGGATTCAAACGCAAAATGGGAACAGACGAAAAGTTCTATGTGGTGAACATTGATGATAATGTAACCCCTGTAGAGCTTTCAACACTGATTCTAAAAGAGTTGAAAAACTTTGTGCAGGGAGAAGAAATCCCGGAAGCATGTGTGATTACTATTCCGGCTTCCTTCGATAGTATGCAAAGTAACGCTACCTTGAAAGCTGGTAAGGATGCAGGTTTCAAAGATGTATTTTTATTGCAAGAGCCCATTGCAGCGAGTTTGGCTTTTTTCAATAACAGTGCTGGAGAATCACAAAAAAGTGAAGGCTATTGGCTTGTGTACGATTTAGGAGGGGGAACATTTGACGTTGCATTAGTAAAATCAACGGAAGGTGAACTCAAAGTGCTCGATCACGAAGGAAATAATTTTTTGGGTGGAATGAATTTCGATACAGCCATCGTTGACAAACTGATAGTTCCTGAAATCATTCGACAAACCAACATTGAAAATTTCGAAGATGAATTTCGTGTGAAATATGGCAAGTATGAAATGCTATATTATCAAATCATGTATTATGCCGAAGAAGCGAAAAAGGAATTATCACAATCGCCATCAACAGTGATTGAATTTAGTGCCGATATTGACAATACCAAACACGATTTCTACATTACCATTACGAAAGCGCAATTGGATGAAATTTTCTTGCCCATCATCAATGAAACGATTTCGCTTCTCAAAAAAATATTAGACAACAACCAACTAACAGCACAAGATATTCATCAAATTATTTTGGTGGGCGGAAGTACCTTTGTGCCACAAGTCCGACAAGAGTTGACCGCCCAAACAGGCATCCCGGTTAACTTTTCAATTGACCCAACGAACTCTATAGCAATAGGTGCAGCTTTCTATGCAGCCAACAAATTCTATGAACCATCTGCTAAAATTGTTTCTGAAAAAGAGACAGAACAAGCCGTTGAAGAAATACTCTCATCAATCGATTTTAATCCCATTGACCTAACAGTGGAGGTATCGTATAATCGTTCGAGTAGAGATACTGAAGAAGTATTGCTGATTGCATGTGGTGGAGAATATGAAAACAAATACTACCGCATTACACGTGCAGATGGTGGTTTCGACACCGGTTTAATTCCTTTAAAGGCAAAAAAAACGGAGTTTTTGCCATTGATTTCATCGCACAACAACTCGTTTACCTTACATGTTTTTGATGAACACAAAACAGAGTTAAAAGATTTTGCGAAAGAACTTTCGATTGCGCAAGGTGTCTACAACATCGATGGTCAGCCACTTCCACACGACATCTGTATCGAAGTAGATGACATGGAAAACAAAACCACTAAATTGGAAGTGATTTTTGAGCGCAATAGTTTGTTGCCTCAAAAACGAACTTTGTATCGCGAAATATCAAAGACCATAACAAAGGGCGCTCCGGAATCCATTATCATCAACATTTTAGAAGGAGATAAAAACTCGCGTGCTTCTTCCAATCTCACCATTGGTTGTATTGAAATTTCAGGGAAAGACTTGCAAGCTGATTTGATCAAAGGTTCAGACATTGAAATTCAACTTCACCTCACCGATTCGAGAGTATTAAACACATCGGTGTTTTTAGTGATGACTCAACAAGAGTTTAAAAACGTTTTTTCAGTTTCTGAAAAACAGGTAAACATTGGGCGATTAAAAGAACAATTTATTCAGTTAGAAATTGACTTAACGGAGACTGTTCGTCAGTTTCAATACAACGAAGATGATATCTGGGAAATTAGAGCCTCAGCCCTACTCAGCGAATTGCATGAAGTAAAAAAAACACTTTTCAAATTAAAAGATAACGACAAATCAGACGACAAATATGTAATTGCCCAGAAGGTGCTTCGTATCTCGCAAGATGCAGACAAATTGGGCGGTAATGAGCGTATTGCTATGCTCATTGAAACGTATATGACTCGCAAAGAAGAAGTCTTTGCTTTGATTAGTGGCGCAGATTTTATTAAAGATGAAATGCTTTCACAGTACAAAAAGATTGAACTATCGGAGCCTTCGTTTATCAAATCGAAAAACGTTTCGGTGATCGAAAACAAACTGCAACAATTACACGATCTATATTGGAAGGCTATGAGTAATACTACAAGTTTTCTCATCAGCATTTTTATTGAGTATAAGAATGCAAGTGCCAATGAATATAAGGATTACAACGCGGCAAAGTCAATTATGCGTTTGGCCGACACTGCGCTTGAAGGAGAAAAATACCCCGAGTTCCGCAGACATGTTTTCCATCTTTCTTCATTATTGAAACGCGTTCGATTTAATTTTAATAACGATTTTAAAGGCACAGGCATTGGCTAACAAACAGTACATATCGATTATTCGCTTACTTCAACATGCAGAGATCGATGTGGAGAGTGAGATTAATGTGGCAAGAGTGAAAAAGCAACTTGCTGCGGAGTTTAATTTTTCGCCAACAGCCATCATCGAAATTGACAATTACAGTTACAACAAGAACGATGTATTTGAAGAATTGGACAATGCGCATTTTACTGATCGAATGGCTTTCCATAAGGCTATATGGAACAGCAAATCGATTTTATCATTCTTAGAGGAAAATCGATTTTCGTTCACAGAATTCAATCAAGAAATTCAAGGCTTCTACAACAAACCGGAATTAGACACATTTATTTCGCCATACTTTGCTATTTCGTTTAATGTAGTTGCCAGAAACTATATCAATGCACTTCAATTTGATGACCTCGGCTATTTACTTTCTTTTGAAGGGTTTATACTTGGAGCCGATAGAGAAGAAGCGTTTCGTTCTATTCGTATCTTTATAGATGAAAATATACGCTTACTAAAAAATACTAGTAAGGATAATTTCATGGTGATGCGGCCTAAAATTCTGCATTGGATAACTTCCGATTGGAGTTTCTTCGTCAATAACCTACCAGATGACTTCTATGAGACAAAAGAAGATTTAATTATCCCTCTAATCAATCTTACGGTCTCCATTCAACGCACAAACCATCACGATTGTAAGGCGGTGAGTTTTCAATTGAACCAGATAGAGGAGATTTCTTCTAATCTTCGAGAGACCATCACCAATAACCACAATATTTACACAGGCAATACTGCTAAAACGGAAACATCATCGGGCTTTGACTACAGCAACTTCAAATGGATTATTTGGGTTATTATTATTGGACTTAAGATAATAGCCATGGGCGGTTGCTAATTCTCGAACTATTCTTTTTTTTAAATCATACATTCGCATCAAATTCAACACATGGACGTTATACACTTTCTCATCGATTTTATACTTCACTTAGACAGACATCTTACCGATATTGTTAACCAATATGGTACATTAACTTATGCGATTCTATTCCTGATTGTGTTTGTTGAAACCGGTCTTATTGTAATGCCTCTGTTACCGGGCGATTCGTTGCTGTTCGCTGCAGGTGCATTAGCGGCTGCAACCGGTGCATTGAATGTTTGGATTATCATTCCGCTATTGATTGTGGCTGCTTTGTTAGGGGATAATGTGAATTACTTTGTAGGGAAATTTTTAGGCGACTGGGTGAAATCGAAAAATCGAATTCTCTTTTTTAAGCGCGAATACATTGAACAAACACACGAATTTTACGAGAAGCACGGAGGCAAAACAGTGATTATGGCACGCTTTGTACCCATAGTTAGAACGGTTGCCCCATTTGTAGCCGGTGCAGGAAGTATGACCTATTCAAAGTATATTTTGAACTGTATTTTAGGTGCCATTTTATGGGTGGTAAGTATTACACTTCTCGGTTATTTTTTTGGCAATTTCGAAATCGTAAAAAAGAATTTTGAATTGGTGGTATTCGGTATTATAGGAATTTCTGTGTTGCCTATTTTCATTGGAGCTTTCAAGAATTATACTAAAAAGTAAACGTACAAAATAGTATGCATTTCGGATTGATTGGCAAAACACTATCCCATTCTTTTTCGAAAGAGTATTTCACCCAAAAACTGAAAACGTTGGGCATAACAGGCACTTACCATTTGTTTGAACTGCCTTCCATTGCAGCATTTCCGGATGTTTTAAAACGAAACTCAAATCTGAAAGGGCTGAATGTAACTATTCCTTATAAAACAGCAATTATACCCTATTTAGATGAATTGGATGAAACAGCTAAATCCATTGGAGCAGTAAACACCATTGCATTCCACAATGGAAAAACAAAGGGATACAACACCGACTGCTTTGGCTTTGAACAAACGTTATTGCATCACTTTCCTTTAGAAAAACAAAGAACCGCATTACTACTTGGAACAGGTGGATCAGCTAAAGCGGTAGAATACGTACTCCGAAAATATAAGTTTGAGATTACGAAAGTTTCACGAGTTGCAACTTCAAATTCGATTACATATCAAGATGTAAATGAAGCAATTCTTCAACAAACATCATTATTGGTGAATTGCACTCCAGTGGGTATGTACCCAAATGCTGACGACAAGTTGCCACTACCCTTTCATTTATTTTCTACCCAACATTATTTCATCGACTTAATCTACAACCCCGCCAAAACAGCTACAGCAATAGCTTTAGAGGCGAAAGGAGTACATTGTACAAATGGATTAGCTATGCTATACGCACAAGCAGAAAAAAGTTGGGAAATTTGGGACAGGTGATTATTTCTTCAATCCCCAGCCTGTCATTACTGCATTAAAAGCACATAAACCGGCACAGAAAATTAAACTCAAGTATCCCTTAATGGAAGCGAAATTAAAATCACCTTGCCACAATTGATTCAATTTCTTGAATTGAAAAAAGGCATCTTCTAAAAAGAAATTATCGACAATAGCAAAAAGCGCATAAATAGCGAAAGATACAGTATACAAGTAATAGAGCACCTTCTTGGATGCCATTGAGCATAAATTACTCAGCACTATCAACACAATTAAACCTAAATTCAAAAAGTAAATGAGCGTTGATTCATAATCTTGAAACAACAACATCTTATCTTCCGCTTCACCTGCACTTTGAAAGGCACGAATAGCCATAAAACTTAGAAAGGCACATATAACAAGTCCTACCCCGGCACTCATCCAAAAAAACCGAATAATTTTAGCCGGATTAAATTGCAGAAAAATAATGTTGGAAACAGAGCGTTTGTAAACCGTCCCCATCATAATTCCTATTAATGCTATGATGATGTATGTAAATAATGTAAGCATGTTTATTCTTCGTTTTCCGAGCGATCAATCAACCCTTGTGGCAGTTGTTTAGCCACTTTCAATCCCAACTTTCGCATATTTTCTGCTCGCTTTATTAAATTGCCTTTGCCGTCATACAATTTATTCATGGCATCAGCATATGTTTTTTTACTATCGTCCATTTGTTTGCCTACCTTGATTAAATCCTCAGTAAACGAAACAAACTTCTCGTATAAATCGGCCCCTTGTCGGGCTATTTCAATTGCATTTTGGCTCTGATATTCTTGTTTCCAAACGTTTGCAACGGTTCGAAGTGTAGCCAAAAGCGTAGAGGTGGACACAATAATAATATTTTTATCGAAAGCATCGTTATACAATTCGTTATCAGCCGTTACCGCTAAAGCAAATGCCGATTCGATGGGAATAAACAACAACACAAAATCGGGCGACTTAATATTATATAATTGATGGTACGATTTAGCGCTCAACAACTTCACATGATTGCGCAACGAAGCAATATGTTCTTTTAAAAATTGCGCTTTTTGTGCTTCATCTTCGGCTGAAACGCAGCGTTCATAAGCTACTAAACTAACTTTCGAATCGACTACCAACGTTTTCCCTTCAGGTAATTTAATCAACACATCGGGTTGAGAACGACTTCCATCCTCATTCGTGAAGCTTTGTTGGACAGTATATTCATGTCCCTTTTGCAACCCTGATTTTTCCAAAATTTTCTCCAAAATCATCTCGCCCCAATTCCCTTGCATTTTGTTATCTCCCTTCAATGCTTTAGTTAAATTGAGGGTTTCATCACTCATTCGCTTATTGATATCTGTCAATTGCTTTAACTGCTCACGAAGGGCGCTACGTTCACGTTCCGTATCGAGATGGGTTTCATTTACGCGCTTCTCATATTGCAACAAACGCTCTTTCAACGGATCGAGAATCACTTTTAATTGCTCATCATTTTTCTGAACAAACTTCTCCGATTTTTCCTCTAAGATGCGATTCGCTAATAATTCAAAATCCTTCTGCATTTTAGAATGTAATTGCTCCACTTCTGCTTTTTGTTCTTGCAAACGTTGATTTAAATTCTTGATTTCATTGCCTGAAGCGGACAAGGCAGCATTGGCTTCATCTGTTTTATTGCGCAACACGTTTATTTCAGACTTAAGTTCTGCATTACTTCGCTCTAAACCGGCATTACGTTCTAAGGCACCGGCAATAGCCCCTTCGCTTTTCGATTTCAACAAAAAATAAAGCAGTACACCACCCACGGCAGCACCCAAAACAAAAGCAATTAACACATAGAAAGTTCCCATATCGTATGCAAAATAAGCATTGTTGCAAAATTATTTTTTATTTCACACCTGAAACTACCAAACAATGACAACTTCTTTGTTCGAAAATACAGAAACCGCATTTGAATATCAATCGACTCCGGGACTCAAAAAAGCTAAATTCTTATTTCAATTATTTGGGAACAATACTTTAGTAAGCCTAGGTACATCGGCCACCAACATAGCATTATCGCTCCATTTGCCAATTTCGTCATTATTTAAAATTACCGTATTCAATCACTTTTGCGGAGGCGAAAATTTTGCCGAATGCACGAAAACGATTCAATTTTTGAGCAAGTTCAATGTTGGCTCTATGTTGAATTACGGGGTTGAATTGAAAGAAACAGAAGAAGACTTCGAAAAAACAATTCTTCAAACACTTGAATCCATTGCTTTTGCAGGAAAAAATACGCAGGTAAAATCTATCTGTATTAAACTTACGGGCTTTGGCCGATTTGATCTTTTCGAAAAAATGGACAGAAAAGAAATGCTTTCTAAAAATGAAGCAATTGAGTTACAATCCATAAAAAAACGTCTTGATAGGTTATGTGTAGCCGCAAAAGAAAATGATGTTGTGCTCTATGTTGATGCCGAAGAATCGTGGATTCAAGATGCACTGGATGGTTTGGTGGAAGAGATGATGGAAAAATACAATCTGCAAAAGCCCGTAATCTTCAACACCATTCAACTTTATAGAAACGACCGATTAGCATTTTTGGAGCGGTCTATTCATATTGCAAAAAGTAAAGGATATTTCTATGGCGTAAAAATTGTGCGTGGTGCCTATATGGAAAAAGAACGCGAACGAGCCAATGCAATGGGCTATCCAAGTCCTATTCACATTGACAAACACGCAACCGACAAGGATTTCAATGCCGGCATGCAGTTGTGTTTCAACCATTTGGACATTGTAACAGTTTGCGTGGCTTCACAATCGGAAGAAAGTAATTTATTAGCCATTTCCCTTATTGATGAAATGAACATTACACGCAACCACCCGAATATATTATTTGCACAATTGTTGGGCATGGGCGATAACATTACCTTCAATATGGCAAAAGCAGGATTTAATGTTTGCAAATATTTGCCTTATGGTCCGGTGAAGGAAGTTATTCCTTACTTGATTCGCAGAGCTCAAGAGAATACATCTGTACAAGGACAAATGGGACGCGAATTGAAATTAATTCTCACAGAATTAGCGCGCAGAAAAAAGGCAGGTTGCTAATTACCACTCAATTACTTGTTGCTGCTTAGTATCTTCATTACCCCGTAAATTGGAGCGAAAATAGTACGTATAGCCAATTATTAATCCGATATTATTTACGTTTGTTCGAAGGTTCTTCTCTGTTTCACCACGCAGAAAACCTTCTTGTGTCGGGTCATTCAAGTTAATCCCATTACGTCTATCAGCTGCAATGCCAAATGCATAGTTGAAACCTACAGTTATATCGCTTGCCCCTTTGTTATATGAAACGCCTAAGCCAAAATGCATTAAATGCCAATAAGAAGGATTAAATGAATTAACACCTACATTCAATTGTGTGGGCGAGAAACTCATCCGATTGTTGAAATCGGTTCGAAAACCAGTAAGTACTTTGAAATTTTTCACGAAACGAAATGCCCCGCCAATTGACACATTAAACACTTGAACGGCATTTGTTTTCACAACCATAAAACCTTTTAATGTCTTCCCTCCATAAGCAGAAGATGGACGTATAAAGGACTCTTCTTTACCATGAACCACTTCGTAAGTAGGCAAACTAAGAAAATACTCACAGGCAAATTTCAATTTTACTCGTTTCCATTTGTACTCGGCTCCAATGGCAAAACTGGCGGGCTGTTTGTATTGTGTGCTTAACCCTTTTTGTTGGTCGGAGACTAAGAATGAAGGATATTGAAAGAAAGGTGAAACTGTATCTGTAGAATGTAAATTCAAGTTGTGCCCTTCTAAAGATTTAGTCATAGTTCCGGTACCAAACATTTTCGCAGAAGGCAATGTTATGGTTAAGCCGAATAAGAAAGGTTTAAAATCTGCCGCAAAACCAATTTTGCCGATGAAGTTTACATGATCCATCCGCAAAGAAGCATATTGATCAACAGTAGCAATATAGGGCACAGTCGCAAACTCTGCATCGGCACTTAAAGCAACAGTAGTGATGGTTTCTAGGTTGGTATATGAAGCAAACAAACTTACGCCTGTAGAAAAGTGATCATTAATCCTATAACCAAATCCAATACCGCCCCATGTTTCTATACTATGATAATCAAAATCGAGGCGCGATTTGTAATACTCTAAACCCGGAGAACCTTTAATCACATCGTAGTTCATTTCGTTCTGAACGCTGAAACGCACACTAGAACGATTACGCATCATTGTTGCATAAATAATTTTCAACTTTGGAGCTTTCTTAAACACATATGAGCCACCGATAAACTGCGGATAGATTAAAGCCCGAAACGATTGTGCATCACGACCTTCACCAGCCACATTCTTTAATTTCACAATATTTGCTTCATAAATATTCGCACTCAAACTGATTTTGTTGGTGGTAATAAATCCCATGGCACCCGGGTTATAGAACAATGCTGAATTATCACGTACACCGGCCACTTCAGCACCTCCGCACAAAGTATTGGTGGCACCATATTGTTGATTCCAATAATGATTCTGCGCCATTATAGGAAAGAAAACAAAACTGAAAACAATAAAAAGTATGAATGGTTTCATGTGTAACAATTAATAAATTTCGAGGGCAACAGTATAACTTTTGGGTAGCTTTTTACTTACCGAAAGCCTCACCGTTGTTTCGTCTTCGCTATTTGTAAATAAGTAGTCCTTAATCTTTTGACTTCCTTCGGCCTGCTTTACAGTGGAGTCTAATTCCCAACTGTCTAAACAAACTTTTAACTGTTTCAATAAAGTATGGCTAAGGGCAATCGATTGTGATGGGGAATTGATATGATGGATCGCTTCCAAATGATACACTTTTTTATTGGCTTTACTGGTAACAACCTCACTGATCCTTTTAGTTCCAAGAACTTGATAACGCAATTGATATACCTCCCGATTAAAAACAGTTTCCTTTAATGCTCCATCGGAAGCCCAAACCGTATCTAAACTTGCACAACGAATAATCTCATTTAAGTTTGAACAATCAACATTAACGGGTCCTTCACTTTTCATTGCAAATGAAGAAAGCAATGCAATACTGGCACTAAACAAAATGGTTTTCACAAGTTAAAGATAATAGGGATTAAAAAACCAAAAGGCTTTTAACACCCTAAATTACCGACACTTATTTTGAAATTGGAGCATTTTTCGCTCATTTTTAGCAAAAAAGCGACACAAAGAAGTACGATTTAGCTGCTATTTATTTAATTAGGTCGATTTGTAAGTGTAATATTGAAACACAAATGTTCGGCTATGGAGAATCAACTACAATGGTATAACAAAACACTTCGGGAGTATATCAGCAACGAGGAGTTGAAAACATTGATGCAAAAATCGGATTGGAAAGCCTTTTTGGAAATTGCCGATACTTGGTTTTGGATTGCTTTTGCCTTTGCCCTACCTGCTCTTTATCCGAATGTTTTGACAATAATCGTATCGCTCTTTATTCTTGGCGGAAAGCAATTGGCGTGTGCTATTATCATGCACGATTGTTCGCACGATTCAGTGTTTACGAGTAGGAAACTAAACGCCTTTGTTGGCAATTGGTTAGGAGGATATGCTGTATTGAATAATCTCGAGCAATACCGCCCCTACCACCGCGAGCATCACACCTACACAGGATTAGAAAACGACCCCGATTTGAATTTAGTGAAAGGTTATCCTACCACTAAAATCAGCATGTTTCGTAAATTTTTGCGCGATCTATCCGGAGCTACAGGCATCAAATCCAATATTGCTGTGATTGCGATGCACCTTCAAATTTTAAGTTACAATTTAGGAGGTGTAGTCAAGCGCCTTTTTCTACCATGGACGAAAGAACGCGTTATTATGGCAATCAAAAATCTTGCAGGCCCACTAGCCTTTCATTTGATTTTATTAGCCATCCTCTTTGCTGTGGGAAAACCTTGGTTAATGCTGTTGTGGATTGGTGCGCAACTCACTACTTATAATTTTTGTTTGCGTGTACGTTCTATTTCAGAACACAGTGTTGTTGGCGAACAAACCAATCCGCATAAAAATTCAAGAACAACATATGCTAATTTTATTGAGCGTATGTTATTCGCACCGCATCATGTAAACTATCATGCCGAGCATCATTTATGCATGGGCATTCCGCCCTACCGTTTGCCTGCTATGCACAAATTGCTTTTAGAAAGAGGATACTTTAAAGAAGGAAGTTTAAAGCCGAATTACTTGGAAGTGTTGAAGATGGCTATAAATAATTGAACTACCATTTAGGAAATACAATAGGGACAAAAAAAAGTGGTCTACCATTTAGCAGACCACTTATAGTTTAATAGAGCAGTGGTTTATTTCTCAACTGCAATTTTCGACATAAATCTTGTTCTTCCTGTTGCATCCACTAAAGAAACAACATACAATCCATTTTGGAATTCAGTGGTATTGATAACTGTTTTATCAGAAGAAATAGCTTCAACAGCAACTACCTTTCCAACTACATCAGTAACCACAGCTTTAGCTACTAATTTAGCATCAGCTTCAATAGTTAAACGCGTTTGAACCGGATTAGGATAAACGTTTGCTTGTATAGCATCAACTGTATTTATACCAACATTGTTTTTTACAGTAACAGTTACCATTCCTTTTGCGGTTTGAGCTGTTCCGGTTGAAGACAATGTGTAATAGAATGTATCACCTCCTATATAGTTTGTTGTTGGTGTATAGGTTACAACGCCAGCAGCAATAGACAATGTTCCGTGTGGTGAACTAGAACCTAATAGTGCTGCAGAAAGTGTTCCTCCGTAGCAAGACGCATCGTTCGTTAATACCGAAATATTTTTCGGTGTATTTTTCATTGTAGATGTTGTATCGTTTGTAGCGATTGGCGGAACAGAGAAAGTACCTGTAGTATCTACCAAAGCGATATCATCAAACAAAGCAGCTCCTCCAATTGGCAATGTTGCTGTTCCTCCGCCTAACAATGATTGCAAAGAGTATGGATTACTTGATGCCAAAATAATAACTGCACTATCTGGGATTAAACAAGATGAATACACAAAATCAGCACTAAATTTAGCGTAAGTAGATTGCGCATTAACGGCAAAGAAGTTCGCTTGTGCAACTACTAAATTTCCTTTTTTCAACACTGCAATAGCCGCACATGAATCTTGTCCTACTTTTCCAGCAACAGGAGCATATTGGTAGTATCCTTCCAATTTACCAATTCTGCGTGGAGGAGTAAGTGCAATACCTGCACCCGGAATGTTCGTTGGGCTAAAGCTATTTCCAACAAAGCTCGTTAATGAAATTTTGAAGTCGCCACTGATAACGAAACCAGGTAAAGTTAACTGACTTAATAATACCGGAACGGTTACGGTATCGGTTACGCAACGAACTGCGTTAGCACCTAAATTAGCCTGCGTGGTTGGTGTAACAAATTGCTTAACGCCAAATGCTTTACCGCCAATTACAGCGTTAACAGATGTCCATCCGATAGGATCTTGAAAAATGGCTGTATCTTTAGGACCGCCCAATGACGTTAGGTCTAAATACGAAGTATCCATTCCCCAGTTTTCAAAGCTAGGGTTAGATACTTGCGCAAATGAATACGACATAGCCAAAGCAGATGTCGCAAATGCAAGTAAAATCTTTTTCATGTTTGTGTTTAAATGAGTTTGGTGAAACAATGGTGGTGAAGTTAGTACTAATTTCCAACAAAGTAAAATCTATTTCTTGGTCTTAAACCAAAGCGGACTCTGGTCTTTCGGATCGAAATTATAGTTAATGGTAAGCTCTTCTCCTGCTTCGATATCGCGAAGGGTGATAAAATGCAAAAAACCTTCTTTATGAAAGGCTACATACTTGCAATTTGGCGAGTAGGAATGATTGTATATAGAACCATAGCCCAATGCCATGGCGGTCTTTTTCTTCCCCCATTGGAAATTGTAGTAGAACAACTCCGTTTCAGCAAGAATTTTTGAATCCTTTTCGTTTAAAATAATCACAGGGGCAATTTCAACAATAGAATCGGCTTCAATAAATTGATCGGTAAACACACCGCGGCCTTTGCCTTTTGAAACGGAGATGTAGAGTGAATTGAGTAACATAATTAATATTTAGCTTCTAGCTGTTAGTCGCTAGAGGTTAGAAATACATGAAAAACAATGCAAATAAAAAGCCGATAACCACAACAAAGTGATTATCGGCTTCAAAAATATTTAAAATATTAGAATCGCTCTACTCCTGCAAAGTGGAATGAAGCCTCAATAGCAGCATTTTCATTGCTATCCGATCCGTGTACCGCGTTTCTTTCGATATCAGTAGCGAAAGCTTTACGAATAGTTCCTTCTTCAGCATTAGCCGGATTTGTTGCTCCGATTAACTTTCTGAAATCTTCTACAGCGTTTTCTTTTTCTAAAACGGCAGCGATGATCGGACCTTCCGTCATGAATTTCACTAAATCTCCGAAAAACGGACGAGCACTGTGTACTGCGTAAAATTCTTGTGCTTTCTCTGTAGATAAACGAGTCAATTTCATCGCCTGAACGCGAAATCCGGCTTGAATAATCATGTCGATAATCTTTCCTGAATGACCTGCTGCAACTGCATCAGGTTTAATCATTGTCAAAGTAATATTAGATGCCATTGTATTGTTTGTTTAGGGGCGCAAAACTAGAAAAGTAGTTGATAAAAGGAACTACTTTAGTTTTTTTCCGATGTTAAGTATTTGTAAATCAACTCGCGTTGAGCATCAGAAATCTGCGCTTTCACTTGCATTGTAGCCATTGTAGGCTTCCAACCCTCAGCATCGTGCTTTCGCGGAGCAGGAACACCATGACACTGTCCGCATTTCTCCAGAAATAATGCTCGTCCTTGGTTTAATTCCCCTAAAGTGGCTTTTGAAGATACGTTTACATCAGTTGGCGTGTAAAATTTCGAAGTTGTGCTACATTGGGCTAAAAAAAGCACCAAAGCCACTAAGGCAATTGAAATATTAAATAGGTTTTTGTTCATCTTTATCTTGTATTTTAGCTAAAAGTACTAAAAAATCAGAATTTTGGAACCCTCCCCCAACCTAAGTACGTCAAAACAAGGACAATACCCCGTCAAGCTTCCACATTTCACAATTAATTTTATATTTGCCACTCATTTTTTGAAATAAAAACACTGCAATGCAATTAAAAGGACTTAT
This sequence comes from Chitinophagales bacterium, assembly GCA_044226285.1. GTDB lineage: Bacteria > Bacteroidota > Bacteroidia > Chitinophagales > LD1 > CALAYL01. Next base: position 323,900 of record JBGAHI010000002.1, on the reverse strand, counting down.
TAAGGTATTTACAATTATTTTTATTCTTGTTTCTATCTATCAACTTTCTTTCACGGTAGCAACAAAAATAGTTGAAAACAAAGCGGAAAGCTTCGCTTCGAAAGGATTAACGCTTGATCCTCCTTCATCATTGAGCGGTGCATCAAAAATTTATTACGAAGATTCAGTAAGCAATATCTTCAAGTCTAAGAAAAGATACTTCTTGGATTCTGTTCAAAACGAAACAGCATACAACTTCTTTTGGTTGATGAAGTATTCTTACAAAGATTGTCGCGATCGTCAGTTGAACCTAGGACTCGACTTAAAAGGCGGTATGAGCCTTGTATTGGAGATTTCTGAGGAAGATGTATTGAAGAAATTAGCTAATAATAACCCTGATGCAGCATTCAACAAAGCAGTTGACGAAGCCGGTAAAATCCACACCAAAGAAGGAGGTAACTTCCTTGCTGTTTTCCAAGAACAATACGAGAAAAATGTACCTAACGGAAAACTAGCCAATATCTTTGCTGCAGTTGAGTCCTATAAAGGAAAGATAAACTTCAATTCATCGAATAGCGATGTTATTAAGGCGATTTCAACGGATATGAATTCAGCGGTTAGCGAAACGTTCAACGTATTAAAAACACGTATCGACCAATTCGGTGTAGCTTCTCCAACTATTACATTGCAAGCCAACACAGGCCGAATCATCTTGGAATTACCGGGATTGGATGATCCTAGTCGTGTACGTAAAATCTTACAACAAACAGCACAATTAGAGTTCTGGGATACTTACGAAAACGAAGAAGTAATTGACGCTTTAGCACAAGGCGATATCGCTTTGGGTACAAAAATTTTCAACGAAAACAAAACGAACGGAGTTGATTCTGCTACTGCAGCTGCTGATACTACAGGTGGAATTTCATTGAATGACCTTACTGCAAATGCCGATACGACTAAAAAAGCTACCGACTCTACAAAATCTACTGCTAAAGCGGATGTTCCAACGAAAAAAGACTCTTCCAACTTACGTCCTATCTTCAAATATTTAGAGCCTAACTACGACCGTGAAAATAACAAATACGGTGAAGGAGCTACTATAGGTTATGCAAGAGGAAACGACACCTCTATCATCAACAAATATTTGGGTGATGAGATTATGAAAACAGCTTTACCACGTGATTTGAGATTGTTGTGGACAGCTAAACCAATGAATGCAAAAAGCAATGTGTTTGCATTAATTGCTATCAAGGCTAATCCATCTTCTCAAGAAGCTCCACTTACCGGAGATGTTATCACCAATGCGTCTAAAGAATTCGAAAACGGTTTACCCGCAGTTTCCCTTACAATGAACGCTTTAGGTGCTTCTAAATGGGAGAAAATGACTGAAGATGCGGTAAACGCAACAGTTAACGGACGTTCAGTTAAAAAATGTGTGGCTATCGTTTTAGATAACCAAGTATTCTCTTCGCCACGTGTACAAAACAAAATTTCTGGAGGAAGAACTCAAATTACAGGTATCAACGATATCGCTGAAGCAGATGACTTAGCGAACATTCTTAAATCGGGGAAACTAGAAGCAAAAACTAGAATTATCGAGGAGCAAGTAATCGGACCATCTTTAGGTAAAGAAGCAATTCGCTCGGGTTTATTATCGATGCTATTCGGTTTCATTATCGTTTGTTTATTCATGTTGGCTTACTACTCTACATCGGGTATTGTAGCTGTTATCGCAGTAATGTTGAACTTATTCTTCATTATCGGTGTGTTGGCAAACTTCGGTGCAGCACTTACTCTTCCGGGTATGGCAGGTATCGTACTTACTTTGGCCATCGCCATCGATGCGAACGTAATCATCAACGAGCGTATTCGTGAGGAATTAGCGAAAGGTAAAGCCATGAAAGTTGCCATTGCTGATGGTTACAAACATTCTTACTCGGCTATCTTTGACGGAAACATTACTACCTTATTGATTGGTGTGGTATTGTTGTTCTTCGGCTATGGCCCGGTAAAAGGATTCGCTGTTACCTTAGTAATCGGTATCTTAACTTCGTTGTTTACTGCAGTAGGTTTCTCTCAAATCATTTTTGATTGGTTCTCTAACCGTGGTAAAGAATTGAAATTCGGTACAGAATTTACGTTGAACTTGTTACGTGGTTTCCATTTCAAATTCATGGAAAAACGTAAAACATTCTATACTATTTCTGCCATTGTATTTGCTATCTCTTTCATCTCTATGTTCACCATCGGTTTTGATTTAGGGGTTGACTTTAAAGGAGGAAGAAGTTATGTAGTAAAATTGGATCAAGATGTGAAAACATCAGATATTGCTACTGCTTTGGAAAAACCATTAGGCTCAAAACCATTGGTTAAAACGTACGGAAGCAACAGCCAAATTCAAATTACTACCGCTTACTTGATTGATCAAAATACGCCAGAGGTGGATAGTATTATTGAAAGCAAATTGTTTGAAGGTTTAGGTGCTTCGTTTGCACAAAAAGGAACATTTGAATCGTTCAGAACGAAAAACATTAAATCAATTACCAGAATTGAGGCTACCATTGCCGATGACATTCGTAAGAGTGCCTTCTTATCTGGCTTAATCGCTATGATTGGTATCTTTATCTACATCTACTTCCGTTTCAAAAAAGTAGAATATGCTACAGGTACTATTGCAGCTCTAATTCACGATCCAATTATCGTTTTAGGATTGTTCTCGTTGTTGCGTCATATCAGTCCGTTCTCTTTGGAGATCGACCAAAACGTAGTTGCAGCTATCCTTACACTGATTGGTTATTCTGTGAATGATACCGTTATCGTATTTGACCGAATCCGTGAGCACTTGAAATTGTATCCAACAAAACCATTGATTGAGAACGTAAACGATGCCATCAATACTACATTAAGCCGTACAATTATGACTTCAGTAGCAGCCGAGCTTGTGGTATTGGTATTGTTTATTTTTGGTGGTGACGCTATTAAACAATTCTCTTTTGCCATGGTAATTGGTATTGCGATTGGAACATATTCTTCCATCTGTATTGCCGCTCCAATTATGGTGGATATGCTTTTGAGAAGAAACAAAAGCACCAATACTGCTGAAGTAGCTAAATAATTTGAACTGATTAAATCGGATATATGAAAAAGATTGTTGTTTTCGCTTGTCTTGTGCTTTTGGGAGTAACAATTCAATCTTGTAGAAAGAAAGGAAACCCGTATGCAGGAATTCCGGCTTCTGTATTGAAGGATACAACAACCGTTGAAATCCCTGAGCGATCATTCAATTTTGATACGATTAATCAAGATGATACTGTGGTGCATATCTTTAAAGTGAAAAACACCGGAGAAAAGAACTTAATTATCGGGAATGCTTTTGGTTCGTGCGGTTGTACAGTACCTGAATGGCCAAAAGAGCCTGTAGCACCCGGTGCAGAAGCCACTATCCGTGTGAAATTCAACAGTGCAGGAAAAGAAGGAGAACAAAATAAAACGGTTACACTTCAGGTGAATACCGTTAGTCACTCAGAACAATTATTGCTTAACGGCTTCGTGAGAGTGCCAAAAAAAGAAAAATAAAATTATGAACGCATCTATCATGTTGCTCTTCTACGGAGCTATTTTCGCTGTTATTTACTTCTTTTTCATTCGTCCGCAATCGCAGAAGATTAAAGAAGGAAAGAAATTTATTGACGAAGTTCAAAAAGGCGACAAAGTAGTTACTACCGGTGGTATTCACGGGATTATTGATGCAGTGGAAGAAACTACTTTCTTATTGCGTGTGGATCACATTCGCATGAAAATAGAAAAATCAGCTATCTCTGCCGAGTTAACTAAAGCGGCTCAAGGAACGGATACAAAAGCTTAATACTTTAGAATATTTATAACGAAAAAGTCTGGTCATTCGATCAGACTTTTTTAATTTTCAACCATGATTAAAGTAGGAATTACAGGGGGTATAGGCAGCGGAAAAACCACAGTGTGTGAAATATTCGAACGATTAGGCGTTCCGGTGTATTATGCCGATAAACAAGCGAAATACTTAATGGAAACGGATAAAAAATTGCGTGAAGCGATTCGCCAACTATTCGGTGATGAAGCCTTTGATGCAGAAAACAACCTAAACCGAGCATTTATTGCCGGTATTGTTTTCAAAGATGAAGAAAAGCTATTGGCCTTGAATGCGCTTGTGCACCCGGCCGTTAAAGCCGATTACGATTCATGGAATGCCATTTTAGCCCGTAAAGAATACCCTTATAGCCTGAAAGAAGCTGCACTATTGGTGGAGAGTGGCTCCTACAAAGATTTGGACAAATTAATCGTGGTTTCGGCTCCTTTGGAGGATAGAATTAAGCGAGTGATGGCGCGCGACAATATTTCGGAAGAACAAGTAAAAGCCCGTATTGATGCCCAATTACCGGAATCGGAAAAAGTAAAACTGGCAGATTATGTAATCGATAACAACTTGATTATGGAACTCGTTCCGCAGGTAGGAAAAGTACATTTAGACCTACTGAACGCACAATAGCCTAAGCTTCGTATTCCACGGTAAAAAAGCATACCTTCGCAACAATGAATGAGTCTTTACAACAACTGAAAGAAATTCTTGCTACATCAAAGAAAACGGTGATTGTTACGCACCCGAATCCGGATGGCGATGCATTTGGTTCAACCTTAGCATGGAAATTATTTCTGGAGAAAATGGGCACTTATGCTTGTATTGTTTCTCCAACCAATTACACAAAAAATTTCAAATGGTTACCGGCTTACGATTCGATTCTTTCGTTTGAAGATGAATCGCAGCGAGTCATTGCAGAAAAACATATAGCGGCTGCAGAAGTGATCTACTGCTTGGATTTTAATGCCATTACACGATTAGATAAATTAAGTCCGGCTATTCAACAAGCCAAAGCTCAGAAGGTGATGATTGACCATCATCAAAGTCCGGAGGATTTTGCCACCATCACCTTCTCTGACACGCGCTATGCCGCTACATGCGAGTTGATTTACGATATTATTTGCGGTTTAGGTGAAGAAGCTAAAATAGATGAAGCCATTGCGCAAAATTTGTATACCGGTTTAACTACCGACACCGGATTTTTTGCATTCAGCAACACTACACCCAACGTACATAAAGTAGCCGGAGGCCTTTTAAACAAAGGTGTTTCACCGGAATATATTCAAGATAAAGTATTCAACATTTTCCGTGAAGAACGTTTGCGCTATTACGGTTATTGCTTCTTGAATAAATTGCATGTATGCCACGAAGGGAAGGTGGCGTATATGTCGGTGAACCGCGAAGAAGCCAAACGCTTTCACTTACAACCAGGTGACAATGAAAGCTTAGTGAATTTCCCTTTCAAAATAGAAGGCGTAACGGTATCCGTACTTTTCACAGAGGAACAAGACAAAGTAAAAATTTCGTTCCGGTCGAAGGGAAAGATAGATGTGAATGCCTTTGCCAGAAAGCATTTTGAAGGAGGCGGACATGTGAATGCAGCCGGTGGAAAATCGTTGCTCTCATTAGCTGATACAGAAACTAAATTTCTTCAAGAAATAAAGACGCTCTTTGCATAGCTCCTTTTCGTATGAATCACAGCGATAAACTTCATATTCAGTATCTCGTTTTTGTGTTGAAGCAATTGGGCTTAGACCATGTAGTGCTATCGCCCGGATCGCGATCGGCTCCTTTGGTACAAGAGTTTGCTTGTTATCCTGAAATAAAAAAACACGTATTGTTCGATGAACGATGTGCGGGGTACTTCGCCTTGGGTTTAGCGCAACAAATTCGTAAACCGGTGGCTGTGTTTTGCACCTCGGGAACGGCTGTTCTAAACTTAGCACCTGCCATTTGTGAAGCTTATCATCAAAAGGTTCCTTTGATTATTCTAACAGCCGATCGCCCGGTAGAATCTATGGGTAAAGGCGAAAATCAAACCATCAACCAAATCGACATTTACAAAAACTACATTAAAGCATTCTACAATTTAGCCGAAGGAGAAGCGCTTCAACAAGAGCAACTAATTCAAACGATTGTAAGTAGTATATCGTTGCATTTTGGTCCGGTGCACATTAATCTACCATTGCGTGAGCCGCTATATAACACAGCAACGGAAAGCACTTTTAAAATTCCTATTGTTGAAATCCCTACCAGCCCTACCCTATCGAAAGACGATAAGGCAGAGATTTCATTGACTTGGAAAAATGCAAAACGTAAGATGATTATTTGCGGGATGGACCATTTTCAAGCAGCAAAATTAAGTTGGTTAAAATTGATTCAAGCCCAGGAAGATGTGATTATTTTGCATGAACCAATTGCCAATGTTGCATTACAGGATAGTATCTACAACATAGACGGCACAATAGCTTCGATAAAAAAGATTGAAACGTACCAACCCGATGTAGTGATTACAATTGGCCGACAATTTACATCAAAACGTTTGCGCAATTTCATCAAAGCGAATACAAGTGTTACCCATTGGCATATCAGCATTGAAAACGAACAGTGGGACAGTTTCAACCGTTTGCAAAAAGTGTGGAATTGTACCGATAGTGAATTCTTAAAAGTAATTGCTGCGGTGAAAACCGAATCCAGTGATTGGAAAAAGCAATGGCTGAGCACACAACCTAATACTACTGCATTTGACAATGCAACGCTAACCGACTTTTCTGTATATCAAGCATTAGCAAAAGCAGTTCCCAATGAGAGTATTATTCAATGGGGCAACAGCGCTCCTATTCGTTACAGTGGTCTATTGCATTTCGATGCATCTATTGAACATTTTGCGAACCGCGGCACCAGTGGTATTGACGGCTGTGTAAGCACGGCTGTGGGTTGTGCCGTAGCCAATCCAAATAAGCAAGTTTTCTTGTTTCTTGGTGACCTTTCGTTCTTCTACGATTCAAATGCGTTATTCTACAGTCCTTTTCCTTCTAATCTAAAAATCGTCATCGTGAACAACTCCGGTGGCAATATTTTTAGATTAATTGAAGGGCAAAAAGAACAAACACTAATGCAGAACTATTTTGAAGTACAGCACCAACACAGCGCAAAAGCTTTGGCAGAACAGTTTTCATTGCAATACTTTACCTGCGATTCAACAGAAACGCTTGAAAAAACAATTGAACGCTTTTTTGGTTATAATAATTGCTGTATTCTTGAACTCAAAACAGACGCCACAAGCAGCGTAGACACATATAAAAATTACTTTAAACGACAATACACATGAGCAACAGAAACTGGACCACGCTTAAGGAGTACGAAGAAATTAAGTTTGAATTCTTTCAAGGGATTGCGAAAATCACCATTAATCGTCCGCGTTACCGCAATGCGTTTACGCCATTAACGGTGCGAGAAATGATTGATGCGATGTATATCTGCCGCGACAACCTCGATATTCAAAGTATTATTTTAACCGGTGAAGGCGATATGGCGTTCTGCTCGGGTGGCGACCAAAATGTGCGTGGACATGGCGGTTATGTAGGAAAAGACACTGTGCCACGTTTGAATGTATTGGATTTGCAAAAATTGATTCGTTCTATACCGAAAGCCGTAATTGCTATGGTAAACGGCTTTGCCATTGGCGGTGGACATGTACTGCATGTCGTTTGTGACTTATCCATTGCATCGGAGAATGCCATTTTCGGGCAAACCGGTCCGCGAGTTGGCTCGTTTGACGGTGGCTTTGGCGCATCGTACTTAGCCCGTTGTGTAGGACAGAAAAAAGCACGTGAAATTTGGTTCTTGTGCGACCAGTACAATGCACAAGATGCCTTAGACATGGGCTTAGTGAATAAAGTAGTGCCTTTAGAAGTATTGGAAGATACAACCGTAGAATGGTGCTTAAAAATTCAAGAGAAATCGCCTTTATCGATTCGTATGCTAAAATCTTCGTTCAATGCTGAATTAGACGGACAAGCCGGTATTCAAGAATTGGCCGGTAATGCAACATTATTGTACTATTTGAGCGATGAAGCCAAAGAAGGAAGAAATGCCTACATTGAAAAACGCAAACCGGATTGGAGTAAATTCCCGAAGTTTCCGTAAGCAAACAGAGATACTGTGTAATCTCGAAAAAACATTATCTTAGTACTGATGCAAACAAGTATCCAACCACATCAAATTTACAATCCGGAAAAAGAAACGGGCACACCTGATTTCAATCAGACGATACGTTATGTTTTCCAGTACATCGACTTCGCTATTTCAGAAGATGAGGCGCGAGTGATTACGAGTTTGTTTGTGGAGAAATGGGATTCGCTACAAGGACAATTCATTAAAGAAGAAGACTTGCGCAATTTAGTGTTTGACAGTTGCAGATCAGAATTTGTGGTTTTCCTATCCAAAGAAAAAGTACATGCCGTTGTTGATTTGATTATTCGGTATTTGCGATCGATTGGGCAGTTTTTGTAAAGCATAAAACCCATTTTTCGTTCCCACTTACCTTTCATTTTCGTTTCCATGTTGAAGAAAATTTTCGGAATAGTATTGATGAGCATAGCGTTACTTTTAACGCTTGGAGCTATTGGACTGTTAGCGAATATTGTTAAAGCATTTGTGGGTGTGTATTTTATATTCAGTGGAAATCTCGACAGTTACGCCCAAGGTGAGGCTATTGGAAGACTTCTCTATTGGATTGCTCACATTGCCATTACATATGTATTTTGGACAAATGGGCTACGCTTATGGAACAGTAAAAAAAGGTATAGTTATCACTACAATCTATAGTAATATGCAAATTACAACTTCAATCACTACTGTTTTCAATTGCACTTTAGAGCGTGCCTTTAAAAGCCCTATGCTTTGCGATGTTGCATTGGTTCACACCGGATATGGGGTAACACCAAAGGTTACGCATTGTACACAAGCCGCTACTTGGGGACAACCCGGTGGCAGTAAAATTGTGCATATGGAGAAAAGTTTGTTTTTCAAAGGGGGGGCATCGTCTACCGACAAAGTACTGGAGCGCATCGAAAACAAATATTGGAAAATCGAAATTTGCGATTTCAATATGTGGTCGTTTGGGTTTGAAAAATTTCAAGGCGAATGGTTTACAAAACAATTAGAAGAAGGTAAAATCGAAATCGTTTACAAATACACTATGTTTTCGAACAGTCTGCTATTATATCCCTTTCAATGGCTATTCACCAAAATCATTTGGCGAAATTATATGCAGCATGTGTTGGAGAACATTAGAACTTTAATCAACAACAATGCTCCATACGTTTATGCATAAAGATATTCAAGCCTACAACAACAAACAAACGGAAGAAGACCAACGCATCTGCAACTTATTAGCAGAAGTCATTGACAAAAATTTTCCTGAGGCAGAAAATAAAATCTGGCACGCAGTTCCTGTTTGGTTTTTAGATGGAAACCCTATTGTTGGTTATGGAAAATTGAAAAATTGTGTGCGCTTACTTTTTTGGAGCGGACAATCATTCGATGAACCACAACTCAAAAACGAAGGGAGTTTCAAAGCCGCTGAAATACGCTACACAGCTGCGGAACAGATCAACACAGCAGACTTAGCACGTTGGGTGATAAAAGGAAAAGAGATACAATGGGATTACAAAAACATTATTAAGCGAAAAGGAGTATTAGTTCGTTTAAAATGAATTGTAATTGTAAAAACAAATAATTCACTAACTTTACGCACCTAACTATGATTGCACAATAATAGTATTAAGCTATTTCACTCCTAAAAATGCAGATAATACATGTTGTATTATTATTGAAATTTGACTTAAACTGAATATATGTTGCGTGTTTTTCCGAATGAAGAATTCAAAGAAATTGAATTTGAAATACAGCCAAAACTGAGATATGCCGTTTCTAATTTTGGTCGAATTTTAAGCTTTACAGACACTATCGAAAATGGCAGAATTGTAAAAGGCACCATAGGGGATGGTTATAAAAATTTAAAATATACAGCACCTCAAGCTTCAGGAAAGGGCAAAGTTACTTGTATTTCAGTGTACAAGTTAGTGGCTAAATACTTTATTCCTAAGCCTTCAGCTGAACATGAATTTGTTTTGCATTTAGATAGAAATAGATCGAACGATCATTATAGCAACTTGAAGTGGGCCACATTAGCAGAGCGACAAGAGCATATCAAGAAAAGTCCTTTTGTGATTGAAGCAAAGAAAAAATTGGTAGAACACAAAATCCGCTCAAACGGCCCGAAACTAACTGAAACAGAAGTTATCTTTTTGAAAAAGAGATTACTCGACCCTAATCGCAAAACACGTATAAAGGTTTTAGCCAAGCAGTTTAAAGTTTCTGAAATGGCCCTCTACCGAATCAAATCAGGAGAGAATTGGGGACATATTAAAGTGGATTAAGGAACTTAAACTAACGCTCAAATACTAACCTTTTTCCTTTAACACCTTCAAAGAAAACCCCATTATCGTAGGCTAAATGTCCACTCACAAAGGTTTTCTCCACTGTTGAAGAAAAGCGAGTGCCTAACAATGGCGACCAGCCGCATTTGTAGTAAATATTTTCTTGCGCTACAGTGTAAGGTGAATTCAAATTCACAAGAGCTGCATCGGCAAAATAGCCTTCTCGTAGAAAGCCTCTATCCTTAATCTGAAAACAAATGGCAGGATGATGTGCCATTTTCTGCGCAATTTTTTCCAATGAAATTTTTCCTTGATGATAGAATTCTAGCATCATTAACAACGGATGTTGAACTAGTGGAAGCCCTGCCGGTGCTGAAGCATACGGCTTTTCTTTCTCCTCCATAGTATGCGGTGCGTGATCAGTAGCAATAATATCTAATCGATCATCGAGGAGTGCTGCTAGAAGTTCAGGCCTATGGCGCTTGTCTTTGATAGCCGGATTACATTTAATTTTATTTCCCAGTTTTTCATAATCATCAGCATCGAACCATAAATGATGTACGCACACTTCAGATGTAATGCGCTTTTCTTGTAAAGGGATATCATTACGAAATAAAGCTAACTCTTCAGCCGTGCTGATATGCAAAATATGTAAACGTGTGTTGTATTTTTTGGCTAATTCTGTTGCCAAAGCAGATGATAAGTAACACGCCTCTTCATCGCGAATAATAGGATGGTAAGCTGCGGTGAGTTTATCGCCAAACTCTTCAGTGTATTGGGCTACACGAGCACGAATACGCGCTTCATCTTCACAGTGGGTAGCAATCAACAATTCCGATTCCGAAAACACCTTACTCAGTACATCCCGGTTATCCACCAACATATTGCCGGTGCTGCTGCCCATAAATATTTTCAAGCCACACACATCGTTCTTTCTGGTTTGTGAAACACGAATCGCTTCATGCGCATTATCGTTTGAAACACCCATGAAGAAAGAATAATTACTTAATGCATTTTGTGCAGCTATCGCATACTTTTGTTCCAGCAATTCTTCTGTAAGCGATGCAGGAATAGTGTTTGGCATTTCCATGAAAGAGGTTACACCACCCGCCACAGCTGCTCTAGCTTCGGTATAAATATTAGCCTTATGCGTTAATCCCGGTTCGCGAAAATGCACCTGATCGTCTATAACACCCGGAAACAAATATTTGCCTTCTCCGTTAATTTCAATGGTTTTGAAGGGAACATCAAAGCTCGGATCGATGCGTTCGATACGCTCATTGCGAATCAATACATCTACAGTACTGATTTTTCCTTCATTGACAAGGTTTACCTGTTTAATATGATAATCCATGATATTATATTTTTCCTTTAACTGTTCAAGTTTACAGAATATTTCACTAAAAAATTTAACTCTTTACCTAACTTAAATCATTTGTTGGGCTGTATACTTTTTTTAGGTTTGCACTATTATTTCAACCCTTTAAATAACTAAAAATGAAAAAGTTAGCTCTCAGCGTTATCGCTATTTTAAGTATCAGTTTAGCATCGAATGCCCAAGCGTTTGAAAAAGGCGGAAAATATATCAGTTTAGGTTTAGGAGGCTCTAATTTTTGGCACATTTCATCAAACGGATATTTTGGTTCGTACGGAAATTTTGGTTACACACCAATTACAGGTCAGTTAAGCGTTCAAGGTGAATTTGGCGTACATAAATATGTCGGTGTTGGATTTACTACCGGTATTGGAGGGCGAGCTGCTGGTACCGGAATTTACAGATATGGATGGGGTTCGGGATACTCTTCAGAATTTAACATACCTATTGGTGTAATTGCTAATTTTCACTTTTATCAGTTAATTGCAGATAAAGTGAGTAAAGATATCCATGCCGACAAACTAGATGTTTATGCAGGATTGAATCTTGGGTCTGGCGTAGCAATGTTTCCCGGCACTGACCCACTTCAAGTATCCGCATTATTCTTTGTAGGACCACAAGTGGGAGCTCGCTATTTCTTTACACCGAATATGGCTGCAAATCTTGAGGTAGGTTATGGCAAAACATGGGTAAACGGAGGACTTACCTTTAAAATTGGAAAGTAATTTATTGTACATAATAAAAAGGCTTCTCGATATCACCGGGAAGCCTTTTTTGTTTCAACCCATCTTAAAGTTAGATTGTATATTCACCCGACTAACCTTAGCAAATGCAAAAGAAAATCCTATATATTTTGTTCGCAGTTTTTGCAGTGATTATAGGTCTCTACCCATTACTTTATTTAATTTTAGACAGAACATTCGGTCTTTTACAAACAAAAGCCGATACAACGCTGAGTAATATTTATTGGAACATTGGGTTCTATGGACATATCTTTTTAGGAGGGCTAGCCCTATTGATTGGATGGATACAGTTCAATTCAAAATTCCGCTCTTCAAGATTACAACTACATCGGCAAATTGGCAAAGTATATGTGATAGCAGCCATTGGCAGTTCAATATTTGGACTTTTCATTGCTTTTTTTGCCACAGGAGGAATCTCATCGGTAATTGGATTTGGTCTGTTAGCCATCATTTGGTTTTATACCACTACTAAAGCATTCCTCGAAATAAAAAAAGGGAATGTATTTGCGCACGAACATTGGATGATGTATAGCTATGCCGCCTGTTTTGCAGCAGTAACCCTAAGATTATGGTTGCCTGTCTTAACATTTGCGTTCAACGACTTCTTTATTGCTTATAAAATTGTTGCTTGGCTGTGTTGGGTTCCTAACCTAATAATTGCTAGCTTGCTAGTTGCAAAGCAAAAAAAACAAGAAAGTGTTTTCAGATAAAAATCTTCAAGAGGCCTTTAACCAACACGCCAAATTAATGGAAGTGAAGGAAGGCGATGTGATTATGCTCCCGGGGCAATACATTAAAATTATTCCAATTGTTGAAAAAGGTTGCATTCGTGTACTCCGACAAAATAAGCTAGGTGAAGAAACTTTCCTTTACCATATTATGGCAGGGGAAACATGTGCTCTTTCGTTAACCTGCTGCTCTATGCAAAAACCAAGCGAGATCAAAGCTATTGCTGAAGAAGATACAACCCTTTGGGCTATCCCCATTCAACAATTAGAGCTTTGGCAACAGTATAAAGAGTGGCGCGAATTTGTTGCCCTCACCTATCAAACACGCTTTGATCGTTTGTTGAAAACCGTTGACGCCATTGCCTTTGAGAAAATGGACGAACAACTTTGGCGCTATTTACTCGCTCGTGCCAATGCCAAAGAAAGTGATACGCTTAATATCAGCCACGAAGAGATAGCCAATGAGTTAAATATGCAACGCGAAGCCGCAACACGATTAATTAAAAAATTAAAAGACCTTGGCTACTTAGAAACGGGTAGAAATGAAATTCGTTTGCTGCGAAAAGAATAGCCATGTAACATTTGTTCCATAGTTCATACAATCAATGAGTTACATTTGACTCAAATTAAATTATACGCTTATGAAAAAGAACATGGGATCAGCCGACAGATTAATAAGATTAGTTGTTGCGGCCGTATTTGCAGTACTTTATTTTACAGGTACAGTAACAGGAACGATAGGGATCGGACTTTTAGTACTTGCTGCTGTTTTCACACTCACCAGTGTAATTAGCTTTTGCCCTTTATACGCACCATTTGGCATCAGCACTTGTAAAAAAGACTAAATGGAAATGAATATTCAGAACCTGTTGTTGCTTGCCGTAATTGGCGCAACAGCAGGTTTTTTAAGTGGATTAATGGGCCTTGGCGGTGCCGTTATTATTATTCCTGCACTTGTATTTTTCTTAGGATATACACAACAACAAGCGCAAGGAACTACATTAGGATTAATGGTTTTACCCATTGGTTTTTTGGCAGCATGGTCATACTACCAAGCCGGAAATATCGACATTAAAGCAGTTGCCGTGATGGCAGTTACGTTTTTTATCGCAGGATACTTTGGAGGAAAGATGGCCACCTCTATTGACACTAGTTTAATGCGAAAAATTTTCTCTGTGGCCCTTATTCTTATTGCTATAAAAATGTTTTTCCAAAAATAAATAACCAAAAAAAATGAACTATATGAACACTACAATGCTTTTAATTTTAATGTTAAACTTCATAGGATGCGGGCAAGAATCGAGCACAACAGCTAAAGGCCCTACAATTCAGCATTTAGATAGTAAACAGTTTCAATCTAAAATGACAGAAAAGAATACAGTTGTTTTAGATGTGCGTACAAAAGAGGAAGTGAGTGAAGGCTACATTAAAGGAGCAACATTGTTTATTGATGTAAATGGAGGCGACTTCGATGCACAAATCAAAAAACTAGATAAAACAAAAACATACTTAGTGTATTGCCGAAGCGGAAAAAGAAGTATGATGGCAAGCACTGTATTGGTTGAAAATGGTTTTTCTAAAGTGTATAATTTAGATGGCGGAATTTCGGGATACAGCGGAGCTGTTGTAAAATAATTTTTTCACATTACGCATATTACTTCTGTGATTGATTTTCAAAAAGAATACAAAGGAATACTATTGGCATTTTCCATTGGTATTGTGGCCTATTTCACAGGCCCTATGATTCCATCGTTCAACAGCATTTTAATGGGACTTGTTCTTGGAATGCTTGTTGGCAACTTAGTGAAAATTTCAACCGAGTTTCAATCCGGTATTTCATTTACCAGTAGTAAGTTACTGGAACTTTCCATTTTGTTTTTAGCCTTTAGCATCAATTACACGCATATTGCAGCGCTGGGCTGGAAGAGTTTCACGGCAATTGCTATTGTAGTTATTGCTATTCTACTCCTCACAATTTACCTTTCAAAAAAACTGAACTGCCCTGGATCTACAGGATTATTGATAGGCTTCGGAACAACGATTTGCGGCTCATCAGCCATTGCTGCAGTTGCACCCACTATCGCTAAAGACAAAGAAGATGTAGGTATATCAATGGCCGTCATTAATTTGTTTGGAAGTATTGGAATGATTGCATTGCCCTTCTTTTTAAAATCAATGCATTTATCTGTTGCACAAAATGGATTACTGTTAGGAGGCACATTACATTCGGTGGGGAATGTTGCCGGTGCCGGATATTCCATGGGCAGTGAAATTGGGGAAGCAGCTATTACTATCAAATTAGCACGTGTGGCTTTGCTATCGCCAGCTATTATTTTCTTCAATTACCTCATTAACAAAAATAATGTAAGTCATTGGAAAGAGCACTTCAAGCTTCCCTGGTATTTATGGAGTTTTGTTGCTATTACCATTTTTACCTCATTGGTCTCAATTCCAAAAGAAATAATTGATGCCATGGAAACTATAGGTAAATTCATTTTAACGGTGGCTATGGCAGCCATTGGGTTAAAAGTTAGCTTTAAAGTATTATGGCAATCGGGACAAAAAGGAGTTCTTTTTGGATTACTTATTTTTGCCATTCAAATTGCACTGGTTGGCGCATTTATGTTAGTTATTTAATATATACTAATTATATCCCTTCAAAACGAACAACATGTCGGATAACACAATAGATCCTTCTAAAAACAAGGAAATGCAAACATTAGATCAAGCCTTTTGGGAGAATAGATATTTGTTAAATGAAACCGGTTGGGATCTAGGAGAAGTTTCGCCTCCGTTAAAAGCATATATAGATCAACTCACCGATAAAAATTTACGTATTCTCATTCCGGGTTGTGGCAATACGTATGAAGCTGAATATCTATTAAACAATGGGTTTACGAATATCACAGTCATTGATATATCGCCAACATTAATTGAAAACCTAAAGACAAAATTCAATAACAACATTAACATAAAAATTATACTAGGCGATTTTTTTGCTTTGGAAGGAGCATTTGATTTAATTATTGAACAAACATTTTTCTGCGCACTCGATCGCACACTTCGACAATTATATTGCGATAAAATGTATTCGCTATTGAGTAACAACGGTAAGCTTGTTGGATTGCTGTTCAATCGCGAATTCGAAGCTGCTGGTCCACCATTTGGGGGTTGTGAGGAAGAGTATCGTCAATTGTTCTCCGAAAAATTTGACATTATAACTCTGGCAAATAGTTATAATTCATTTTTCAAAAGAGCCAATTCAGAACTCTTTACAATTTTTAAGAAAAAGAAAATTGCAGCGTAACATTTGTCACACAACTACACCACAAAGTGCTTCATCTTTGCGTCATAAAATTATAACCAAAATGAAAATAGAACAGATATACACCGGCTGCTTAGCACATGCAGCTTACTATATAGAGAGTAAAGGCGTAGCTGCCATCTTCGATCCGCTTCGCGAAGTACAACCATACATCAATCGAGCAGAAGCCGATAACGCAAAAATTAAATATGTTTTTGAAACTCATTTTCATGCCGATTTTGTTTCCGGTCATTTGGATTTAGCGAAGCAAACCGGAGCATCTATTGTTTATGGACCAACAGCGAAGCCAAACTTCGATGCTATTATTGCCGAAGACAATCAAGTGTTTACTGTTGGTGAATGTCGTGTGAAAGCCATTCACACACCGGGACATACCATGGAGAGCACATGCTATTTGATTATCGATGAAAAAGGTATCGAAAAAGGAATTATAACAGGCGACACATTATTTATTGGTGATGTGGGACGTCCGGATTTAGCACAACATGTGGTAGAAGACTTAACGGAAACAAAGTTAGCCTCACATTTATATGATTCGTTGCGCAACAAAATTATGCCATTGAATGATGATATTATTGTATATCCAAATCATGGTGCAGGAAGTGCATGCGGAAAGATGATGAGCAAAGAAACTACTGATACACTTGGCAATCAAAAGCGCACTAATTATGCTTTGCAACCTATGTCGCGTGAAGAATTTATCAAAGCACTCATCACCGGACTTACTCCGCCACCGGCTTATTTCCCGAAAAATGTGTTGATGAATATTCAAGGGTATGATGATAGAGCAACCGTTATAAATCGTGGTATGAATGCCTTTACTGTAGCAGAATTTGAAACAACGGCAGAAGCGACAAGAGCATTAGTTTTAGACACTAGGCAGCCTGAAGAATTTGCAAAAGGTTTTGTCCCTAATAGCGTAAACATAGGATTAGACGGAAGTTTCGCTATGTGGGTGGGAGAACTTATCCCCGATTTAAAACAAGAAATATTACTTATTACTGAAGTAGGAAAAGAAGAAGAAACAATTACTCGCCTTTCTCGTGTTGGCTATGATTTTACAATTGGCTATTTAGCCGGAGGATTCGAAGCATGGAAAGCCGCGAATAAAGAAGTTGAATCGGTTAACCGAATAAGTGCTGAAGAATTTGCGCAACAATTAACGAGCGAAAAGCCTATGGTTATTGATGTTAGAAAAAAGAGCGAATATGATTCCGAACATGTTGAAGGAGCCATCAACATTCCATTAAATGTATTGAACCAACATCTCTCTGAAATTCCAAAAGACAATTACTTTGTGTTGCACTGTGCCGGTGGCTACAGAAGTATGATTGCCTCTTCGATGCTAAAACAAAGAGGATGGAGCAATTTCACTGATGTTAGAGGTGGCTTTACAGCTATCAAAAACACTGCAGTAAAAGTTACTGATTATGTATGTCCAACAACTTTATTATAAAATGACACTACTCAAAAAATACAGCCTAACCATTATAGGAGCACTAATTGGTGCAGTTGCCGGCTTTTTGTATTGGCAACAAGTAGGTTGCGCATCGGGCACTTGTGCTATCACTTCAAGTCCTGTTAATTCATCACTGTATGGTGCATTGATGGGCGCATTATTCGCCAACATTTTTCAAAACGATAAACAAAATTAACAACAATGAACGTAGAAAAAATCATTCTCAACAATGAAGGAACTATTGTTGACGTAAGAACACCGGAAGAATTTCGAGGAGGTCATGTAGCAGGCTCTATCAATATTCCGCTACAAGAAGTACCCAACCGTATCGAAGAACTAAAAAGCTTAAAAGCTCCATTAGTATTGTGTTGCGCATCGGGCGGAAGAAGCGGACAAGCTACACATTATCTTTCTAATCAAGGTATAGAATGCTGCAATGCAGGTTCTTGGTTAGACGTAAACTATTATCAATCAAAAAAAGCATAACCCATGTTAGATACACTTAAAAACATGCTCGGATTCGGGCCTTCAGTAGACTACGCACAACTTGTAAAAGAAGGTGCTATCATATTAGATGTAAGAAGCAAAGGCGAATTTGCCGGTGGCCACATCAAAGGCGCTATCAATATTCCGGTAGATGCGTTGAGCGCTAATCTTGGACAATTGAAAGACAAAAACAGAACCATTATCACTTGCTGTGCTTCAGGCATGCGTAGTGCTTCAGCAAAAAGCATCCTGCAATCAAAAGGATATACTTCAGTTCATAATGGTGGCGGATGGGCAAGCTTAAACAGCAAACTATAATGTTAAAACAAATTATCAATTCGCATTGGGATGTGATGCGTTGGATTCGCTTAATCGCTGGTGTTGGGTTTATTATATCGGGCTTTATGCAACGCGATACAATCACCGGATTGTTTGGCGGTATTTTTCTTACACAAGCGTTGTTTAATGTAGGCTGTTGTGGCACGAGTGCTTGTGAACCTAACTATCCAACTAAATCGCGTTTTGACGATACCAAAGACATTACTTACGAAGAAATTAAATAAACAACATGAACGCAAAATTCGATGATTTAATCAATAGTGAAATTCCGGTGCTGGTCGACTTTTCAGCCGAATGGTGTGGTCCATGCAAAGCCATGAAACCTATTTTAGAAGATTTAAAATCTAAAATTGGCGACACCGCTCGTATCATCAAAATTGATGTCGACAAAAATCCGCAGTTGGCCACAGCCTATAAAATTCAAGGCGTTCCAACCTTGGCATTGTTTAAAAACAAACAATTACTTTGGCGACAATCAGGTGTTGTTCAGGCCAATTTCTTGAAAGGTATTATCGATCAACATATCTAAACGGCAATTCGGGGGTTTTGCCATCAAAAGCTGGGAGTATTCCCGGCTTTTCTTATTTTTAGATATGCCATCATCGCTTCATATATCGCGCAAAAAAGAAACCTATCCGGTTCGTCAGCCTTTTTTAGAATACCTCGCTAAATATGGCAGAGCCATTGATATGCCCATTTCTTACAACGATTTAAAGCGTTTCGACAATACTATTACCCTCTACGATAAACACAAAAACGATTCATTGTGGGTTACAGCACTTTATCCGCAATACGAAACACAAACCTTATTCGATGGACTGAAAAAAATCTATTCCATCTTAAAAAGTGGTGGCGACCAAAGTGTACACGAACACTTGAATATAGAACGTGTTGACTATTGTACCTTCGGCAATTCGAATCCGTTTCGCATTAAAATCGTGAACAACTATAACGATGTGTACGACTACTTCTACATCAAGAAACCCGATGCATCAAGGATTCTGGGGCTCGAACTGGAACACATCCTCTCCCCTAGCCGAATTAACTATTTCAGCAATCAAGATACTATTGTAGAAGAACACATTGCAGGTATACCGGGCGATATGTTTATGGCGAATTATTTACTCAAACCCGATCACGATCAAAAGCGCATCGCCAAAGAGTTTGTGAAGTTCAATGAACGTTGCTTAGTGCGTTTATTAGGCGATATGCGTGCCTATAATTTTGTATTTGATATTACTCCCGATTTTGAAGAAGCACAATATCGCATTCGTCCTATCGACTTCGATCAACAAAGTTATGAAGGACGAAAGAATCTTTATCTGCCGCAGTTTTTTAAAGAGAATAAACCACTGGTAACCTTAGTGCAAGCGTTATTCAACAAAGAAGTTATCAAGCAATATCAAAGCGAAGAGCGCACGCTTATTGCCACGCGTATCAAGGCTTCCGAAAAACAATTGCGCGATTTACTCGCTTCATTGAAAGATGAACCTTTAGCACCACTCGATAAAATCACACAACTCAACAAAGAAATCAGCGATTTTTTCGAGATTCCATTTACTTCAGCAACTACAATGACAGAGATTCTCAGAAAGCTTTTGCAAACGATTTCCGACCGTTACGAGAAAACGAAAAAGCTTACTCTTTAATAAATACTTTTCGTCCGATAGCTTCGCCTTTTTGCGAAACACGCACCATGTACACGCCAGGCACAAGATCAGCTACTGTAATGGCTTTGCCGTTCAAATGTGCATGATTAGCCACCATACGTCCATCTATGGCATAAATTTCAGCACTCACATCCACCGCATTAACGTCAATCATCAACACATTTTTCACAGGATTCGGATAAACTGAAAATGCATTCGACACATCGTCAACACTTGTAAACTCATCCAACGAAACATCTTTAGCTACACTATCCAGTTTATTCAAAATCCAATTATCCGGATCCACAAAAATATTGGTTACTGTTCCGGTTAACGGAAGTGTGTAATACTGTAGGTTTTGCGAAATGGTTAAACGCACTATGGTATCCGGCAAAGCTGTTCTTCTAATTTTGTAATCTACGGGTGTTATAAACAAAGGTGTTGCCGATGGGAAAGAGGCTGTTTCGGTTACTTTCAACTTCAACATATCGTTTACCTGATTCCATTTTACTTTAAACGTAGGATAACCTTCGCCATAAAACCATTGCGCATAAAATTGCGTAAAATCCACACCGGTTGTGCTTTCCAGCACATCTTTTAAATCTTGCGCAGTAGCCACATTATCTTTGAACTGTTGCTGATAGTTACGCATCGCCAGAAAAAACAGCGAATCATTATTTACCAAATAACGCATACTGTGCACTATAGCCGAACCTTTATCATACGTAAGTCTGGAATCAAATATTCGCGGAACATTCGTAGAATCGGTAAACCAAATTGCACCACCGGGTTGCCCCATAACACTGGCATGAACATCCACCATTTTCTGAGCCCCAACAGCAGGGGTTTTCAAATAGTAATCCGCTAAATACTCACCATACGAAGCAAACCCTTCATTTACAAAAATATCTTTCCAAGTGGCA
Organism: Chitinophagales bacterium; assembly: GCA_044226285.1. Classification (GTDB taxonomy): domain Bacteria; phylum Bacteroidota; class Bacteroidia; order Chitinophagales; family LD1; genus CALAYL01. The sequence goes on along the minus strand of JBGAHI010000002.1, from coordinate 302,553 downwards.
CAGGTTACATTATCGCCAAACCATTGATGCAGTAACTCATGGGCATCGATTTCGAAATCGAAAAAGCCCAACGAGGTCATCGTTTGATGTTCCATTCCCCCGCTAATAGGTGCCATACAATGCCCGTATTTTTCCTTGGCAAACGGATACAAACCAAACAAATCCGAAAACAATTCAACCATAGCCGGTATCTTATCCAGCTCAGGTTTCACACTGGGCAAGGTTTGCGGATTATTATAAATGTAATTCTGAATCAATATCGAATCGGCATAACCCTTTGGATGCGCATACGACCTATACTCTACATATTGCGCAACAGCTACCGATACTAAATAATAATCAATGGGTGTGCGCGATTTCCATTCGTAACGTGCTTTGCCGTTGCCTAAGTTCACCACATTTTCCAACACTCCGTTTGATCCGGCTTTGTTGGTTGAATCGGTAGTAATAAAAAACCATGTCGAATCAATTTTATCGCCCAATGCCTGTTTGCATGGCCACCACTCAAAGGCTGAAAACGGCTGACTTAACGACCATGTAGCTCTATTCCCCCAACTTGGTGAAGCCTGATTGCTAAAGCCCTCCCCAATGGCTGCGCTCTGTGCATTAGGGGGAGTGCCCCGATAGTAAATGGTAACATCAATCGTAGCACCTTGTGTGAGCGTTGAAGCCAACACTGCAATGCGTTCGCCTGTGGCATTGCTTTTCACAGCCAACTTTTGTCCGTTTTGCACCACACTATCAATCGTTAAATTTTGATGCAGTTCAAACGCAAACGAATCTAAAGCCGGCACCAACACCTTGGCTACCGTTCGTACATTTCCGCTAATAGCTTTTGATGTGCGCTCCACATTCAAATTCAAATGATGAAACTTCACATCGTATTGCGCTTCCAATGCTTGATGCCCCACCGAATTCAATGCCTGTGCAGCACCCCGCACATCCGATTGAAAATGACAAAATCCGTTACCGGCCCAAACTGCCGCATATTGCAAAAGAGAACAAACTAAAAGCAAAGTAATTTTAACGCGCATAAAACAATTTATAAACGATAATAACAGATTTCTTTCATAAACGTTCAAAAAAGTTTTAGCAAACTTTAATAAAGAAATTTATCTTCGGTGAATACATTTACAAGGTGCAACGATTAGCTGAAATCAAAGAATTCGACAATATTGAACTGCTTGCCCGGCAAGTGGTGGAAGGTTTTTTGATAGGTCTGCACAAATCGCCTTTTCACGGGTTTTCGGTTGAATTTGCCGAACACCGCCTCTACAACCCCGGAGAATCCACCAAAAACATCGATTGGAAAGTCTTTGGCCGCACCGATAAAATGTTCGTAAAACGCTACGAAGAAGAAACCAACCTGCGTTGCCAAATTGTGATTGATGCTTCATCGTCAATGTACTTCCCAAAAGACGAAAAAGGCAAAGGCAACAAAATGAAGTTCTCTGTTTGCTGCGCTGCCGCACTCATCAACCTGCTCAAAAAGCAACGCGATGCTGCAGGGTTGAGTGTTTTCACCAATCACCTCATCATCAACACACCGGCTAAAGGCACACAACAACATACTGAAAGATTATTTGCCGATTTAGAAAAACTCATCGCGCAACCTTTTGTAAACGAAACTACCAATGCCGGTGAATGTTTGCACCTAATAGCCGACACCGCTCACACCCGCAGTTTGGTGATAGTGTTCAGCGATATGTTTGACGACCTAACGCCCGAAGGCAAAGACAAATTATTCTCTGCACTTCAACACTTGAAATTCAATAAACATGAGGTGATTCTGTTTCATGTAGTGGATAAAAAACTGGAAGAAGATTTTGCTTTTGAAAATCGTCCCTATCAATTTATCGATATGGAAACAGGCGAAAAAATAAAAGTACATACAGCCGAAGTACGCGAATTCTATACCACACAGATGGATACATTCAAACAAGAATTAAAATTAAAATGTGCGCAATACAAAGTTCAATTCGTAGAAGCCGATATCAACGAAACCTTCGGACAAGTACTCCTACCGTTTTTGTTGAAACGCAATAAAATGTAATTCGTCTCAAAACCAAACACCACGGTGCAACTCAATTTCAAACAATCCGGACAAGGCGAAGCGCTCTTCATTCTGCATGGCTTAATGGGTTCGCTCGATAATTGGCAATCGGTGGTGAAAGTGCTGTCGGAGTTTTACACCGTGTACACCCTCGATCAACGCAACCACGGCAAATCGCCCCACTCCGATGCGTTTAGCTATGATCTATTGGCATCCGACTTGCTCGACTTCATGGATCAACAACACATCGCGAAAGCCTCTATTATCGGGCATTCTATGGGAGGAAAAGCCGCCATGCATTTTGCCCTATTGCATCCCGAGCGTGTGAATAAACTGATCGTGTCCGATATCAGTCCTTCTGTTTACGAAGACCGACACAACCTCGTATTTAAAGCACTAAAGGCTGTAGACCTTGCCACCTCTACAACACGCGAAGAGGTGCAACATGTTATCGAACAATTCATCGATGAACAAAGCACCGTTTTGTTTTTAATGAAAGGCTTGTATCGCGATGCCTACAATCAATTTCAGTGGCGTTTTAATGTGCCTGCACTCGATGCGCATTACATCGACATCTCCGATTTCCCCGAGCACTCCAACAACTTCAGCGGTAAAACGCTATTTGTAAAAGGCGAAAACTCCGATTACATCAACGCCTCCAACTACCCCGATATTATTCGCTACTTCCCGCAACATGATATTGCCGAAATCCCCAATGCCGGCCACTGGGTGCATGCCGATAACCCGCAACTATTCTGCAGCACAGTACTCGATTTTCTAAAAAAATAAATCGTAAATAGTTAGGGCGTGTTAACGCGCTATCCGCTTCAATCTTCGGCCATAAGAATGGCCAAAGGATTTCCGCTCCTATCGCTCACGCAACATTCTGCTATCATCTAAAATTATTGTCTTGTCGTCATTCCGGTGAAAAGGGGAATCTCCCTACTGGCGCAAGTTTTGTGCGTGGACTGTGGCAGACTAACTTGTGCCTTTAAACTAAATACTTTTACTGTAACACGAAAAACGCAAAAGATTCGCAAAGTTACACAAAGCATATTCGTCACTGCGATCCACCTTTGGCGGAGAAGCAGTCTGTGTTTTTTTTACTTCCAATTAGGATCATAATCTACCATCCATTCAATCCCATATTTATCTCTAAACATACCGAAGTAGGAACCCCAAGGGCTGTCGCTAATAGGCATTTCAATTTGTCCTCCGGCCGAAAGTCCGTTAAATAATTTATCGGCTTCTGCTTTGCTTTCGGCATTAATTACAATTTTACTTCTGTTCTCATTTTCGTTGGTCCTCCCCATAATTTCGGGAACATCATTCGCCATCAAAAAGTTTTTGCCAATAGGTAAAGCGATATGCATAATTTTATTCGCTTCGTGCTCAGCTACCGGAAACTCCGCGCTTGCCATATCTTTAAACCGCATAACTTTAGCGAACTCACCGCCAAATACCGATTTGTAAAAATGGAATGCTTCTTCCGCATTGCCATTGAAGTTGATATGAGGATGGATAGATGCCATGAGTTACTCTTTTTTTTGATTAATTTACACGTACACAATTTACTTCTCCGTTGAACATAAATGCCATGTCGTTTTACAGCATAACTAAATATCCACTATAAAAATGAATCCCATAAGCGTAGCATAACAAACTTCTTCAAAATAAATTAAAATACAAAAGTATTTCTATTGGAGCTAAGGAGGTCAACTACCCAGATAACACACAACCGAGGTTAAGGTTATGTCTGCTGTTTTTTTGCAATTGATTCAATAGTTAAACCTTGTACGATTATACTGAACAAGACACAGCAATAGGTGATAATTAGCAAAATACTTTTTGCTTCGCTTTCCGGCAACGATAATACTAATGCTAATGAAAGACCACCTCTTAAACCTCCCCAAGTCAATAGTTTTGCATCTTTTACTGTAAGCTTAAAAAATTTTGAAGCGGTCAAAATTGGAATGTAAATCACTACTACTCTCGACAATAACACTATTAAAATACTAATAATTCCAAGCAATATATATTCTATTTTCAATGCAATAAGTAATAATACAAATGCAATTATTATAAATAAAATCGCGTTTAAAATTACGTCTATTAACTCCCAAAATTTGTGTACATATTCTTGGGTGGTATCGCTCATAGCAATGTCGTGTTTGAAATTACCGGTTATAAGCCCCATTACAACCATGGCCAATGCACCTGAAACATGAAAATAATTACACAAGAGATAGCCCCCCATTACAAATGCCAATGTGAGAAGTATTTCGGTTTCGTAATGATCGATAGATTTTAAAAGAACATGTAAGAAATAACCTAATAATAAACCACTGAGAATACCACCTACTGCTTCTTGGATAAATAAGAACGAAAAATCACCGATACTAAAATGCCCTGTATTTAACGTTTGTAATAATGCCAAAAACACAACTACTCCAATGCCATCATTAAATAAGCTTTCGCCTACTATTGTGCTTTCTATGTTTTCGGGAACATTAGCTTTAGTTAAAATTCCCATTACTGCTATGGGATCGGTTGGCGAAATAAGTGCTCCAAACAACAAGCAGTATATAAATTCTAATTCAACCGACAATAAGTTAGCAACAACATATAACAGTCCCGCAATTATAAATGTGGAAGCTAAAACACCAAATATGGCGAAAATAGAAATTGCTTTTAAGTTGTTTTTCACCTTCTTAAAATTGGTATGTAGTGCCCCTGCAAACAATAGAAACCCAAGTAGGTAATCAAGAACAACCTTATCAATTTGAATTAATTTTACATGCTGTGTAATTTGGTCGATGGGTAAATGAAACCAAACTTTGGTGCTTAATATAATCAGTGACAGAATAGTAGAAATTAAAAACAACCCTATAACAAAAGGAAGTTTTAAAACGCGGTGATTAACATAGGCAAACGTTGCCGAGAGTGTTATTAAAATTGTAATTGCTATATATATATTCATCTTATTTTTTTTGAGAAAACGTCAATTGCTTCCGTGTTTAATTTCTGTTTTAACCAGTTCGTAAACGTCTCTTCTTCGTTCTCTGTTAACGACTTTTCTGTTTCATAAATCACAATATGGGTGGCTTTAAGACTGTCTCTGTAAGCAAAGGTTTGTTCCGAAACAGAAATCGCTGTTATGGCTGGAAACAAGGCGTTGGCCTCAAGAAAAATTTGCTTATTGTCAAATGCATCATCCTTTATACTATTTTGAGCAGTAGCCATTTGCTGTTCCTTTTTACTTACTTCATTTAAAATGTCGTTTTTAAATTGGTCGAAATTATTTGCCCCCTCTTTGATCACTAATGAGGATTGCTCTAAATGATAATCTTTAAGTTTTTCCACTAATTGTTGTACTTCGCTTTTTGTATACTGCTTTTTTAAGAACCCCACCTCAATTTTTTGATTGCTAGAGGTATAGTTTAGCTTCTTAAATACCAAAACATGCCCTTTTTCAATGAACTCTTTCTCAATAAACAATTCAGCATTTTTCCGGAATTTTTGTTCTTGCAATGAACAATAAGCGAAATATGTACTTGGTAAAAGCATTAAAAAAACTAAACTATAAACAATGTAATTGATTTTCGTCTTCAGCTTTTCATCAATTTGTTTTACGGTGGGATAATGCAAATACTTAACAATTATAAAAGTCGCAATACATATAAAAACACAGTTGATACTGTATAAAAACAGAGCACCAAAAAAGAAGTTCCAATGTCCTGTTGCTAATCCAAAACCTGCTGTGCATAGCGGTGGCATTAATGCTGTGGCAATGGCCACCCCCGGAATTGGATTACCTTTCTCTACTCTTGTAATAGCAATAACACCCACAAGTCCACCAAAAAAAGCAATCAACACATCATATATATTAGGAGATGTTCTTGCTAATAATTCCGATTGGGCATCTTTGAATGGACTTAATGTAAAATAGATGGTCGCCACCAACAAACTTGCTACTGTAGCAATAAGTAAATTCACCAGCGACTTTTTTAGCAGCGAAAAATCTAATGTTCCCATTGCAAATCCTGCACCAACAATAGGCCCCATTAAGGGTGATATTAGCATTGCGCCAATAATAACAGCGGTTGAGTTTACATTAAGTCCAACCGAAGCAACCATAATGGCACAAGCTAAAATCCAAAGATTCGAACCTGTAAACGAAATGTTGCTTTTTACATTTTCTAAAACTTTGTTCTTGTCTTCTTCGCCAATATGTAAGTTCAATATATTTTTCATCACTTTTTTTTGTTGAATGGAATTTGAGAAGGTAAGATATACTTACCTAACTATCATATTTCTTAATTGATCTTTTTGTAGTTACGCTACAAACTTCCTCAAAATAAACTACAAATACAACACCAAAAAAACTTGCACAAGTGCCCTATTTTCAGTATTTTCAGACCGAAAATATGACCATGACAAAGCAAACCCTAACGCTATTCACACTACTGCTTCTCTTGACCACAGTGGGTTGCAAAAAAAGCAATCCGAATGGCCTTCAAGCATTCGGTACAATCTATAATAGCGGCCCCTTGCAAACCGATGGCTGCGATTGGGTCATTCAATTAGCCGATGGCAATAACTATCACCCATTATCACTTAGCAAAGACTACCAAATCAGCGGACAAAAAATAATTATAAACTACAACTTCACCCCCGATACCTTTATTTGTGGATGGGCCGTAAAGTTGCCTATCATTGATATCAAAGGCATCAAAAAACTTTAAAGTGGATGTACATTCGTTCATATGTTGACGAAAGTTTTGTGCGTGGACTGCGACAGGCTAACTTGTACCATTGCAACTATACACTTTTACTGTAACACCAAGAACGCAAAGGATTCGCAAAGTTACGCAAAGCATATTCGGCACTGCGATCTGCCTTGGGCGGAGAAGCAGGCTGTGCTTGTGCTAATAGGTTGGTTGGTGGCGGAACAGCAACCAAAGGAAAAAGCGTTGGCTAATATGTTGTCCTTCGTTGTCAAATTGCTATTCTCTTGTCGTATAAATAAGTTTGAAAACCAATAAATGTATTTCTAATTGATGCAATGTCGCCAAGTTCTTTTTTAGCGTCTGCAATTGCATGATATTTTAAAATCAACAAGTCGCTAATTTTCGTGTCGTCCAATTCTTCAACGCCTTGTTTAACATACTGGCTCAATACGAAGTTTAAAAACTCTTGCTGTTTTGGGTCGTAGTTGTCCAAGTGAATTTTTGCTTTGTCTGCTCTTGTTGCTCTTTCTAAAATGTCAGAATGAAAAGCGATGTAAGCTAAAACATCATACATGTCGCTGTTTTCAGCGTTCAGAATTTTCTGAAACTCTGTCAATTGTTGTTTTGCAAAACCTTTCTCAGTCAGTTCTTCTAATAGTCTTTTTCTTGTATCAGGTTTACTCCAAATTGTTCTCAATTCATCTTCGCTTTTAAATAATTCGGGCAATGCACCGAAAAGTGATTGCAAAAATTCTTCTGCTGAAATAGGTCTGCCGTCAGGGCCATAAAACAAAGTGCTTATCATGTGTTGAAACTGTCGAACTTTCCCGTCAGCCAATTTTACTTTCACCATTCGTCTAGGCGGTGTGTCGCAACGACAATAAGCATAACCGCAAACAGGACATGGTTCAGGGTCTGGTTCCTTTGCACAAATACAAGGAGTTTGTCCGCAACTATTACAAGGTTCTTTTGGTGGTCTTGGCGTTGGCACTGTTGGTTCTTCTGGCTCTCCGTCCCATTCAGGGTCGCTGAAATGATGATGTGCTTTTACAAAGTCGTAAATCGTGAAATAGTCTTTACCATCAAACAAACGAGTTCCGCGACCAATGATTTGTTTAAACTCTATCATTGAGTTTATTGGCCGAAGTAAAACAATGTTTCTTACTTCGGGAGCATCAACACCAGTACTCAATTTTTGTGAAGTGGAAAGAATTGTCGGAATGCTTTTTTCGTTGTCTTGAAAATCTCTTAAATGTTGTTCGCCTAATTTTCCATCATCGGCTGTAACTCTGTGGCAATAATTAGGATTATTAGTAGATGCATATTGATTGATTAAATCACGAACAGCTAAAGCATGTAATTGAGTAGCACAAAAAACCAAAGTCTTTTCGTTTTGGTTTATGAGGCTCATGAATATTTTTACTCTGTATTCTTCCCGTTGTTTAATTTCAATAATGCGGTTCATTTCCGCTTCGGTGTATCGTTTGCCTTCTTCAATTTCCCCTTCTACAACTGTGTCGTCAGAAGTGAAAACATATTCATCAATTGTGGTGTCAATTTGTTTGACTTTGAAAGGCGTTAAGAAACCATCATTTATACCTTCTTTTAATGAATAAACATAAACTGGCTCACCAAAATAATCGTAAGTATCTGCGTTAATGGTTCGTTTTGGTGTGGCTGTCAAACCCAACTGAACGGCTGGACTGAAATATTCCATAATGGCTCGCCAACTGCTCTCATCATTGGCTCCGCCACGGTGGCACTCGTCTATAATAATGAAATCAAAAAAGTCTTTCGGATATTCTCCAAAGTAGGGCGTATCATTTGGCCCACTCATAAAGGTTTGGAAAATAGTAAAAAACACACTTCCATTTTTCGGCACTCTGCCTTTCTTCTTTATATCGCTTGGATTGATGCGAACCAAAGCATCTTCTTCAAAAACCGAAAAAGCATTGAAAGCTTGGTCTGCCAATATATTTCTGTCGGCTAAGAATAAAATTCTTGGGCTTCGTTGTCCGTCTTTGTTGATGTTCCATTTTGCCTGAAATAGTTTCCATGCAATTTGAAAAGCGATTGCCGTTTTTCCTGTTCCTGTGGCAAGTGTTAATAAAATGCGTTGTTGGTCGTTGGCAACGGCTTCCAAAACTTTGGTAATGGCATTTTCCTGATAGTATCTTGGTTGCCATGTTCCGCCACGGTCTTCAAAAGGAACAGAAAGTAATTTGTCTCGCCAAACGGCTGAAAGGGGTTGGAGTTTGTTTTGTTCTCCAAAAGTCATTTCCCACAATTCGTCTGGAGTGGGATAGGAAGTTACATCGCCTTCCTGTCCTTTGTGCATGTCAATGCGGTAAATCTTTAAACCGTTGGTGCTGTATGTAAACCGAACCTGAAATTTTCCTGCATAGTCTTTGGCCTGACCAACGCCTTCGGTATAGTATTTATCTCTTGCTTTGGCTTCAATTACTGCAAGGTTTCTGTTTTTGTATTGCAATACATAATCAGCCTTGTCGGGTTTGCTACGCTGACCATGCCCGATTAAACGACCTTTGTTGATAGGAAACTCCATGCGAATGCGACTGCCTTCCACAACGCCCCAACCAGCTGCTTTTAATGCAGGGTCAATATATGCTGCTCTTGTTTCGGTTTCGTTCATTTGACTATTTAATTCCAAGTCTATCTAAAAATGATTTGACAAGGTTGTTCGCTGTTTCAATCATTACACCCAAACTTTCAGGGTTGTCTTTAAGTGCATTGTATGTTTTGTCCAAAGTCAGTTTCCTGATATCGTTATAAATTTCTTTGCACCTATTGTAGTTCGGGCTAGAAGTTGATATTCCCAATTCAACATAGCGTTCATCATTTCCCTTTAACTTTAAATAGTAAAGGTCTTCAGTTTCCTGTTCAAACTTAATTTGACCAAGTTCACTCAAACCAATTCTGAATTGGATTCTGTCTGGATAATCCCACGCACATGGCATTCTTTCCAATGTTTCATATGTAAGTTGAGCCAAAATTGATTGTAATACGACTTGATGCATATTTTATGTTTTTAATTAGTTAATCATTTTCTTGTAATGTTCTTCGTAACCTGCAACTTTGAAAAGTTCTGCAAAAGCATCTTTAAAGTCTTGGTAGTTGAACTCTTTAAAATCAAAAATATTCTGGCCTAAGGAGTGTGATTCCCTATTGATGTATCTATAAAAAGCCTGAAAGCGAATTTCCTGCATAGTAGGTTGATTGAAGAAATTATTCAGGTCTTTGTTCTCTATGAAGTTGAAGAAATACTCAATTATATTTCTCATACAATTAGCAATTAAAGCTGGGTGCTGATTTTGGTCTTTAATCACATACCAATAAGCCTGATAGTCATTCTTAATTGATTCATAAGTCAGTTTTTCAAAATAACTGCCTTTATCATTTTTAATGAGCCTGAAAAGCTTTTGAGTCTCCTTTCTTTCATCATGCTTGGTTTCGGTTATTTCATAGAAAAAGTAAAGACTATGTGTTAATACAAAGACTTGCTCATACTTGTAATTCCAAGTAGTAACACCATTCTTCTTTTCTTTTTTACCGAAAAACTCATTCTTAATCAATCTGCCAACATTGAAAACATAAACATGTGAAAGACTGGAAATAGGGTCGTCAATTACAATTATTTTCTTCTTTGCAGCTTCTGTTGCATCTTTCTTTCCCCTACATAGCTCCAAGAAATACAAAAAGCTAATAATCATTTTTTCTCCTTCACTTAAGGATAGAAAAACTCTATTGTCATTATGCTCACGAACAATTTTGTAAAGATTATCAGCGTGTTGTTTTATTTTGAAATCGTGAATACCAAGGTCTAAAAGACCGTTGTTAATATTTGCAATTGCTTCTTCAATATTTACGGTCTGCTTCTGTTGCTCTACAATTATTTCTCTTTGTTTTTGAATGTCTAATTCCAGTTTTTCAATTGCCTGTTTTAATCCAGAAACGCTTTTTTGTGATTGCGACTTATCGGAAATGTATGAACTTATTGTTTGGTCATATTCCCAACGCATAATATTCCAAAAGTCAGCTTTCAAGTCGTTTAAAGCCGTTTCCTTTTGGTCAATCTTTTTGTTGTGTTCTTTTACCTGCTTATTGATGTTTCCAATTATTTCATTGATTTCACTCAAGGCGGTCTCTGAAATTTTCAAAGTGATTTGAACACTAGGCGTTTTTATTTTATCATCAATCAGCGTTAAGTTTTCTGTTACAACTTTGGTAAATGCGTTGTATTTGATTTCAAAGTCCTTTTTATGATTTTCAAACTTCGGATTGCTTTCAAAAGTTGATTTTTCAGGAATTAACTGGATAGCTTCTGCGTACTTTTTGCGAAATTCCTTTAAAGTTGTTAGGTCAGCTTCATACGATTCGTCAAAATATTCTTTGATGCTTTGAAGTAATTTACTTGAAATTGTCTGTTCCTGACAGAAAGGGCAGGTTTCATTTTCAGTTTCAATTTCAGTTGGTAAATATTTTAACCCGTCTTTTACCCAATCTGAATTTTCTAGTTTATTGATTAAACCAGAAACCGTGCTATTTTCATTGCCAACTATCTGTTTCTTAAATATTTCTTCCGTTTCGATTTCAGCAACATCAAAGGCAATTGGTTGGATTGTATTGTACTTTTGAGCATTTTCGCCTGATAGAGCCTGAACTTCTTCCTTTATATTGTCTGTTGTTTTTGTTGGCTTACTATCGGGCTTCTTCAATCCTTCAATGTAGCTCAATAACTTGTTGCCATCGTTTCTATAGCCTTCAAGACAAAATTCTAATACTCTGTCTCCACCTGTATAGTTCTTTTTAATTTCCCAAACTTTGTCTTTTGCTTTTTCGTGCTTTGCAGATATGGCTTCGGTTTCTTTTTTTAAGTCCGCATTTTTCTGAAATTTTTCTGTATCAAGTCTTTTGATTTCCTTTTCTGCATTTAAAATCTTTGTTTCTGCTTCCTTGTTCTTTTTTGACAAAGTGAAAATGCCCTTTAATGCTTCGGGCTGATAAAAGTTATCTTGAATGAATGTTTGATTGTAAACTAAAATTTCTTCGTCAGAATTCTGACCTTCAATAGAGCATGCTTTAAAATCTTGTTCAGTTTGTTTGTATAGAAAATCAGAAAAAGTGCTTTTACCAGTTCCATTTAAGCCATATACAAGATTTACCTTCATGTCTGTTTCCAAAACAGCAGGTTTCTTGTAACTGGCAACGCCATTCAATGTAACTTTGGTAATCATTATTACGCTTCTATTAATTCGTTTTCAAAAGCTCTTTTCAAAACACCATTTTTCAATTCGTCTACACTTTCCTTTTTGTTTCGATAAATCATTTTCAGTTTATCAACCATTATTTTAAGAGTTTCTAATTCTGAAACAATGGTGTTTTGTGTCTCAATAGATGGCAATGGGATTTCGATTTTTTTTAAATGGGTTGTCGTAACAACAAGTTGCCCTGAAGTGCCATTTATGCCTGAATCAATTTCTGATTTACCTGTTTTTGTTTGGAAATATAATTTCAAAAAATGCGGGGAAAGTTTTTTGTTGTCAGTTCTAATTAACCCTAATGCTCTTGTATAAATGTACCTTCTGGTACTTTGAATTTTAAAAACATTACATTTATTAATTGAGCCTTGCCCAACAATTGCGACTAACAAATCACCATCTTGAAGTTCAGAAGTTTGACAACTGTTAAAAACATCTTCACTAATTCTGTCAGCATTTTCATAGTGAATAATGTCATCGTATAAGTCCTTAGTCTTTAAAACACAAAATGCATCAGTACCATTAGTGTCATACTTTGGATTGGGGCCCTGAGTTATTTTTAGGCATAAACTACTTAAAGGGTATTTTGGCCAATTGTTGGCTGCGATTAAATTTTGGAAGTATAGCTCTAAAATTTCATCTACGTTTGACAAGTTACTTTTGATATTCTCTAATGCTTGATTGAGTAATACAAAGGATTTTTCGATTTTATTTGCAATAGAAATTTGCTCTTCCATTGAAGGCTTAATCAAAGGACAAGCAAGTATATCGTCTTTGCGTAAGTTGGTTTGGTTTTCACTGTTGTTAAAAGCCAAAAAGTGTTCGTGGCGGTTGAGTTGGTAATATAAATACTTGGTGTCAAATTGCTTGCTTCTTATGCAGCAAATACGCTGGTTCAAAGAATAGGTGTCGTCTTTGTCAATGATAAAACATTTGGCTAATGCTTTACCGTTGGGCACATCACTCATTACCATTACAATGTCACCTTTGTATAAAGGGAACATTTGCTCGTTGGTGCGTTTAAACGATTTGCCTTCGGATGAAATAAATTTAGAATTGACTACAATGTATTTTCCATTTTCGTCAATACTCTTTTCATGGGCTTTCCCATTGAAAAACTCACACGATTTCCCTAAAGTGGTTAGTTCAATTTGGCTCATGAAAACATCTCTTTTATTCCGTTCAAAATTTCGCTTGTTTCTTCGTCCAAAGCTTCCATCTCTGCCAATATCTCATCCATAGAACGGAATGTTTGTTCTACTTTTCCATTCGGGTTTTTTACACTCAAATCGTAATTGCTGGTATTGATGCTTGAAATATCAACTGTCCAAGAGTTGTCAGAATCAGCAAAGGTTTTTTGCAGTTGCTTAAATTCTTTCAAGTCATCATCATTCAAAGGCGAAGTTTTGCCCAAACTTCTTCCCGGCACACATTGGTAATACCAAATCTTTTTGGTTGGCTCGCCTTTGGTAAAAATCAAAACAACTGTTTTCACTCCTGCACCTAAGAAAGTTCCTGCGGGCATATCTAAAATGGTGTGCAGGGTGCAACTCTCCAATAAATGCTTTCGCAAGGAAACAGAAGCATTGTCGGCATTGCTCAAAAAAGTGTTTTTGATTACAATACCTGCTCGTCCGCCTGCTTTCAAACTTTTGATAAAATGTTGTAAGAATAGAGAAGCCGTCTCACCTGTTTTGATGTCGAAGTTTTGTTGCACTTCTTTTCGTTCCTTTCCACCAAATGGTGGATTGGCAAGAATTACGTTGTAACGGTCTTTTTCCTGAATGTCTCGGATGTTTTCAGTCAGCGTATTGGTATGAATGATGTTTGGTGCTTCAATGCCGTGCAAAATCATGTTCATTACACCAATGATGTAAGCCAAATTCTTTTTCTCTTTTCCGTAAAGTGTATTTTCCTGTAAGGTTTTCAGGTTGGCTGTGTTTTTCTCCATGCGGTCATACATGTAAGCGTATGCTTCACACAAGAAGCCCGCACTTCCGCAAGCTGCATCATAAATCTTTTCTCCTATTTGTGGATTCAGCACTTCAATAATGGCACGAATCAAAGGTCGTGGTGTGTAATACTGTCCGCCATTGCGACCAGCATTGCCCATGTTTTTGATTTTAGTTTCATACAAGTGGCTTAGTTCGTGCTTGTCTTTAGAACTGCCGAAAGGCAGTTCATCCGTCATTTCAATAATTTCCCGAAGATTATAGCCACTTTTTATTTTGTTGTTCAACTCACTAAAAATCTCACCGATTTTATATTCAATGGATTTTGGGTTGTCAATAGATTTTGCTTTGAAACCTGCCAAATAGGGGAATAGCTTATAATCTACAAACTGAACCAAGTCGGGTCCAGTCATGGCTTTGTGGTGGTCAAGTTTTCCATCTGCTGTTTTAGGCATTGCCCAATTAGGCCAACGGAATTGCTCGTCCAAAATGTATTTATATTCTTTTCCTTCCAAAGCGGCTTCGTCCGCTTTTTCACTTTCCAATTGGTCAAGGTATCGCAAGAACAAAACCCAAGAAGTTTGTTCAATGTAGTCCAGTTCGCTGTCTGCCCCTGCGTCTTTGTAAAGTATGTCGTCTATATTCTTAAAAGTTTGTTCAAACATGTAGTTATTTTCTAATTATTTATTGTTGTCAAAGTTAACATTCTCGCTGGTGCGTTGGCAAAAAAATGGCTCTTTTGGTTTTGCGAAGGGTTGGCTTGTGTATCTGGCAAAACCAAATGTGCCATTTGTCCGGTTGGTGTTTTCTTTCTGTCGGTTCATTGTTGCACTAAGGTCTGTTAGGGTTGAAGGTAACTATCAGATTCCCAAAAGAACCCAAATTATCTCACCACCAAACCTCCCCATTTCTCCCCACAATTCCAACCGTATTTCTACGCAAAATACTCCGTATAAATACGGGAAATTTTATTCCGTATTTATACGCAAAAGCACTAGAGGGCTTGTGGAGTGGGTGTTGTGTGGCATGGGTAGTTGGGAGGTTCAAAATGGAGGGGTTTGGGGTGGAGGGACACCACCTCCGCCTGCGGAGGATAGGGAGCATTTGGCTTCATTTGATAGTTATTTTTAAGTAATAATTTTTGATAGAACGATAATGCCGCGTTAGGGATTGGCGTGGAAATCCTTTTGTGAGGCACGAGCAAAAGATTGGAGCGAAAAGCCCGTTAAAACGCCCAAGCTATTTTGACATAAGGGGTGTGGTTGTATGCTGTTTTACAATAAAATAGAATATCTTTCACAAACATAAACACAATGCATGAGAAGTAATTTTGACCATAACGCTTTCGTTCTTTTCGTTTGTTTGCTTGTGCTTTGTTTTTCGGCTTGTACGAAAGACCCAAAAATCAACACAACTGATTCTACTTGCAATTCCACTTCGCCCAAACACGATACGGTGGTACTGCTCGTTTTAGGGCAATCGAATGCAGCGAATGCGGGTTCTGAAAAGTATACATCGCCTTGCGCACAAACTCAAAATTTTTACAACGGACAACTTGTACCTTTATCCGATCCGCTCCTTGGCAGTAATGGCGATGGGGGCTCGGTGTGGAGTCGTTTGGGTCAACAATTGATTGAAAACAATTTTGCCGGTCATGTAATTGTTGCTCCTGCTGCTGTGGGTGGAACGCGCATAGAGCAATGGATACAGGGTGGCGATTTGCATCATTTGATTGTGGAAACCGTAGCCAGTTTGCAATCGAAAAACTTGAAGGTAACGCATGTGTTGTGGCATCAAGGCGAGTCGAATCACACAGCATTGAATGCATTACTTACTCCTACGCAAAACGCACAATTGTATCAGCAAAACTTTCTTCTACTCGTGCAACAATTGCGCGCGCTGGGTGTGGATGCGCCTGTTTTTCCGGCTATGACTTCGCGCTGTGGAGCCACGCCTAGCGATACCACTTTGATTGCCGCTCAACGCGACTTAGCAAACGATTCGCTAAAAATTTTCAATGGACCAAACACCGATATCTTGGGCAATGAATTCCGTTCCGATAATTGTCATTTTAACGGCATGGGTTTGAAGACGCATGCTATACTTTGGGCAAATGCAATAAGCGGGCATTAATTCGAAAACAATTTTGCGGATGATGGTGTTATTCGGAAGAAACTTTTTCTATATTTAACTAGTTATCAATCCAATAAATCGCCCTTGCTATGCAAAAGTATTACTTTGTTTTTTTCTTCTTTTTTAGCGCTTGTGCCTCGGCCCAGCAAGTGGTGTACGACATGAGTGTGTTGGGTTTTACTTTTGGCAAAATGGTAGTTACCCGCACTGAAGAAAACGACAGTACTGAATTATACACATTGAATGCAAAAGGCAAAACCAATTTTTTGTGGATGAAGCGCGAAGATGAAACCATTTACCAAGTGCGTTTCCGCAATGGCAAATTACTTTCGTCTACACATAAACAAATGGAAAGTGGGGTTACGAGCCAATGGACGAAAATGCTGTATGACGGAAAAATCTTACATGTAGATTCGTATAAAGGGAAAAAGAATTTTACCGGATCGCCTGATTTTTCGGTGTTACAGATGTATTTCAAACCGTTGCAAAATCGCGCAAAGGTATTTCACGAAGCAGAAAGTGAGTACGTAAATTTAGTGTACAGAAAAGATGGTGCCATAGAAATGAAAATTGCGAATGGCAGTAAAACCATTTACCGTTTCGCGAACGGAAAAATTGCTGAAATGGAAGTGCATTTGCCCATCGCAACAGTGCATATGAAACTGTTGAATTAAGCCTTTGCCGCTTTTTTCTTCGCAAAATCTTCTTTCGTTGTTTTACAGATTTTATCCCAAATAAAAGATACTTCGCCAAAGTTGGCATTTACATCGCAGTGGTGCACATTGTGCCATGCCGAACTGTTCAACCCAACGCGTGATAAGAATTTCTCTAACCACGCGAACGTTACTCCGCAATGCAAATACAAATTGAGAATTACAAAACCGCCAATGGCCGTAAAATACAGGGGGGCAAAGTGTTTGGCTACCGGAAAGCATATCAATAACAAAGGCCAAAAGGTTAACACTGTTTCCACCGGACCAACGGCAAAACCCGAGAACGGTGTAGGATCGCGGAAGGTGTGATGATGTTTATGAAACGCAAAAAACAACCGCGTATGCAACAAGCGATGTTTCCAATACGTCATGGCATCTACTAACATAATACCGGCATACATTTCGAGCACTACCATCCACCAAGTGAGGCCCATTTCTTGTAACGTCCACACCAAACCGGTGGGCATACCTATTCTATACATCCCAACCGGCCAACCGGCCATACAAGCTACAACAAACATGGCACGCACCGAACCAAAGGCTTCATATAAAAGTGGTGGCGCTTTTTTTCGCTCACCTTGAATGCGCTCGCCATTGCTTTCCGAAAAGCGATAGAATAAAAAACTGAGCAACACCAATGGCACAGCGAGTATCAAAAACATGTAGACTACACTTTCGTAATACACTTTCGGATTGGGATGCAAGAGCCCCGACAAAGGAGCTAACAACAACACCAATAGATCTACGGCATCGGTAATTCTGCGGGTATAGAGGGATTTGTTCAGGGTAAAAAGGGTTGACATGGCTTTGAAAGATTTGTGTAATGATACAAAATGACGATGAATCGGCACTATTGCAACGCATAAAATCGCAAAACTGGTGAGTAGTAACTACGTTAAATTTAGGCGAAGGTTTTTGGGCGTGTGCCGCTAAGAAGCGACACCGGTTGTTCCGTTGCAATCTTTGCCTTTTGAAATCGGCAAAGGATTTCCACTGCACCACCTCACGCGAAATTGGGGTTCTAACGAATATTATAGTTAAATTGTAATTTGCGTTTGATTTGCTGTAATCAAGATTTGTTTTAGTACTAGTGAAAAACACTCGCGATGGATGAGATCTTTTCCATGGTTCGTGTCGCCACGGACCAAGAATTACATAAATAGTTTCGTTTCGTGATGACACGAACCGAGGGAGAAGAGGTACAATAGTATAATTTTTTTCCATTGGTTGGTGTTCCGCCACCAACCAAACCTAGACAGAGGTAGATTTTGGTACAATGTTATTATCTACTTCGGATTTGCACTAGGGATGGCAGTGGAAATCCTCTTGCGCTTCTTAGCGCAAGAGATTGCAACGGACAGCCCGACCCGCTTCTTAGCGGGGAGTGCCCAATTTCGAGCATTTTACACCACCAATGAATTGCGAATTTTCGCTAATTTTATAATTCCACCGATTTTAGGGTAGACAGGAGTTCGCAGTTTAGCGTAGGTTTTCTACATTTGCACCGCATTTAACATGCAAACAATTTGAATTATTAAACCAAAAACATCTTTATGGCATTCGATATTGAAATGATCAAGAAAGTGTACGCTGAGTTACCTGCGAAGGTGGAGGCGGCAAGAAAGGCTTTGGGTCGTCCATTGACTTTAACTGAAAAAATATTGTATTCGCATTTACACGCTGATACGAAGTTGGAAAATTTCGAGCGTGGAAATTCATACGTAGATTTCGCACCGGATAGAGTGGCGATGCAGGATGCAACGGCTCAAATGGCCTTGTTGCAATTTATGCAAGCTGGTCGTCCGAAAGTGGCTGTACCTTCTACTGTTCACTGCGATCACTTGATTCAAGCGCGTGACGGAGCCGGAGACGATTTAACAAGAGCAAAAAACGAAAGCGAAGAGGTATTTAATTTCTTGGCTTCTGTATCGAATAAATATGGTATCGGGTTCTGGAAACCGGGTGCAGGTATCATTCACCAAATTGTGTTGGAAAACTACGCGTTCCCGGGTGGAATGATGATTGGTACCGACTCGCACACGGTAAATGCCGGTGGTTTGGGTATGGTAGCGATTGGTGTTGGTGGTGCTGATGCTTGTGATGTTATGGCAGGTTTGGCTTGGGAGTTGAAATTCCCGAAATTGATTGGTGTGAAGTTAACCGGAAAATTAAGCGGTTGGTGTTCGGCTAAAGATGTGATTTTGAAAGTGGCAGGTATCTTAACCGTGAAAGGTGGAACCGGTGCTATTGTTGAATATTTTGGCGAAGGCGCTACATCGATGAGCTGTACAGGTAAAGGAACAATCTGTAACATGGGTGCGGAAATTGGTGCTACTACTTCTACATTCGGTTACGATGAGAGCATGGAGCGTTATTTACGCGCTACAGAGCGTGCTGATGTTGCAGATGCGGCTAACACCGTGAAAGCGCATTTGAACGCTGACCCTGAAGTATTGGCGAATCCGGCTGCATACTACGATCAATTGATTGAGATTAACTTAGATGAATTAGAGCCATATATCAACGGACCATTTACTCCGGATTTAGCTACACCAATTTCGAAAATGAAAGAGACTGCAGCAGCAAACGGATGGCCATTGAAAGTGGAAGCTGGTTTGATTGGTTCTTGTACGAACTCTTCTTACGAAGATATTTCGCGTGCGGTGTCGTTGGCACAACAAGTGAAAGACAAAAACTTGAAATCGAAAGCGGAATTCAGCATTACACCGGGTTCGGAGTTGATTCGTTACACGATTAACCGCGATGGTTTTATTGATACCTTCAACGCGATTGGTGCGAAAGTATTTGCAAATGCTTGCGGTCCTTGTATTGGAATGTGGAGCCGTGTAGGTGCCGAGAAAAAAGAGAAAAACACAATTATTCACTCATTCAACCGAAACTTTGCGGCTCGTCAGGATGGTAACCCGAATACGTATGCATTCGTGGCTTCGCCTGAAATTGTAACGGCTTTGGCGATTGCGGGAGACTTAGGATTCAATCCGTTAACCGATACATTAACGAACGAAAATGGAGAGCAAGTGAAATTGGATGCTCCATCGGGTTTCGAATTGCCTGCAAAAGGTTTTGCGGTTGAAGATGCGGGCTATCAAGCTCCGGCTGCTGACGGAAGTGCAGTAACCATCAATGTTTCGCCTACATCATCGCGTTTGCAATTGTTAGACCCATTTGCAGCATGGGAAGGTACTGATTTGAAAGGCTTGAAATTGTTGATTAAAGCGAAAGGAAAATGTACTACGGATCATATTTCTATGGCCGGACCATGGTTGAAATTCCGTGGACACTTAGATAACATTTCGAACAATATGTTGATTGGTGCAGTGAACTTCTTCAACGAGAAAACCAACTCGGTGAAAAACCAATTAACCGGTCAGTTTGACGAAGTGCCTAACGTACAACGTGCTTACAAAGCAGCGGGCATTGGTTCGATTGTGGTGGGTGACGAAAACTACGGTGAAGGTTCATCACGTGAGCACGCAGCTATGGAGCCTCGTCACTTAGGGGTTCGTGTGGTATTGGTGAAATCGTTTGCCCGTATTCACGAAACCAACTTGAAAAAACAAGGTATGTTGGCGTTAACGTTTAACGATAAAAACGATTACACGAAATTCCAAGAAGACGATACGATTGATGTATTAGGTTTAACTTCTTTCGCGCCTGAAACTCCACTTACATTGGTGTTGAACCATGCTGATGGATCGAAAGATGAGATCAAGGTAAACCATACCTACAACGCACAACAAATCGAGTGGTTCAAAGCCGGTGGCGCATTGAACATTATTCGTAAAAGTGTTGCTGCGAAGTAATTTCAGCGATACTATAAAACAAAAAAGCCTGTAGCATGCTACAGGCTTTTTTGTTGGGGGGGGGTAATGTATCAACCCCGTCAGGGTTTAGAACCCTGACGGGGTTTTAATAACTAGTAGTTATTTACATAAAAATAGCCCTCTGTTATTTCCACTGTATCGGTTGGATTATACTGGTTTACTGCTTTAAAACTAAATGTTCCCTCGGTGTGTTGGGTAGCGGGATTACCTGCACTGTTGCTAGTAACTTTATATTCGCCCGATATAGGGAAATACTGAACGGCACTATTCGCTCCAAAATAAGAAAAGCCTTCTGCTCCTTTTAAAATGGGAACAACAGTATTGACCTTGTTTAAATCCACCACCAATGTTGGTGCAAAGGTAGAACTTGGTCCTCCGCCTAATGTAACTTGTAATAATTTGTTACCACTGTAATAGCCTGCCGACATCATATCTTCACCAACAGAATACTTGGTGCCATTGACTTTGAAAGAGCCTTCTTCCTTTTTGAATGCGCCTTTGTTGCAAGCTGATACCGATACCAAAACTGCGAATGCGATGAGTAATTGTTTCATATTTGTCTATCAATTTTTGTTTAGACAAACTTACATCTGCCTAAAGTTAAGACAGAAAATTCAGTAAGAATTGGACAATTTCGGGAAAAGAGCTTATAATAAACTATGGAAAATAGCATACATACCTCCATGCAATGTTTGGCGCTGCGTCAACAATTCCTTTGAAATGGGTTTGCCTGAAAGTCTTTGTTTACTATATTGATAGATACAATCATAAAAACCTTTGTAGTAGGCATACTGCTCGTTCTTGTTTTCGGGGCGAGCCATAAATTTCACATTGCGTAATGCAATTGCTTTGGATTGGGCAAAATCTTTGGTACAATAAAAATAGAGGTTTTCGCAAACACGAATAATCAATTGTGCTGTACGAGTTATTTCGTTTTTCTTATAAGCTTTGAGTTGTTGTAAATAAGCATAACTCCCTTTATCATCGGATGTATGTAAACATAAAGTGAAGGCATTCACCAATACATCAAATTGCAATGAACGATTTACGCCTTTGGACAAATAACCTTTCAAGTATTGTTCAAATACTTCTTGAGCCAGAGGTAAATCGCCCACTAAAAGACAGGCGTTGAAATAGCATGATTTTTGGTAATAACCCACTAAAGCTGCATCCTTCAATTGTGAAAAAGCGGAGGCGTACGATTGCAATGCAACAGGATAATTGCCGCCTTCGATATGCCCGAATCCTAATTCGCATAGTGCTTTGAATGTATAGACTTCTTGTTGATGCGCATCGCATTGTTTTAGATAATGCAGTGCTTTTTCCAATGCATCGGTAAAGGGTTTTACGTCAGTGCCAAAGAATTTGACATAGGATGCTGAAATAAAATTGAAATAGAACAAAGCGAATGGCGACTTTACCTTCTTCAACGTTTTTTCCCATTGCTGCAGTAAGGCTAACGCTGTTGAACGATAGCCGTTTTCGTTACCGGCAAAGCATTGGGCAATCATATCGCCTTGATGGATCAAGAGCGAAGTATAGACTTTATCGTCTATTGTGGCTTTATTCCCTAATGCTATTAAATATTTTTTCCCGTAGCTATGCGTAAGTTTCGAATCGAAGTTAGGGTGATACATTGCGGCCAATGTTTCAAAAGCAATTTTAAGAAAGGCTATTTGTTCTTGTTTATCTGCAGCTTTTTGAAGGTTCCGTTCAATGATTTTCAATTCGTGAATCACGAGTGGAGTGAGCCCTTTGCGAAACAGCGCAGGAATGGCGGTTCGAAAATCGTTATTGTAGAAGCGAACAATGCTTTTATCTAAGAGCACCGAAACAATTTTATCGAAGTGCTTTTGTGTAAGTTGAAACTTTGCAGGAATTGCTTGTTCGTTGAAATTTTTGCCGGAGGCATAGCGAACATATTCATCGCGAACGAGTTCTTCTTTCCCTTTCAAATCGAGCATTTTGAATTGCGCGAGTTGCTCTCCGTCAAAGGTTCTATAGAAATCGAGTAGGTAGCTCATGGGAAATTAGTGTCAAATGAAAACTAGATATTTGAATGGATACAATTTCAAATTACAAAAAAAAGTAAAGCTGAAAAAACTAATATCGAGTAGGCTTTCTATCTATATCCTCTTCTTCATCCTTTCCTAGAACCAAATCATAAAACTCCTTGGCCAATTTAGCGTAACAGTTTCCTATGGCTTCGAAATCGTCCCACATAGCATTTCCATAGCATCTTCCGGGTACAAAATTAAACAATACAAATCCAAGAGCAACACCTTCCCTATTTTCAATGACAATCTTTGCATCGATTAAAAACATAGTTTGAACTAGAGGATCTTCAGGTCCCATATCTATTTTTGTTGTGTACACAATAAATTGGTAATCAAAATTAGAATCCTCCACAAACTGAATAGAGGAAGATGGAGAAAGAGACTTCAACTTCTTTTCGAACTTAGGTTCATAAATTGATTTCCGACTTCCAAACCAATCCTTAACCCATGAATCGCCTACTCCAAAATCTGATTTATTATATTCATCCTTTGTTTTAGTCAAAAAATCGTTCTCCGACAAATGGTCCGCAATTTGCAAAGCATCATATCGAAAGGAGATCTTTACTTTTTTACCTTTGAAAGGGATTGGAGTTTTTATGGAAACTTTCGAAACTACATACCCAAAGTAACTTTTCAGAAAAGACATATCGTTAACATGTACTATATCTTGAGCTAAACTTGCATTAAATCCAATGAAAGTAAAAAGAAGTAAAGTTGTAATGCGTAACATACTTCTAACGGAGTTTATTCTTTATCA
The DNA here is from genome assembly GCA_044226285.1 of Chitinophagales bacterium. Classification (GTDB taxonomy): domain Bacteria; phylum Bacteroidota; class Bacteroidia; order Chitinophagales; family LD1; genus CALAYL01. The sequence goes on along the minus strand of JBGAHI010000002.1, from coordinate 279,034 downwards.
TTTTACCTAATTCGTATCCAAGACTATTAAAACAATCTAATATGCGTTGACAATCGTCAAATGATGGCCCCCCATATATATTATCACAACTCAACACACAAATTTGTTCTCCATTCCTACTTCTTATTGTTGAGCTGGAATGAAGCAGCGTAATCATACCCAACTGGTCAACTAGACTGGCATTTTCATCTTCACCACTTATTTTTGCTTGACTTACAATAGCTGTAACCTGAACACGAAATATAAAGTCTGCTATAGTATCTTTCGTCCATTTAATATTTGTGCCTGAACTAGCAAGAGCTAAACTACTTAAGAACCAATTTTCAAATGCGGAATGACGATAATTCATCCATTTTTGTTTCCATTCATAACCTTTACCTACCTTTTTTGTATCGTAATACCATACCATTCGCTCCATATATCCTTCTTCCGTTAAGCCTTCTATCATTATAGAATCAAATATAAGTTTTACACATACAGTATGACCTGATAGAGGTAAAAGACTTCCGGAAAAAATTTGGGTCATAGGCTTTGGCATCCGTTGATAAAATAAATTCATTGGCAATTGCGCATAACCAACATAGGAAAGCAAAAGTAAAATTGCAGTATAAAAAAGCTTAGTGTTCATTTATAATATAAAAGTTCACAAATCTCATCAATATTAAAAAATCGTATGTCTATGTATTTACCGAATATAGGTTATTTCTTTATGGGTGATGTGCTATTTAGAAAGCGACAAAAACTTATACTACTGCACTAATGAGACGGCTTTTTATCAATTTCCTTTTTCAGCGCCAACAAATAAAACTCCTTTGCCAGCTTAGCATAGCATTCACCAATTTTATCGAAATCACTCTTATAGGTACCGCTGAAATTTCTTCCGGGCACATAGTTACATAAAACAAAACCAAGGGAAATACCTTGTCGATTTTCGATAACAATCTTCGCATCTATCGTTGCCACTGATTCTACTAGAAACTCTTCAGGACCCATATCAATTTTGGTAGTATAGACTACAAAATTATAGTCGTATGAAGAATCTTCTATAAACAGTATAGGTGCTATTGATGTAAGCGAAATTAACTTTCTTATAAACCTCGGCTCGTAAATAGTTTTCCGACTGCTATACCATTCTTCAGCCCATTGATCGCCAAAACCGGGATCTACTTTATTGTTCTCTTCTCTCATTTTTGCAACAAATTCGCTTTCCGACAAATAATGAGCGACTTGCATGGAGTCATATTGAAAGGATATCTTTACACGTTTATTCGAAAAAACGATAAGCGAATCAAAAGAAACTTTCGAAAGTTCTCGTCCGTAATCATTCCTCAGAAAGCCTAAATCGTTTAACGGCCTGCCCATCTGAGCTGCACAGCCTATAACACCAATAAAATGAAGAAGAACTATTATAGTTATGCGGAACATAATTATCGATATTTTTTCATCACCCGATCTAACTCCCGCTTATTGTCTTTCTCTTTAATAGAATCGCGTTTATCGAATGATTTTTTACCGCGACATAAACCGATTTCCATTTTCAGATAACCACGCTCGGAAGTGAATACACGCAATGGAATAATGGTGACCCCGCGTTCTTTTACTTTAGTTTGAATGCGCTCTAATTCGCGTTTTTTGAGCAACAATTTCCGCACCGACATGGGATCGTGATTGTTGATGGTCGCTTTTTCGTAGATTGGAATGTTCATGCTTTTCACAAACAATTCATCACTACGAAAATAGCAGTACGCCTCGTTAATGGAGCATCCGTTTTCGCGAATCGATTTAATTTCAGAGCCGGCCAACACAATGCCGCAAGAATATTTATCGAGGATAATGTATTCGAAGGAAGCCTTGCGGTTGTGAATGTCTATATGTTGCGGTTTCGATGCCAAAGGAAAAATTGAGGGTGCAAATTAGCGTAAAGTTTGAAATAGTTGATCGAGTTTTTCTTTTGTTATGATTTTTTGTCCGGTGCGCCCTTTCGCAACCAACCGCTCACCCACCTTTGCTGTGAACGAACAATTTACCACATTCTTGTACAGCTCGTCAATAGTAGCTTCGAACAGCACTTCTTCGCCAATAAAAGCGGGAGACAAATGCTCCACATTTACGAAAGTGCCAATGCCTTCTTCATGTTCTTCTTTCATGGCTAAAACAAAGATTCGTCCGGCCCATTCTGCATCTCGCGTAATAGAAAAAGTAGCCATTACGGGATGCACATTCACGCCTTCAAAAGTAGCGGCATCAGATGCTTGCACTACACGTTTAAATTGTGCTGTATCGCCTATGTTGTGGACGGGTTTCATTGTAGTGCAATTATACAAAAAAAGAAGCTTTAGTGGAAAGCTGCTAGCTGTTAGCCACTAGCTATTAGAGGCTGACGCGCGTTTAAGAAAAGAGCTATTTCTAAAATTAATCAAATTTTTATTGTTATTCCAATCCCACAACTCTCAACAAAAAACCCTCAACCCTAAAATCTTCTTACACAATCAACACCGGGCAATTCACCTTATGTCGGACCGCACTAATGGTTTCGCCATAGATGATATCTTTCAAACCCTCGTGGCGATGGGCGCCTAGCACAAGAATATCGGCATGAATGTCTTCTACCAACTTAGGGATGGCAGTTTTCGGCACACCAAAACCAATATGCGGAATCACTTGAAAGCCTTGTAGTTTTAGATTATCGCAATATTCGTTGAGAATTTTCCAATCGACATGTGTTTCGTAATCGCGGGTTTCGTTGCCGGTAGCGCGGGCTGCTGCCGATTCCACCACGTGAATTAAATGGAATATACTTTCCTTTGAACCTAGCGCAAAGCCTTTCAGTAAGGCCTTTTCATCAGTTATTGAAAAATCGACACAGACCGCAATTTGTTGGTAATGTACCTCTCCTATTGTTGGCACATGAACGGTGTGTGCGTGTGGCAATAAGGTTTCTTGCTGACTGCGTTTACGCAACAACGGAAATAAAAACACATACAGCAACAATAAAACAAACAACAGAATTATCACTACCCAAATTATCGAACCGTTATTTTCAGCCACTTCGTTGAAGACCATTTTCAGATTCAGGAAAACAATTAAAGATGCTGAAAGCCAAGCCAGGAGCTTCGTCCAAAAGCCAATGGCAAATTCGCGCATCCGCTGTTTATCGCTCACAAAATGGATGAGAGGTACTACAGCAAAGCCTAATTGCAAACTCAATACCACTTGACTAAACACGAGCAATTCATCGGCCTTTTCATCGCCATAATAGAGCAAAATGAAAATGGTGGGCACTACAGCTAACGAACGTGTAATCAGCCTACGAATCCAAGGCGCAATCCGCAAATCGAGATAACCTTCCATTACGATTTGTCCGGCCAATGTACCCGTGATAGTGGAACTTTGTCCGGCTGCAATAAGCGCCAATGCAAAAAGAGTAGGCGCCAAACGCTCTCCTACCAATGGTTCTAGCAACGAGTGCGCATTTTGAATGCTCGCCACATCGGTATAACCATGTCCAAAAAACACAGCCGCACTCACGATGAGAATAGCTGCATTTACGAAAAAGGCTAAATTCAAGGCAATAGCCGAATCAAAAAAGCTAAAGCGTATGGCCGACCAAATGCTAGCTGAATCTGTTCCGTTTCTGCGTGTTTGCACCAATGCTGAATGTAGATACAAATTGTGCGGCATCACCGTTGCGCCAATGATACCAATAGCGATATAGAGGGCTTCGTTATTGGCAATCGAAGGAATGAAGCCCGTCATCACCTCGCCCATAACAGGTTTCGCAAAAAACAGTTCTACCACAAACGATAAGCCGATAACCGACACCAACGAAAAAATAATGATTTCGAGATAGCGAATACCTTTGCGTTGTAAGTAAAGAATAAGAAAAGTATCGAGTGTACCGATAGCCACTCCCCAAATCAACGGCAATCCCATCAATAGTTTCAAGCCGATGGCCATACCTAATACTTCAGCTAAATCGCAAGCGGCAATCGCAATTTCAGCTAAAGCATAGAGCATATAATTCACAGCCTTTGGATAGGTTTCGCGCGATGCTTGTGCTAGATCTCTTCCGCTCACAATGCCTAACCTTGCACACAAACTCTGTAAGAGCAAAGCAATCATGTTCGACATCAACAACACCCACAACAGCGAATAACCGAATTTACTGCCGCCTGCAATATCAGTAGCCCAATTGCCGGGATCCATATAGCCTACACAGACCATAAAAGCCGGACCAATAAACAAGAAGAAGCGTTTACGCCAGCTCATATTGCCCGTAGTATCTATGGTGCCGTATACCTCATCAAGTGATTTGCCTGACATAAATTAGTGATACTTTAATTTGTAAATCCTTATTCGTCTGTTTTCTATACTTTTGAAACAGTGCTCTAATATATGCGAATATTATTTTACAGTATAATTGCTTTTACTTTACTGACAAACTTTATGGTTATGCCAACAAAACCTCATACCTATACAATGCTTTGCTTGGGCGACTCCTACACCATTGGAGAAGCTGTAGATGCTAAAGATCGATTTCCAAGTCAGCTAAGAGAATTGCTAAAAAAACAACACTATTCATTTGCTGAACCTGAAATTATAGCCACCACGGGCTGGACAACCGATGAATTGACTGCGGCAATTGAAGCAGCAAAGCTCAACAAGCACTTTGATTTTGTTACCCTTTTAATTGGTGTAAACAACCAATACCGAGGCCGAAATGTGGAAGAGTATAAAAAAGAATTTGCCGAATTATTGCAAACAGCAATCCATTTTGCAAATGGGAAAAAATCGCATGTGGTAGTAGTTTCGATACCCGATTGGGGTGTAACTCCATTTGCTGCAAAGGATATGAGAGGAAAAGTTCAAATTGGAAAAGAGATTGATGCTTATAATGCTGCTGCAGAAAAACATTGTGAATCGCAGCATATCCAATTCATAGATATTACTCCACATTCGCGAAAGGCGGAGCAGGATGAAAGCTTTTTAACCACAGATGGTCTGCATCCTTCCGGAAAAATGTATGCGTTTTGGGCATCGAAAATTGCAGCCTATTTTGAAACGGTTTTAGCCCAATAAATACTACGCATTGTACGCTGCCATTCAAACGCCAACTCCCTTACAAGCCTTATCGCATGAACTTTTGCGAGAGAAAGACATTTCTCTTTTTCTGAAGCGTGACGATTTAACACATCCCGATGTACAAGGCAACAAGTGGCGTAAATTGAAATACAACTTGGAATTTGCAAATGAAAATAACTACCCGGCAATACTCACGTTTGGAGGACCGATGTCGAACCATATTTATTCCACTGCAGCAGCCGGAAAATTGTTTGGATTGAAAACCATTGGCGTTATTCGAGGCTATGCCCATTTACCGCTTACACCAACATTGGCCTTTGCCAAAGCACAAGGAATGGAATTACATTTTTTATCGAAAGGAGAATATGAAAACAGATTTTCTGAAAGCTCCATTGAACAGTTAATGCATGCCTATGGCAACTTTTATGCTATACCTGATGGAGGAAGCAATGCGATGGCAGTTAAAGGTGTTGTTGAAATGATGCAGGAAATTGATATTGATTATGATGTGTGCTGTGTAGCAATGGGCACAGGAGGCACAACAGCAGGTTGCATTGCAGGCAGTAATGGCAAAGCGGTTATTGGCTTTTCGAGTTTGAAGGGAGAGGGAAATTTAAGCATCGAAGTAGAACGATTAGTGCATGAATATTCGATACTCGCAGAAACAACATATGCAAACAACTGGACGATCAACAAAGATTATCACTTCGGTGGTTATGGTAAAACAACAGTTGAATTGTTGGCATTCGTTCAGCAGTTTGAAACGGAGCATAACATTTTACTCGACCCGGTTTATACTTCGAAAATGATGTTTGGCCTTTTTGATATGATTCAAAACGATTACTTCGCTAGAGGGTCCAAAATTCTTGCTATACATACCGGAGGATTGCAAGGATGGGCTAAATACGAAGCCACGCAGAATGCATCTGAATAAGAAACCTAATGGCAAAAAGCTTTTGTAATGAACTTTTTAACCCATCTTCAACTTCGGCTTGAAAAAAATAAAGAATATTTTTCCCTAGAGGCAACCCTTTTTCTTCCATCATCGTTATAGGTATAAAATCAAAGAAAATGAAAAAGCTAATTATTGTTTTATCCATCATCCTCACTTTCAGTAGCTGTAAGAAAGATCATTCGCAAACTCAGCATTGCAACTGTAACCCTGTAAAAGCTAAACTGATTGCTATTGAATGTATAACCGCTCCTTGTCCAGAATTTGTATTAGAACTAGAGAGTGGTGTTCAACTATTCCCTAACAACTTAAACGAATTTGATTTTCACCCGAAAGCAGGCGACACATTAATGGTTTGTCTATCATTCGACTCATTAACCATGCCTCCTGCCAATTATGCTACAATTACTTGTATTGAAGGCGTTCAACATTTTTACGCAGCAGCATGCAACGAAACACCACCGGTTGGTGAATTTTGCCTTGCCTATTTTGAACGTTGGTTCTATAACAAAAACACAAAAAGATGCAATAAGATTGGTTACAGTGGATGCAGCCAGCGTGGATTTGCAACACAGGTAGAATGCGAAAATTGCAAACAGTGTCATTAACATTTTTAATTTAATTTATCATGAGAATACTATCCCTTTTATTTGCTGTGCTTCTAATGAGTAGCTGCAAAAAAGAAAAAAGTAATTGTACCGATTATATTGTTTTTGGAACTTATTACGGAGAATGTGGCGGAGAGCAATGTATTGAGTTGTATAAACTCACATCTACAGAGCTCTTTGAAGACAGTAAAGACAATTATCCGGCAACAGGCATATACAATGGAACATTCTCCATAAAAAGAAGTGTACCTGATTTTGCTTTAGTGAGCAATTTTGAAAGCACTATTCCAACTTCATTACTTAATGATACATCAGCTGTTATCGGGTGCCCTGATTGTGCTGATGGTGGCGGAGTGTATTTAGAATATCATAAAAACGGAATACATAAAGTTTGGCATATCGATAGAACATTAACCTTGCCGTCCGACTATGCTACATTCATTAATCAAACATGTCAAAAAATACAGGCGCTGAAATAATTGAATACGATAGATGAAATCATAGAAGGTTGCATTGCACAAAAAAGGGTAGCCCAAAAGCTATTGTATGAACGCTATTATGGAAAAATGATGGCGGTGTGCCAACGTTATGCGAACGACAAACAAGATGCTTCGCTCATCCTCAATAATGGTTTCATGAAAATCTTCACACACCTCGAACAATTCAAAAAAAACAATAACCCCAATTTTAATGGCTGGGTACACCGTATTATGGTGAACTCGGCTATTGATTTTTATAGAAGTGCAATAAAAAACAGCACCAAAGAAATTTCAGAGCATTTACTTATCAGTAATCATGAAGATAGTTTCAGCCAATTAGCAGCTGAAGAAATCATTGCGCTGATTCAGCAATTATCTCCGGCTTACAGAGCTGTATTCAACCTCTATGTAATGGAAGGGTATAACCATTCAGAGATTGCAGAACTATTAGGTATTGCTGAAGGGACATCTAAATCGAATCTTTCAAAAGCAAGAGTGCAATTACAAAACATGTTGGCAAAGCAACAACAAGCAAACGATACAACACATTTCACTAACACAAAAACAAATCAAAAATGAGTGAAATCGACAACCATATAAAAAATACACTGTCAGAGTACAGTCCGCAGTTCGACCCTAACGATTGGGCCGACATGGAGAAACTACTCGACAAAAAGAAAAAGAGAAGAGCGTTGTGGTTCTGGTTCTTTGGCGCATCGTTGCTATTAGGTGCTGTAGGCACGGCTACTTATTTTTACTTACCACAACAATCGATTATTGCATCAACGGCATCTATTCCATCTTCCCCAACTACATCGAATGTAGGATTAGATAAAGTGCACATTTTGCAAAACAATTATGAAACTAAAACCGCTGAATATATTTCAAATACATCATCAGAAACAATAATAGATAGCACACACAATGCAACAACAACGCAAGTTATTGCAACTCATCCCGCTTCAACAACAAATCATTTTTCCGCCAATCATCAAAAACAATCCATAAAAAAGGGATTAGCTACGCTAACAATAAACACCAATAATGAAATTACAGCCTCGATCCAAAATCAGTTCAATGAAAACGAACGAAGAAGTGATGTAGTGAGAGAAGTAAACCCTTTGTTATTGGAAAACACACAACAAATCTTGGCAAATAATTCGTTGGAAAGCATCGACACCCTGCCTCTGCTCAGTTATGCGTTAGCTGAAGAGGAAGCCCTCCTATTTCCGGATACTTCAAAAAGAAATCAAGAGAAAACGAAAAAAGCAAATCTTCGCTGGTATATTGAAGCCAATGGAGGAATCAATGTTCCTTTTATAAAACACAGTAGCTTTGCCAAAATAGAACCGGAAGTGAATCTACTTTTGGGGCTTCAATTCAAACGTTGGAGAGGTTTCGCAGGACTTGGCTATTCAAACATGAATGCAGGATTCGACTTAAAAAAAGATCATTTGACCATACAAACAAATGATTCGTCCATCATACAGTTTGTAAGCGCCTCTCAGCATTACATCAACATTCCAATAGGAATTGGGGTTTCAGTTTACCACAACAGCAAGCTAGATGTTTTTATCTCGGCAGCAATGATTAATCACCTAAAATTGAGTAACGAACGTAAAGGGATTTACAAAAAAGTGGATAATATTTTACTTGTTCCTAACGACAATATTTATTCGATTGCCGATATTAAAGCAGATGCAGTAACGAATGCTTTTCAAAACAACACCAAAGAGAATGTAAACGAAATAAACCAATTGCTGAATTCCGCCATTCTCTCTTCCAAAAAATACTACGTGACCGGTAAATTTAGTGTTGGACTAAGCTATAAAATTACGCCCTTTTTGAATTGGAATGTAGAAGGAAGCTATACCATAGCGCCAAGATTAAGCCCATTTTATCGAAACAAAATGGGGTTCACAGCTAACACCGGATTGCGCTATTATTTCAAGTAAATTGTATACTGCTCTGCTTTGTGGCAGAAAATAAGAGTATCAAGAGAATTACAAGCTATTCTGTCGCTTCAAATTGTATTGCAATACTGCTCATAAATCAGCTAGAAAAAAAACATCTCGTATCTAGGTTACCTTTTTCATAATTGGGTATTAAGTATAAAAACTGATTATGAAACGCTTACTTACTGCTGTGCTGATGACACTTTGCTTTAGCACAATTTTCGCTGATGATATGATAGATTACTTGTACTCAAAAAAAGTAATATTTCAAAAGGAATATACCATCGACACTGCTGCTCATCCTATTATTGTCCGGCTTGATTTTAATTCAGATAGTATATTAAATCCTAAAGTGGCGGCAATACTGAAAAGTACCACTGCTGAACGAATCGATTTTGTTTTCACTAACTATGCTGCTTCGGCTTCGTTCGATCAACCAAAATTAAATATCGCTCGATTGAATGCACTGAAAGCCATTGCGCCACGCTTATTTACGAATACGCTTACACAATGGAATTTTATTGCGCAAACCAAAGCAAGTTGTAAAGAAGATGCAAGTGAAATGTTACATGCATTTGTTATATACCCTACCCCTCCTGCTTCTAAGGCCACTGTTGCAATAGATAAAAAACGAATGAAGTATTTTTTTGAAACACTTTCTACGGTCGACACATGCACTGATACCGTTCTAAAAATTAAATTCAAGTATGTAGAAACAGGGCTCTATAAACATAGAAATTATGTAAACCAGAAAAACATAAAACTTTCACCAATAAAAAGCAAAAAGTATCCTTATGCCCTAAAAAAGCAAGTAGTAGACAGCTCTTATGTTGTTGTACCCGTAAGATGTGCATCCTACGCTATCGACTATAGGCCATTTATTTTAAACAACGATTCGGTAGTAATGGCGGTTTTAGACAGAAAAAAGGAATGGAAAAACAAAATTGTAGTTACTGATGTAACGGGCAGTATGTCGCCCTACACAACGCAGCTCTTGCTTTGGTATAAATTGCATGAAACAGAAGAAGACGTCAATCAATTTGTGTTTTTTAATGATGGTAATATGAAACCAGATGATAAAAAAGTGATTGGTGCAACCGGGGGTATCTATAGCTGTGAGGGCAAAGCAGGTTATGACTATATGGCAAAACAAGTGAGCAAGGCAATGCAAGCCGGTTGTGGTGGTGATGCTCCGGAAAACAACATGGAAGCGCTTTTATCGTTGCGGCACTTAACACCGGAACAAAATGTAGTGATGATTGCAGACAATTTTGCGCCAGTAAAGGACTTGGAACTTTTGTTGAAATTTAAATTCCCGGTAAAAATCATCTTATGTGGTGTACGTTCTTACATCAATAGCGATTATTTAGATATTGCTCGATATACTGGAGGCTCCATCCACACGATGGAATCAGATATTGAAAACTTGATGTTGCTGAAAGAAGGGGATAGCATTACCATCAACAAAATGAAATACAAAATATCGGGAGGCAAGTTTGTGCTTGCGCTCTAAAGAAATAAAATAATTGAGCACACAAAAAGTCACAATAACAGCCGTATGCATTTGTTGCAATCCCTACTTATTTCCGCTTCGCTTTTGTTCGAAAGATGGAAACGCTTTTAGTCCCATAATGTTTACACCAAATGAAATCATCACCTTCCTTCCAAGCACCCCATCGGGATAGTGACCAATGAAATTCGTTAACTGTACATTAGGCTCAACAGCTAATGCTATTTTCTTTTTTTGTATATCAAATCCCATTCCTATTACAATTGGAACATTAATGTCGAACTTTAAATATTTAGCCGGTGTTATATAAACATTGCTTTTGTTATACACGTTACTGCCAGAATGGTAACGAAAAAAGGGAATCGACAAATCTAGTCCAATTAGAAAATAGCGCTTCAACTTCTTTCCATACACATTGAATCGCAAAGGAAAATTAAAAGCACCAATTCCGCTAAAGACTGCAACTGTTTGCACATATACTTGGTCGATATTGTTACCGGCAGCATAGCTTCCAGTATATTGTTCAAAGAAAGAATAATACCGAAATGAAAATCCATAATTAATCTTCAAACGTTTTGCTATACGACTTTTGAACGCGAGGCCTGTTTCGATATCAAGTGTCGGGTAGGCGCGAACAGGTATTCGGACAGTACTACCGGAACTATAGATATAAAAAGGAACATCGAGGTGAGTGCCTATATGAAACCCCATCTCCTGTTTGGGAATTACTTTCTGCTCTTGATTGAAAGCAGCTAAAGCTAATACTGAAAATAGGCTTGTAAAAAGGAAACGCATTGGGGCTTTCATAGTCGAATAATGTATGAATCATAATAGGCTAAGATAATGAATAAAATGCTATTGGGTACAAATTAAATACGCTAAAACAGTATTGTTTGGGCGTTGGTTAATCAACAAAAAAAAGCAACAACATGTGGTACCTGTTCCTCTGCGTTAGGGATTGAAGTGAAAATCCTTTTGTGAGGCACGAACAAAAGATTGTAACGGAAAGCCCGTTAAAACGCCCAAACAAAATTGTGCATTAATGAACAATGTGATTATGGATTACAGTAATCGCAATAGCGTGGGTCTTCAGCGGTTTTGTGATGAGGATAAAGCTGCTCTTGTGAGTATTTGCATTTAGCGCATTGAAGAATATGCAATAAGGTACTGCGCGTTTGCGCTCCACAGTACGCGCAGGGTAGTCCGGGTTGGCGCGCAGTTACACCAAAGCCGGGGATATGGCATTGCGGACAATGGGTTTGCAAACGCTGGAGTAATTTTTGTGTAGTTTGTTTGATGACTTCCATCCGCGAAGGATTATACAGCGCTCGCATATCGGTGGCTACATAAGCTTCTCCAAATTGTTGAACCAATCTATCGTAGCTACAATAGAGGGTTTCCCAAGCTGTAATTCCTTTTATGATGTGGGTTGTGGAATGGGCTGTTGGCCGAAGAATAAGTGCGTGTGAAGGAAACAAAGCGCGTTTTGCAAATTGCTCGAGTGCCGCTTGGCTGTTAACCGTGGCTCCACTAAAATTAGTTTGTGTACTGAGCGTTCGTTCTACTACTTCAAGCCCATGGCGCTGGTCGATGAACATAAGGAGTTCTTCATCGGCAGGAAGGAAAATACTTTCGGGGTGTGCCCCGAAGGAACCTTCGCTGGCTATAACTAGATCGGCTTGATAGTGCTTCATGGCGCTTGTGCATTTTTTGCGCAGCGTGGTGAGGGCATCATCGGTTCGTTCTATTTCACCGGCAAAGGTTCCGAAGGCATCGGTATCAAAGTGTTCAGGTACAGTACACTGCAGCCCAAGGTTTTTTTCGAAGATGGGCGCTATTACTTGTTCCTTGCCATGTTGTGTGGCAATAAGTAAGGTACGGCCTTCAAAATAGTTCGTGTACTTTGTATTCATGGATCAACAAATTGCAATTCGATGGTACCATTTACGCGAATGGCTTTTTTGTGTTTAATGGCGTACACCACTGCATCTTCAATGGCTTCATACAATTTTACAAGTTCATTAATTCGTTTTTCAGAGTGGTGTATGTCTTTGCCAAACCGCTCTTCGTGACTAAACTTTTCGAGCCTGTGATAACCAATTTTGCTATTGACTAAGGCATGAAGAACTGTACGTGCATTTTCGGCTGTAAAGGTTCCATCGATGAGTTTATATTCAATTTTTGAATGCATAGTTGTTTTGTTTTTGGATACATCAATAGAATGCATATAAGCCTGCATTACCGATCGTTATAAGAGAGTGAACGAAGAAACAAGAGGCTACAAACAATAGCGAGCGATACCATTAAGCGGTTTGTAATTAACTCATCTTCCCGGCAAGCGCCAACACTAAGCATAACAAATAAGGCAAAAAACATTAGTGATGTTATAGTATGTGACATCGGAATTCGTTTAGTGTGTTATTCAATTTATTGCCCTTGCCCCGCTGTGAAACCGGCTGTGCCATTAATGGTGTAGAGGTTTTCGGTTTTGATAATTTCAAAGCCTGCAGCGGTAACGGCATTCAAAATGTGGAGTATATCTTGAGGAGAAGAAGTTTTCAGGTCTTCACTCTTAAACCGTAAACGCCAATGATCTGTGCAGAAGGTTTCGGAGAAGCCAGCAGGCCATACTTTTACGCCTCTATTGGTGATCATGGTGAGCTGCATGTTTCCGGCTTTAATATGTTTGAGCGCATTGCCCAGCACATCGGGATTGCGGTTGCTTTCGTTCCAGTATAAGAACACATCTACTCCTACTAACTTTCGTTCTGCTTTGGGATAGGTTTTCAGTTTTACTTGAATGGGTGTATTGGAAAATTTAACCGGTTGCAGAGTTGTAGGTTGTTGACCTAATCGCTCAATGACGGCTTGCGCAAAATCGCTGGTACTTACTTTTTGTTTTGAGGTATCGGGTTTAAAAATATCATATGTATGGATACCATCTTCTAGGGTTTTGAGCCATGCATTTTGAACCTTTTCAGCTACATCAGATTGCCCAATATGCACCAACATTTGTACAGCGCCTAAGAGTAAACCGGAAGGATTAGCCACATTTTGTCCCGCTCTGCGCGGTGCTGATCCGTGAATGGCTTCGAACATCGCCACCCCATCGCCAATGTTTGCAGAGCCGGCCAAGCCTACAGAGCCGGTGATTTGCGCAGCTACATCAGAAAGTATATCGCCATACAAATTCGGCATTACAATCACATCAAAAGCTTCGGGCGTATCGGCTAATTTAGCAGCTCCAATGTCGACAATCCAGTGTTCCTTTTCTAGTTCAGGATATTCGGCTCCTATTTCATCAAATATTTTGTGGAATAGACCGTCTGTCATTTTCATGATATTGTCTTTAGAGAAACAGGTTACTTTCTTGCGATTGTAGGCCTTAGCATATTCAAATGCATAGCGGATAATTTTTTCGGTGCCCGGGCGAGAAATGAGTTTTAAACATTGCACCACTTCATCAGTTTGTTGATGTTCGATACCGGCATATAAGTCTTCTTCGTTTTCGCGAATAATGACTACATCCATAATCGGATGTTTTGTTTTTACAAACGGGTGATAGGAAATACAAGGTCGGACATTGGCATACAAGCCCAACACCTTGCGTGTGGTTACATTTAAACTTTTGAAGCCTCCGCCTTGTGGAGTTGTAATAGGGGCTTTTAAAAACACTTTGGTTCTGCGTAACGATTCCCAAGCCTCGGGTTGAATACCGGCACTGTTACCTTGGAGATAGACTTTCTCGCCTATTTCGATTTCTTCGATGGTAAGTTTTGCCCCTGCGGCTAAAATAATTTGGAGTGTAGCATCCATAATTTCCGGGCCGATGCCATCGCCTTTTGCAACTGTTATTGGTGTCATATTGTATTGTGGTTTAAGTGAATTAACGATGCAAATGTGTGTATAGATTTTGATAAATATTATTTATCTTTATAATAGAAACCATAAACTATTTTTATGAATTACACCATTCATCAACTTCGTATCTTTTTAAAAATCACGCAAACACAAAGCATCACAAAGGCTGCAGAGGAACTACATTTAACACAACCAGCGGTATCCATTCAGCTCAAAAACTTTCAAGAACAGTTTGATATTCCGCTTACCGAAATTGTGGGTAGGAAAATTTTTATTACCGATTTCGGGAAAGAAGTTGCCGTTGCAGCTGAAACCATTTTGAACGAAGCGAATGCCCTCCACTATAAATCGAAAAGCCATAAAGGGCAGCTAACGGGAAGAATAAAGCTTTCGATTGTATCGACCGGAAAATATGTGATGCCGTATTTCTTAACCGGATTTTTACAAAAACATCAAGGCATTGAATTGCTTTTGGATGTGACCAACAAAGCGAAGGTGGTGGAAAGTTTGGCAAAAAACGAAGTAGACTTTTCGTTGGTATCGGTGTTACCCACACAACTGCGTATCGACAAAGTGGAGCTATTACAAAACAAATTGTTTTTGGTAAGTAACACAAAACAAAACTTCAAAAAGAAGATATATGATAAAAGCATTTTTGAATCGGTTCCACTAATTTATAGAGAAGAAGGCTCAGGCACTCGGCAAACCATGGAACGATTTATACAACGCAATAAATTACCGGTGCATAAAAAAATGGAGCTTACGTCTAATGAAGCGGTAAAACAAGCAGTGATAGCAGGACTTGGCTGTTCGATTATGCCATTAATAGGTATAAAAAACGAATTGCAAAATGGAGAACTACAGATCATTCCGGTGAAAGGGTTTCCAATCAAGACACAATGGAACTTAATTTGGCTAAAAGGGAAAAAACATTCTCCTGTGGCTGAGGCGTTTTTGAGCTACTTGAAAAAAGAAAAAGGGAACATTGTAGATAACACTTTTGCTTGGTTTGAGCAGTATTAGCAAATGTTGTGTATTGATTTTACCGTGTATGGAAACGCAAGCATGTTTACAAACGTAATGCCCGCGTTAGGGATGGCAGTGAAAATCCTTTTGTGAGGTACGAACAAAAGATTGTAACGAACAGCCCGTTAAAACGCCCTGAAGATAAAACTATGCGTTTAGCGGTTTTGCAGCTTTCGAGATTTGATAGGCCCAATAAATCAAAACGAATTGGAGCAACAAACGCGCAAGTAAAATGAGTGGTGAAATTTGCCATGCTTGCGGATGTAACGCCATGTTAATGTTGGCCGGGAACACCGCTATAAGCAATAAAATAACGCCATAAGCGCCTATTCGTCTTGTTTTTGGAAAGAGCAACAACAACCCTAATGCGATTTCTGCCAAGCCACTCATCTTCACAATTAAATCGGTATCGGGCAAAAAATTGGCAATCATCTTTTCATAGAATGCGGGATGCACAAAGTGATTCACCCCTGCTGCAATGTAAAGCAAGGCCATTAAATAAACAGAAAGTATGGAGGCTTTAAGCATATTTATTTCATTGAGTTTAATGCGGCATTAATTACTTTATCGTCATCGTTTTCGATAAAGTAGAAACCATCGGATTGCCATTTTTGTTTAGCAAAGTAGGCTTTCATCAAACGCGCAATTTTAGGTTGTGTTTTATCGAACTGAGCTTCGTTTAACTTCGGATCAATGCCTTGGACATATTTCTTAAATTTTGCCATCATTTCGGGCGTAACATTGAAGCTTTTTTTGTAGGCATAAAAATCGGTATATCCCGCTACCAGATTTGGATTCGCTGAAAATTCGCTATACACAAATTCCGGCATTACACTGCGAATGCGATACACAAAAGTTGCATCAGCAGACGTATCGAGTGGCACAAAAACATCGGGACGAATACCGCCTCCACCGTACACCGTTCTACCGCCTGATGTAGTGTATTTCAACGAATCGTTGTGCGTAGTATCGGCATGTAAGAATTGACCTTTATCGTAACGATCGTAGACTTCCTCGTAATAGTCGGCTACTTCTTTGTTATACGGACGTTGAATAGACCTTCCGCTTGGCGTGTAATAGCGTGCTACAGTCAAACGCAAAGCAGAACCATCGGCTAGTTCGTACTGTTCTTGCACCAATCCTTTTCCGAAGGATGTTCTACCTACAATAGTTCCTCTATCCCAATCTTGCACCGCACCTGAAAGTATCTCGGATGCTGATGCAGAATACTGATCAATAAGAATGGCTAGCTTACCCCGTTCGAATAAACCCGGGCGTTTCGAATTATATTCGTTTTTGCCAACCGATTTGCCTTGTGTGTACACAATCAGTTTTTCACCGCCCAACAATTCATCGGCAATTTCGGTAGCGGCTTGTAAATACCCCCCCGGATTTTGACGTAAGTCTATCACTAAACGCTCGATCTTTTTATCGGTTAACAAGCGCAGTGCCTTATGGAATTCGTTATAGGTAGTAGAGCTGAAACGATTGATTTTAATGTATCCTGTTTTATCGTCAATCAAATACGAAGCATCAATACTATACAATGGAATCTTACCGCGGCTTATGGTGAAGTCGATTAAATTCTTTTCGCTAGCACGTAAAACAGACACCTTTACTTTCGTGCCGCCCGGACCTTTCAGCTTTTTAGTTACATCGCTGTTTTTGATTTTGATGCCGGCAACAATAGTGTCGTTAATCTTTACAATTTTATCGCCTGCATGAATGCCGATTTGCTCAGATGGTCCACCGGAGATAGCACTCACCACTGTGATGGTATCTTTTACTACATAAAATTCGATACCGATACCATCGAAATTGCCGTCTAACTCTTCGTTTACTTTATTGATATCGGAAGCCGGAATATAGACCGAGTGCGGATCGAGAGACGATAACATTTTCTCGATAGCGATTTCGTTCATTTGATCGGTGTTCACCGTATCAACATACTTATACTTCACAAAATCGATAATATCATCGAGCTTACTCGAACCGGAACTGGTTAACGATTTATGTTTATCGAACGACACACGTGCTACACCAAGCCCAATAACCACACCGGCTGCAAGTAACAGCGAATAAATAAAAGGCTTGAAAACGTCTGTTGTGTTTTCTTTTCGGGTGATGGTAATTTTGGTTTTTGGACTATTCTCCGACTCCATATTTATTTCTTCAATGTTTGAACGTAACTCACGAGTAATTTTAAATCTTCATCTGAAATATCTTTGAATGGCGGCATTCCGGCATTTCCGTTTTTGATGATGGTGCTCATTTGCACTTCATCCATTTTCGATTCGCGCAAATTTTTCGCATCGCCAATCATAGCATCTCCGGCCGGACCGTGGCAAGATGTACAGCTTTGCATGTATATTGCTTGTCCTTTTTCTTTATCGGCCAAGGCAGATAAATCTTCGGTTTTCACTTGATTTCGTTTTTTCTTCGCTACTTCGGCCATGCCGTAAGCACCTAAAATAAACAACACAGAAAGTACAGCTAAGATTACATTGCCTTTCTTAAACCCAATAATAGCCATTGGTATAGAAGCCAACACCACAGCAATTTTTATCCATTGCAATGTAATTAATGCAGGTCCGGTAGCCATCAAATAAACGCCTGTTAATAGGAACAACGCACTCACAATCATCTCTACCACTTTTGTTTTAGCGGTATAGGTTGCTAAAAGGTCTGTTTTCTTCAACAACAACAGTGCTAACTTTACAACATAGTGTAACAAAAACAAGGAAACTACAATTCGGTGAAAGAGTACAATTTTATGATAATCCATATCTTATGATTTTAAACAAACTTATAAAAGTTGCGCTAGTTTGCAGGGAAAAAATAGTGGAAGAGCGTTAATTTTTCTAATTAAAGGAGGACAACTACTTTTCTAATCGTTTCTGTCGGAAAAAAGTGGTGAGCAATTGGCCACATTCCTTTTCTAAAACGCCAAAGGAATATTCGGTTTTCGGGTGAAGGATGTTCTCGCCATACAGCGAAAAACCTACTTTAGGTTCTTTGGCGCCTATTACTAATCGACCTATTCGTGCCCATTTAATGGCCGTGGCGCACATCAAACAAGGTTCGATGGTAACGTACATAGTAGCTTCTTCTAAGAATTTCGTTCCCATATAATTGGCTCCGGCAGTTATAGCGAGCATTTCGGCATGGGCGGTGACATCGTTGAGCTTTTCCACTTGGTTGTAGCCTTTGCCGATGATTTTCCCTTTAGCGACAATAATTGCCCCAATGGGCACTTCGTCTTCATCGAAAGCATTTTGTGCTTCGTTGAGAGCCATTTTCATGTAATATTCATCGGGATTAGTGAGCAGCGACATTGTTCAAACTGTTTTGTTTTTTCCATTGCAAAATAAAAAAATATCCAACGAGTGCCGGGAAACACAAATTGATAAACCACACGAGAAATACGGCTGCGAGAACACTGTTGTTCATGAGTGTAAAGGCATTGAATACCCATAAGGCAATGTTACCTCGAACGCCTAAATCGAGCAATGCCACAGCAGGGGAGAATGATTGCAATAACAACATCCAACCTATGGGGGCAAGGCTTGCAGTAAAGGCAATACCAGCAGCTTTTAATAAGAGGGCATATTGCAATACAAATACTCCAAAGCGCAGAAAAGCTAAAGCTATCACCACCACCTTTTGTTGCAGTGTAGGAAGAATGGCGGAACTGACATCAATCTTCAACAAATAAGTACGCAGCCAATGCCATTCGCAACAGCGATTGAAAAAAAAATAGATGACAACAAAACACAAAAGCGCAATAGAAAGCAAGGTAATATCAATGGTTTGCCCAAGTACATGAAAAGGACCGTTGACTGATATGATAATCCCAAAGATGACAATGGGAATAATTTGCGCCATACCGCCCAGCATACTTAATACAATTGTTTGTAAACGTTTACCTTCGGGAAGTAAAATCATTCTACCGGCAAATTCACCTGTTCGTCCGGGGGTTATGAAACCGAGTGTTACCCCCGATAGTACATATTTTAAGGCATCGAACCAACGAACGGGAATACTGTGGCGGAGCAACAGTTGCCATTTCAAGGCTTCTAAACCCCAGTTGACAATCACCAAAAGGAAACTTAAAAGCACCAATTCCCAATGTTCGGCTAACAACTGATCGATATCAAAATGTATGGCGTGTAAATCGATGATGCGAAAGTAAAGTATCACTACAAAAACAACACTGATGAGCCATTTCAGCCAATAGATGAGTGGTTGTTTTTGCACAATGAATATCTTTTATGAATTTACGTTAATATTACAGAAATAAAATTCATCTTCTTGTCAATCGCTCACACACCGAAAATAATTTTAGGCATCGACCCGGGAACGGTGGTGATGGGCTATGGTATTATTGAAGTGACCGGACAAAAAATAAAACTGGTGAGCATGGGTGTGGTGCAATTGGCAAAACATGAAGATACCTTGATGCGCCTCAAAATCATTTCCGAAAAAGTAGTAGGCTTGATAAAACAATATAACCCGGAATGCACCTCTATTGAAGCGCCTTTCTTTGGAAAAAACGTACAATCAATGTTGAAATTAGGAAGGGCTCAAGGGGTGTGTATTGCAGCATCGTTGGTGAATGATGTACCGGTGTTTGAATACTCTCCAAAAAAAATAAAGCAATCCATTACGGGCAATGGCAATGCTTCGAAAGAGCAAGTAGCCGCTATGTTGCAGCAAATTTGTGGTTTTGAAATTCAGCCTAAATTTTTGGATGCAACAGATGGTTTATCGGCTGCAGTTTGTCACCATTTCCAAAACCGGCACACCGATTCAGCCGGCAAAAAGTTTTCAGGCTGGAACGATTTTGTGAAGAATAATCCGGGAAAGATTAAGTAATGACCTAGCCTACTTCCTCCGTTAAAAAATCAATACTTAAAATGGAATTTGCCATTAAAATCTATTTTTACGTTAAAGACCACTAAATCACAATTATGAAATTTGGAACCAAAGCCATTCACGCGGGTGTAGAACCGGACCCAAGTACAGGGGCTATTATGACGCCTATTTATCAAACATCAACGTTTGCACAAGAATATCCCGGAAAACATAAAGGCTATGCCTATGCGCGGGGCAAGAACCCAACACGAAATGCTTTGGAAAAAAGTATTGCGGCATTGGAAGATGCGAAATTCGGGTTGTGTTTTTCGAGCGGCATGGGTGCTATGGATGCGGTGATAAAGATGCTTCGTCCGGGCGATGAAGTAATCACAGGCAACGATTTATATGGCGGTTCTTATCGTATGTTCTCAAAAGTATTCGCGAACTACAACATCAAATTCCATTACATCGATTTGAATGATGCCGAAAACATCAAACACTATATTAACGCCAATACCAAAATGTTGTGGGTGGAAACACCTACCAATCCTACGATGCAGATTGTAGACTTGAAAGCTTGTGCCGCCATTGCTAAAACAAACAACTTAATTTTTGCGGTGGATAATACCTTTGCTTCTCCATATCTACAAAATCCTTTGGCATTGGGTGCCGATATTGTAATGCATTCTGTAACAAAATATATTGGCGGGCATAGCGATGTAGTGATGGGCGCTCTAGTAACAAACAACGAAGACTATTATACGCAATTGGCCTTCATCCATAATTCATGCGGTGCTACACCTGGTCCAATGGATAGCTTTTTGGTTTTGCGAGGGATAAAAACATTGCATTTGCGCATGGAGCGACATTGTGCAAATGGCGAAAAAATGGCCCACTTCTTAAGAAACCATCCTGCTATTGAAAAAGTCTATTGGCCGGGCTTCACCGATCATCCAAATCACGAAATTGCAAAATCACAGATGCGTGGTTTTGGTGGAATGATTTCGATTGTACTGAAAAACAAAGCCGTTGAAAACACCTTCAAAATTGCTTCATCATTTGAAGTAATTACGTTAGCTGAATCGCTTGGTGGCGTTGAATCTTTAGTCAATCACCCGGCAACAATGACACATGCTTCAATCCCAAAAGATGTGCGTGAAGCAGCAGGAGTTGTAGACAATCTTTTGCGTTTCAGTATTGGAGTCGAAGATATCGAGGATTTGATCGAAGACATGAATAATGCATTGAACAGCGGCTCATAACACATACACTATTTCAAATAAACAAAATGAATACATTTAAAAACAGCGCCCCGAAGCAAGTATTGACAATGCTAATTGTCGTTGCGGCATTAGCATTTTTATCCTCTTGCGATTGGTTTAAGAAAAATCAAACCATTGACACAAACCAGCCTGCAGATAAGCCATTGGCGGCTATTCCGGCCTTCAATGCCGATTCAGCTTATGTGTATATTGAACGACAATTGGCCTTTGGAAATCGTGTACCAACTTCACCCTCACACGATAAATGTGCCGACTATTTGATTGCGCATTTTAAACAACATGCCGATACCGTTTACATTCAAAAGTATGTAACCACTGCATTTGATGGTACTAAACTCAACAGCACCAATATTATTGCTTCGTTTAATCCGCAAGCGACAACACGTGTGATGCTAAGTGCGCATTGGGATTCTCGTCCGTTTGCCGATCAAGATACTATTGATCAAAACAAACCTATACAAGCCGCTAATGATGCAGGAAGTGGTGTTGCAATTTTAATGGAAGCCGCTAAAGCTTTGCAATCGCAAAAACCGAACATTGGAGTGGATTTAGTTTTATTCGACTCAGAAGATTATGGACAACCATCGAACAGCACTTTACCACAAGTGGAAAATTCGTATTGCTTAGGTTCTCAATATTGGGCGAAGAATCCGCACGTAGCCAATTACAAAGCCGATTTCGGGATAAATTTAGATATGGTAGGCGCTAGCGATGCGGTGTTCATGCGGGAACAAGTATCGGTAACCAATGCCGATTGGGTAAGTCAATACGTTTGGGGTTTAGCCGATAGATTAGGCTATTCTTCATTATTTGTGCCGCAAATGGCCGGAGCGATTACCGATGATCACTTATATGTGATGCAGGGACGTCAGTTTCCTTGTATTGATGTGATTCACTACAGCAATCAAAGTGGATTTGGGATTCATTGGCATACGCACCGTGACGATATGAACTGGATTTCGAAAAACACCCTTCAAGCAGTTGGTCGAACAGTATTACAAGCTATTTATCAATACAATAGCGAGAAAAAAGCGGCTTAACAAGCTAAAAAATTCACGTTTTTTAAACCAATTTGTCCTTTTTGCGTTTAACTTTGCACATTCATAAATTTTTAAAAACACTATAATCATGGCAGTATTAGTAGGCAAAAAAGCACCTTCGTTCAAAGCGAGTGCAGTTATCAATGGCGAAGAAATCGTTGAAGGTTTTTCGTTAGATCAATATTTAGGCAAAAAGTATGTTATTCTGTTCTTCTATCCGAAAGATTTCACTTTCGTTTGTCCTACAGAATTACACGCATTCCAAGCGAAATTGGCTGAATTCGAAAAAAGAGACACAGCCGTTGTTGCGGTTTCTACCGACACAGAACAATCGCACTGGGGATGGTTGCAATTACCAAAAGACAAAGGTGGAATCGAAGGAATTACTTACCCTATTGTTGCCGATACCAACAAAACGATCTCAGCAAATTACGATGTGTTGAACGGAGAGTATTTCTACGATGAAAACAACCAAATGCAAGCAACGGCTGAGTTAGTAGCTTATCGTGGTTTGTTCTTGATTAACAAAGAAGGTGTGGTAATGCACCAATTGGTGAATCACTTACCATTAGGACGTAACATCGATGAGGCTTTGCGTATGGTAGATTCTTTAATCTTCTTGGAAACAAAAGGTGAAGTTTGCCCTGCGAACTGGACGAAAGAACAAGATGGCTTGAAAGCTACACACGATGGTATTGCTGACTATTTAGCAAAACACTAAAATTAACGACAAACAACAAAAGAGGCTGTCTCCACTAAGAGCAGCCTCTTTTTAATTTTATACTATGCAACAATTGAACACAGCCATCTTCGATATGGATGGATTAATTATTAATTCAGAACCATTTTGGGTAGAAGCTGAAAAAAAAGTTTTTGAAACGGTGGGACTGAAACTCACTGATAATGATTGCCGCAGAACAATGGGCATGCGTTTCGATGAAGTGATTGAATTTTGGTATCGCCAACATCCTTGGGAAGGCAAATCGAAAAACAGAATTATGCATGAAGTGATTGAAGAAATGGAATCCGCCATCTTACATCACGCTACCCCCATGAATGGCGCAATGGAATGTATTGAATTTTTCAAACGCAATGGCTACAAAACAGCAATAGCATCTTCTTCAGCAGGAAAATTAATTCACGCTTGTGTGAAACGCTTGCAATTGGAGAATTTTATCGATAAAGAAGTTTCTGCCGAATTATTTTCGCATGGTAAACCGCACCCGCAGGTATTTATTGAAACCGCACATTTATTGGGTTCGCACAGCATGGAATGTTTAGTTTTGGAAGATTCGTTTTATGGTGTATTAGCGGCAAAAGCAGCACGAATGTTCTGTATAGCCGTGCCTGATCACGAAAACAAAAACAATCCAAAATTTGTGATTGCCGACTTAATCTGCGATTCATTGATAGAGGTACCAGGAAGATTTAATGTTTAATAGTTGGGTACTTAGTAGTTGAGGGGTGAGGGTTGGGAGTTGAGCGGAGAGGGCTTTGGTGATAATGCTTAATTGTTACGCTTTAAACTCTTTTTTAAAATGAATACATAATTATTTTACCCCCAACACTCAACCAACAACCAATTACCCTCTCCTTCCTATTCATTTTTCCGTTATCTTTCACGCATTAAGAAAAGATGGCTAACTTTCTCCTTATTGGAATCTGTATCATTGCCGGTATGTTGTTTCGGCATTTTAAAACCTTGCCCGAAGGTTCGCACAAAGCCATTAACACCTGGATTATTTACTTAGCGCTTCCTGCCGTTTCCTTTAAGTATCTTCCACATATCGAATGGAGTACATCGTTGCTGCTTCCTGCGCTTGCACCGGTGCTCGTATGGTTTTTGGGATGGATTTACATTCGTCTATTCGCACAAAAAACGAACGCTAATCGCGCCACAGAAAGTGGTTTAAAACTCAGCACGGGATTAAGCAATACTTCATTCATTGGATTTCCTTTAGTGATGGCGTATTTCGGAGAACAGTATATTGGCATTGCAGTCATCTGCGATCAAATTACGTTTATGCTACTCGCTACAGTGGGCATAATGGAAGCACTTCGGGCACAGGGTACGCAACAAGTTAATGTACTCGACATCGTCAAAAAAGTGTTGCGCTTCCCTCCTTTCCTTGGTTGTTTAGCGGCATTATCTATTCCTCAATTTATTGATACCACTTCCTTGTATCCGCTATTCGATAAATTAGCTTCAACTGTTGGCCCACTGGCGCTCTTTTCAATTGGATTACAATTGCAGTTAACCGGCTGGCAAAGCGAAATTAAGATCATTAGTACAGCACTATTATTCAAACTTATTTTAGCACCACTAGCTGTTTTAGGCTTAGCCTTTTTGCTCAAAATAAACGGAGCCATTGCACAGATTAGCATTTTTGAAATGGCCATGCCGCCTTTATTGACCGCATCTGTGATTGCAGACGAATATCAACTCAATCCCAAACTCGTGAATCTTACCATTAGCATTGGCATCCTCTGCGCTTTTGTAACCACGGGTATTTGGTGGTGGGTATTAAAAATGATTTAAGAAACCCCGCATGAACACATTCATTCACCATATCGAAATCATCCTCTTCGTTCAAGACCAAGAACAAAGCGCTATATTTTATGAAAAACTATTGTGCCAAAAGCCATCGCTTCATGTGCCGGGAATGACTGAATTCACGCTCAACGATTCTTGTAAGTTAGGACTAATGCCCAACTCCGGAATTTCAAAAATTATCTCTCCTAGTCTACCTCAACCGGCAACAGGAACAGGTATTCCACGATGCGAATTGTATTTGAAGGTAGAAAATGTTGATGCAGCATTTGATCATGCGCTGAACTGTGGTGCGCAATTGATTAGCCCGGTCCAAGAACGAAACTGGGGCGATACTGTTTGCTATTTTGCTGATGCAGACGGACATGTGATTGCCTTCGCCAAACAAACATGAAGTTTGTCAGTTCCATACTTTGAATAGTGATTATTCATAATTTCGTTTATCTTAATCTCCATTTATGAAAAACGCTTTTTACATACTTGCTTTATTGTTTGTGCTTTCTTCATGTGTGAAAGACAATAAACAACCCGACACTAACAACAATCCTTCTACATTAGAGAAAACATACGGCTTCGGCATCTTCAACAAAGTAAAAGGAATTTGGAACGGGCCCGTTACCTCCACCACCATGCTGGGTAGTTACCCGGAATGGATTGTCGATTTTCGTCCGATTTCAGCCAATCAAATTTCAGCCAAAAACGAACTCGATAGTTTAAACGATATTCACCTTTCGCTATTCATTGTAAAATACAAAGATGAATATCGAGTAGCTTTTAGAAACGGTGGTTCCTTTGCCGGAATGCACCGCGTTTCTTACCTTTTAGCCGATAGTGTGGTAGAAAATTCAAGTTATTCATACTATCGTTTTTCAGAAGTAGTCAAAGGCACAAAACGTGCATACAGTGAATTTTACTTCGGGCACGACACTATGATTATGCGCTCCTATACTAACAAATACAATTCGCTGGCTTCATCTGTTCCGCATATGGCATGGACAGCCATCTTGCAAGACACTACATCGTGCCATGATGCCGTTACGCACTTCAACTTCCCACAGAAAACATTAACGAAAGATTTTTCGAACACATTCACCGGTGTCAATGAATCTATCTATTACGACTTAGCCTCCGACCCTTATCCGGAAAGCGCTCAACCCTATTTAGGACAAACGACTGTAAATTACTCATACTCTTCAGGATTCACTCCGGCCGCAGGCAAGCGAACCTTTTTATTAATTACCACACAGCCGCTTATCAGTGGTATTACCTTTAATGCCGCGAATATGAAATATCGTTCGCGCTACGTTATTTTGTCGGCTGACGACTACAGCTTTACCTTTAACTACATGCATCCCGGAAGTTATTATTTATATGCATTGTATGATGCGGATGGCAACAATTACTTCAGCAGTGGCGATAAAGCTTCTTTCCCGGGCAGTACATTTACCTTAAGCGATAAAGGAACTACAACGGTTACGCCACAAATTAATTTCACTATACCATAAAAACGATGTCGAAAAAAACTGCGACCATTCTCACACAAGACGAATTACCAACCGGTGCAATAACACCGCATGTTTCGCCTTTGTATCTTTCCTCTACATTTATTTATCCATCGGTGGAAGAAGCCCAACAAGTGTTTGAAGGCAAGAAGAAAGCCTTTATTTATGCACGATGGTCTCACCCGAATGCAGAAATTGTGGAGCAGAAAATGGAAGCGTTGCAAACAACAAAGAAAACAAAAGCCTTAGCCTTTAATTCAGGAATGGCAGCTATTTCAGCCGTTTTCCAATCGCTCGTGAAACCTAAAGATGTATTGATTGTACAAGGCAATATTTATGGCACTACCGTTGACTACGTTAACGAGTTAGCCAAACAAATGGATCTGCAAGTGTACTTTGTCGATTTCAAAAAAACAGACGAAATTATTCGCATTTGTACATCGCATAAGAAGGTAAAATTATTCTACGCTGAATCGCCATCGAACCCCACTATCGAATGTTACGATATTAAAAAACTAGCCGATATTGCGCATAAATATGGTGCGAAACTGGCCGTTGACAATACTTTCGCTACACCATTGCTACAACAACCTATTGCGTTGGGGGCCGATTTTGAAATTAATTCTTCCACCAAATACCTCAACGGACATGGAACAGGAGTAAGCGGTATTGTTATTGGTGCCGATGCAGCCTTCATGGAAAAACAATTGTGGAAAATTCGTAAATTACACGGCACTATCATTGCTCCGTTTGACGCATGGATGTTGAACTTGGGCATGAAAACACTCAACTTACGCATGAAAGCGCATTGCGAAAATGCGATGAAAGTGGCTACTTTTCTTTCGCAACATAAAGCCGTAAAAAAGGTCAATTACTTAGGACTGAAATTGCATCCCGACCATGCATTGGCGAAAAAACAAATGAGCGACTTTGGTGGTGTACTTAGTTTTGAATTGAAGAACGGATACAAAGCAGGATTAAAATTGATGAAGAAAGTAAAAGTATGCAAACTCACAGCCTCGTTGGGAACTACGGATACGCTCATACAACATCCGGCATCGATGTCTCATTACTTTGTACCGAAAGCACAACGCGAAAAATTTGGCATCACCGATGGATTGATTCGCCTTTCGGTGGGCTTAGAAGACAGCACTGATATTATTGAGGATTTAGAAAAAGGGTTATAATATTTTTGATGTAAGATCTGATGATTTAAGATTTATGCAATCTTGACACCTACTTTTTTTCAGGAGCAAATTCCAACGATAACGAATTCACACAATAGCGAATTCCTGTTTCGGTAGGTCCATCGTTGAACAAATGACCTAAATGTCCACCACATTTGGCGCACATAATTTCAGTACGAATCATTCCGTGTGAAGAATCGACTTCTGTTTTAATTTTTCCGCCTTTAATCTCTCGATCGAAACTGGGCCAACCGCAGTGCGAGTCGAATTTCATATCCGAAGTAAACAATTCGTTACCACAAGCGGCACAAGTATATACGCCTTTATCATTGTGTAAGTAAAACTTGCCGGTAAACGGTCGTTCCGTTCCCTTTTCGCGAAGCACATAATATTGCTCATCGCTCAACTTCTTCTTCCATTCTCCCTCTGTTTTTGGCAATTCTGTGCTCATAGTATCTTTTTTAGTGGTTGTCGATTTTAGGTTTCCCTGCTGTGCATTAGAGCTACAATACATTAAAAGTAAGATAGCCGATAGTGAAAATAAACAGGCTTTCTGAGATAAAGTTCGCATATTCGATAAATTATGAATTGGTATTAGTAAATAGAAACCTTATTTTGCCACGTTTTACAACGCAAGATTATGACAAATAGTGCTACCAGATACATTTCATTAACAATTCTTTTCGTTTGTTGTTCAATGCAATGGAACATTCAGGCGCAGGGAACTTATATCCCCTACGACCCGGAAATCTACCATATGATCGACCGAATGGACATTCGTTACGGTAGTGTGTTGAACATGCCGCATATGTCGTCTGCGCCATACCTTCGATCTGATATCGGTCGTGCTGCGGAGCAATTGAAGCTTTCAAACATCAAATTACCGAAACGCACCGAATCTGAAATTCAATATCTTCTAGATGATAATGCCGATTGGACAGATAGCATTAAAAGCCGAACGAAGAACCCGATTTGGCTCTTCAGAAGAGGCTCAAAAGTGGCACTTTACCGCGAACCGGCAACTTTAGCCCGAGTTGATGTAAAGCATTTTAACTTGCGATTTAACCCCATTTTAGCGTTTCGATTTGGCGGTGAAACTGCTAGTTCCGGCTTACAATTAGTAAATACAAGAGGGGTAGACATCCGTTTCAACATCAAAAATGTGGTGAGCGGCTATTTCATGTTCACGGAAAATCAAACGCGCACTCCGGGCTATGTGCGCAGTGCCTATCTCCGCGATTCGTTAAATACCAGAGAATATGTACCGGGCGAAACCTATTGGAAAGAATACAACTCGTCTATTTTCAAAATCAAAGATGGTGTAGATTATTTCCAAGCACGCGGCTATGTCAATATCAATGCACTAAATTATTTCAACATCACTTTTGGACACGATAAAAACTTCATTGGAAACGGCTACCGTTCTATGTTTCTATCCGATAATTCCGCTCCATACTTATTCCTTAAGCTGAATACACATATCTGGAGAATTAACTATCAGAATATTTTCTGCGAATTGGTGAACCAATACAAACGTGGCGGAGACCAACAGCTTCCTAAAAAATATGCAGCATTCCATCACCTTGATATAGATATCACTAAGTGGTTGAATTTTGGGTTCTTTGAAGGCGTTATCATGAACCGCTCTAATCATTTTGAGTTACAATATCTTAACCCGATTATTTTTTATCGTTCCATTGAACAAGCCATTGGAAGCCCCGATAACTCTATGCTTGGTGTCGATTTAAAAGTTAACATTTTACATCATGCTTCCATTTACGGACAATTCTTTTTGGATGAATTCAATTTCAAACAACTCATCAGTAAGAAAAAATGGTGGGGCAACAAATACGGTATTCAAGCAGGTATTAAATACATAGATATTGTTCCGAATTTAGATGCGCAATTGGAGGTGAACTATGCTCGTCCGTTTACCTACGGACATAACCTCGAAGGCAATGGAACTGCCAATTATACGCATTACAACCAAGCACTGGCACATCCGCTGGGTGCTAATTTCACTGAAGTTTTATTCATTGCTCGCTATCAACCTGTTAAACGTTTATTCATGAGTTTCAAATATATTTATTCGAGATTCGGAGAAGACACTATTAACCATGCTACTAACACGGTAACCAACTTTGGAAGCGATATATTCCGCAATAACTCGGGTTTAACGGCAAATAATGCAACTGGCATTATCAGTGAATACGGACATACTGATGGACAAGGTGTTAGAGCATCCCAACACTATGTAAATTTACGTGTATCGTATATGTTTTGGCACAATGTTTTTGCCGATTTAGATTTACTTATACGCAGTAAAAACTCGGCATTCAAACCCTATAGCAATTCAACAACCGTGTTCAGCGTTGGGTTGCGTATGAATATTGCCTTTAAAGAGTACGTATTCTAAGTTTTATATTTTTTTAATGAAAGAATACCGAAAGTGGTATTAACTTTGATGTAACAATTGAAAACGATTAATAAACTATAAGCCATGAAACAGTTATTCCTTATTCTCTGTGTAACCCTTGGAGTTACAGCTTTTGCGCAAGATAAGCCTGCAGAAGTAAAACCAAATCCAAATGCGCCAAAAATCAAATTCGCGCAAGAAGCCTTTGATTTCGGTACTGTTGTAGAAGGTCCGCAAGCCACCCACGAATTCAAATTCAAAAACGAAGGGAAAGAGCCATTAATTCTTTCTAACGTAAAAGCCAGCTGTGGTTGCACTGTTCCTACTTGGCCAAAAGAACCAATTCTTCCGGGAAAAGAATCTGTAATTACGGCTACTTACAATACACAAGGCCGTGTGGGAGCATTCACCAAAACCATTACTATTGAATCGAATGCTGATGGTGGCAGTAAAGTAATTACCATTAAAGGTGAAGTGATTAAACCGGAAGACGATAAAAGTATTCCATTTGCTAATCCATCGATTTTGGCACCTAAAAACTAGAATTTAGCCTATCATTTTCCAAAAGCCCGATTTAAGCTTAGCTTTGTCGGGCTTTTGTATATCTAATCAAGACCATTGGAACAACAGAAAAAAATATACTTCATTTCTGATTTACACTTCGGTACACCTGATGCCGTTTCAAGTCGTGCGCGCGAATTGAAGTTTGTACAATGGATAGAAGAGGTATCGGTGGATGCTGCAGAAATTTTTATTGTTGGCGACTTGTTTGATTTTTGGCATGAATACGGAACTGTTGTACCGAAAGGTTTTGTGCGCGTACAAGCCGCTATTGCGAAAGCCGTGGATGCCGGCATTAAAGTGTCGCTGTTTACCGGCAATCACGATTTGTGGCAAAACGATTACTTCGAAAAAGAATTGGGCGTTACCCTATATCGCGAACCTATTGAAAGAATGTGGAACGATAAACAATTTCTCATCGGACATGGCGATGGATTAGGACCCGGAGATCATGGCTATAAGTTCATGAAAAAAGTGTTTACCAACCCCCTTTGCCAATGGTTGTTTAAATGGCTTCACCCTGATTTAGGGATGCAACTGGCCGGCTACTTCTCCTATAAAAGTCGATATGCCAATGGAACAATTCCCATGGAGTCTTTTCAGGGCGAAGATAAAGAATGGTTGATTCAGTATTGCAAACGAAAATTGCAAAGCAAAGCCTACCATTATTTCATCTTCGGACATCGACATTTGCCCATCGACTTTAAGTTTAATGACGATTGCCGTTACATCAACACCGGTGATTGGCTAAGCTATTACACCTATGCTGTGTTTGATGGCACGACTCTTGAATTAAAAACCTACGGAAAAGATTCATGAGTAAAACCAATACATACCGATTTCTCGCATTTGCTTTGTTTGCGCTCTGTTTAATGAGCTTCGAGCAAGATAAAAGTGTGTTTACACTGGCCAAGGCTTTTCCGTTTAAAGCCGATAAAATGGTAGCCGACCACATTGGGAACTACTATTTAGTGAGCGATTACAAGGTGCAAAAAGTAAATCGGTTCGATAGTTTATTGCAATTTCACCAACGCAAAAACTTGGGCAAAATTGGGCGAGTGGATGTTTCGAATCCCATGAAAATTTTGGTCTATTTTCCTGATTTTAGAAGCATTGATATTCTCGACAATAACATGACAGAATTACGTGTGTTGAAATTGGATGAATATGGCGATATGCAAGTGAATGCCGTTTGCGCTTCCAACACGAATGGGATTTGGATTTATGACGAAAATACGGCCATTCTGAAACGCATTAATGATCAGGGAGAAATCATCAAACAAAGTGTATCTACCCGTCAATCGATGAACAAAGTGCTGCACGTTTCCTCCATGCTCGAACGCAACGGCTATGTGTATCTTTGCGATGAAAACGAAGGTATTGCAGTATTTGACCTGTTCGGGTCCTTTTCAAAACTGATTCCTATCAAAGGCATTCAGTCGTTTAATGTGGTTC
Source organism: Chitinophagales bacterium (assembly GCA_044226285.1). Classification (GTDB taxonomy): domain Bacteria; phylum Bacteroidota; class Bacteroidia; order Chitinophagales; family LD1; genus CALAYL01. The sequence goes on along the minus strand of JBGAHI010000002.1, from coordinate 246,709 downwards.
AAGACCAACTTATTTTCATGCAGAATAAAACCTTGGTAAACTATAATCTGCAAAGTTTATCGGCTAAAGAAATGCAATTACCGAACCCGAATGCGAAGGATGTTTGCTTGTTCAACAACAAGCTGGTATCGCTGGCCGGGGATTCGGTAAGCATCTTTAATTTCTAGGGCTTCAGCCGAAATTCCGATAAAACATTGTTTTTATTAGCTTTGCACCGTTCAAAAAAGAAACATGTTTGCACAATTCGACAATTTAAGGGGACGATACATTGAGGTAGGAAAAATGATTTCCGATCCTTCGATTGTGTCGGATATGAAACGATATAAGCAACTCAACAAAGAATACAAAGAGTTGGATACTATTTTGAAAGTGTACGATAACTATCAAAATGTGTTAGCCAATATCGCCAACAACAAAAACATTCTCGACACCGAAAAAGACGAAGAATTCCGCGATTTAGCGAAAGCGGATTTATTGTTTTTGGAAGAAGAAAAAGTAAAATACGAAGAGGAATTAAAATCGCTTTTAGTACCGAAAGAAGAGGAAGATGAGCGCGATATTCTGTTAGAGATCCGTGCAGGAACGGGTGGTGACGAGGCTTCTATCTTTGTAGGTGATTTGTGCCGAATGTATACACGCTATTGCGAATTGCAAGGCTGGCAAATCAATATTGTAGACTCGAGCGAAGGAACTGCCGGTGGTTTCAAAGAAATTATTTTGGAAGTGAAGGGCGATAATGTGTACGGTAGAATGAAATTCGAATCGGGGGTACATCGTGTGCAACGTATTCCGGAAACAGAAACAAAAGGACGTGTACACACCTCTGCCGCATCGGTAGCCGTTTTACCGGAAGCCGATGAAGTAGAAGTAGATATCAACGAAGCTGATATTAAAATGGACGTGTATCGCGCACAGGGAGCGGGTGGACAGCACGTTAACCGAACGGAATCGGCTGTGCGATTAACGCACTTACCAACCGGAACTGTAGTGGCTTGTCAGGCAGAACGCTCGCAGCACAAAAACCGCGAAACTGCGATGAAAATGTTGAAGACGCGTATCTACGAAGTAGCGGTGCGTAAACATGAAGATGAAATTGCATCGCGCAGAAAAACATTGGTATCTACCGGAGACCGTTCTGCAAAAATTAGAACCTATAACTATCCGCAAGGACGAATCACCGATCACCGCATTGGGATGTCGATCTACAACCTAGACGCCTTTATGAATGGCGATATTGGCAGTATGATTGATGGATTAGCGATGGGTGAACAAACGGAGAAACTGAAAGAGGGAAATATTTCGTTTGAATAACGACTTTAACCCCGTCAGGGTTTAGAACCCTGACGGGGTTGAATGACATGTTCCCGTATGCATGGATTACGATTAAAGTATAATTTAGAATGTAGCACAATGCCGCGTGAAGGATGCGGAAGGCTTGGTGCGCAACGCAGTGGAGCACGGTAGCGCAGCGAACCCTGAAGCAGCCTGACCGAAGGGCACGCCCATGATAGAAAAACTATTGCGTAATCGGTTAACCCCGTAAGGGTTTGGAACCCTGACGGGGTTGTAGAAAACTTACATTTTTTCAGGCACATCAATACCCAACAACTTCATGGCGTGTTTAATGGTATTGGCTGTAGCCTGCGAAATGGTTAATCGCAAATGCTTTTCGGCATCGGTATCGGCTGAAAGAATTTTCAATTCACCGTAGAACTTATTGTAGAGCTTCGCGAGGTTATACGCATAGTTCGCAATCTCCGATGGATCGTATTTGTTAGACGCATCGGCAATTACATTTTCGTATTCGCACAACTGCTGAATTATTTGTCGCTCCACGCCTTGCAAATTCGTTTGCAAATCAATGCTATCGGGCGTAATGGCGGCCTTACGAATGATGGAACAAATTCGCGCATAAGTGTATTGCACGAACGGTCCTGTTTGTCCGTGGAAATCGATCGACTCTTCCGGATTGAAAATAATTTTCTTGTACGGATTGACACGCAACAAGAAAAACTTCAAAGCCCCAAGACCAATGGTTTTGTATAAGGCCTTAGCTTCATCGTTGGAGAAATCGTCAATTTTGCCTTGCTCTTTAGTTCGCTCTTCGGCAATGCGCAATACCTCTGCAATCAAATCATCGGCATCGGCTGTTTTACCTTCACGCGATTTGAAACGTCCGGTTGGCGATTCCACCATGCCATACGACAAGTGATAAATTCCATCCGCCCACTGATAGCCTAACTTCTGGAGCGTTAGCTTCAATACTTTGAAGTGATAATCTTGCTCGTTGCCCACCACATAAATCATGCGATCCATGTTAAACTCTTTATGTCGGAGTTCGGCAGTGCCTAAATCTTGTGTGATATAAACGGAAGTTCCATCGCTTCGCAACACGACTTTTTCATCTAAACCATCAGGCGTTAAATCGATAATCACCGCCCCATCGGCTCTGCGTTTGAAGACATTTTTCTGCAGACCGAGTTCGATGATTTCTTTACCTAATTTATAGGTATCGCTTTCGAAATAATCTTTCTCGAAATCAACACCAAGTGTATTGAACGTCTCGTTGAATCCTTCATACACCCAACCATTCATTTTCTGCCACAAGGCAATGGTTTCGGCATCTCCGGCTTCCCACTTTAAAAGAAGAGTTTCAGCTAGTTCAAATATTTCAACAAATTTGTTCTGTTTAAGTTTATCTAACTCTGCTAACAAACCATCTAAATAGATTGATACTTGATTATAAACTTCCGGTGAAAGTTTATTTGATAAAGTCATTACTTTTAAGAGCACTTCATTAACTAAATGAACAAACCATTTTTTAGGATTATCATTAAAATCATCATACTCTTTTAATTTCCCAGCTTGAAAATCAAGAACAAAATTAACTAAACTAGAGATTTTACTATAAAGACCAATATTACTTGAAGTTGAGAAAACGATTGAACTCTGATCAAACATCCCCATTTTTTTTGCGTATTGATCAAACTTATTCTCAAGTACAATTTTTGTTAACTCATCTTTCCATAACTTTCCAAACATTACATAATAATCACCCACAAAATGATCACCCTTAATGTCGGTACTTATTGGTGTTGCTCCATTGCCACAAAGCATATATGCAGCCATTGATTTGCAAATTGCAATTCCACGATCGTTGTAGATATTCACTTTCGTAACATCGTAGCCATTGGCTTTCAACACTTCGCTCATTGAAAAGCCTAGCATCATATTTCGCAAATGCCCAATGTGCAAGGGTTTGTTGGTGTTTGGCCCGCAATATTCCAGCACTACTTTTCCTGCTTTTGGCGCAATAGACGTTACTTTACCGGAAGCGATTTTACTTTGCAATTGCTTCGCCCAAAATTGATCGGAGAATTTCAGGTTGATGAAGCCTTTATCTAAATCGGTGGCTGCGAATTGAGCACGAATGGATTCCACAGCTTCGCCTTCCTGCTTAGCCAAAATAGTTGACGCAACCGTTAATACAATTTCTTTCAGATCTGCATTATGCTCCTTGGCAATCTTGCGCAAGGCATTAAAATTGAACGCATAATCCCCTAAATGACGAAAATCGGGATTAATCTGACTGATACTAATATTTGGGATATCCACCCCAAAATTGGCCTTAAAATAGTCTTTCAGCGACTCTTGTATTTCTTTCTTGAACTCCATGCCACAAACTTATAATTTTTTACGCGCATTTATTTTCGCTTTTTACGTTATTTGTAGCTTCAAATTGAAATTGTATCCATGCACAAGAACCCGAAATACAAAGAATTGATTGAGCAAACCTTCGATTTCCCGCAAAAGGAATTCAAAGTGGAGAACAACAGCCTCCAGTTCAACAACCTGCCGTTAATGGACATTATCGAGAAATACGGTACGCCATTGCGTCTTACCTATTTACCGAAAATCGGGCAGCAGATACAACGGGCTAGACGATTGTTTAACTCGTCTATTGCCAATCTCGACTATAAAGGCAATTACTATTATTGCTATTGCACGAAGTCATCGCACTTTTCGTTTGTAGTAGAAGAAGCTTTGAAAAGCAATGTGTTTCTGGAAACCTCATCGGCATTCGATTTCGAGCTGATTAAAAAACTGGAAGCCAAGAAAAAACTGACTAAGGATATTCAAATTATTTGTAACGGATATAAAACACAGAGCTACCAAAACAACATCATTGAAGCGATTCAAAACGGATATAAAAACATTATTACCGTTTTAGATAATGTGCAAGAATTAGACAAGTATCAACCGCTGGATGAGCCATTGCATATAGGGATGCGCATTGCAGCCGAAGAAGAACCTAAGTATGAATTTTACACTTCGCGTTTAGGGATTCGTGCCAATGATGTGGTTTCGTACTACCAGCAAAAAATTCAAAACAATCCGAAATACGTTTTGAAAATGTTGCACTTCTTTATCGATACGGGTATTAAGGACGTGAACTATTATTGGACGGAATTCCACAAGGCATTGAAAATTTATGTGGAGTTGAAACGTATTTGTCCGACTTTGAATTCGATTAACCTGGGTGGTGGAATGCCCATTAAACAATCGTTGGCCTTCGATTTCGATTACGAATACATGATTAATGAAATTGTTACACAAATCAAAAATGTGTGTAGCGAAGTGAATGTAGAAGAGCCACATATCTACACTGAATTCGGCAGTTACACGGTGGGTGAAACCGGTGCGGTGATTTTTTCGGTGTTGGGACAAAAACAACAAAACGATAGAGAATCGTGGTATATGCTCGATGGTTCGTTGATGAACAACTTGCCTGATATTTGGGGACTTTCGCAGCGTTTCATCATGTTACCCATCAACAAATGGAACGAAGAATATAAGCAAGTGAATTTGGGCGGTATTACCTGTGATGTAGGCGATTACTACAATTCAGATGCGCACATCAACCAAGTGTATTTACCGAATATCAAAGAAGGCGAAAAATTGTATATCGGATTTTTTCACACGGGAGCCTATCAAGATACATTGAGCGGATACGGTGGAATTAAACATTGCTTACTCCCTTCTCCTCCGCATATTTTAATTGACGAAGTGAAAGGTAAATTGGTCTACACCACTTTTGCGGAAGAACAAACCGCTGAAAGTATGATGAAAATTTTAGGCTATTCGTAACTATTCAAATCTTAGCAAAAACAAAAGCCTCCTTCATTTTAAACTGAAGGAGGCTTTTTGTTTTTGTAAGTTAGTTAAAACTTCACCCCAAAATTAAATCCGAAACGAGCATATGGCCCATTATTCATATTTCGTGGACCCGGCCCTCCATTTTGGAATTGACGACCATTCAACGAAAACGACTGACCGATACTTCCATTCGTTCCGAAATAGAAGCGTTTTACTACTAATTCAAACTTTAAGCCAACGGCTGAAGCCATCCCAAAATCTGTTCCACTTGTTTGTATATAGTTACCGTATTGATCGTAAACAAAACGGTTATTGTCTCTTGTAACTAAGCCATTTAAGCCCAAATAAGGGGTAATGTAGATTAACTTTTTTCGCTTCAAATTAAACGCAAATGTAGGCCCTACACCTAAACCGGCTTGGAAACTTGGACCACGAGAAAAGCCTGTCAACGCAGTTCCGAAGGCAAACACATCAGCACCTACTTTAACCGGTTTTCGCCAAGGTTTTTTAGGGAAAATTTTACCACCTAATGTCAACTCAATACCAACACCCGCAAAATTGTTATGTGCACTTGCATTAGGTCCTAGAGTTAAGTAAATGCCGCTTGCACGTGTACGTAATGAAACAGAATCCAAACCTCTACGTCCATGAGTACAACTTCCTGGCTCACAAACTTTCCCTTTATCACCATATTTATAATCGCTTGGTGGTCCTTGTGGTGCCATTGGCTCAGGGCGAGCAGGTGGTAATTGGGGTCTTAACTCTTCTCGCGTAATTTTTTCTACCTCTTCAATCTTTACATTGAAAACATTTCTATCAGACGATTTTATCTTCAAGGATACTCCGGGAATTTGTTCAATAATTACTCCGTGATATATGTTTCCATTTTTTAGATACACCACTTCTTCATATTTCCCCAATTGTGCTTTCGCAAAGAATGGAAGTATAATAATAGCCAGAATGGCAAAATACTTTTTCATGTTTTTAAATTTTGTGTAGTAAACGTAACACGAATTCTATTATTGTGCAAGAAAACATTGTTGTTTGTTATCAAATCATAAATAGAAACTTCACATGAGCACAAAAAGAAATGCGTTGTAAAATTACTTCTACAACGCATTCAACATAAACTAAATCAGTTACTTGAGTATCTCTTCCAACTTCCTATCCAGCTCCTCTCCTCTCAAATTCTTAGCAATAATCTTTCCGTCCTTGTCTAATAAAAACTGAGCAGGAATACTTTGAACCCCATATTTAGCAGCTGGTTCAGCACTCCACCCTTTCAAGTCGCTTACGTGGTTTTCCCAAATCAAGCCATCTTGTGCAATGGCACTTATCCATCGCCCTTTATCTTGATCTAACGAAACACTGTAAACAGTAAATCCTTTGTCTTTATATTTATTGTAGGCCGCTACAACACTTGGATTCTCTCTTCTACATGGTCCGCACCATGATGCCCAAAAATCTACCAACACCACTTTACCACGCAAAGAAGACAACTTAATATTTTTTCCACTTGGGGATGGATAATCTAAATCGATTGCAGTAGAACCTATGGCTGTAGCAGCTTCTGCTTTTTGCTTCATCTCAGCTGCTTTCATTTGCATTTCAATTTGTGCATAAGCCGATTTCATTTCCTTGGTATACTCAGAATTCGGATAGTTTTTCTCCATCAATTTTATCACATCGCCATTTTCCTTTGGATACTTATTCATTGGCAAAAAGCTGACATAATAAAGTGAAACAAATGGCTCTTTCGAACCGGTAACTCTTGATTTTAATGTATTCTCGAAGGTTTGCCCGGCCATTTGAATTTGCATGGCAAACTGCTGTAATGAATCTTGTGACTGACCTGCATTTTGTCTGCGATAAAATTCTTCATTCGCAGCTTGCAACTCCATCTGACGACCACTTACATATTTCACTGCTTCCAACATTTCTTTGCTGGCATCTGTACCTGAAACCGTGTAACCAATAGGATCTTTAGAATCTGCATTGAATTTAAAATTGCTATTCTCTAAAAGTAGTATCCAAGCATAACTATCAACGCGTAACCGATAGAATCCCTTATCGGCATAATTGCTTAGTTTGAACTTACCGTCTTTGTCTAATGTGGTAGAATCAATTGCAGTAATCTGTTGCAGTGATAATTTTTCAAGAATTACTTTCTTACCGCTTAGATTTTCAATTTTCCCATCTACAACATATTTACTGCCTCCACCTGATGAAGTGCAAGAAAAAAATGCCGAGAATAATATGACAAACAAAATGTTCTTCATGTACAATTTTTATGTTTTTAAAAGTCGTGTTAATTTTCTAATAATTCGTTCAATATTTTAGTGGTCACTTTCGGATCGGCTTTACCTTTGGAGGCTTTCATTACCTCACCTACAAAAAGCCCCATTAATCCTTTCTTACCGGCCTTGTACTCTTCCACCTTAGCCGGCATTAAGGCCAAAACTTGCGCCACTAATTCTTTAATCATTCCCTCATCAGAATTCTGCAACAAATTCATCTCTTCTGCAATTTGAAGTGGCGATTTAGCAGGTGCTACTATCATTTCAGGGAATATCTTCTGCGATGCTACAGAGAAATTTGTCTTTCCACTATCAATCAATGCAATCAAATCGGCTAATGCTTGAGGTTTCAATACAAATTGCGAAATCTCTAAACCGTTTTCATTCAAAAATGATTTCACGGGACCCAACACCCAGTTAGAAGCTGCTTTGTAGTTAGCCGTCAACTTCAATAGGTCGTTAAAATAAAAGGCTAAATCTTTGTCGTCTGTAATTACAGTTGCATCATACAACGGCAATCCGAAATGGTTAACATACTCTGAAATCAACTGTTTCGGGAGCTTTGGCATATTCTCTCTTACATTCTGAATATACGCTTCGGTTATCACTACCGGTGGCAAATCGGGCTCAGGGAAATAACGATAATCGTGTGCAAATTCTTTCGAACGTTGTCCTAATGTTTTTCCGGTATTGGCATCAAAGCCCCGTGTTTCTTGCACAACAACGCCTCCATCTTCCACTAAATCCACCTGACGAATAAACTCCGCTTCAATAGCTCGTTTCACATTTCGAATAGAGTTCATATTCTTAACCTCCACACGTGTATTCAAAATCGTTTCACCTACTTTTCGAATAGAAATATTCGCATCACAACGCATACTACCTTCCTCCAAATTGCCATCGCATATTTCTAAGAAACGAACTAGCTTTCTAACTTCGGTAAGGTACTGATAAGCCTCATCGCTGCTTCGAATATCAGGCTCTGTGACGATTTCAACCAAAGGAACACCCGCCCTATTCAAATCTACCAATGTAAAAAACGGATCTAAATCGTGCGTTGATTTTCCGGCATCTTCCTCCATGTGAATGCGATGAATACGCACTGTTTTCTCTTCCCCATTCACTTCGAATTTCAGAAACCCGTTTGTGCAAATAGGCGTTTTATCTTGTGTAATTTGATAGCCCTTTGGTAAATCGGCATAGAAATAATTCTTTCTTGCAAACTCATTTACCTCGCGAATTTCGCTATCTGTAGCCAAGCCTATTTTAACAGCAGCAGCAACAGCAGCTTTATTTACACGCGGTAATGTTCCGGGATGGCCCAATGAAAGTGGACTCACTTGTGTATTTGGAGATGCGCCAAATTCAGTAGAATCGCCACAATACATTTTGCTTTTAGTCGATAACTGTGCGTGAACCTCAAGCCCAATTACTAATTCGTATTTACTGTATTTATCGTCACTCATGATATCACTAAATTAAATCTTTTCTTTAACAGCAGTCAAAAATTGTGTTAAGCCTTCTACATTCGTGCCTCCTGCACTTGCGTAAAATGGCTGCCCTCCGCCTCCGCCTTTAATAATTGGCGACAATTCTTTTATCCATGCACCCGCACTGTATCCTTTGGCTTTCGACAATTCTTCTTCAATCATGATGTGTACATTTGCCTTGCCGTTGATACTTGCTCCAAGCACAAACACGAAATTTTTCACTTCGCTTTTCAGCATATACACTAAGTTCTTCAATGCATCATTATTGCCAATTTCAACAAGTTCTGTAATTACATTCACCCCATTTACCACTTGAATTTTCTGTAGTAATTGGTTTTTCAATTCAACTACTTGCTTAGCGGCAATTTCTTCTACCTCCTTCTTTAATGCTTTATTTTCGTTGACTAAATCGTCAATAGATTTCAAAATATTTTTTGAGTTATTAAGCGCCACCTTCACATTAGTCAATTCGCTAATTGCATCGTTAGCCAATTGTAATGCTTTTCTACCGGTTACCGCTTCAATCCTGCGTACACCTGCTGCTACAGAACCTTCAGATGTAATTTTAAACAAACCAATAACCCCTGTTGCAGGCACATGACAACCTCCACACAACTCGCGCGAGAAGTGCTCATCGAAAGTAATCACACGTACAAAATCGCCATACTTTTCCCCGAACAACATGGTGGCACCTAGTTTCTCTGCATCAGCAATAGCAACATTTCTGCGCTCATCCAACACAATATTTTGCATAATTTTCTCGTTCACTATTTGCTCTATTTTCGCAATTTCCTCATCGGTTACTTTTGCAAAATGGGAGAAGTCGAAACGCAATGTATCGGGAGTAACTAAAGAACCTTTTTGTTGAACATGTGTCCCTAAAACTTCGCGTAATGCCGCTTGCAATAAGTGAGTAGCTGAGTGATTACGTGTAGTATCTGTACGTTTTTGCAAATTAATTTTTGCATCTACTGCAGCATCCGTTTTTGCCGGGAGTTTTTTAGCAAAGTGAATAATCAAATCGTTTTCTTTCTTTGTATCAAACACATCAATTTTTTCTCCGGCAAAATCCAAATAGCCTGAATCGCCAATCTGTCCGCCACTTTCAGCATAGAAAGGTGTTTTATCTAGCACCAACTGATAGATATCGGTGTCTTTCACTTTCGTTTTTCGATACTTCACTAAATGCGATTTCACTTCAAACGAATCGTAGCCCAAAAATTCCGTTTTCACATCATCGGCCACCTGCACCCAGTCGGACTGCTCAGTTTCAGCAGCTTTACGCGATCTGTTTTTTTGAATTTGTAATTCTGATTCGAATTCAACTTCATCCACAGTAAACCCTTTTTCTGCGGCTAAAAGTTTTGTCAAATCCAGTGGAAAACCATAGGTATCGAACAATTCAAAAGCCACTTTACCGGGAACAATAGCTGTACCATTCATTTCTTTCTCTATTGCTTCGAAACGCTTAATTCCATGACTAAGTGTGCGCAAGAAAGAAGTCTCTTCTTCCAAAATTACTTTCGCTACAAATGCTTCTTGTGCTTTTAATTCAGGGAAAATAGAAGCAAACTGATTAGCCACTAAGCCTACTAATTCATACAAGAAAGGTGTTTCAAAATTCAATGCAGAATAGCCGTAACGAACAGCTCTTCGTAAAATTCTTCTAATCACATAACCTGCACCGGTATTGGATGGCAACTGACCATCGGCAATCGTAAACGAAATGGTTCTGATGTGATCAGCAATTACTCGCATAGCAATATCTTGCTTCACACAATTAGCGCAAATAGTAGCATTAGTAGATTCCGTGAAATGATATTCTATGCCTGATTTTTTCGAAATAAAATCGATAGTTGGCATAAAAATATCTGTATCGTAATTCGATGTTTTCCCATGAATAGCGCGTACTAAACGCTCGAATCCCATTCCGGTATCTACGTGTTTATCAGGCAGTGGAACTAAGGATTTATCAGCCTTTCGCTCGAACTGCATAAATACGTTGTTCCAAATTTCTATTACTTGGGGATGATCGTTATTCACTAAATCGGCACCAGGAATTTGTTGGCGTTCTTCATCGCTTCGTAAATCGATATGAATTTCAGAACATGGTCCACAAGGACCGGTATCGCCCATTTCCCAAAAGTTATCTTTTTTATTACCGCGTAAAATGCGTTCTTCGGCAATCCACTTTTTCCATTCGTCATAAGCCTCTTGATCGAAAGGCAAATTCTCTTTTGCATCACCTTCGAAAACGGTAACATACAATCGCGTCTTATCTAACTTGTAAACAGAAGTCAACAATTCCCAAGCCCACTCAATAGCTTCTTTTTTGAAATAATCGCCAAAGCTCCAATTGCCTAGCATTTCAAACATGGTATGGTGATAGGTATCCACACCCACTTCTTCTAAATCGTTATGTTTTCCGGAAACGCGCAAACACTTTTGTGTATCGGCAATGCGTTTAGATGGCGGTGTTCCGTTGCCCAAAAAATATTCTTTGAATGGAGCCATACCTGAATTGATAAACAATAAGGTGGGGTCGTTTTTCACCACTATGGGTGCTGAAGGCACAATTTTATGGCCTTTACTTTCAAAAAAATCTAAAAAAGCTTTTCGAATTTCGGTTGATGTCATGATAGTTTCGTTCGTCTGAGTTTTTATATTAATTTGGCTTTTCGCCTGTATCCTAAAAGGAGGGGTGAATTTAGCAGAATTGTACTATTTTTTATCTGAAAAGATGTTTAAAAGGAATAAAAACGAGAAGTTTGTCTTCAACGCCCAAACGCTGAAATACGAAAAAGCAGTAGTGAGCTTTGGTTCGCGTTTATTGCGTGTGCTTGGTTTTGTTATTGCCTCTCTAGTGTTTTCGTTGATTATCTCCTCTATAGCCTATATGTTTATTGACTCTCCGAAAGAGCGTATTTTACGTAGCGAGTTAAATGGACTGAAACAACAATACAACGTTTTAGACAATGAAGTCAACCGATTAAGTGATGTATTGGAGGGCTTACACTATAGAGATAACAGTATTTACCGTGTTATTTTTGAATCGGAGCCTATCTCGAACGATGAATGGCAGGCGGGTTCCGGGGGAATCAACAAGTATAAGAACTTGGAAAAATATGATAACTCCGAGTTGATGATTGACATTTCAAAACGGGTTGATAAACTTAAAAAGCAGATGACGATTCAATCTGCATCGTATGATAATATTACTGAATTGGTAAAGGGGAAAGAGCAAATGTTGGCGTCTATTCCCTCCATTCAACCGGTTTCGAACAAAGATTTGGAGCGTATTGCATCTGGTTTTGGTGTGCGCATCGACCCGGTATATAAAGTACCGAAATTCCATGCCGGATTGGATTTTACGGCACCTACAGGAACTGAAATTTATGCTACAGGTGATGGAGTTGTTGAGCTTGTTGAATTCAATTATGGCGGCTATGGCAATCAGGTAATCATCAATCATGGTTATGGCTATAAAACGCGTTACGGACATATGTCGCGGTTTGCTGTTCGCAGAGGACAAAAGATTAAACGCGGTGAAAAAGTAGGTTTTGTGGGAAGTACCGGAAAATCGACAGGGCCTCACTTACACTACGAGGTATTGAAAGATGAAAATGCTATTAATCCGATTTATTTCTTCTATAACGACTTGAATGACGCTATGTTTGCCAAAATTATTGAGCGAACGAAAAATGCCGGACAAACACTCGACTAATATTACTTAAAGACTTCAAACAACGTGGCCTACAAAGAAAAAGACATAGAAAAACTATACTACTCCATTGGAGAAGTGGCGGATATGTTGGGCGTAAATGCCTCTTTGCTGCGCTATTGGGAAAGCGAGTTCCCCGAACTTCAGGTGCGCAAAGACCGTAATGGAGTACGTTTGTTTACAAAACAAGATATTGAGACAGTTAAAAGCATCTATCATTTGGTAAAAGAAAAAGGCTATACCATTGAAGGCGCTAAAGTTCAACTCAAAAACAGTTCAACATTTACCGACAAGGCAAAATTGATCGACTCGTTAAAGTCAGTAAAAAAACTTCTAGAAAACCTAAGAGACGGCTTATAAACCATCTCAAAATTTCAGCTTTAAAATCCGACTTTATAAGTTGGACAACATTGTATGCCCTTTAACGGAATAGATTGTAATCTAAAACAAAAAAGGCCCTGAAAAAATCAGGACCTTTTGATGCGGAACGGACGGGACTCGAACCCGCGACCTCCGCCGTGACAGGGCGGCATTCTAACCAACTGAACTACCGTTCCTTTCCGTTGGGAGTGCAAATATAACAGCAATTTCTTTTTTGCCAACTTTCCGCAAAAAAATGTTTTTATTTTTTTTGAACTTGGGCTTCTACCCACTTATACGTTTGCTCCATACCTACTGCCAACATTGACGATGGCGCCCATTTTAGTTTTTCTTTAATTAGTCGATTATCGGAGTTCCTACCCCTTACTCCCATTGGACCTGGAATATTGTTAAGCGACAACTGCTTACCGGAAATCGAAATCACGAGCTTAGCTAGTTCATTTATTGATACCATTTCATCGGAACCAATATTAACAGGACCTACAAACTCATTCTCCATTAACCTAAGAACACCTTCAATACATTCATCAATATAAAGAAATGAACGGGTTTGGAGACCATCACCCCAAATTTCAATGGATGAGCCGATTTTTGCCTCAGCCACTTTTCGGCAAATGGCAGCCGGTGCTTTTTCTTTACCACCTGTCCAAGTTCCTTCAGGGCCAAAAACATTGTGGAAACGGGCAATTCGGACATTTATACCGAAGTTTTTAGCATAGCTTAGATAGAGGCGTTCACTGAAAAGTTTTTCCCAACCGTATTCACTATCGGGATTGGCGGGATAAGCTGAAGATTCCTCGCAGTTTGGGTTTGCAGGATCTAGCTGATTATGTTCAGGATAAATACAAGCAGAGGAAGAATAGAATATTTTTCCAACACCAAATTGTTTCACTAATGATAAGATGTTCAGATTAATCAATGCAGAGTTGGTCATTAAATCAGCATCATTATCGCCTGTAAAAATATACCCTGCGCCACCCATATCGGCTGCCAGTTGATAAATACAATCGAATTTTTCGGTGAGTACCTTACTACAAAAAAACGGATCTCGCAGATCGCCTATTACAAATTCGTCAGCAACAGAATTACTGTATTCAGGATATTTTAAATCAACGCCTCTAACCCAATATCCTTCTTGCTTGAGTTTTTTCACGAGATGTGCGCCTATAAATCCTCCTGCCCCACAAACCAATGCCCTTATGCTCATATTCGTTTTTTACAATAATCGTTTAAAAGTAATTAAACTGCTTAAAGTTTATAACACTCTGCCATTTTTTGGTTTTTAAGAAAAGTGACTTTTATCAGTCAATAAATTGTAGAATTACTAAATTCGGAATATTATTTTTGAGCTAACAAAAGTGTGTATATGAGAAAAGTGTTTCACGACCCGGTTTTACAGAAACAATTTGATAAGGACGGCTATGTATGCCTACCTTTTATTTCACCGGAAAAAGTGGAAATATTGAAACAAGCTTTTTTCGACACCTTACCGAAAAGTGGAGGCCAATTGGGTGCTGACGATGTAAAGAATGGGCATACCATCACATACGACTTTACGTTTATTGATAAAAACCCTGAATATAAAAAGTTGGTATTCGACATTATAGTAAAAGAATTCGAAAAAGAATACAGTAATATATTGGACAACTACAAACCTATTATTGCCAATTTTATTCGAAAAAAAACGGATGGTGGCGAAGTTCCATTACATCAAAACTGGGCTTTTGTGGAGGAAACAAAATACACTTCTGTTTCTATTTGGTGCCCGTTGGTTGACAGTACTATTGAAAACGGTACACTTCAAGTTGTTCCCGGTAGCCATAAGCGATTTGGCTTACAGCGTGGACCGAAAGTACCGTGGGAGTTGGAAGGCATCAAAAATGAAATCATCAACGACTACCTTATTCCTCTAGAAACTAAAGCAGGAGACTGTGTAATTTTAGATGACAGTATCATACATTATACAGCCATCAATAAAACTCCAGGCTTGCGATTAACCATTCAATTGATTTTAATTCCTGCTGATACATACTCTTTACACTATGACTTGAAATCATCCAACGATAAGGAAGTGAATGTATTGGAAGTGGATCATAACTTTTACATGCAATTCAACCCATGGATGGAACCGGGTAATGTAAAAACAATTCGAAAAGAAAAGTTTGAATTTAAACCAATGTCTACTGCTGACTTCGAAGCAAGAATGAAGGAGCCAAAAATTGACGAAACAACAGGACTCTTCGCCAAAATCAAAAAACTATTTTTGGCAGAAGCCTAATATAAAAAACACAATACTATGTTTCAATTCCCTTCAAAAATGATGCGTGTTTTTAAAGATGAGCAAATGCAAGCTGATTTTGAGCGAGATGGCTATGTGATTGTTGATTTCTACACGAAAGAAGAAGTTGCGGAGTTGGAGCAACTATATTATAATTTGCACCCGGTTGAGGAAAAAGGATTTTATCCGAGTACTTTTTCGAAAGACAAAAAATACAGACAGACGGCAGATGAAGAAGTAAGACGTGTGGGCTCTAGATGGATGAATGAAAATCTGCAAGATTTTAAAACAATGTGTGGAAGCTTTATTGTAAAGTATCCAGGACCGGATAGCACAATGTGTGTACACCAAGATATGACATTGGTGGATGAAACTAAATTTACTGGAATCAATATTTGGTGTCCATTGATAGATCTAACTGATGAAAACGGAGTAATACAAGTGCTTAAGGGAAGTCACAGAATTATACCTACTTACCGAGGCGCAACTGTTCCTTGTTTGTATGGTAGTATGAAAGACGAAGATATTGTTCCCTATTTAGCGCCAGTGTATTTAAAAGCCGGACAAGCTGTAATTTTTGACCAGAGTATCATTCATTATTCGGCAGCGAATCTATCGCCTAAAACGAGAATTACTACAAATATCTATTTCACGCACAAGGAAGCTGATTTCAGAATTGCCTATTACAATAAAGATGTGCATGGCGATAAAGTAGAACTCTTTGAAGAAGATGATTCATTCATGACTGACTTCGAGCAATTTGGCGATAATATTTTTGATAAGCCCAAAATTGGAACAAGCATTGGTTTGTTTGATTACAACTTTCCAAAACTAGATGCAGCATGGCTTGCGAATCTTTACCCTGAAAAAGCAAAAGAAATAAAAGCAAAACAAGAAGCATTAACTACAGTATTCAATCCACAACCTGAACAGAAGCCAGAAAAAAAATCTTTTTTCAAACGCCTTTTTGAAACAATAGCGAACTAATGGTAGATCCAATTTTTCAAGACCCTGAACTTCAAGCAAAATTCGAGTCGCAAGGCTATGTAAAAATCCCATTTTTAACGCAAGAGGAAGTTACCCACTTAGTCGATTTGTTCTGGAAACTGCATCCAAACCTTGATACAAAAGGATTTCAATCAAGTAGCTATTCAAGCGATTATGCGTACAAAAAAAATGCGAGCGACTTAGTAACAGCTGTTTTTAAACCGCACTACGAAAGAATTTTCAAAAATTATAGAGCGTTTGGCTCGGCCTATTTATACAAACAACCCGACACCTATTCAGAATTGCCGGTGCATCAAGATTGGACAATTGTAGATGAAGAAAAATATGTTGCATTAAATATTTGGGTTCCACTCATTGATGTTACTTCTTATAATGGAGCATTACACGTGATGCCCGGAAGTCATTACGGTGTTCTGAAACCCTTGCGCTGCCCTACGTTGCCAATGTTCTTTGACGGCTATGAACAATTGATGATAGACAATTCTATTCCAATGGAAGTGAAAGCGGGAGAAGCCGTTGTATTAAATCAAAGCATTGTCCATTACTCGCCACCGAACAAAAGCGATAAAATAAGAATTGCAATAACTTCAGGAGTAATGAGTGCAGCACCAAAAATGAATTTCCATTATTGTCCGGATCGTTCGAAAAACGAGGTAGAGGTAATTGAAATGGAGGACGACTTCTTAATCAGTTTTGAAAATTTTTATGAGGCCATTTTAAAACGTCCGTTAATGGGAAAAAGCTTAGGTTTTAAGCCTTATACGATTCCGTTATTAAATGAGGATGAGTTAAAAGACATTCTTTTAAAAATGAAAGAAAGAGCCGGACTACCTCCTATCTTAGCCGAATCGTCACCGGTAAAAAGTAATGTTGTTGTTGAAGAAAAAACAGCAATGGCTCCGCCTCAAAAAGCAGCACCATCGCTATTGCAACGCATTGCTTCATTTTTTCAAACGCATTAAGTTTAGATATGACTCCTGTTTTAAAAGATTCCGAACTGGAAGCACAGTTGGACAAAGAAGGTTATGTTGTATTACCTTTTTTGAATGAAAGCGAGGTAGCTTACCTTGTTGACTTGTACAATAAGCATCACACCGAAACAAAAGAAGGATTATATGCGACTGCACATTCATCAGATCGAGATTTCAAAATGAATTTGAATGTTGAAATCCTAAAACAATTTGAGCGAGCTATAGAACACTATTTTTTAAACAGTCGCCCACTTGGTGGATCATACATAACAAAATACAAAGGTCAAAATGGCTCGTTACTTCCACATCAAGATTGGTCGATAGTAGATGAAGAACAATTCCGGTCTTTTAATATTTGGATTCCATTGGTTGATACAACAGAGGAGAATGGTGCGATTTGTGTGCTTCCTCACAGTCACACCTTAGTGAAAAGTTTCAGAGGTGTGAATGTACCTGATCCTTTTTACAAAATTAGCGATTACACATGGAAGTATCATCAAACGTTGAACATGAAAGCCGGTGAAGCATTGCTCTACGACCATAGGTTGCTACATGCATCTGGCATTAATCAAACTGAACAACCTCGACTTGCAGTGGTGTTTGGCATTATTCCCGATAAGGCAGAAATGCGATATCACTTTTTAGAAAACGGAGTTATTTCGGAATATGAAAGCAATCTTGATTTCTTCTTCAACTTCGATATTCTTAAAGGACCACAAGGATTAAAAAAAATAAGAGACTTAGATTACACAGTGAATCCTTTAACTGAAGAAGACTTTGATTTTCTTTATCTAGGTATTGAAAAGAAAAAACCAGTTCCTATTGCAGAACCTTTAGCTCAACCCACTAATACAACAACGGATGGTATTTGGGGTAAACTAAAACGTCTATTTTCCTAATTCGATTTTTCTATTGAAATTGCTGTATGATCTATCTACTGATAACTATTTTTTTTATTGCTGTTTCGGCTGTAACCTTTCTAATGTTGCAACAATCGCGTAATACTAGTACAGCAAAAACGGAACAAACAGCAAACGTTAATGCCACAACACCTGAAAAAGTAAAAGCCTTTTACAATCAATACAACGATAAATTTTTGGAGGTATATGGGGATGTTATTCAGGCATTTCGCACTACCGATGTAAGTAAATTACTGGATTACGAAATTGCCAGCATGGAATTAAAACCCGGTATGAATATTTGTGATGCAGGTTGCGGTGTTTGTGGTCCGGCCATTTACTTCGCTGAAAAATGCGATGTAACTGTGAATGCTGTAACCATTTCGGAAGTTCAACTGGATGAAGCGAAAAAGAAAATTTCGGAGAAGGGATTAAACAATAAAATAAATGTTCATTTGGGCGACTATCACCAACTTCCATCACTTTTTGCAAAAGACACTTTTGATGTAGTCTACTTTTTGGAATCTTTCGGACATTCCAATGATCACAGTAAAGCCATTGATGCAGCTTGGGATGTATTGAAACCGGGAGGCTCACTTTACATTAAAGATTTGTTCCGAAAAATTGCTGTGATTGAGGAGCACCAACAAAAAATTGATTACGAAATTGGCAGAATCAATGATGCTTACAAATACAACGTTGCTGATTTATACAAAGTATTGGATGCTATGCGGAGAAAGGGTTTTGCAATATGCTTTGTAAAAACTATTGATTTGAAGTTAGAAGATTTTGAAAATCTTACAATCTCTAACGATTTTCAAGAGCTCACCGGTATTGCAAAAATTGAGAATTGGGAAGAATACATTTTTCCAGTTGACTTCTTTGAAATCAAATGTTATAAACCGCAACACGAACTTCAGTATGGGCTTGACAAATACTTCCTTCAAAACATGTATTGGATGCAAGTGCACAAAAAGCAACAAAACGAATTAGACTACGGAAAACTATAAACCATTTTCTTTTTCTACCTTCCACTCCAACCGCTTAAGCAAAGGGGATGGAAGTCCGCCCCAAACCGCTTTGGCTATCCATTCGTCTTTCGCTATTTCAAAAGAATAAAACTGAAAAGCAATAGGCACTTCTTTTCCATCCCTTCCAATAACTAAGGTATGCTTGTATGTACCGCTATTAAAAAAATAAGGTTCATAAAAGCTTGTATATACATATTTTCCGGCAGGTTGAGGTTGATGCACTTCCCCTTCTCGAAATGCGGGAGCATCTGTAGTAATCCAAGTGCCGAACAAATCCAATATTTTCGAACCGAGTTGTAAATAACCTTCATCACATTTCTTCTCGATTACATATTCAATTTCGATAGGATCGCTAATATATATAGCGGCATCTGGTGTTTTGTTACTGGCCTTAACACGAACAGAAACTAAACGAAAGAAATCGTTCTGCGGAGTAAGACTATTGGTGGAATCAAACAGGATTCTTCCGGCTTCATTTTTTGCCGTAAATGACGACAACTCTATTGCAGCATTTTGTTTGTTCAGCGCTATTAGATAATCAGCAAAAACTAATTTAGGATCGCCCTGAGCAGCAATTTTTCCTTCGCGTATCAAAACACATCTGGTACAAAATTCGATTACTTCAGATGGATTGTGACTTACTATAACAACTGTTTTCCCGCTACGAGCCAATGCCGTAATTTTCTGTTTTGCTTTCTCATGAAATGCGGCATCACCTACAGCCAAAACTTCATCAAGTAATAAGATATCTGAATCCAAATGACTAAATACTGAAAAAGCTAAGCGCAAATACATACCATTGGAATAGTTCTTTACCGGCTCTTCAACAAACTCACCAATACCACTAAAATCAAGTATTTCAGCAAACACTGTATCAATTTTTTGTTTAGACATCCCTAATAAACTGCCATTTAAATAAACATTCTCTCTGCCAGTCAAATCGGGATGAAAACCGGCACCAATACCAAGTATGGAACAAACTGTGCCCTCAATAGCAATAGTACCAGAAGAAGGAGGGATTATATTGCTCAAAATTTGCAACAACGTACTTTTACCACAACCATTTCGACCAATAACCCCTAGAATTTCTCCTTTTTGTATGTCTAATGAAATATCATCCAACACATAATGCATTTCTACTTTACGAAGACCAAGCATATCCTTCACAGCAATTAAATATTCACTACTTTCTCCATCTGTCTTTGCATGACGGAGCTCGTAGTACTTGCTTAAATGCTCAATTTTAATTGCCGGTTTTGTCACGCTAGATTATTTTCTTTTAAATAAGTTCAGCCACATATCGTTCCACTTTTTTGAAATACATCAATCCTAAAACAAACAATAAAAGCATAATTAAAAAGATGTAACTATAATGAATAGAAGGGCAAGCTTCGCCTAATAAAACATAACGATAGCCATCTAATACTCCCGCCATGGGATTTAAATAGGTTAACCAAAAGTAACGTTCCGGAATAATTGAACCTGGATAAAAAACCGGAGTAAGCCAAATACTAAAATTGATCATGTAAGGAACAATGTGATGCAAATCTCGATTTCTCACCGTGAGTGCATTAATCCATATGGCGATACATAACCCTACAAGAATATTTATAAGTATCACAATGGGTAAAAACACAATTGTCCAAGATAATGGATGCGCGAAAACGAACATTAACAATAGCATCACAGCCAATGATATAAGAAATTCAATAAGCCCCACTGCTACTTTAGACAATGGCAAAATAAACTTAGGAAAATAGATTTTTTGAATCAAGGTTTGATTTTGAATCAGAGAGGTACTTGCTCCATTTAAAATAAATGAAAAATAGTTCCACCCGAGCATGCCGGAAAAAGCGAAAAGCGGATATGGCGAATGCATACCTTTGATTTTAATGAGTTTGTCGAAAAACAAAGTAAAAACAAGCATCCCGGCCAATGGTTGTAAGGCAGACCAAAGTATACCAAATTTAGCTTGTGCATATTTTACTTTCAATTCTCGCGATGCTAGCACAATTACTAAATAGCGATAATCCCATACTTTCTTTAAATAAGTAAAAAGGGAATCTTCCTTAGCTTGAATGTACTGAGTAGCCATGTATCTGTATTAGCAATGCGTTTAATGACTGATGGCTTCTAAAACCTCTTCCAATGTTACCGGGTTATTAACATAACTCTCCAACAGTTCGAAACCATTATCTGTTGGCGCTTTCACCATTGAATCTTCACGAAGTCGTTCATAATGATACGTAAAATCGTCTTTAGGATGATGTACTTCTAATGCCAATCCGGGCTCGGGTTGATGATATATTTGGAATGATGCTTCATCAGGTAAAATAGCCGATTGAATGACCACGCGTTCATTTTCGCTTTGATTAGCAGGTGAACCGTGAATGGTATTCAAAAAGAAAATTAATGCTTCTCCTGCCTTCATCGAAAAAACAGTTGAGCGCTTTTTTAGTTCTTCTAAAATAGGATTGTAATTAGGAAACAAATAGCCAGCTCCGCGAACCGGGCGATTGATATTATGACTCTTTTTTAAAATCCACATAGCACCATTGTTTTCATTCACATCTTGTAAAGGCACCCATATATTAAATGAAGTATATTTTGATTCATCAACAATACTCCAATCTTGGTGAACAGGGAATGTAGTCTCTTCCCCTTTTAACTTAACAATAAACTGTTGATTAACGGCTCTATAGTTTTTAAAATTTCGCTCACATGCTGCGGCTAATATACGTTCAAGGTTTTCTTTAATTTTTAATTTATATGACAAATCTGGAGACCAGATGGTCATGTGAATTCCATCATAAAGTGCAGGTGGATTTCCACCTCCATGCAATCCTTTATAAAATGCTTGTACTTCGGCTAACTCTTCCTGAGTTAGGAAAGGAATTCGAACCACACCATCTTGCTCTAACTGAGCTTCAAGTGTTTGGTCTTTTAGTAAATGGCTATTCATTTTAAAATATTTTGAATGTCAATCCAAATTTATATTCGCTTTAATTAGGCCGAAAATATTCGTTTTAGTTTATCCAAAAAGCCAACAGCTACTTCGGGCTGTGAGGCTTCAACAGCAGGTATTTCAACAGATACAATAGGCTGACTCACAGGCTCTACAATCATATTACAATCTGTATGTCCGTTTTCGTTCAAATAATTCACAGGTGCAATTCCATGTTCTTCACAGAGTGCCGTAAATTCAGTTTCGGTTATTTTCGACCACTCATCTTCCACCAAAGCCACAGTGTCGCCAACACTTGGACGAGCGTGACAATCTATCAAAAAATTCGGATTCGTAAGCAAATAATCATCGCTGTGCTGAATCACTTCAATTTTAGCATCTGGAATAGCCGGATTCTTCCAACACGTTTGCAATTTGGCTTCATTCGGAAATATTCCGGATATCACCACAACTCGCTCTTTACCGGAAAGATTTTGCATGGAATTGTGCACGATTCGATTATCGAAAACTAATATATCACCGGCTTTCATAAACAATGGCTGTAAATATCTACGCACTGCAAAATGAATATCATCGTAGGGTGCAGGAAAAGAAATACTTCTGTAGGGCGAAAACAATTTATGACTTCCAGGCATCACACACATGGCGCCATTTTCGGCAGTGATGTCTTCTAACGGAATCCACAAACTCAAAGGAGAATACTTAAACTCATCTAGTCCTGTAGTATCTTGATGTACATAAAACTCGCTACGTGGCCCTGAAGCTTTTACAATATAGGAATTCAGCATCATCTTATAGTCTGTCAACCACTGGTCTAAATAAGATTTAAGAATAGCTCCAATCTCATCATGCATCTTTCTACGGTAAACAAGATCCTGTGAATAAACACTGTAAAACATACCTCCTTCTCCATTTTCAAAATGATGTGTTGATGCAAAAAGAGATTTTAATTCGTTTAGCGAAGCTTCACTTAATCGACCATGGACGCAAAAACCATCTGTATCGATTCGTTCGCGCAGCACTGTATCAGTTATATAGCTATGTGCAACGGGTTGCCATGCTGTTTTAGTACTTATCATACCCGAAATTTAGTTTACTTAAATATATGAAATATATTACGGTCTAAAGCTAACAATTAGTCTATATTTTACGTGAAATCATTCCTGAGAAAAATCAGAATTAGCGACCCTTGGAACTATAAAATTCCATTCCTAATCGCTATTCCGTATTTATATGTTTTCCATTGCTCTTTTTACTATTCTTTTGGTGCCCAAAATTTCATTTTTAAATTCCTCTTATCCTATATAACAATCATTGGTATTGCAGGATTTGCCTATACGTTAAACGACTTTACCGATAAAAAAAAGGACGAAGCAGCAGGAAAAGAAAACATACATATCAACAAACCCATGTGGTTCTCGATGGGTATACTTTTACTATTCCTTAGTATTGCATTAGCTCCTTGGTATTATTTCCCGAAAACAGTTTACACGCTATCGCTACTCGGTATTGAACTAATGCTTTTTGTGTTGTATTCCGTTCCACCGTTTCGTTTTAAGGAAAGAGGATTTTGGGGAGTGCTTACAGATTCACTTTATGCGCATGCCATTCCGGCTTTGTTAGCACTAACTGCTTTTGACCAACATGGAGAACTCCCATTTACAAATAGTAGAGGATTATGGATTAGTCTAATTGTTTGGCAATTTTGCTTAGGCATTCGAAATATTCTGTTTCATCAAATTGCAGATTATGAAAACGACATCCAAAGCGGTATAAAAACTTTTGTTACCGGTTATTCAATATCCAAAACAGAACAATTACTCAAGAAACTATTCATTCCACTTGAGGTTATAACCTTTCTCTTTTTTTGCATTATCTTATCATTCTGTTATTTTTTGATGTCGCTCACTCTTATAGCCATCTATATACTATATCTTTTCTACCAAAGAAAAGGGTACCAATCGAGCACTCATCCGGTGTACCGCAAGTTCTGTTACTTTTTTTTAGACGATTTCTACATCGAATGGCTGCCAATTATTTTTCTGTTGTGGTTAATAACTGTTGACGTACGCTACATTGTACCATTTGTGCTCCATGTATTACTTTTCAGAAATTGCTTCAAACGTTTCTTGAAACTAAATTTTTGATAAACGAATGCAAACGAATAAACCTAATATTGCCGTTTTATCATTGAATTCGAATAAGTATTCGGAAACCTTCATTCATAATCAAATCAAGTATCTGCCGGCCAACGTACATTGTCTTTATGATGGTCCATTACCCAAATTCGGACCCAATGGTGTTCAATTTGAAGTAGATGGAAAATCGCTCTGCAATTTTCTATTTCGAAAATTCACAGACATAACAACAGTCGAACAACAGCAAAAAAATATTGAGCAGTATTTTATTAAAAACAATATTAAAGCAGTAGTGGCAAATTATGCCATTACCGCTTTTCCAATTATGGATATTTGCAAACGCAACAACATTCCTCTCATTGTTCACTTTCATGGTTGGACGGCATATCGAAAAAGTCTTCTTGTAAAACACGAAGAAGACTACAAACGAATGTTCGCGATTGCTTCAGCTGTAATTGTTGTTTCAAAAGACATGTATGAACAACTCCAAAAGCTAGGTTGTCCGAAAGAAAAACTAACTATCATTTATTACGGATTTAATGATGAATTATTTGCTTACAGCGATCATTCAGAAAATGATTCAACATTTTTATCAGTAGGAAGATTTTGCGACACCAAAAATCCGCATCTCACCATTTTAGCTTTTCATCAAGTATTGCAATCATTACCTGCAGCGAAACTTAACATGATTGGGGGCGATGAAAATTTATTGAATAGTTGTATACAATTGGTGAAAATTTTGAAAATAGAGGAACGCGTTAGTTTTCTTGGCATCAAATCTCCTGAAGAAGTTGCGTTAGAAATGCAAAAAGCTATTGCCTTTGTACAACATTCTGCCACCACTATTGAAGGCGAAAAAGAAGGAACACCTGTTTCAATCATAGAAGCCATGGCTTCCGGCCTGCCCGTTGTTGCTACTCGTCATGCCGGTATCCCGGATGTTATCATTGAAAATGAATCCGGATTATTGTGTAATGAATTTGATCTGAATGAAATGGCACAACTGATGTTGAAAATAGCTAATGATAAAGCACTCAACCAACGTATTGGAAAAAATGCAAGCGATAGCGTGCATCACCATTTTACGATGGAACAATACATCGATAAACTTTGGTCTGTAATTGACGATAAGATTCAAAAGCAATAACCATGTGTGGCATTTTAGGAACCATACCGGCAACACCCCTACCCTATTTCAGCGAAGCTCTGTCGTTGCTGAAACACAGAGGCCCGGATGGAAGCTACACTTGGCATGATGAGACGCATACCATTTCATTAGGACATACCCGATTGGCTATCATTGATAAATCAACGTCAGGCATTCAGCCCATGCACAATGAGCATTTACACATTGTATACAACGGTGAAATTTTCAATTTCGTTGAATTGCGTGAAGAATTGATTTCTCTTGGCTTTTCATTCACATCAACATCTGATACTGAAGTTATTCTTAATGCATACAAAGCATGGAAGGAAGAATGCTTTACCCGTTTCAACGGCATGTGGGCTATAGCAATATGGAATGATATAGAAAATACGTTATTACTATCAAGAGATCGATTCGGTGAAAAGCCTTTGTATTATATAAACCACAATAACTACTTTGCTTTTGCATCGGAAATGAAAGCGCTTATTCCGTTTTTGGAAAAAGTTGAAGTACATGCTAACTTCAAAAGCTTTTGCAACAATCCATTTGCGTATGAAGCCACCGAAGATTGTCTCATCAAAGACATTAAACGATTCCCTGCATCACATTGGGGAACCTATAAAGATGGGGAATTAGTATTACATCAATACTGGAATACGAAAGAAAATTTGCAACTTATTTCATCCAATTACAAAACACAAACAGAGGAATTTCGTTCTCTATTTTTAGATGCTGTAAAAATTAGAATGCGCTCTGATGTTCCAATTGGCACGGCTTTGAGTGGTGGAATAGACTCTTCTTGTGTGGCTGTGGCTATGCATGCCATTGCAGGCAAAGTAGAATCTAACTTTACTCATAATTGGCAAAATGTGTTCTCGGCTGTTTATCCAAATTCCGATTTAGACGAATCGGAATACATCAAAAGTGTTACCAAACAATTAAACATAAAAGCATTTGAAGTAGAGATTGATGCCACAAAAGCGTTAGCACAATTCGAAGACGACTATTTTCAGTTTGAAGAATTATATATCACTTCTCCTTTCCCAATGTTACAAACCTATGCGGCAATGCGCAAACAAGGCGTAGTGGTAACCTTAGACGGACATGGTGCCGATGAATTATTTTGCGGCTACGACACTTTTATGTTGGCTGCTTTGAAAGACTGTGGATTAAATCCCTTCACCATTCAATCTATTCTCAATACTTAC
The DNA here is from genome assembly GCA_044226285.1 of Chitinophagales bacterium. GTDB lineage: Bacteria > Bacteroidota > Bacteroidia > Chitinophagales > LD1 > CALAYL01. The sequence continues at coordinate 220,018 of JBGAHI010000002.1, read as the reverse complement.
AATGTACTTGGCGGAAACAAATCGCAATTTCAGAAAAAGCAAAAAACGTTCAGTGAGTATATAAAGTGGAATACCGGAAGCGAAAGCATTTCTGCACTATTACCTATTATCAAAGAAGAAATCAAAAAAGCATTTGCTTCTCCGAAAGTCCAAAAAGAAAAAATGGATACACTCACTGAAAACTTATACAAACTTTTCCATACGGATAATCTTCCAACACTACTTCGCAATTACGACCACTATTCCATGGTCAATGGCGTGGAGGTTCGTTCGCCATTTTTAGACCATCGATTAGTCAGTTATACCTTTTCGCTCCCATGGCAATCGAAGCTGACCAAAGGATTTACTAAAACTATTTTACGTGATGCCATGCAGCCCTATCTGCCTAAAGCAATCTATCACCGAAAATCAAAAATGGGATTCCAAACCCCTATTGTTGATTGGCTGAAAGGTCCTTGGAAGCAATATTTCACGGAATTAATAAACAGTAACCGATTTAAACAATCTGCCTTTATTGATTCAAAAGCAGTGCGTAGCAAAATCGAAAATGTAATCTGCAACGAAAATGTGAGCTATAGAGAAGGAGAACTCGCTTATACTTCAATAGCACCATTTCTATGGGAAGTTTTTGTTTTTGAAAAATTCAAGCAAATTCACCTTCAATTCAAAAGCACTAAAACAGAATTTTGAAAAAGTACAAGGCAGAAATATTGCTTTTCATTATTGTAGGAGGCCTTTCTCTACTGGGTTGCGAGTGGATATTAAAAAAGTTCAAGCATATTACTCCGGGCTTTCACACCTATTCCCAATGGTTTAAGGCTGTTGATACGCCTGTATTTCACCGTGGCTTTATTGCCGATAGTGCAGGAATTTTCAAGGTGGAAGACAATGCTAGATTATTTTACCAAGAACACCTGAAAACCAAAGCTTTTGAACCTTTCACGCTGAAAGATGTAAACTTGGAAGTCTATGGAATGGAGTATCAGTTTAAAGGACTCGATACCCAACCAACCATTTTAGGCAAACTCTATGCAGCGTTATTGAAGAAACAACAATTGGACGATGTAGACTCTGCAGTTATAGATTATTGCAAATGCCCTATTAACGCTGATGGGTTCAAAAGTATAGCATTCAAATCATATAATACTAAACGAAAAAAGATTCTGCTTATTGGCGATTCATTCACTTGGGGACACAATGCAGAACCTATAACTAATTGCTTTGCAGACTACCTTCTATCGCAAGGTTACATCGTATACAACACAGGTATCAGTGGCTCTGATCCCGCACAATATAAAGCCATTGCAGAAAAATACATTCCCTTATTGCAACCTGATGTTGTGGTTGTAAACTTTTTTATGGGTAACGATATTTTCTATTTTGAACGACAACCCAAACCCTTTATCCCTATTTTTTATTCAACAAATTCAACGAATTTAATTGCTTGTCCACGCGGTGTTTATTTCGACAATATGGATAGTTGCTATGCCTATTCGTATCGCGGACTTACAATTCCTCAAATTGATATTTTCAGTCGACTATGCGCTAAAACAGCTACAGGCACAGCCATTTGGATGGTGGCAAATCGATTAGGATTATATAATCTCAATCATGCTTGCGACAAATACATTCATAATCAAGAAGAAAAACTACGTGAAGAAAAACCGGCTAGTAACCGCCAAATCGCTTTTATTGATAAGCTATCGCAAAAGTATAATGCGCAGTTTTTATTGCTCGCCATTCCCGATTTAAGGAATGGAAAATTGTATTGGGCGAAAGACGAAAAACATCTATTTGAAAACATGAAATATTACGACCCACCTGTATCAGAACTAGACTATGTAGCCGGCAATGGGCATTACAGCAATATAGGGCAACTTAAACACGGCAAATTTATTGAGCAACTTATAAAGCAGAAGTAAGCTATTTTCCTTTCCCGTAAACCACCGTTTTTACGGTGTAAATTAAAATCTTGAGATCCATTACTATACTCATATTCTCGATGTAAATCAAATCATATTTCAAGCGCTTCACCATTTCGTCAACGGTTGATGCATAGCCATACTTAACCATTCCTAATGAAGTAATTCCGGGCTTCACTTTGAACACATGTGTGTATTGCGGCACTACTTTTTCGATTTGTTCGGCAAAAAACTTTCGTTCTGCTCTTGGTCCAACAATCGACATATCACCCTTAATCACATTAATAAACTGTGGCAATTCATCTACCCTAAATTTCCGCATCCACTGCCCTACTTTTGTAATGCGCGGATCAGCATTGCTGGTGAGCTTCGGACCTTGTGCTTCAGCATCGTTACGCATAGAACGAAACTTCATAATGAAGAAAGGCTTTCCGTATTGGCCAAGTCGCTCCTGCAAATAAAACACCCCCCCGTCCGAATCTAGTTTAATCAACACCATTACTACTACCCAAACAGGAAAAGTAATAAGAATGGCTAGAATGGACGCTATCACATCAAACCAACGCTTACCAATGCGTTCCCATTCATCAATTAAAACCGGTGGAATTTCAATAAATGCTTCCCCAACTACATGGTTCATTTTCACTGTACGCGAAAGAATATCATACATGTCGGGTATAATTTTAATGAACACATTTCGATCCCCCACACTGTGCATCAAGTTTGTGAGTTCAGCATGTTGCTCGGTATTAACCGCTAAAATCACCTCTTCTATTCGTTCATTTACAATAAAAGAATCGATAGCAGAAAGTGAAATCGATTGAACGCCATTCACTATATTATTTTCGCCATTATCGGTAAACGAAATCCCTTTCAATACCAAGCCAAACCGTTTATCAACAGCCAAAGATTTCATTACTTCTTCCACCTTTGCTTGTGCTCCAACAATCAACGTATTAAAACCAATGCGACCTGAACGAATCAGATATTTGGTGTAATTCAAATAAGAAAAACGCAAACTAAACGAGAAGAATAATTGAGCGAAAAACAAGGCTAAAAATGTAAGGTAATAATCCTTGTACTCCTTCACTAAATCATCCAACAAGAATGCAAAAAAGATAACTACACAACCTACCAAGGTAACCACCAATGTTTTCAGAAACTCTTGCAAACGTGACTTTCGAAACACATCCACATAGGTACCCGTGAAGTAATGCAGCAACAACCAAATTTGGGGAATAACCATTAATCCCACATAAAAATTGGTGTCTCGAAACGGAGTTTCTATATCCGCTTTAAAATGTTCGATATAAAATTTACGAAAATAATAGAGCGTCATCCACGCTAATAATGCAGCAATGATATCGAGTACGATGTAAAAAAAGATAAACCTCTTTCTTCGATGCATGAATTAAAACTGAACCACTTTAATATTATCCAATAAAACCGTAACCGTGCTTCCATCAGCCACTTTGGAAACTTTAAAATACAACCGATAACTATCTCCGGCAGCTGCACCTACATCATTACTGAAGTTCAAATACGTTTTATTCCAAGTACTTTTCGGATTGAAAGTAATTTTGTATAAATCAGAAACAGCTCCATTCTTGTAAGACAGCATTCCGCATTCAAAATATCCATCACATTTGTAGTTTAACTCCACATACACATTCTGTCCTGCACCAGTTATGGGGAAACTTGCAGTATGATATGCAAACGCTGCAGTATCATTTGGTCCCAGATAAATTTTTGCACTTCTATTCCCTTCAAATACATTCGAATCAGTATGATCGGTGTTCAACGTTAACCCGGAAAAACTATTTGTGGCATCAAAATCTTCAATCAATGCAAACTTAGTAGCCGGCATATATTGGAATATAGGAACATGACGATAAGTGTTTCCCGATTGTGCATTACTAATTGTGAAGGTATCTACTGCATAAAAGGGATATTCTACACGGGTGTTGGCAATTCCGTTATCTTTTATTCCGGCACTCAACTCCACGCGTAAGTCTCCACTTTGCAATACAGGAATTTTTGCAGGAATTTGAAATGTACCAATACTTTTCCCGTTAACCGATACCCATACATCGGTAATCTTATGCGATGAAGTCCCTTTGCCAAATGCAGATGCAAAACCAACAGAGTCAACTACTAAATATACAGGAATTCCCCCGTTAGGCATTTTGTTGCAGCTCCAAAATGAAGTAACCAAAATTAAGAGGGATAATAAAACAGCTATTCTTTTCATTACACAATATAAAGCGGAAAAGTAACGATAAAATAGCAAGAATATTATACCGATATAACCGGTGATGTAAAAAAGACTTTTTTATGACATTATTTCGCAATAACCATACTAGCTACCTGAGCAACTACACCGTTTTGCAGACGAGCATAATATAACCCGGGCAACAGATTTTCATTATAAAAATCCACAACATATCGGCCTTGTGCCAAATCTTGATCAATTAATACTTTAATCAATTTTCCTTCACCATCAAAAACCTGCACAAGCGTTTGTCCGCCACCGGTGGTAAATTCAATCTTTGTTTTTTCAACAAATGGGTTCGGATAATTGCGAATGAGGTTAATACCGGCTTTAGCATTAATCTCATGAATTGCCGTAGAAGTACAACCGCTCGGATCCACTAACGGCAAGGATTGGAAGTTTTGCAATAACATAGAACTATCGATAACCGACTTCGGCACACAGAACCAATCTTGTAATAACGATGCATACACAGAACGAAAATCGTATTGCATCGGTAAATTATCGTTCACGGTTGTTGCTGCTGAAATCGTTGGATTATTCCCTAAAATACCCGGAATCACTTTATTCCCGAACACGAACAATGGTGCTGCAGCTCCGTGATCGGTACCTTCGGAATAATTAGAAACAATTCTTCTTCCGAACTCTGAGAACGTCATTCCAGTTACCCGATCAGCTACGCCCAATCCTTGTAAATCGTCTTGGAAAGCTTTTATGGCGGAAGATAATTTCGCTAACAAAGTAGCATGATCGCCAGTTTCTGTTGCCCCTGAAACAACTTGTCCCGAGTGCGTATCAAAGCCACCAATATTCACTAAATAAACACGCGTTTTTAATCCTCCGCCAATCAAACGAGCAACGATTTTTAACTGATCAGCTAAATCGTTATTAGCAGGATATGCTCCTTGTGAAGTGACACTCGCTGCAGCGTCTTTGATCACTTGCGTATACGTTTGTGTTTGTCCGGCAATAGTTCGCACATAAGCTAACTCTTTACCTGCATTAGTAGCAGGAACCGGATCTTGAACACCGTTCAACAAATTATATAAGCTCGTAGGATCGGAAATGGCCATGGCCATATTTACGGTAGGTCCTTGAAATAAAGGAGACACAAACGACCCTATTTGAATCGCCAAAGGATCCGTCATAGTTGAATTCGGATAACCTGCAGGAAAATTCGGATACTCATAATTCAAGTATCTTCCCATCACTCCTGTAGTTAAGGTTTGATTGGAATCTGCTCCGGTTACCCAAATATCGGTTGCTCTAAAATGCGAGAAATTGGGATTTGGATAACCCACCGATTGTACGATACGCAACTTACCATCATTATACATTTGTTGCATTTCAGGCATTGCCGGATGCAAACCGGTTGCGGTAGTTCCGTTTAATGGTAATACTTTGGAACTGTTTATCAAAATATTACTTCGCAAACCCGACAAGGTACTGTATTGATCTAAAGGAATAACAGTATTCAAACCATCGTTCCCTCCAGTCATTTGAATCAACACCAACACATGGTCGGTATCCGAATCATTTGCCGTTAACGCTGAAATTAATGGCGAAGCGCCAAAGGCTTTGATTGTCATCCCACTTAACAATGCCGGCAAAACAGCTACAGGTGTGGCTTTTAAAAATGTTCTACGTTTCATCCTAATTCGTTTATGACGTCTATTAAAAGTTCGATTAACTCAATTGATATTCGGGCATCTCCATAATAAATGCATACATGTATTGAAGGCGTGTCAACACAATTTGTTTCTTTGTTGCATTTGTTGGATCGGCAACATAATCGTTCCAAGCATTGGTCCAATAATAATCGGATGCTTGTCCGGATAGCAATGTATAGGTTTTAAGATAAGCCTTCCACGCTGCAGAAACCTCCATGGTATACACCATAGTTAACACATCGTCAATTAATGTATTCGGATTAGATGGATCAGAAAAAGCTGCTGTTAAGGCGATAGGATCCATAATCAATTTATAGCCGGATTTAGTTACACCGGCATACAACAAACCATCCGTGAAATTTTTCCGCTTAGGCATAGTATCACTGTTAATCCAAAGCTCGTGAAAAGCGGGCTCTTGGTAGTATGCAGGCCATCCGGCAACACTTGGCTGGTCTAATAGATCTTGCGCCATTGTGGCTGAAAATTGTTCGCCTAATAGCCAGAAATAATATTGATTTTGGAGTGCAGTGGCATCGGGAAAAACTAATTTATTCTCTCTGCAAAATCCTACTGTAAAGTCAACTGAAGATTTAATCATACAACTCCTATTAGCCAAATCAAAAAAGTGTTCGCTCTTAAATAATATAGACAACACCGGTTTGATATCATAATTATTGGCACGCAGTACTTGCGCTAACGGGATAATCACATTGGTTTCGATATCGGCATCAATAGTGTAATACACAAAAAATCGATATAGCTTTCTGCAGATAAACAAGGCACACTCATCATTTAAGAAAAGCATATCCAATAAATCGTCTAACTCGTTCTGCCCATTCGTACCGCTCTGCCCAAGAATCACAGTGTTATTGTAAAATGCCGAAAACTGTTTGTCGTTGGCATCATGGCGGGCAGGATCGAAATAGGAATTAATATTTTGAGGATCGTCACGATAACCGGTCAACACTCGAGCTGCAGCTTTTACATCATCTTCTGAATAATGTGAATTAGGGCCTTTGCCGATACAAAAAAGTTCTTGCAATTCGCGAGCGTAGTTTTCGTCTGGAACACCTTTCCTGTTTTTATTTCCATTCAAATACACCAACATTGCAGGTTCTAAGGTTACTGCTTTTGCCAAGGCTTTGAAGTTACCCAAGGCATTAGCACGTATTGTTTCCAAATAACGATACCCATAACGGGGCTCTGCATAATTTTGAATTTGCGAAGCAAAATGATTCTGCCAAAACAATGTCATTTTCTGTTCAATGCTCCGATTTTGATTAATCATTAAGCCCATCCACCACGCTTTGAGCGAAGCCCCTCTTAGTCCTGTTACTCCAGGTACAGGTGGTGAATTCACCCACGTTTGTCCAAAGGTAACATAGGTGTCATCATCGGTATTACTGTAATTTTTTAAAGGCGGAGCCGGTGGTGATACAGAAGCATTGAGCAATTCATTCACGCTATCACTCATGCTCTGACTAAGAAAGTAATTAATATCAGTGAACGTAGCACCAAACATGGTTCGCTTCAATAAATGAACAACTTCCTTCTTTGTCCATGCACCGGTGTATGGCGACAGACCAGAAGTTGATCGAGAAGATGTTGGGTGAACAGTGGCATCAGCAGCACCAAAAAGGAGATTATTCGACATAAAACACTCGTTTTACTAAATATACCCGATTTCGAAGAAAAAGTTTAATTCCCCTTAAAAATAAATTTGCGGCTAAATATTAGCGTAACATTGAACAAGTCATGGAACCCATTCAATCCCATCGGGTCGGAGAATAATTTTCTTTTCTTTGAAGAGTCCGCCAACCGCCTTTTTAAAGGACTTCTTGCTCATTTGCAATTGATCGCGAATAGCATCCGGCTCACTGTTATCATTAAGCGCTAAAAAACCATTATTGTTTTTCAATGTTTCCAAAATTTTCTCTTTCGCATCATCCGAAATCCCAAAATCACGAGCCTGCAACTTTAAATCAATCTTATGGTCGTCTCTTACCTTCTTGATATAAGCACTGCGTTTTTCGCCTACTTTTACAACCTCAAAAATTTCATTTTCATACAGCAAACCCCGATATGCATTATTGATAATTGCATCAAAGCCTAAATTCGTGCGTCTTGTAATCAGAATTTCTACAGCATCGTTTTCTTTTAAGGAATCATCTGCTTGTTGTAAAAACTTCGAAAGCCTGGCTGATGCAGTTACACGCGATGAAATAACATCTAAATAAACGTAAACCACATACCAATTGCCCTCCTGCATCTCAATGGTCTGCTCCCGAAATGGGACCAAAATATCTTTCTCTAAACCCCAATCCAAAAAGGCGCCTGCGGTATTAACGGCCTTCACTTCCATATAGGCAAACTCGCCTACTACTGCATTGGGCACTTGTGTTGTAGCCACCAAGCGCGTTTCATTATCTTTATACACAAATACATTTACTTCAGCACCCAGCACCATTTCAGGCAATACTGCCTTTCGGGGTAACAGCACTGTATCTGTTCTATCGGTTAACAAAAGTCCTTCCGACAATTCCTCACATACCGTGAGCACATTAAATTTCCCTATTGCTATCATCGCCTAAAGGTAGAACGAAATGCCAAATTTTATGCGCTAAATTTAACCGATTGAAGAAAAGTACATTATACCTTTCCGCTGCTCGTTTTGCATTAAATTCATAACTTTAGCTTAACAAAACCAAAATGATGAAAAAACAACTATTTCTATTTTTCCTACTTTCCTTTTCATTGATTACGTGTAAAAAGGATGACAATAATATGAATACCGTTACTTACGATAATTTAAACACCAAAAACATTTCAAAGATTGGATTTGGGTCTTGTTTTCTGCAACAGTTCTTCACTGCAGAAGTTTTTGATGAAATCGACAAGAAAAAACCGGAACTGTTTTTAGGATTAGGCGATATGATTTATTCAGATGAGTTTTTTGGAGGAGGCACACATGATACAGATTGGGCATCATACTTAGCCGGCCGATACAACGAATTGGGCAATATGGCTCCATTCCAATCTTTTCGTTCGAAGTATACGATTCATGCTATGTGGGACGATCACGATTACGGCATGAACAACGCAGCGGGTGATTTTAAAAACAAAAGTATTTCGAAAGATGTTTTCTTCAACTTCTGGAATTTGCCAAAATCGGGAAAACGTTGGGATAGAAATGGCATCTACGATGTTTTTTATTATGGCGATGATGCCCACAGAGTGCAATTACTCTTCTTAGATTTGCGCTGGAACCTTGACAATCCCGGACCTGAGCCAATTTCAATTATCACCGATCAAACAAAAAAAATGATGAGTGATGAGCAATGGAATTGGCTGAAAGAGGAGTTGAAAAAACCGGCAAAGGTTCGAATTATCTGCAGCACTACTCAGTTCTGTACCGAACACAATGGCTACGAGGCATGGGCTAACTTCCCGCACGAACAAGAAAGAATGTATCAAACCATTAAAGATGCCAAGGCAGAGAACCTTTTCTTTTTGAGTGGAGATGTACATATTGCTGAAGTGAACAAAAGAACACCAACCGGCTTGTATCCGATTTGGGATTTTACAAGTAGCGGATTGGCTCAACTACACGTATCGAATACAAAACCTAGTCAATATCGCGTAGGACAAGCATTTGATAAGAATAATTTCGGCACTTTAGATATCGATTGGAGTGGAACTTCTCCTTCGGTTAAGTTCACCGCTTTTGATGACAAAGGGGTAGAATTACTGCAACAAACTATTTCGATGGCTGATTTGAAACTTCCGTAAGTTTTAATCGCGTACAACTTTTATAAATGTATAACTTTTCAGTACAGGGTATCCTAATAAACCCTTTGCAATATGCATTTCTATTACATGATCGTTGACTTCGAATAAAGTAAATCGGTTATACTCAGATGCAGTATTCAACGCATTTACTTCTACTTCTATAGCGTCATCCATGGGTGTCAAATCCATAAGTGTACGGGTATGCCATTCGTTTTGGAACAACCTATTTTCTAAAGAAAAACGTGTTGTACTACTGCTTAACTCAATCTCGGGCTCCCATCTGTAGAAATAAACTTTATCCGGAAATGAAAAAACATAATTCATTAACAACAATGTATTTAGCGCTAATAAAGGAATAGAGGCAATCAACCATTCCTTTGCAGCAGATAAAGAATGGGTTTTTAACCAATAAATAAAAAACAGAAAACTCAACCCAAAACTTGCAATAAAATAGAAGGAGGGAAAAAACGTATTCATTCCAATCTTAAAAAACACTACCGTATGAAAAACAATTAATACAAAAATCAACCCATAGATCTTACTTGCAAAAAACCGAATGGCATTACTGTAATCCGCTAAAGGATGAAAAGTTGGCGCTACAGCCTGATAAATAATATACGAACACGCAATAACGGGAAGAATACCAACAATAAAACCATATGCTCCACCAAGGTAGGTCATAACAACTACCAAACCAATAATAAAAGAAAACAAAAGAATAGTCATTATCATTTGTCCGAGCACTTCCAAATAGAACCAAAATTTGAAATCATCCGTTTGCATATATGCCCGAAACTCCTCTTCTTGCTTACGTCTTGCATCTTCCCTCGCTTGCGCATTGTATTCAGGTGTTTGTTCATTACCGCTCATTTCTTGGTACCAATACGAACCATCTTCGAAAGCAGTTATCGCTTGATACGCTTCGGCAATTAATCGAAATTGCGTTTCAGCTTCAGCACTTCTGTTTCTATCCGGATGATATTGCAAAGCCAAGCGCCTATAGGCTTTTTTGACTTCATTGATACCGGCATTTGTCGACAGCCCCAGTCGTTGATAATATTGTTCCATTCTGTTTGTTTATCCTACCGGAAATATATGGAATATGCCTCATCCCCTCTTCTCTTCTAAAGATTAAAACGCTTCAACCGTTTTTATGTGTATAAAAAAAGGAGCTCAATGAGCTCCCTTTTTGTTATTGTGAATTTGCAATTTATTTTCCTAAAACAGTTTTCATCATTTCTCCAATTCCTGCAGGAGAATCTACAACATGCAATCCGCATTCGCGCATAATGGCCATTTTAGCCGCTGCTGTATCTTCAGCACCACCAATGATAGCACCTGCGTGTCCCATTCTTCTACCGGCCGGAGCTGTTTGCCCTGCGATAAATCCAACAACCGGTTTTTTATTTCCGTTTGCTTTAATCCAACGCGCAGCTTCTGCTTCCAAACCGCCACCAATTTCACCAATCATAATGATAGCATCCGTTTCAGGATCATTCATAAACAATTCAACAGCTTCTTTAGTTGTAGTTCCGATGATCGGATCACCACCAATACCAATAGCTGTAGAAACACCTAAACCTGCTTTCGCTACTTGGTCAGCCGCTTCGTATGTTAACGTACCTGATTTAGAAACAATACCAATTCTTCCCGGTTTAAAAACGAATCCAGGCATAATACCCACCTTCGCACCATCAGGTGTAATAACTCCAGGGCAGTTAGGTCCAATCAATCGCGTATTTCTTCCTTTCAAATATTCTTTCACACCCACCATATCTTGCACAGGAATGCCTTCTGTGATACACACTACCAATTCAACTCCTGCATCAGCTGCTTCCATAATCGCATCAGCAGCAAACGCTGGTGGCACAAAAATGATAGACACGTTGCAACCTGTTTCTTTTCTTGCATCAGAAACCGAATTGAATACAGGCTTATCTAAATGCTTCTCGCCTCCTTTGCCCGGAGTAACACCGCCCACTACATTCGTTCCATATTCTATCATTTGCGTGGCATGAAAAGTTCCTTCTTTGCCCGTAAAGCCTTGTACAATCACACGGCTGTTTTTGTCTACTAGTACGCTCATTTTATTTGTTGATTATTTTTGTTTTTAAATCGTTACTACACTCTCGCATTTTTGCGAAGGTTCTTTAAAAAGTCTGAAGCAAATATAAAATCAAAAAGCTCTCCGTCTGTAATATTCATAATTTCTTTGGAATCACCCTCCCAATACTTCAACCCATCGTGCAAAAACAATACGTTATCGCCAATCCCCATCACCGAGTTCATATCGTGCGTATTGATAAGTGTTGTCATATTATATTCAATCGTAATCTCCTTAATCAATTCATCGATAACGATAGAAGTTTTAGGATCTAAACCAGAGTTGGGTTCATCACAAAACAAATACTTTGGATTCTGTACAATGGCACGGGCAATCCCCACACGTTTTTTCATACCCCCACTCAACTCGTCAGGAAATTTTTTGTTGGTGTTCGGCATGTTTACACGAGCTAAACAAAAATTCACTTGCTCCAGTTTCTCTGCTTCCGTCATGTCCGTAAACATATCGAGCGGAAAACGAATATTTTCTTCCACTGTCATAGAATCGAACAATGCTGAACCCTGGAAAAGCATTCCAATCTCTCTGCGTAAAATAGTACGATCTTTCTTGTTCATTTGTGTGAACGAACGCCCATCATATTTCACATCACCACTATCCGGCTCTACCAAGCCCACCATGGTTTTAATTAATACAGTTTTTCCGCTACCCGATTTCCCGATAACCAAATTACATTTCCCGTCTTCGAATACAGAGGAAATACCTTTCAATACTTTCTGTTCGCCAAATTGCTTATGTATGTCGATGACTTCTATCATGCTTAATCCAACAGTAAAAATGCAACGAAAAAATTAATGATAATCACCACTATGCTACTCAACACTACCGCTTGTGTACTGGCTTTACCAATTTCCAAAGCGCCTCCTTTCACGGTATACCCTTTGAAACAAGAAACAGAAGATATGGCAAAAGAGAACAATAATGCTTTAATCAGCATCACCACTAAATCCCAATTCTTCATGTAATCTTGAACACCGCGAACATATTCAGCCGTAGAATAAAAATGGCCCAATACACCTGCAGCCCAGCCACCAATAATGCCTAAGAAAACAGAGATAATCACAAGCATTGGAATTACCACAATAGAAGCAATAATCTTTGGCGCAATTAAGTATGAAGAAGTATTTACGCCCATAATTTCGTAGGCATCGATTTGCTCACTCGTTCGCATAGATCCAAGCTCTGATGCAATGTTAGAACCCACTTTACCGGCTAAAAGTAAGGCGGTTAAGGTGGGCGCCATTTCTAGAATTAATGATTTTCGCACAATGGCTCCAACCCACCACATAGGTACTAATCCAATACCACGCAATTGATACGAAAACTGCACGGCTGTAACGGCTCCAATAAATGTAGCTACAATGGCTATTACAGTCAACGACCCAATACCAATATCATGCATCTGGCGGAATGTTTCCTTCCAATACATCCGAGGTTTCTCGGGCTTGGAGAACATTCTTCCAAGGAGAATCAGATATACGCCAAAATCATGAAAAATCTTTCCCATAGATGAAAAGCGAATATAGAAGAAATAAACAGATTTTGAATTTCGGCTGGGCATATTGCCAAACATTTATAATTTTTGACTTCCAACCCGGCAATTCTTAACTTTGTGCTATGAAAAAGAAAATTGTAGTCACCGGTGCATCTAGAGGGATTGGTAAAGCCATTGCACTCTATTTTGGAGCCCAGGGGTTCGATGTAGCTATTTGCGCTAGAGATATACAAAAACTCGATGCTGTAGCTGCTGAAATTCGTGCTATGGGTGCTCAAGTGATTTGTGCAGCATGTGATGTAACCAATCAACAGCAAATCTTACAATTTGCCGCTGATGTTCAAAAACAATGGGGCGCTATTGATGTATTGGTAAACAATGCCGGACAATATTTGCCCGGTCGTGTGATTGATGAACCACAAGGCAATTTGGAGCAACTTATTGAAACGAATCTTTATTCTGCCTATTACTTTTCAAGAGCTTTTATCGGAAAAATGATGGCGCAAAAAAGCGGACATATTTTCAACATCTCTTCCATTGCCGGTTTGCAGGCTTATCCGAATGGAGGTTCTTACAGCATATCGAAATTTGCCATGACCGGACTTTCAAAAGCACTACGGGAGGAGCTTAAAAACGAAGGGGTGAAAGTAACGAATGTAGCTCCAGGGGCTACTTACACTGATTCGTGGGCCGGTGCTAATTTACCGGAATCACGATTTGTGCAGGCCAACGATATCGCAAAATTATTGTTTGATATGTACCATCTTTCGGCAAGTGCAGTAGTGGAAGAGTTAGTGATTAGACCCATTTTAGGCGATATTTAAACAAGTAATATGTTGACTCTCTTTTACGATAACCGTTGCCCCATTTGCCTCCGCACCAAAGCAGTGCTGGAGCGAATCGATTTTGGTCGTCAATTGGCGTTTATCGGCATTCGGAACAAAGACATATTCAACACCTACGCCAGCTTAGATGAAGCCAAAGCTTTGCAAAGAATGGCCTCTTTGCACAACAACGAAATCGTTTACGGCTTTGCATCGGTATTCCGTATCGTACGAACTTTGCCGCTATTATGGCTATTTGTGCCGTTATTTTTTATTCTGCAATGGACTGGCATAGGAGAGAAAGCCTACGATGAAATTGCTTTAAAACGCAAATTACTTCCGGCAAGTTGCGATGAAAGCTGCGTACTTTCAGAATAAAATTATCTTTGGCGCATGAATCCTTCTTTAGCTTTTCATAGCCCTGAAGCCATTCGAAATGAGCAGGAACGCTTACTTCGAAAACAAATAGAGTATGTGGCTGCACATTCACCTTTCTACAAAAAATTATTCAGCGACAATCAAATCGATCCGCGAACCATTCAATCGCTTGAAGATTTAAAAAGAATCCCAACCACATCAAAAGACGATTTCGCAAACAACAACGAATTGTTCTTAGCCGTATCCAACCTACAAATTATTGATTGGTGTACAACCTCCGGCACCACCGGAAACCCTGTAATGGTAGGACTTACGGAAAACGACTTACAACGATTAGCCCATAATGAATACTTATCTTTCCTTACAGCTGAGCTAACGCAAAACGACTGTGCGCAATTGATGCTTACGCTAGATAAGCAATTTATGGCCGGCATGGCTTATTACCTGGGATTACGAAAAATCGGTTGCGGTATTGTTCGTTCCGGTCCTGGAACCCCTGCCGCACAAATCGACATTATCAAACGCCACAAAGTGAATGTGTTGGTGGCTGTCCCTTCGTTTTTGTTGAAGATTATCTCCTTCGCACAAGGCACCGGCATAGATTTAAACAGTCTTGGCGTTGAAAAAATTATTTGTATTGGCGAAGCCGTTCGCAACGATGATTTAAGCCCCAATATATTAGCCACAAAGATCACCGATCATTGGAATGTAAAATTGTATGGCACATTTGCCTCAACAGAAATGCAAACTGCCTTTACGGAAGATATACATGGCGATGGCTATTTTTTACAGCCCGAGTTATTGTATGCTGAAATATTAGACGATAACAACAATGAAGTTGCCGAAGGCGAAACAGGGGAACTTACTATTACCCACTTCGATCTAGAAGGCACACCGTTAATACGTTATAGAACAGGTGATATCTGCAGAAAACTTTCATCGCAAAGTAAAAGCGGAAGAAACACTTTGAAAATCGGACCAGTAATTGGCCGCAAAAATCAGTTGATTAAACTCAATGGCACCACACTTTATCCTAATGCCATTATCCAAACATTAAAAGAATACGACCTGGATGATTTTCTTGTAGTAGTTGAAAAATCTGCTGTTCAAACAGATGAAGTAAAGATTTTGATTACATCCTCAAAGGCTGTAAACTATGAGTTGATGATTCAACAACTCCAAAACCGTTTACGCGTGAAACCCGTCATCATTCATGCTACAAAATCAGAGTTGGATGCCCTTCGTCCGAGAGATTCAAGAAAACTTATCCAAGTAATCTTTCGATAAAACACTTTGTTTTTTTTAAAAATTTTGTCCATAAAAAAAGCCCTTCAACATAGTTGAAGGGCTTTTTGCATATATCGAAATCGATTATTCGATAATCAATTTCTGTGTAGCAATTCCTTTTTCAGTAGCATAACGGATAGTGTAAACACCGGCAGCCATACCCTGAATATTAATTGTTTTAGTCAATTTAGAAACAACACCTAAGTTATCGTTATAAACTACTTTTCCTGCAATATCCATAATAGCTATAGATACTGTTGAAGCATCGTTCATTTCGATGTTAAGCGTAAACGCTCCGTTAGAAGGATTTGGATAAACACGTACTAATGAGAATCCGGCAGCTTCAGCATCAATAATTGAAGAGATAACCACAGTTTTAGACACAGTACAATTGTTCGCATCTTTAACGGTTACTGAATATGAACCTGGAGTTAAACCTGTTGCAGTAGCAGCAGTTTGTACAGGAGTTGTGCTCCAAGTGTATGTGTAAGGATTAGTTCCACCTGCAGCTGAAACAGTAGCAGAAGTTGCAGTAGTAGTAGTAGTAGCTGATAAAGCTGTAGCAGGCTGAGATACTGAAGTGCTTGCAGTTGCAGAACACATGTTAGCATCTTTAACCGTTACAGAATATGGACCAGATGCCAAACCTGTTGCTGTGATTGTTGTTTGAGTAGGTGTAGAACTCCAAGCATAATTTAAAACGCCTGTTCCACCGGCAGCTGTAACTGTAGCTGTTCCATCATTTCCACCAAAGCACTTAACTGCAGTAGAAGATGCTGACGCGGTTACTGCTGGAGTATTGAATACAACAGATGCAGAATCTTTACATCCTTTAGTATCTACAACATAAACTTTAACTGTTCCATTTGCTCCGTTTGAAAGCGATGCACCTGAAGTACCGTTAGACCACGTGTAAGTAAGTGTACCTGTTCCACCTGTTGCTGTAGCAGTTGCTGCTCCATTTGCAGAGTAAGAACATGTTGGTTGAGTTGATGCCGATGCAGAAACTGCAAGGGCAGCAGGTGCAGTAACGGTTACTGAACCAATACCTGCACAACCTGTAGCCAATACTGTTACATTATATGTACCTGCAGCAAGACCTGTTGCTGTTGCAGTAGTTTGAGCCGGAGATGTACTCCAAGTATAAGTATATGCGCCTGTTCCGCCAGTAGCAGAAGCAGTTGCTGTACCATCTGATTTTCCTGCACATGTTGGATTAACAGCAGATACTGTTACAGAAGGTGCACCTGGATTTGTAACAACGCCTGAAGCGGATGCAGAACATCCTGCAGCAGTAACAGTTACCGTGTAACTTCCTGCAGCTAAGCCTGTAGCTGTTTGTGTAGTTTGTGCCGGAGATGTGCTCCAAAGGTATGTACCCGCAGTACCGTTTGCTGTAGCACTACCTGTTGCGCCACCACAAGTTGAAGGTGCAGTTACAACAGAAACAGTTGGAGCAACGCCAGAATTTGTAATTGTTGTTGACCCGGTAGCTGAACAGCCTCCTGCCGTTACAGTTACGCTATATGCTCCAGGAGCTAAACCTGTAGCTGTTTGAGTAGTTTGTGCAGGAGAAGTATTCCAAACATAAGTGCCAGGAGTTCCATTAGCAGTTGCTGTTCCGTTAGAACCACCACAAGTAGCAGATGTGTTAACCATGGTAACGGTTGGTACAGTTCCACTATTGGTAAGGGTTACACTCACAGTATCAGCACAACCATTATTTGTTATAGTTAATGTATATGTTCCGGGAGCACGATTGAAAATCGAATCGGTTGTAGCTCCTGTTGACCATAAATACGTTACAGCACCAACATTACCGGTAACAGTAGTTTTAACTTTACCATTACTTAAACCACAAGTTGGGTTAGTAGGTGTTGGAGTAGCCACTAGATTACACACAATTTCTTTCAAGGAAGGACGAATAACTGCAGCTCTCATAAAAGTAGCGCCAAATGTATCTAACCGCTCCCAATTACCGCCTTTATAAGAAGACCATTTTACAAAGTGCTTACCTGTAGTAAACAAGTTAGCCGTTGTTGCTAAACCTAAAACTGAATCACCTAATTCATTTACAGAAACCATAAAATCACCTGCAGGCAAAGTTAAAGGGCCTCCGCTAATTGCTAAAGTTAATACAACACCACTATCTTCATCTAACTGTGTGGTAGTGTAAATATTAGTGGATGCTAGTGGAGTTAAGCCCGGTACACCAGCAGTTACCGGATATACTGATGCAGAAACAGGTTGATTTTTAGAACAAGCCGATAAGAAAAACAATACTGTATCTAAACGTGCAGGTTTAACCAAAGTATACACTTGGCCAACTGCACCATTAGTTGCAGATCCGGCTCCAATTCCAACACTGCTCACTTGCTCTCCAAAAGATGCATAATCACGTGCAAAAGTACTAGCATCCACAACAAAAATTGTAGCATTTGTATCATTTGATGTAGTCACATCTCCGGTTGTGCTTGCAATACTTCCAACGGTATAAACATCTTCTGCTGTAACAGTGCTCACCGGTCCGGCAGAATTTAAATAGGAAGCACCGGCATTAATGTTAACCGGAGCAGCAGCATTTACATAAATCGGAGCATTTGCGCCATCTAGAACAAAAGATTGTGTTACAGTTCCTGTCGCAGTAGAAGTACCAACGTTTTTCAACTTGCTGTTCACGTTAAATGGAGCGTTTTGAAACAATGGCCAAAACGACAAACCATTACTAGGATAAACTTGTTGATTATTAACATCAGGAGCAATAGGAACTGGTGCTAATTCGTATCCAATCAATCCTAAACCTTGATTGATACAAGCTAATGTTGGTTTAGTATAGCCAGGCAATTGTACAACCGTAGCTCCACCTGCGATACCGCCTTGACTTCCTTGGTCAGCATCTACATCATGTGTAACACCTGTAAGTGCACCAGTAGTAGGATTAATACCAACTAATACAGATTGAGAAGTACCTCCATTTGGATCGGCTTGATTAAATGCCCAAATATAAGGACCTCCCGGTGTTAGATTATCATAAGCAGCACCATACATACCTGTTAAGGTGTGCGTAGCAGCAGGAATAGAACTAATTAAAGTACCTCCTGTTGTTACCAAATTAATTTCGGAAGCAAAATTACCATAGTACAATCCTCCAGCACCACTATTTGCAGTTGGACAATACGTTACCCAACGAGCACCGGCTGTGCCTCCGGTAGTTAAGCTAGGTACAACTATACCTGTTAGTAACGTTTTAGTAGATACCTTAATTCTACGAATTGTAGTGGTATTAATACCTGCATATACAGTATCGCCTTTGATAGTCAAAGAACGAACTGCTCCCATACCTGTAACCTTGAAACGGCCGGTATTGTTACCGTTAATGTCGAATTGATAAACACTATCAGCAACACTCCATTGTGTAGACCAGAACTCAGTACCTGTCCATACAACACTTACTAAGGCAGCAGCATTAGAAGGAGTATAGATATCATAATCAAACTGAATGTCCCAAAGTGCACGATTTGCACTTGGTGTATGAGCACCTCCAGGTAAAACACCAGGAGCCAATTCTAAGTTTGGATTTACAATTAATGGCTTCAGCGATTTGCTGATATTGGCTTTTAAGCCATTGTTGCCTTTTGGCGTTAATGAACCCGAAGCAAAAACCGTCAGATTCAATAGCACAACACAGAGAAGTGCTATGCATTTTAAGGAGTAATTTTTTGTCATTTTCAGAATATTTTTGCCAAATATAGTCAAATGGAGGCAATTTTAGGTAAGGAGCATGAAAAAGTTTATTTGTCCACATTCATTTTGTCCTTTCTTACAAAAAATTACCTTTGCACCGCAAAAAACAATTAACCTTTTTTTAAGATGGCAAACATTGGTAAAATTAAACAAATCATCGGTCCTGTAGTGGACGTATCGTTCGAAGCTGAAGGCTCAGTATTGCCTCAGATTATGAACGCATTAGAAATCACTAAAGAGAACGGACAGAAAATTATTTTGGAAGTTCAACAACACCTCGGAGAAGACGGTGTTCGTACTGTAGCGATGGATGCAACAGATGGTTTGCGTAGAGGAATGAACGTAGTTGACTTAGGTCAGCCGATTACTATGCCGGTAGGCGAAAGTATCAAAGGACGTTTGTTCAACGTAATTGGAGAAGCAATTGACGGAATTTCGATTCCGGTAAGTAAAGAAGGGGGTTATCCAATCCACAGAATGCCGCCTGCATACGAAGATTTATCTACAGATGCAGACGTACTTTTCACCGGAATTAAAGTAATCGACTTGTTAGAACCTTATTCAAAAGGAGGTAAAATTGGTCTTTTCGGTGGTGCCGGTGTAGGTAAAACCGTATTGATCATGGAGTTGATTAACAATATCGCTAAAGCTTATGCTGGTCTTTCTGTATTTGCAGGAGTTGGAGAGCGTACACGTGAAGGAAATGACTTGTTGCGTGAGATGATCGAGTCAAACGTTATTAAATACGGTGAAGAGTTCAAACACAGCATGGAAAAAGGCGGTTGGGATTTATCGAAAGTAGATGCAAACGAATTGAAACAATCACAAGCTACATTGGTATTCGGACAAATGAACGAACCACCGGGATCTCGTGCTCGAGTAGCTTTGTCAGGCTTGACAATTGCAGAATACTTCCGTGACGGAGATAAAAATGATGCAAAAGGCGGACGAGATATCTTGTTCTTTATCGACAATATCTTCCGTTTCACCCAAGCAGGTTCTGAGGTATCGGCTCTATTAGGTCGTATGCCTTCTGCGGTAGGTTACCAACCAACGTTGGCTACAGAGATGGGATTGATGCAAGAGCGTATCACTTCTACAAAAAGAGGTTCAATTACTTCTGTACAAGCGGTATACGTTCCTGCGGATGATTTAACTGACCCGGCTCCGGCTACAACATTTGCCCACTTAGATGCAACAACGGTATTGAACCGTAAAATTGCTGAGCAAGGTATCTACCCTGCTGTGGATCCATTGGATTCAACATCTCGTATCCTTAACGAAGCCGTTCTAGGAAAAGAGCATTATGGTTGCGCAATGCGCGTGAAAGAAATCTTACAACGTTATAAAGAATTGCAAGATATCATCGCCATCTTGGGTATGGACGAGTTAAGTGAAGAAGATAAATTGGTAGTTCACCGTGCAAGACGTGTTCAACGTTTCTTATCTCAACCTTTCCACGTTGCTGAGCAATTTACAGGTTTGGCAGGGGTATTGGTACCTATCGAAGATACCATCAAAGGGTTTAATATGATTTTGAACGGAGACGTAGATAAATATCCTGAAGCTGCTTTCAACTTGGTAGGTTCTATCGAAGATGCAATCGCTAAAGGAGAAAAAATGTTGGCTGAAGTAAAATAATCATCGTAACAAAAAACGACATTAATAATGACCTTAGAAATCTTAACACCGGAGAAAAAACTATATTCAGGAGAGGCATCTGCTGTAACACTTCCAGGTATTGACGGGAAATTTCAATTGTTGGAAAGACACGCTCCTATTATCTCTGCCCTTGGTAAGGGTAAATTAGTATATAAATCTGCAACAGGTGTAAATGAAATTGAAATTTCCGGAGGTTTTGCAGAATGTCAGAACAATAAAGTAATTGTATTAGTAGAAGGAGCATTAGCCTAATATTAAACATACTCAATAACAAAAAAGCCATCTGAAATCAGATGGCTTTTTTGTTTCTTCTTCATACAGCTTATGTGCAGTAAATTATTGAAGACAAAAAAAAGCACGATACAGATACTATCGCGCTTTTTCATGAATTATATAAACCAGAATTATTTTCCTTCAGCTTTAACGTAAGTTTTATTTCCGCTACTGTTGATGTAATATTTACCTCCACGTGGTCCTGAATAAATTGTTTGTCCGCTTGGTCCTTTCATACTACGGTCAATAGGATCGTCCACTTTCACGTTTGATGTTGCAGGGCGTGGTTTAGCTGTTTCCTTTTTAGGCTCTGCTTTAGACTCTTTCGATTTATCAGCAGCTTTTGTTTCCTTTTTTGGCTCTGCCTTAGACTCTTTTGGTTTGTCTGCTGATTTTGTGTCCTTCTTAGGTTCTGCTTTAGCAGCAGGTTTCTTTTCGTCCTTTTTGTCGTCTTTCTTAGTCTCGTTTTTTTTCACATCTTTCTTTTCCGTTTCTTTTTTTTCGGAAGTTTTTTTTGTTTCTTTTTTAGGTGTCTCCTTCTTTACCGTTTCCTTTTTAGCGTCTTTGTCTTTAGCTTTTGTAGCTTGAGCATAGGTGCTATTCAATCCTAAGAAAAGGACAATCAAGAACCCGACCATTTTTGTTGTTTTCATTGTTTTTGAATTTTAGTATTAAAATGATGTATTAAAATTAGCATATCTGAAGTACTCCTTAAATTAAAAATGAATTAAACTAAAGTTTGCTTTTGGTAGTATCTTTCATTAACGGGGTAGTCGACTTATTTTGTTTTGCAGCCCCTTTTTCTGATTTGGGATCGATTATAACCACCCCCGAATTACTATCCACTTTCAATTCATACATTTTCACACCCTCTTTCACAATAGTTCGATTAGCATTCGGATGGGTAGACTTATTATCGGTTTGCGCAAACAACAGAACACTAGTCAAAGCAAAAAACAGTGTAAAAAGCGGTTTCGGCATATTCATTTTTTTATTACTAAATATAACAATATCGTGCCGAGTTGCACAATTCACTCATTTTTTTTCAAAAGAAGTGTTAAGCATTTTATTTTCAAATAGTCATCATAAAACACAGATTCTTTGTGTATAAAAATTGAGTTCTTACTATATCCATAATTCTATTTATTTTGTGGCAAAAGGACAAGTATGCTTTTGAAAGGAAAAAATGCATTGGTAACCGGTGGAACAAGAGGAATTGGATTGGCCATTGTAGAATTATTTGCAAAAGAAGGGGCTAATGTGGCATTTACTTATATTAGTAGTGAAGTAAAAGCGAATGAAATTTGCGAGCGACTTACTTCTACTGATAATAAAATTTGTGCCTATAAATCTGATGCAGCCGACTACACCGGCTCTGAAGCATTGATTGAGAAAGTATTAGAAGACTTCGGCTGTATCGATATTTTAGTTAATAATGCCGGTATTACACGCGACAATTTATTGCTACGCATGAGTGAAGAGCATTTTGATGAAGTTATTGCTAATAACTTGAAATCTGTTTTCAACTTCACAAAGAGTATTTCGAAATCAATGCTCCGACAAAAAAGCGGTTCTATCATCAACATCACATCCATTATTGGAATACGCGGACAGGCAGGACAATCGAATTATGCGGCATCGAAATCAGGTATTATTGGCTTTACTAAATCTATAGCTGATGAATTTGGTTCGCGTAGTATTCGATGTAACGCTGTTTCGCCCGGATTCATTGAAACAGATATGACTGAAGTACTTCCGGATGAAGTGAAGAAAGATATCCTTCGTCAAATTCCAATGCAGCGCATGGGCAAACCGGAGGAAGTTGCCAATGCCGTGCTATTTTTAGCTAGCGATATGAGCAAATATGTAAGCGGACAAGTGCTTAGTGTTTGCGGAGCTATGTCACGCTAGTTTTCATTTTAACCGATTCAAAAGAAAAAATTGAACACATCTATCACCTTTGAACATTCGCTTTGGCTGATTATTCCCTGCTTAATTGTAGCAGGCTTATATGCATTTGAGCTCTACCGAAATGATTTCAAACAAGAGGATGCGCCTTTTTTCAAATATCGCAAATACCTAACTGCACTTCGGTTTCTAACTGTGTTGGGTATATTGTTGCTATTACTTTCTCCCTTTATCAAATCAAGAAACACTGAATCGCAAAAGCCGATTGTGGCCATTTTAGTCGACAAATCAGAATCTATCCGCAATGGATTTAAGCAAAAAGCCGATACACTTACTTATTTCGACAAACTGAATGCGCTGCGCAAAAAACTGGAAGACAAATTTGAGGTAGTAGCGTTTACAATTGGCGACAAGACAGAAGCGTTAGCAAACAAAACGCTCAACGCTAAAGCAACTAATATTTCAGGCGCATTTGAGCAAATCAACGATCAGTTTTACAATCAAAATATTGGAGCCGTTGTTCTTGCATCCGATGGTATTTTCAATCAAGGCATTAACCCTGTATATGCTACCACCAATGCCACCTACAACATATATACCGTAGCGGTAGGCGACACTACTATTCCCAAAGACTTGAAAATTGAAAACGTTTTCTACAACAAAATCGCTTACCTCAACGACCAATTTGCGTTGAAAGCCGATATTGGCGCTACTAACCTTTCAGGCAACACTGTTACCGTTTCTTTAAGTGAAGTGAGTGAAGGAAAATCACGACCGCTTGGTTCAAAATCGATGCTTGTCAATTCCAATGCATTTTATAATGCTGCCGATTTTATTGTTCCTGTAACCAAAACCGGCATTGCGCATTATGTAATTTCGGTTACAAGCTTGAATGGCGAAATCACTTACAAAAATAACACACGCGATATCTTTATTGAAGTGCTGGATGGCCGACAAAAAATTCTATTGTTAGCCAACTCACCGCATCCGGATATTGCTGCTATTAAAACGGCTGTAGAAGCCAATAAAAACTATAGTGTTGACGTACAATTCATCGATGATTATACAGCAAAAGTTGCAGAGTACAGCCTCGTTATTTTACACCAATTACCGAGCAACACAAACAACGCCCAGCGCGTAATTGCAGATATCAATGCAGCCAAGAAATCGGCTTGGTTTATTGTAGGTACCATGAGCAATTTGGGTGAGTTAAATAAACTCCAAAACACGATTACTATTTCCGGGAACATCAATAAATACAACAATGTAACCCCTACTATAAATAAGGATTTCACATTGTTCACACTTTCGGAAAACACACAAAATGCAATTGTAAAATTCCCTCCGCTAAGCGTTTTTTATGGTGATTATAAAAGTAACCCTACAGCAAAAACGTTGTTCAACCAAAAAATCAATGCGGTAAATACCGATTATCCTTTGCTAAGTTTTGGTGAAAATGGTGAACAAAAAAATGCCCTACTCTGCGGTGAAGGCCTTTGGCGTTGGAAGTTATACGACTTCATGCAAAATAAAAACAACGAAGCCTTTCAAGAAATTATCAATAAAACCATTCAATATCTTTCTGTTGAAACCGATAAACGTCCGTTCCGCGTCAATGCAGCAAAAACCATCTTCGCGGATAACGAAGCTATTCAGTTTGATGCGCAGTTGTATAACGCCAATTTTGAAATGGTGAATGGCACTGATGTTGACATGAAAATCAAAGATGAAGCTGGCAAAACATACGACTTCAAATTCAACAAAAACGATAACTATTATACCTTAAATGCAGGATTTTTGCCTTCAGGAAGTTACAAGTATTCTGCATCTACTAAGTTAGGCGCTAATGCGTATAAAGTAGACGGACAGTTTAGCGTATCTTCTTTACAATTGGAAGAAATCAATACTGTTGCCGACTTCAAACTATTGAATAGCTTGGCGTTGGCGCACAATGGCAAAATGGTATCGTTGGATGAAACCGATAAAATTGCCGAGGAGCTCTTAGCAAAAAAAGAACTCAAACCAATTCTCTACGACAAGTTCAGCACCGAAAGTGCCATCAATTTAAAATGGATTTTTGCCTTACTCATTTTACTCCTTTCGCTAGAATGGTTTATTCGAAAATGGAGCGGAGGTTATTGATATAAATCCATTGTAAATTACCCGCCAATTCGCTATTTCGAGCATTTTCATTAAAATTACAATTCATTTGAAGAATCAATAAACACCAACAATATGCTTACGCCAAGAAACATTTATACCGAAGAGCACACTATGTTTGCGCAATCGGTGCGCGATTTTTTAAAGAAAGAAATTGAACCTAAACATGCACAGTGGGAAAAAGACAAAATGGTATCTCGCGAAAGTTGGTTGCAGTTTGGGGAGAGTGGGTATTTATGTCCACAAGTAGAAGAAAAATACGGTGGACTAGGCATTAACGACTTTCGTTACAATGCCATTATCACTGAAGAAATTGCGAAACTTGGATTGGCTTCTGAAGCTGTTGGGTACCCTTTGCATTCAGATATTGTATGTCCATATATAGAACATTATGGAACAGAAGCATTAAAGATGAAATGGCTACCTAAAATGGTTTCCGGTGAAGCGATTGCAGCGATTGCGATGACAGAGCCGGGTGCAGGAAGCGACTTACAGGGCATGCGTACAACAGCTGTTGACAAAGGCGACCATTTTGTTGTGAATGGTTCAAAAACTTTTATTACAAACGGTTATTTGAGCGATTTATGTGTTGTTGCCGTTAAAACCGATGTAACAAAAGGTGCTAAAGGAATCAGTTTGGTAGTGATTGAAACTGGAATGAAAGGCTACACTAAAGGCAAGCCATTTGAAAAAGTGGGCTTGCATGCACAAGATACTTGCGAATTGTTTTTCGAAAATGTAGAAGTGCCGAAAGAAAATTTATTAGGTGAAATCAATGATGGCTTCAAGTATTTAATGACAGAACTTTCGCAAGAACGCTTAGTGGTTGGTCTTGGTGCAATTGCAGCAGCAGAAGGTGTTCTAGCCGCCACCATTCAATACACAAAAGATCGCGTGGCGTTCGGAAAACCAATTTCGGAATTACAAAACACGCGTTTTAAATTAGCGGAAATGGAAACGGAAGTATCCATTGGAAGAATCTTTGCTGATCGTTGTGTGGAATTGCACCTCGATAAAAAATTAGACCAAGCGAGTGCTTCTGCTTGTAAATATTGGCTTACAGATCTTCAGGCAAAAGTTGCCGATGAATGTTTGCAACTCCACGGTGGCTATGGATACATGTGGGAGTATCTTGCAGGACGTGCATTTGCAGACGCTCGTGTACAACGCATCTATGCCGGTACAAACGAAATTATGAAAGAGTTAATTGCCAGAAAAGTATTGAAGTAATCTACTTACCGTTTCAACATTCGAAGCCATCCGATAAAATACCGGGTGGCTTTTTATTTTATGACCGTACTCCTAGTTTGAGCGTTATAAGAAGCAAAAATACCATAGCCGTTCGTAATATTGGAATACACATAAGATGGCTCAGATGAGTTGGTATTATTGGTCTGCCGATACAGTTCCAAGGTTTTACTGTATTGATAATACGTTTTTGAAATAGTTCGTATCTCATACCAAAGCTTAGATGAAATCAACAGATCTTTTGATGTTGCATCCTCAAAATCAAATTCCAATGTTTTGTTTTGTCCATTGAAACCATTATCGCTAAAAAACAAATTCCAACCCCACTCTCGTGTTGTATCTGACAAATAAACCGTGGGCATTGGCTTATAGCTTTTGATTCGAGAATAAATCATTGTATCTCCCTGTGCATTGATAACTTGCGACAACTTCTCTTCAGCCCACACACTTATTTTATAATAGTTCTCTTTATCGGCATTATCATGAATATTGACAACTATTTTGGCTCGCGTAAAATCGGTAGAATCGGCAGGATAACTAGCAACATAATAATTCAAAATTTGTACAGGAATAACTTGCTCATCTTCAGCTAATGCTTGCCCGTATTGTGATTGCGTTACTTTTATACTGTACTTTTTCCCTTTCACCGGATTAAACGAAGATTGAAACTTGCCAAATGTGCCAACCGTATCTGAATTCACATACTTCATTTGCTCCTTGAATGTATTATCCTCATACAATTCAACAATAGCATCTTCCAAACTGTGAATAGCATTGGCTCCATTTGCAGCATAGCTTCCTGTAACAAATACATTCATTTTGCCACCATTCGTAAACAAGCTGTTAACTACCATTTTCGAACTGGACGCCTGATCCTTTATCACAAAATCTTTCTCGCAAGCCGAAAGCGTGAGAAGAAAAAGGGCTATAATCAACACCTGTTTTATCATAATCCAAAATGAATAATATATGTTAATGATGGCAGTATGGGAAACAAACTCAACTGCTTATACACCAATACCCGATTGCCATTCGAATCGTTTCGATAATCTTGATAAACAGTAAACACATTGAGGCGGTTGTAAAGATTATAAATACTAAAGTTGAATTCATGCTCGTTTCTCTTTACGCGCTTTTTATATGTGAACGAAATATCTAAATGATGGTAAGCCGGTAAGCGATAATTATTTTTTCCTGAATAGAGTGCAATCTCTTCCCCTGAACCGGGATATGGATTACCGCGCTTTACATAGTTATCGTAATGCACAACACCATCAAACGTGTTATACGATTGATTGGAAACGGAAATCATATTACCACTGCCATACACCCACGAAAGACCTAATGCAATATGCTTAGTAATATTGTAGTTCATTTGGAAGGCTATATTATGTCGCCTGTCGTATTTGTAAGGGAAGGATTCGCCACCATTTAATGTGCTGAATTTTCGATTACTCCATGATAAAGTATAAGCTACTGAACCTGTAATACGGCCATAGGTTCTGGCCAAATAAACTTCCATTCCATAGGCTGTACCTTTACCATTATTGGTTACCTGTGTTTCCCACGACCGATTGAAATAATTTGCTCCCTCTTTGTATTCAATTAAATGATTCATGGTTCTATAAAAACCATCCACACTCCATTCAAAAAACAGCGGCAGTTTATGCATCATTCCCCCAGAAAAATTCCAACCAATTTCCGGTGCAGCCTTAGCTGTTGCAGGCACCCAATAATCGTTGAGAATGTTTGATGTTGAGGCCACCAAAAGATGAATGTTTTGTGACAAGCCTGAAGCTGAAGCTCGCAGTGAAAAAGACTTCACAGGACTATACACAAGATTTACACGTGGCAATAAATTGGTGAATGTTTTACCTTGTACGGTGTAGGTTCTGAAGTGAAATCCGGCATTGATTGTCCAATGTTGGTTAGGCGAATATTCATCTTCCACAAAACAAGATGTCTCCAACGCCTTTGTTTCACTGCCTTTTATCGTATTTGCTTTTTGTCCGATCCATGTATTATCAATTTCTTCTTTCCCTTTTCCTGTCTCAAAATATAAGCCTTTGATTTCAACTCCTGTTTTGAATGTTTGCTTTTTTGTAATCGCTAAACGCAGCATACTTCGCAATGTATAATCGCGAATGTAGGCCGTAGACTTTAAATCATAATAGTTATTGAACGCACTATTATAGGGCGTTTCGGGGGCCGAATAGTGGTACTTGTTCTCCGAATTCAATTCATAATCGCTAAACGAAAATGCAGTGTGCAATGCTAATCGACTATTAAAGTCATGTATCCAATGCACAGAACTCACATAATTGGCCCATTGTACTTTTTGCAGGATTGTGGATTCACCCGGAGACTTGGCCGTACTCTCAACTTTCTTTGTAAACGTATAAAAATCGTAATTCGAAAAATAATTCAGTTCTATTCGATCGTTCTTGCTGAACTGATGAGCAAGTTTGAAGTTTATATCAGCAAAGTAATAGGCTATACTTCCATTATATCCGGCTGACTTAAATTGCCGCTTAGAAATAGGTCCGGTGTAGGCGCCAACATAACAACCGCGGATCGATAAAGCGAAATGCGTTTTCTTCTTTTTATCTATAGGTCCACCAATATTGAATTTAGAGGCAATCAATCCCAATGAAAATGAACCCTGAATTTTATCTTCATTTCCGTTGGCTGTTTCAATGTTCATCACCGAGCCCAAACGTCCACCAAAACTTGCAGGAAAACTATTTTTGTGCACTTCCATGCGTTCAATGGCATCGCTGTTAAACACAGAGATGAAACCATACAAATGCGAAGGATTATAGACCGTACTGCCATCGATAAGCATTAAGTTCTGATCCGGACTACCACCGCGCACAAAAACGCCACGTGTGCCTTCGTTACCGCTTTGTACACCGGGTTGCATCTGCACGGCACGAATGGGATCGTGTTCTCCAAGCAAGGCAGGTAACGCCAAAATATCTTCTCTGCGCAATGTGATTAACCCATTGGCATCATGCTGTGCGGCAGCTTCTTTCTTTCGCTCTAACACTACAACATCTTTCATCAAATGGTTACTTTCCATTTCAATGCGAAGTACCGTATCGCGTGAAACATGGAGTTTGAAATCTTGTTTTGAATAACCTAAATAACTAACTGTAATTTGATGTGATCCGGCTGAAAGAAGCAAAGAAAATTTTCCGGAAGAATCTGAAATTGTGCCGTAAGATTGCTCCGGCAAAAAAACAACAGCCTGTTGAATCGGCAATCGTTCTTTATTGTCCCAAATAGTGCCGGACACTTTGTAATTTGTTTGCGAAAAAACAGGGCACACCAATGAAACACAACTCATTAGGAAGAAAACACGTGTCCACTGCATCATCTAGCGAAGGTAACTAATATTAAAAACAACCTTCATTCTTTATAGTTTAAAAATGACTTAAATCATTCTCCCAAATTACGCATACTTTATTCCATTAGCAGGAAAATTGTACTAAGTTTAATCTTGAAAGTTGTAGACAAAAATGACAGCAAGAATATTTAAGGATGATGCTACTCAAGTTCAGTTTGAACGTGACGGGTATATTACCATGCCATTTTTGAATTCGGAGGAAATAAACCACCTGAAAAGTATATATAGTGAGGTATTCAGCCAAGCACCTAACGACTTTCATTCTACGTCATTTTTTGAAGATGAAGCACTAAAACAAACCATATCCGCAAAAGTTGAAGCGCTTTATGCACAAAAGGCAGATGCGTTGTTTGCTCCAATTCAAAAATTGGGCAGCAGCTTTTTAACGAAATCGCCCGGAGAAAGAGGGGAACTGCCTATTCATGCCGATTGGACCGTTGTAGACGAATCGAAATATTGCTCGGTAACCGTTTGGGTGCCCTTGATTGATACCAATGAAGAAAACGGAGCCATTCAAGTGTTGCCGGGAAGCCACAAATTTTCGGATGCATTAAGAGCACCAACACTTCCAAGCGCTTTCTTGGAGCAGAAAGAAACCATTGCGCCTGAAATGAAAATGCTAAAACTTAAAGCAGGTGAGGCGTTCATCTTCACGCATGCAGTTTGGCATTCCTCTTTACCGAATTACACTAACATGGAACGCGTTGCAGTTACCTACGGACTTATTCCTGAAGGCGCTTCGCTGTGCTTATATCATCGAAGTGAAAATGGTAAGTTGGAAAAATGGAATATGCCTGTTACAATGTTTCAACGCTATACTAATATCGGTCAACGCCCATTATTTGGTGAGAAAGTAGCTGAATTTGATTATGAAGTAAAAAAAGAAACGGCTAACTCCATCAAACAAAAAATTGATTTTTATAATCGTCAACTAAATCGTAAAAAAATGAAACCATTATTCTTAGATCCACAAAAACAGAAACAATTCGAAGAAGAAGGATATGTTGTTTTACCGGCCTTGAATGCTGATGAAGTAAAAGAACTATACGATTATTATTACAGTACTTCGCTGAAAGAAGGTGATTATGGAAGTTACGGCAATGGCTTTAAAGTGGGCATGGACAATAAAGACAAAAGCTTAGTGAATGAAATGATGGAAAAAGTGATTGGAGTTGCTTTACCCAAAATGCAACAACATATGTATGATGCACAAGTATTCACAGCTAGCTATGTGGTGAAAGAGCCTAATCCATTAAGTGTTGTACCTGTGCATCAAGATTGGTCGTTTGTAGATGATGAAGGCGAATATTGCTCCACTACATGTTGGATTCCACTGATGGATGTAAACGAAGAAAACGGAGCATTAGGCATTGTTACAGGAAGCAACAATTATTATGATGTTATTCGCGCTTCTCCTTCACCACAAACCCCACATGCTTTGGCAGATCATTATTTCACTACTTTCCCTTACATCAAAATGGTGAATATGAAAGCTGGAGAAGCTATTGTATTCAACAATAAAACATTCCACGCTTCGCCTCCTAACAACTCGAAAGAACAACGAGTAGCTATAGGTTTAGGTTTTGCACAACGAGAGGCGAAAACAGTGCATTATTATTTGAAACCGGATGGTAATAAAAATAAACTCTTGAAATACGCTATTGATCGCGATTTCTTCAAAAAGTACGACAATGCGCGTCTTTCAGCCATGTATGAAGCCGGTGAAGTCATTACCGATTATCCTTTAATAGAAGAAATTGACTACATCTACCCCACCTTCACTGCTGAAGAAATGGTAAACATGATGACCGCCACCGGTAACGAATTTAATATGCCGCTTTGCCAGAAATTGGCCGATGCCTTTGGCTATAATCTTGATGGAACTCCAAAAAATACTGAGCCTAAGGTAGAAGAGGTTGCTCCGGCACAAGAAGATATTCCGGTTGCAGAAACTGCACCGGTGTATGACCAACCCGGTGCTTTAGATAAGCCATTTTGGAAAGTATATACACCGTTGAATATTCTCCGCGAAATCAAAAACAGAATAACGCAATAAGTATTGCTTATTTCTTTTCGTCTTCTTTCGGAACAGTCCGAATCTCTTCAGGTTGAACAGATTCAATAGTTTGTTTTGAGCCAATGATGCGGAAAGTGGTACGTCTGTTTTTCTGATGCTCTTCTTCCGTACATTCAACGCCATTTATACACTTATTGGTAATCTTGGTTTCTCCATAACCTTTTGCTACAAGTCGTTCTGTGGCTACGCCCTTCTCGATTAAATAGTCAACTACAGATTGCGCACGCTCTTGCGATAATTTTTCGTTGTAACTATCGCTACCTCTCGAATCGGTATGTGAGCCAATCTCAATCGTCAAATCCTTGTTATCGGAGAAGAACACCAAAATAGAATCCAATACCGCTTTCGATTCCGGACGTAATGTTGCTTTATTGTAATCGTAATAGATGTTCGGAATCACAATTTCTTTTTGCGGGAAAATCTTATCGAGTTCTGCGTAAGCAGGAATGCTGATGAGTGTAGAATCTTGATTGCGTTTACCTACAGTTGTTACCGTGGTATTTTTAGAAAAATAACCTGGCTTGTAAAATGTAAGCTTGTAATCGGTTTCAGCTTTTAATGGCGTGGTATATAAACCTGCTGCATTGCTGAGTAAAGTAAAACTATCGGTTGCCGATTTTACAATCACCATTACTTTATCGAGTGGCGACATGCCCAACAATTTGCTATCGGGATTTTCAGGTTGTTCGAATTTTTTCTCCTCTACTTTACCTTTCAACACAAAGTAATTCACCCATTTTTCTTCAAAATGAAAGATATCATCACCGCCTTTCCCTCCTACACGATTGGAAGAGAAATAACCCGCAAAAAGAACTGAATCATTACTATCCACCGGTTTGTATTTTTCAATCACCATTCCAAAATCATCGGCTCCACTGTTGATGGGCGATTTCAAATTTTGTGCATCGCGCCAAACGGTTTTCCCTTTCACGGCTTTGAAAATATCTAAGCCTCCCATACCCGACAAGCCATTTGAAGAGAAATATAAATTACTGCGATCGTCAAGCCACGGAAACATTTCGTCACCACTTGTATTCACAGCTGTTCCGGCATTATAAGGAGCTCCCCAACCGGAATCTGTTTTCACGAAGTAATACAAATCTTTACCGCCAAACCCTGCCGGTAAATCAGAAGAAACAAATAGGTATTTCCCATCCTTTGAAAGAGCAGGTTGCCCAACATTTATGGTATCGGCAAACAAATTTATTTGCTCCGGCTCTGTCCAACTCTTATTCACAAACTTAGAATAGAACACATGGCAGAACTCGTTTTTCGCTGTTTTGATTTTTTCTTTTGAACTTAAATCTACCGTTTGGCAACGCGTGAAATAAATTTCATTGCCATCTTTACTTAATGCGCATGTCCCTTCAAAGGCATCAGTATTTACGCCATCAAAATCTTTAATCGTTGTAAGTGTTTTATCAGCAAAGAAAACATCGGCATTCTTTTCATTTGTCCACGCATTTACAACACTGCCTTTTGCATCGGTACGAGAAGAAGAGAAATATAATTTCCCATTATTGAGCAATGGAGAAAAATCGTTTGTAGGCGTATTAATGCCCTTCACATTGTCTACAACAAATCGATCATTGGCTTTTTGCCACTCCAAAGCATTTTGACATTTTTTCAACTCTTTCTCTGCTAAATTCTTGTTGGTCGCATCTAACTTCGATAATTGTGTAAAGGTTGCTATTGCATCATTATATCGATCTTGCCCCATTTGCATTCTACCTAATTGCAATAATGCTTCTTGGCGACCTAAATCTACCGTTGTTTTGTACCATTTTTCTGCGCTGCTATATTGATTATATCGACTATACGCATCCGCAATTTGCCAAGCTATTTCCTGTTTTTTTGCAGGGTCTTTTTCCAATTCAAAATCTTTTTGAAGTAATGCCGGAGCATTAGCATATTGCTTCAAATCGTAAGCCTTTTCACCGGTTAACACAAACTGACCTCCGCTACATCCGTTCAAGAAAGTAATCAGTATAAAAGCAAACCCTATGTATCCAAACCCTTTCAACCTACAACTTGTTTAATCATTAAATAAGACGAAATAACAATCAACATCGACACAATGTTCCCAATCAAAAAATAATCATTCGTTACACGATCATTTTTATCGGTATCTAAACGTGTTCCTAATTTCAGAGCACCAAAAAAGCCAATCACCATAGGCATATCGTTGAGTAAACCCATAAAAATAAACAGACGTTCCAGAATCCCTTTCATGATAGAATATAACCACGAATGGGCGGTGATAGCATTATTTTGTTTTTGAAAATATCTTCTGATAAAATGGAAAACAACTAATGCAAACAGCTCCTGCAAAAAAAAGATAAGTATATAAAAAGGGATGTTCGTCATTTCAGCAATGTTGATTCTAATATAGCTTCCTTTAAACACAAATACTCATGAATCTGCAAACTTTTTTTCCTGCGCCATACTAGCGATACGTCTTTCTTTGTTTTTTTAGCAACTTCCTTATAATCTCCAAACTTCAAAAATGCATCAACTAGCATTACATCTTCCGATTTCCAACTGTCGATCAACGTTTGATAGACAACAAACAAATTGTTAAGTATTTTATCGAAAGCGGGAGACTCTATGTCCATCCAAAATCGTCTGTTTCGATCCTTTTTAAGAAGCGTTATGTTTTCGCGGGCCTGCGTAAGCCCAGCGCCTACCATTCCGTGCGCTACTTTGTGATTAATTGGGGTGTCGATGGTTCCATAATGCAAGGAATAACGAAGCTTAAACCCAACATTTTTCACATAGGCATATTCATCGAGTGCTATAATAATTTGAACGCAGGTTGGCAAATCAGCTACTACCCCCTGAAATTCATCACCAAGTGTAATGGTAAGTGGAGACAGAATTTTATCCGCAAAGCGCTTGTTATGCAGTGCAATCATCTGCTTAAATCCCGTCATCAACTGCTGCCCCTCAAAGCCACTGCTGCCGATAATATCCGCCATTAAAATGTAATACTGTTCTGTTGGCATACGCACTGTATTTGTTCTCGTTATACTCGATTACAATACGAAAATACAATTTTGCACAAAACATACAAAAAAAAACCTTTTTGCATTTTTAAAGCAAAAAGGTTTTAAAGTTATTTTACGCTGCTATTAGAAACTGTATTCTGAGAATTTCTCAGTGAATTCGTCTTCTTTGAATGCAGGATTAATTTTCAATGAAGAGTACTCATAGCGTTCAAACACACCAATATCATCACTCATCTCTTGAAAGATAGGCATGTACGTTTCTTTATCGATATAGATAGTAGATTTTTTAGCATAAGCCGATGGCACTTTAATTTGCTTACCGCTTAAATCGGACTCAAAGTTCTTCACGAATGAATTTTTTTCTACAACAATACATTCCGGCACTAAAAGGCGCTGATTCAAGGTATACAAGCTCTCTCCTGCTTTTCCGGTTACAGTTATATAACTAAATGTTGGATCCTCTAATACAATTTTGTAGCACTTACGGCCATTGAACACCACTTCACCTTCCAACTTCACTACATCATCAAAACGCTTTTGATCATCGGCTCTTTTCATGGCATCTTTTATCAAACGTGTATACAAATTAAACCCTGAACTCAATAAGGTATGGTGTTGATCTTTCGTCAGCATACTGCTGTATGGTGAAAGTGATAAAGTGGGTAAAAACTTTCCGGGGTTCACACGTACCTTATCGCTGTTTTGGCCTTTCACAAAAAGCAATTCCGTTCCTTTATTCGGATCCGATAACACCTTCGTGTAAATCTTATTTGGCGCTACATTTACTTTGGTCAACACCTCCAGAATAATCAACTTTCCACGCTGGCGTTCAAAGCCTTTCATAACGTAAGAACTTCCTCTCAAAGAGCCTGTAATGGCTACCGATTTTTCTAAAATAGCTCTGGCTTGATTGTCAGCAGCATTGGCTCTAGCGAGCATTAAAACAAGGGCAAAAGCAAGTATTTTTTTCATTCTTCTATTTAGATTTATAAACTGATTCCGATTTTTTTAAAAATAAAACTGATCACCCAAGCCGGGCCAATTAAAAGAAATTGCAAGTCTTTCAAGAAAGAAGGTTTTTTCCCTTCGATGTTATGTCCCCAAAATTGAAATATCCACGCAACTACAAATAATATAAACGACACTAAAGCAAGATTCAAGCCAAGATGAATTTTAATCCAATGGCAAAGTACGATACAAATAAATGAATAGAAAAACATACCCACTGATAACGACTTGGAGAGCATAAAATAATACCCCAATACCAACACCATAATGACCTTCGCCACTATTCCTTCAGAAAGTGTATTATCTGTACCTAAAGGAATACTGTAGAGTAAACCGACAACGGTAAAGAATATTGTAGGCACACATATCCAATGGATTAATTTATTCGTTGGATTTTGATGACTGATGGCATATTCATCTAACCACTCGTTTATTGTTCTCATAATCAGTTATTTTCCTTAAATGTAATGCATACATCCAAAAAAACAAAAGTCACGCGGTTGCGTGACTTATTGTTAAGAAAAATTTGAAATTAAATTAGTCGGCAATAACAAATTTAGTAGTTGCCGTTGATTTGCCATTTGCAATTTGAACGAAGTAAACACCCTCTGTTAATGTGTTTCTTTCGATTACTACTTGGTTGTTTCCTGTAGCCACTTTTACTTCTTTAGAAGAAACTACGTTACCTAAAACGTTAACTATATTTACAGTATAAACACCTGCGTTATCGCTTTCGAAATTAAGCGTTGCAGAAGAGTGCATAGGATTTGGAACAATAGCCACTGCGTGAATATCTTTAGCTACTTCGTTGATACCAACTCCGCAAGCTGCAGTAAGACCCGGATCGTTAACATTCAAAGCTGTACAAGAAGCTGATGAAGTTGCAACGCGTAAAAAGAAATCTAAATTAGCCAATTGAGTAGAAACCGGGCCTTGTGGTAGAGTTGCTCCTTTCAACCAAGCCAACATTTGAATATCAACAGTATACTGACCTACAGCATCGTTAGTTGTTCCTGAAATCGTAAAACAACCTACTTCGTTTGCATTGTAACGCTTACTTGCTTTACTGAATGAATAACAAAGGCCACATGGCAAATTCGACATAGACACAAACTGAACTGAATCTAAATCAACCGCTTGAGGCTGTGTTACACTTGCAGGAATTTTGAATGAAATAGACTCGTTATAAACAGAACCTTTCACAACACAAGCTAAGTTAGCCGGTGTAGGTTTGAAGGTAGCTGCTGGTGTAGTAGGGTCAGGATTGCAATTACTTACACCTCCAACACATTGTGCATTAGAAGAAAGACTTACAATACAAGTAAGGGATAAAATAGTAAAGATTTTTTTCATGGTTTATTTTTATTTAAGGTTCAAAGCTACATTATTTTAGCATAAACGGCTATTTTTTTTCAATCAAATATCAACAGGGCAAAAAAAATGGCTGTCTAAAAAGACAGCCATTTTTATCAAAAGTTTGAATGATTATTCAATCACAACTCTTCTGGTTACAGAAGATTTTCCGTTTGTAATAGTTACGAAATAAACACCATTTGCATAGTTTTTGTTTTCGATAGCTACTACGTTGTTACCTCCGTTTTTAGATACGATATCTTGAGCAAATACAACAGAACCCAAGATGTTAGTCAAACGAACTGAATATTTCTCTTCGTTGTCAGAAGTGAAAGACACTTTAGTTACTGTAGAGAATGGATTTGGGTTGATAGACAAATCAGAGATATTTGCCTCAACATTATTGATAGCAACGATACATGCTCTAGTATCCGCTTTGAAAGAAGGATATGGTGACGCAGTATCCACTTTCATTGGAGATGCTTCGTTATCAACACAAGCTACACGAACAAAGTAACGAAGACCTGTAACAGCCTCGGCATCAACTTTAGGAAGTGTAACGATATCTGTTACAGCAGTAACTTTGATTCTCAATTTGTATTGACCTGCAAGAGCGTTTGTAGAACCGGTTACTTGGATAACACCAGTTTCTTTACCGTTGAATGTATTGTTTGCTTTGTTTGTTTTCCAGCAAAGACCTGCAGGTAAGTTTTCAATACTATCAATTTTCAATGTTTGAACAGTAACTAATTGACCGGCTGTTCTAGTAGTATCGTAGTTTTCGAAGTAGATCACTTGATTGATTGCACGTCCGTCATTGATAACTACTGGAAGAGAATCAGACAATGGAGATAATCCGGCAACACCAGATTGAGGTTTAGGAGAAACAGTACTTGTAGTACCGCAGTTTCCTGCATAAATACTAGAAGCTAGTATTCCAACTAAAGAAAGTGTAGAAATTAATTTTTTCATGTTTGTTTTGTTTTATTTTAAAAAGTTATTCAAAAATAGCATAGTTATCGATAAAAAGGAAATGCTGTTGATAAAAAATCAACGTTATTCTACAACAAGTTTGCGCACAACACGTTTACCAGCAATTTCTATATTCAACATGTAAACACCTTTGGCAGACTCGTTTAAATCAATAGTCTTTTCGGCAACGTTATTCTGAATGGCCAAAGCAGATGAATAAACTGTTCTACCTACCATATCGTTCACTGAAATATTTACTTGTGTTGCCAATGTTTGAAGTGTCAACGTAAACTTACCTGTTGAAGGATTAGGATGTACAGAAAGACCTTGAAGTAGACTATTATCATCCTCGATTCCAACAGTACTTATTGTTGTTAAATCAGTTGTTACATTACAGAAAGGGAAATTAGGATTGTAAATAAGTACTTGGTAATCACCATCGCCAACAAAAGGAATAGTAGAACCTGTTTGTCCGCTAATTTCCAATCCATCTTTAAACCACTTTGCCTTAAAGCTTGATGAAATTCCAGGATTTAAGAATACTTGACCTGTTGGTGAATAATAAGCAACAGTAGGCGCAACAGTAGGTGTTGCACCGAAATAAACACGCTTAGCGGAATCGCTCAAATTCGTACAACCGGTTAACGTATTTGTTACCTTAATTTTATATGCTCCTGAAACTTTCGCGTAGTAAAAAGAATCCGTTGCACCTACTAAATAAACAGAATCGTTTTTATACCACTCGTAAGTACAATTAGCACAATAAGGAGTAGCTACTAAACGAACAGAATCTCCATTACAAAGACTATCTTTTAATGCAAATGCAAATGGTTTTGTAGGTCTACCTTTAATGGTTACAACAAGTGTATCAACAATTACAGTAGCAACAGTTGTATCTAAGCGAACATAACCTTGTGCACACGAACCACTAAAGTTAACATCGTAAGGTAAAAATGGAAAAGGATTTATATTGATGTTGTATGTTCCCATATTATCATCTGCTGATCCAAAAGGAGGTCCATTATCTTCATCCCAAAGTTCAAAAGAGAAAGAAGTCGTTCCAATAGGTAAGGCAGCCTGTGCAATTGGAATTGGTATATTAAAATTGCTGGTATTAGAAACAGAATTGCTGCGCGTATTTACGCCAAGTAAACCTACTTTAGCATAAACCTCTGGATCGCCTGCAGCTAATTCCTCTACATCCCCTCTCCAACAAGAACCGGCATTGGTCATGTTATTGATGTGAAGTTGTGAAATATAATAGTTGTAATAAACTGTTTTCAATGCTACTTTATAAGTTCCGGGCTGTGAGAATTTGACAATGCCGGGAGATTTCAAACTAGATGTTTGTCCATTGCCTAAATCCCAAAAATAACGCGTTGGGTTAGGTGAAGCTGCAGATAAAATCGCATTTAAGTTTAGCACTACAGAATCGCAATCTTCGCGAACGCCTCCATACGTAAATGAGGAAACACTTCCTGAAGTATCAGGAAGAATCACAATTGTATCTGAATATTTTTGTGGTACATCGTTTTGTGAAACGTTTCCAATGGGAGTTCCAATGGCCACTACATCTGCATCAATATTCACCTGAATGGTGTAAATGCCTGCAGCCAGAGGTGTTCCACAGATAGTTACACAACCAAGTGTATCATTATTCTGAACATCATAATATCCTTTATAAGGAGATTGCGATTTACTGAAGTTATAATTATCGGCTCCGGAAGGCAACCCCGTTAATGAAGTAATTTTGACACGATTCAATTGTACATAACTACAACCTGAACATTGTGAAAGTGTTCCAGGGTCTGTCAAACGCTTAGGCAGATTAAAGTGGATCACTGTTGTGTAAGGATGATTTGCCATACCTGTGTCAGGCTTATTACAAAGTCCACCTATTGGCTTACATCCAAAGTTATTAGGAGTACATGATGTACACTGTGCTACAGAATATTGTGCTATACACAACAAAAGAAATGAAAGTAAAAAATTACGCATTGAAGTTGTTTTGGTTTTTGTTTTGTTCAAATTAAAGATATTATAACTTATAAAACAAGTTGCATGATACATTTTTAAAATGACAATATCATGACAATCTGAAAGGACTGTGAATTAACAAAAATTTGTTTTTTGAAAAAAAACTACTTGTTTAGTAGCCTACAAAAACAAACTAAGAATTATGAAACATTTTTTCACGCTGCTTTGCGGTGTTTTTATGACACTAACCTCTTTTTCTCAATCAGCCAAGCTTTCGGGCAAAATTGTGGATGAAAAAGGAGAAGGTTTGATTCAAGCCAATGTAGTCATTGATGCATCAAAAGGCTTGGCTACCGTTACCGACTTTGACGGAAATTATGAACTCGCTTTAGATGAAGGAACATACACTGTTACCTACCGTTATGTTGGAAAGGAAGAACAAAAACTAAAAATAACACTTGCAGCGGGCGAGAAAAAAGTACAGAATATAACGCTCACCGACAAAGAAAAAATCATGGACCAGGTCGTGGTTACAGGTAGTAAATATGAGAAGAAATTATCGGAAGAGACTGTATCCATGGACGTTTTGAATAACACTACGCTCACTAATCAAAACATTACTTCATTGGATAATGGAGTTCAGAAAGTTCCGGGGGTAACTATTGCTGATGGTCAAGCCAACATTCGTGGAGGTTCTGGTTGGTCTTACGGTGCCGGTACTCGTGTTGCTATTTTGTATGATGATTTACCCATCACTACGGCCGATGCGGATGATGCAAAATGGAGTATGATTCCAATGGAAAATA
Organism: Chitinophagales bacterium; assembly: GCA_044226285.1. Taxonomy (GTDB): domain Bacteria; phylum Bacteroidota; class Bacteroidia; order Chitinophagales; family LD1; genus CALAYL01. The sequence continues at coordinate 178,654 of JBGAHI010000002.1, read as the reverse complement.
TCGACCAAGTAGAAATTATTAAAGGTGCAGCTTCAGCCCTATACGGGTCAGGGGCATTGAATGGTGTAATCAACGCACGTATGGCTTACCCTACAGACAAACCTTATACTAAAGTAACTACTTATGCAGGATTCTATGAAGGACCTACTAAAACTAGAGAATTGAAGTTTTGGAAAGGAACACCTCGCTACTTTGCCGGAATAAACTTTGCCGATAGAAGAAAAATTGGACAATGGGATCTAATTGTTGGAGGTGCATACAATAACGACAAATCATACTTAGATTCAGCTAACGGACAAGATGGAAGAATAAATGCGAAAGTTCGTTATCGTTTCAAAAAAATTGAAGGATTGAATGTTGGAGTAAACCTCATTGGATATTGGAGTTGGGGAACAACTTTCTTCATGTGGGATAGTATTGGCAACAGAGGATACAAGCCACTTCCGGGAACTGTTACACTTTACGATAACAACCGTTATTTAGTGGATGGATACGCTAACTATTTTGATAAGCATAACGACAAGTTTGCATTAAAATATCGCTATCTGAACTCTTCAAACATTAATAGTACAGGTCAGGGATCTATCGGACAACGTCATATTATCGACTTTACATTTCAACGTCCGTTCGATTTAGGCAAAAAAATAAAATTAAACTTCCTTACCGGTGCTGCAGGAAGAATTGATCGCATAGACCTACCATCCAAAACGGATACAGCCTATTTATATGGCACAACGGGTCACAGAGCATATAACGCTTCTATTTTTGCGCAAACAGATTTCAAATTCTTCGACCGTTTAAATATCTCTCTTGGGGCAAGATGGGAGTATTTTGAAATCGACAAAAAGAATAGCTTGAAAGATTTACCTTATCCGCTTTTGCGTTTTGGAATCAACTACCAAGCCGCACAAGCTACATATATCAGAGGATCATTCGGACAAGGATTCCGTTATCCTGCAGTGGCAGAGCGCTTCGTAACAACTTCTGTTGGACCTTTAGGTATTTATCCTAACGAAAAACTAGAACCGGAGAAAGGATATAGTGCCGAATTAGGTATCAAACAAGGTTTTCAATTTGGAAAAAAATCGAATTGGGGCGGTTTTGTTGATGCTGCCGGATTCTGGAATCAGTACCAAAACATGATGGAATTTACTTTTGGAACCTTTGGTGACCCAACAGATGCTTCTAAAAACTATGGTGCCGGTTTCTCCTCCCAAAACATAGGAACGGCTCGAATCTTAGGCGCTGAAGTACTTCTAGGACTTCAAGGTAAAGTTGGCGATTTCACTTTGAACTTTGCAGCCGGTTATACCTTTATTGATGCACGATCACTTAACTGGAACGATAAATTAGTTTTATTCAATAGTAAAGGAGACACACTAGTTCCTAACTTCAAAGCATATAATAATGCTAATGCACCTGCTTCTATCGATACCAACACTGAGATTACATACGGCATGACGTCTTCTTCTACAAGCAATTTCTTGAAATATAGACCTCGCCACCAATTCAAGTTAATCTTCAACTTGGAACACAAAAAATTTGAAGTTAACCTAGACTACCAATACATCAGTTTCCAAGAGAATATTGACTATGCTTTCGTAAGCAAAACGTTCTCTACTTTTTCTTCAGCTTTCCGCGGATTAAAGTCTTATCGTGATATGCGCATTGCAGCAGGAAGCAAGGGAGATCATATTTTAAACATCGGTATTGGTTATAAACCTGTAGAAAAGCTCAAATTGCAATTCATTGTAAAGAATGTGTTGAACACAGAATGGATGCCAAGACCGGGAAGATATGAAGCACCAAGAAACTACACACTTCAAATCTCATATCAATTTTAATTCACTTCGTAATAGTCAAAATGCCTGCAAGTTGTTGCAGGCATTTTTTGTTTCCGAAATGTAAAAATCATGTTTGGAGATAAAAAAATGTTTTTAACTTTCGCACAATGAAAAAAATTCCTCTCGAAATTATTGCACTATCGCACAGTGTTACACAGTCTCATTCATTTGCTGTTGTACTTGGAGAGGTTGATGGGACAAGACGTTTGCCAATTGTTATCGGTGGATTTGAAGCACAAGCGATTGCAGTAGCTTTAGACAATATGAAGCCATCACGGCCATTGACACACGATTTAATGAAAACAATTTGCGATACGTTCGCAGTGGAATTAGATCATGTATTTATCTCAAAGTTGAAAGATGGTATTTTCTTTAGCACATTAATTTTTACGAATGGAGAACAGAGTTATGAACTAGACTCTAGAACCTCTGATGCACTTGCTCTGGCAGTCCGTTTTGAGTGCCCTATTTTTGTGGCAGAAACCATTTTACAAGAAGCTGGTGTTGATGCAGAATTAGGAGAAGAACAAAACGAATCGGAGTTAGAAGAAAAGATTGAAGAACTCACTGCTAATGTATCTGCACCACCAAGTTCTGCCTCTAATTTTGGAAACATGAGTTTAGATGAACTAAACGAAGAATTGGATGCAGCCATTGAGAACGAAGACTACGAGAGAGCTGCGCGCATAAGAGATGAACTAAAAAAACGAGGTAAATAAATTTAGAATTTCCATACTTCATTGATGAATGGAATTGCGTGATGTGCAGTTAAATCATACTGTACAGGCACCACACTAACGAAACCATTGGCCAAAGCCCATTCATCAGTATCTTCTCCCTTATCGTGATTTACGAACTTACCGGTAAGCCAGTAATAATTTCTACCGAAGGGATCTTGTCGCTCCATGTACTCTTCCTCCCATTTTGCTACCGCTTGTCGGCATACGCGCACACCTTTGATTGCCTCTGTTTTTAAATTCGGAATATTCACATTCAATAACGTTGCTTTAGGTAAACCATTATCGAGTATTTGTTTTGCTACTACTTTGGCGAAAACAGTTGCAGCAGTAAAATCTGCATCTAACTTGTAATCTAACAATGAAAAGCCTACAGCCGGAATCCCCTCCAAACAGGCCTCCATAGCTGCCGACATTGTTCCCGAATAAATAATATTAATCGAAGAATTCGATCCGTGATTAATACCGGACACACACAAATCAGGTTTGCGGTGCAATATTTTATCCTTAGCTATCTTTACACAATCGGCAGGTGTGCCGCTGCATTGGTAAGACTTCACGCCATCAAACAAGTGGACTTCATCGATACGTAGCGGTTTATTAATGGTAATTGCATGACCCATTCCTGATTGTGGAGAATCGGGAGCAACAACAACTACATCTCCTAAATCTTTTACAGCATTCACTAATGCACGAATTCCAGGAGCGGTTACACCATCGTCATTCACTACTAATATCAAAGGTTTCGACATGTTATTGTTTTATTTTTTTTATGCAAACTTCAAGACTATCTCTCCAATACGGAATAGAAAAACCAAATGAGTCTTTCACTTTCTTTTTGTTCATCACACTGAATCTCGGACGTGTAGCCGGGGTTGGATATTGAAAGGTTTCTATAGGAAAAATAGGCGTTTCAAGCCCAGCTATATCGCGAATACTAATGGCAAAATCATACCATGAAGCTACACCTTCATTACTAAAATGATAGATTCCTGTATGGGCCTGAAGATTATCGTTCATAATCAGTTGTGCAATAAATTGCGCCAAATCTGCTGCATACGTAGGCGTTCCAATTTGATCTGCAATGATATTCAGCAAAGGCTTTTCCGCGCATAAACGAAGTATTGTTTTCACAAAATTTGCGCCAAACGAAGAATACAACCAAGAAGTTCTAATCACGATGAACCTATTGGTTGCGGCAGTTATAGCCCTCTCCCCTGCTAACTTTGAAGCACCATATACACTTAAAGGATTCACGCCATCGTCTTCGTTTAAAAGCAAAGGTGACGTTCCATCAAATACAAAATCAGTGGAAATATGAATGAGAAAAGAATTATATAAGGCACACACTTCAGCCAAATTTCGAGCACCGGTTTCATTAATTGCATAGCATTCTGTTTGCTCTGTTTCTGCTTTATCAACGGCTGTATAGGCAGCACAGTTAACTATTATATCAAATTTTTGTTCTTTGAAGTAAGCATGAACAGCCTTAATATCTGAAATATCCAAGGTGTTTCTATCCGCAAAAATGAGGAGTGTTTCGGCATCAAAATCAACGCAAGCTATCTCCCTTCCAAGTTGTCCGTTTGCGCCTGTTATCAATACTCTCTTCACTTTGAAAATTTAGAATTCAAAATTATTTTTTGCATCAGCAAAAGATGGACTCACCTTATCTTTGTCTGAAACTATAGTTTTTTCTAAAGGAAGTCTCCAATCTATCGCAAGCGTTTCATCGAAAATATTAATTCCACATTCGCTCTCTTTATTGTAAACGTTATCGCATTTATAACTAAAAATTGTATTGTCTTTCAATACCGAAAATCCGTGTGCAAAGCCTCTTGGAATAAGTAATTGTCGTTTATTTTCAGAAGAGAGAATAATCTCAAATTTTTTCGCGAAAGTTGGTGAACCCTTGCGAATATCTACTACTACATCTAAAACTTCTCCGGCAATTACCCTAACTAATTTTGCTTGAGAATATGGATTTAACTGATAATGCAAACCTCTTAGCACCCCATAATTTGACATGGACTCATTATCTTGAAGCCATTGATAGTTCAAACCATGCTGTTCAAAAACATTACTGTTATATGTTTCGAAAAAATATCCGCGGCTATCGGCAAACACTTTAGGTTCTATAACGAGCAATCCAGGGATTTCAGTTTTTATTATATTCATACGTTGCGATATTACATATTCTACAAGATTTTTCCGAATTTAAATCGGAGAATATTCCTTAATTATACCGTATCAAATTTTCACATAAGTATGAATCCAACAATTCGATTATTCACATATAGAAGTCCAGACTATTTACTATCACTTATTCTTCGCTATAAGATTCTTCGCATTCCACTAGGATTAACCTATAGCGCCAAAGACCTTGAAAGTGATCAATCCGACTTCCACATAGGCGCCTTTGAAAACGACCAATTGCTCGGAAGTTTAATCTTAACGGTCGATAAGAACAACACCATTAAAATGAGACAAGTTGCCGTTGATGACACTTTTCAAAGCAAAGGTATTGGTTCGGCATTACTTCAATTCAGTGAGACTTTTGCAAAACTCAAAGGATTTGTGTCTATCCATTGTCATGCAAGAAAAACGGCAGTACCCTTCTACCTAAAACATGGATATACTATAATTGGTGAAGAGTTTACTGAAGTAAATATTCCGCACTGCTACATGGAGAAATTGCTTTGATTACCCTTCGAGGTGCAATGAGAATGTGAATGTACGTGAGTAAAGTTTATCGATTACTCTAGAGTACATATAGTTATTGGTTGGGGAATTAATATCAATTATACCGTGACTCATTTTGAACTCTGGCGACATAATAAAATAAGGGAAGTAGATCATAATACCTACGCCATATTCAGCCGCTATATCGTATTTCTTCACCTTTAAAAGCAACTTATCTCGCACACTAGAGTTGGATGCTAAATCCACATCAAAGCGAATACCGGCAAGGGCATATAATCTAAAATCCTTGATAGGTTCCGACTTGAAACGCAACAACAATGGAAAATCCAAATAGATGGAAGATACCGATTGCGGAATCATGACCACCGATTGACGTTTCTGCTTTACTGCGTACTCAATTTTTCGTTCAGCAAAAGAAAGCGTAGGAATGAAACGCAAATCAAAATTGCGATGAAATTGCCAGTTACTGATGATTCCTAAATTAAAACCGGCTCCAACTTTTGAAGAAAACGATTTGATTGAATCGTTTTCCGGCACATAAGGTTTCTTAATGATTTTATAGTCCGACACATTTGCGCCCAACGTAATACCGAAATAGATTTGCTTACGCCCTAATTCATGAATATTGAATTGAGCTTTAGCCAATACCGGCATTAAGAATAATATGAAAATTATTTTTCGCATGTGTAGAAAGCACAAATACCAAGGGTTAACGGATGCCATTTTGCATTGCGGAATCCGACCTTATTTAAAACGTCAACAAATTTCATGCCTTCCGGAAAAGCATTTACTGATTCAGGCAAATATGAGTATGCACGAGCATCTTTTGAAAACAACCGCCCTACCCCAGGAAGGATATACAAAAAGTAGATTGAAAAAATTTGACGAAATGGTGCATTAACAGGTTTTGATGGTTCAAGAATAGCCACTCTCCCACCCGGCTTTAACACACGCAACATTTCGCCTAAGCCCTTTTCGAGCGTTTCGAAATTGCGCACACCAAAACCAACGGTAATCGCATCAAAAGTATTATCTGCAAAAGGCATATGCTCAGAATCTCCTTGTAGGAACGTCAAAACAGCTTCCGCATTGTGTGCAATAGCCTTTTTTCTGCCTACATCCATCATTTCGTTCGACAAATCGAGTCCAATAATTTGCTCCGGCTTCAATTTCAGTGCCTCAATGGCAAAGTCTCCGGTGCCTGTGGCTAAATCTAAAATCTTTTTGGGTTGTGTTTCTCCGATGTATTTTACCGCCTTTTTTCGCCATAACTGATCGATACCCAACGATAGTAAGCGATTCAAAAAATCGTATCGTCCGGCTATATTGTCGAACATTTCTTTCACCTGCTCTTTTTTGGAAGCCGATGAATCGTTATATGGTGTTACTTTTTCGAGCATACTATTTTCAGGTTGCAAAGGAAAGGGAATTGATTTTAGATACAAACATTCGGTCGCTTTTATTTGTTCCGATGGCGAATTTGCATTACCGAAGTAAGCCCTATCAAGATTAGTTTACATATTTATGTAGTTTCGCGGCATGAAAATAGAAACCGCTTCCTATTTTGGGTCGTTTGTAGATGTGGAGAAATGCCCGACAGCAATTGTGCCAGAGTATGCATTCATTGGGCGCTCCAACGTGGGAAAATCCTCGCTAATTAACTATTTGACCGAGAAAAAAGCCGATGCTAAAGTATCCGGCTCTCCGGGTAAAACCAGAACCATCAATTACTTTGCTATTAATACGAACAAATGGTATTTGGTAGATTTACCAGGCTACGGTTATGCACGAACATCAAAATCCACCCGTGAAGATTGGGATAAATTCATTCGAACGTATTTGAGAAAACGCGTTCAGCTCATTAATCTTTTTGTACTTATCGACACACGAATTCCGCCACAGAAAATAGATTTAGAATTTATTGAATGGCTAGGAGAACATCAGATTCCGTTTTCGATTGTGTTTACTAAAAACGATAAACCTAAAAGTTTAAACAATCTCAATAACCGTAAAGCTTTTGAAAACGAGTTATTGAAGTCGTGGGAGGAATTGCCGAATATGTTTCTTACTTCATCTGCATCCAACTTAGGAAGAGCAGAAATATTGGCCTTCATCGACCAATGTAACCAAACGATTCCACAACAGTAACTGAACTACAGGAATACCTGACCAAGTGCGAATAAGATGGAAAAGGCAAACGTGCATAAGGCCAACTTTTTCAGGAACAGATCAAAATCTTTAGGATCTTCGACTTTGGTTATTTGTGTATTCAGCAAAAGAAACATAGGAAAAACTAGCACAGGAAGATATGCAATCCAAGCGGTTGCAGTATAAAACACATAATAGAATGCAGCGCCCAAGCCAAAAAGGATTAATCCGCTTTGATAATACTTGGCAAAACGCAATCCAATTTTAACCACTAAGGTGTTTTTATTGGCTTTGGCATCGCTTTCTCTGTCGCGCATATTATTCAAATTCAGCACGCCTGCCGAAAAACAACCGATAGTTATTCCCAGAAAAAACACGAGCGGGTTGAACTGTTGCGTTTGCAGGTAATAGCTTCCATTCACGCCTACTACTCCAAAAAAGAGAAAAACAAACACATCGCCTAGTCCCGAATACCCATATGCTCCTTTACCTACAGTATACTTAATGGCGGCTGCAATAGCGGCTAATCCAAGTATAAAGAAAAACAGGGTTATCGGTTTTACGCCCAATGCTAGATAAATCAATGCAATGCCTGCAACTAAGCATAAAATTACATTTACAGTGATAGCCGTTTTCATTTCGCTAAACGTCAATAATCCGGCCTGAATAGCGCGTTTTGGACCAATACGATCGTCATTATCGGTCCCCTTTTCGCTGTCGCCAAAATCATTAGCTAAATTCGATAGTATCTGCAATAACAAAGTGGTAAGTATAGCCAAGCCAAAAACAAGTCCATTAAAGGATTGGTTATAAGCTGCAAACGAACCTGTGATGATGGAAGACAATGCCAAAGGAAGCGTTCGCAATCGAAATGCATGAAGCCATGCCGATAATTTTGTATTCATAAAGTCCGATGCTTTTACGTTCTGTTCGAAAAAAAAGGCTGTCTCAAAAATTGAAACAGCCTTCTCTATTTATTTGTTTATTGATTATTCAACACCAAGAGCTCTTAATGTTTCCATGTTCAAATTACCTACAGGCAAGTTTTTGTCTGTTTGATATTTCACTAATGCAGCTTTAGTTTCAGCACCGAAAACGTTATCTAACGGACCAGGATTGTATCCTGCAGCTTTCAATGCACGTTGAATAGCAACGATACGTTGTGTAGTTAAGTTTTGAGAACAAAGAATTTCTCTCCAATCAGAGTAGCCTCCTTTTTTTACTAATTCTTTACGTGTTACTTTTTTGTATGTAGCCGGAATTTCGATTTGTACTTGTTGAGCCGGTACATCTACTACCTGACGAGAAACGATTTTGAATTCAGCCGGAACCGGAATTTCGTTTTTCAAAGCTGGTGATTTCATTACACGTTTAGCAACTCTTTTGTAAACAGCAGGTACTTCTGTTAAACACATAACTTGACAATCAGCAGGATTTGCAGAAAGACAACCCGCATCAGCAGTAGATTTAGTCCATTTTTGAGTAGCAGGAGAAACCATAATATCTTCAGTTACTGTTTCGTATACTGCTGGCACTTCTTGATAACGGATAGAAGCGGCACGAGTTTGAACAGTATCGAAAACTGTTTTGTATTGTGCAGGGATCGATTGAGTTCTGTAAGTTACAGGTTTGTCAACCACCATTTCTTCTTTGAATTCGTATTGATCAGAGATAAAGCAACGTGCATAACACTTTCCAGCCTCAGCATTTGGAGGAAGGTTATTGTTTGCGTCAGACAAAGAACCTGTATAGTTTGTTGTATATGAATTGTTATCCACTACGGCAGGTGCAGCAGGTGCAGCAACTTTAGCTGTTGTAGTTTTAACCGTTGGCGTTGTAACTTTCACAGCAGGTGCAGTAGCTTTTACAGTTGTGGTAGTTGTTTTTACCGCTGGAGTAGTTACCGTTGCTTTAGGCGTTGTAACTGTTGTAGTGGTAGTAGTAGTTTTAGCTGGCTCAACAGTCTTAGTATCTTTTTCCCCCTGCCAAATTACGGCATTTGGATTATCTTGTTTATACTTATCCATGTTCGGATTTCCGGTATTAATGAAAATCTGAGCGCTGGCAGAAATCATGGCACCGGTAACTAAGGTTAGAGTTATGGCTACTTTTCTCATTTTATTAATTTTAATTTGCGCCAAATGTACATTTTTTTAGTAAATGAACACATAAAACAAATCGTAATATCAAGAGTATGAAGAACATCATTGAAAAAACCTGGGAAGACAGAACCCTATTAAACTCAGAAGAAAGCATTTCAGCAATAGAAAACGTTATTAGTCAATTGGATAAAGGGCTATTGAGAGTGGCTGAGCCAACGGCTACCGGATGGCAAGTCAACAATTGGGTGAAGAAGGCGGTAATCCTCTATTTCCCTACGCGTAAGATGGAAACGATGGAAGCCGGCCCTATGGAGTTCCACGATAAAATGGCATTAAAACGCAACTATAGTGAACTAGGGGTTCGTGTGGTGCCTCATGCCATAGCCCGTTATGGCGCTTACCTAGCCAAAGGGGTGATTATGATGCCTTCCTATGTGAATATTGGAGCGTATGTAGATGAAGGAACAATGGTAGATACATGGGCCACAGTGGGTTCATGTGCGCAAATTGGGAAACATGTTCACTTGAGTGGTGGTGTTGGCATTGGAGGTGTTCTAGAGCCTGTACAAGCTGCTCCTGTGATCATTGAAGATAACTGCTTTGTTGGGTCGAGATGTATTGTAGTTGAAGGTGTACGTGTAGGTAAAGAAGCTGTTTTAGGAGCGAATGTGGTATTAACGATGAGCACCAAAATTATTGACGTTACCGGTCCTGAGCCTGTTGAATACAAAGGTTATGTGCCGGAACGCTCTGTTGTTATACCGGGTTCGTATACGAAACAATTTCCTGCCGGTGAATTTCAAGTGCCTTGTGCATTGATTATCGGCAAACGAAAAGCATCTACCGATTTAAAGACATCTTTGAATGATGCACTGCGCGAAAATAACGTAGCTGTATAAACTCTGATTTGTACTGATATATTTGCCGTCCTTTAAATGCAAGAAATGAATCTTTCCGACCGACTTACTCATCCTATCTTTAGCACCATTGGTGAAGTAGCTGCCACAGAACAGCTTGAAACCTATGTGGTAGGAGGGTTTGTGCGCGATCTACTGCTTAATAGAGCTTCAAAAGATATCGACTTCGTTTGTGTAGGTAGCGGTATGGACTTGGCCAAAGCAACGGCAAAACGAATCGGTCCGCATGTGCATGTCAACTATTTCAAAAATTTCGGCACGGCACAATTTCGTTCAGGCGATTGGGATTTTGAATTTGTTGGAGCTCGAAAAGAATCTTATCAGCGCGATTCCAGAAAACCAATTGTGGAAGATGGCTCGTTGCAAGACGATCAAAACAGAAGAGATTTTACGATTAACGCTTTAGCCATTTCTCTCAATAAAAATGATTTTGGAACTTTAGTCGATCCATTTAATGGAGTTGAAGATTTGGAGAGCGGTATCATTCGAACACCATTGGATCCGGATATTACTTTTTCGGATGATCCATTGCGCATGATGCGAGCTATTCGTTTTGCTACGCAACTCAATTTCTATATTGAAGCCAAAACCTTTGAAGCCATTGCCAGAAACAAAGAACGTATCAGCATCATTTCGCGCGAGCGTATCATGGATGAATTGAACAAAATCATTCTTTCTCAAAAACCTTCGGTTGGTTTTATTTTGCTCGATCAATGTGGTTTGCTAGAATTAATTTTTCCTGAATTCTGCTTGTTGAAAGGCACAGAAACAGTAGATGATAAAAGCCATAAAGACAATTTTTATCACACACTTCAGGTATTAGATAATATTTGTCAGAGCACAAAAGATTTATGGTTGCGTTGGGCAGCTGTAATGCACGATATTGCTAAACCACAAACCAAACGCTTTGATGTAAGAAACGGCTGGACCTTCCACGGACATGAGGTTTTAGGCTCGAAGATGGTATACCGCTTATTCAAATCGATGAAATTGCCATTGGGTGCAGAAATGAAATTTGTACAAAAAATGGTGTACTTACATTTACGCCCAATAGCACTTACAAAAGAAGAAATTACCGACTCGGCTTTGCGCAGATTATTGTTTGAAGCAGGAGATGATATTGACAGTTTGATGAAGTTATGTGAAGCCGATATCACTTCTAAAAACAAAGTAAAAGTTGCGCGCTATTTGCAGCGTTTTGAAACCGTAAAACAAAAACTGAAAGAGGTAGAGGAGAAAGACCAAGTGCGTAATTTTCAACCTCCGGTGAGTGGAGAGTTGATTATGCAAACCTTTGGCATCAAGCCTTCTGCAGCTATTGGCACCATTAAGGAAGCCATTAAAGAAGCCATTCTTGACGGCAAAATTAGAAACGATTACAACGAAGCTTATGCCATGATGTTGGAGATGGGGAAAACATTAGGATTAACGGTTGTTGAACAATGAGCGCTGCTGAAAAACATTTAATTGTAGTATGCGGCCCAACTGCATCAGGCAAAACGAAACTAGCCATTACCATTGCCAAACATTTTAATGCAGAAATTTTCTCCGCAGATGCGCGTCAGTTTTACCGGGAAATGAATATCGGTACTGCAAAACCAACAGCGGAAGAATTAAGCGAAGTACCACATCATTTCATCAACAATTTGAGCATTCACGATGAATACACTGCGGGGAAATTTGAGCAAGAAGTAATGGAACAACTGGAAGTTTATTTCCAAACAAAATCGGTTGCTGTTTTATGTGGCGGCTCAGGACTCTTTATTCGTGCAGTTTGTGAAGGATTAGAAGACAAAACTGAAATTTCGGAGACCATTCGTGAAGCTGTTCGAGCATTATCATTAGAAGAAATGCAAGTGAAGCTTTTAGAGCTCGATCCTGAATTTTATGCTTCAGTTGACATCCAAAATCCAAGAAGATTAACTAGAGCATTAGAAGTTATTTTGAGCAGCGGACAAAAAATGAGTGCGCAACATACAGGTGCAAAAAAAAATCGTCCGTTTAGCATTCACATCATAGGAACAGAACTCCCTCGCGAAATACTTTATAACCAAATCAATCTTCGCGTAGATCAAATGATAGCCCAAGGTTTGGAAGCAGAAGCTACCTCGCTCTATTCTTATAGGGCACTACAACCCTTGCAGACCGTAGGCTACAGAGAATGGTTTGATTTTATCGAAGGGAAACAAAGTCGTGAAAAAACAATTGAGTTGATTAAACAGAATACTCGGCATTATGCCAAACGACAAATCACTTGGTTCAATAAAACTGAACATTTAAAATGGTTCAACCCGAATCAAGCAGAAGGAATTTTAAGTCATTTAGCTAAAGAAATACACTCAGGTATCTAAGGCTTTTCTCTAAGTGCGAGTATCGACTGCTCTCCAAAACACCTATCAATACTGATATTCAGCCACGCATATACTAAAAAAAGCAAAAATTCGTATATGTAATAAAGGCTAAGCATGGCGAAAATTATACAAAAAGTAAAGCTCACGAATTCCTTTCACTTGTTTGCAGCAGAAAAAGGGTGGATCAAAAAGAAGGACATCAAAAGCCTTGTGATTAACATGTGGGTGGATAGTGGTGCAGCAATGGTATGCCTTCCATCACGTATGATTAGTGAATTGGGATTGGAAAAGAAAAGTGAAAAGCAAATTGCAACAACGAGCGGATATGTTTTAAGTTCACTCTACAGTCCGGTAACCATAAGTATTTTAGACCGAGAAATAGAATTAAACATTATGGAAATACCGGATGGTGTTCCGCCACTATTGGGTTCTATAGCATTAGAGGCCATGAATTTAGTGGTAAATCCTCGAAAGCAAATTGTAGAAAGCAATCCACAACAGAATGGAAAGTATTTCATAGGTTTAATCTAAATTAAACACATGTTAGCTATATCTGCTATTCACCTATACAGCAAAAACTATTTTGTACTCAAAGACTATTATACCGGAGTTTTAGCACTTAAAACAACTTATGAAAGTGCGGAACATGATTATTTGGAATTGGATTGTGGCGCAACAAAATTAGTGATTCAAAAGAGTATTCGCGATGTGCAAAACAAAATCAGAATCACGTTTAAAACGGAGGATGTTAAGGCTTTCAGAAAACAACTTCAGGAAAACAACACAGAAGTTTCACCATTGAAAATGATTTTAGGCAAACTCGCTTTTGAAATGAAAGACCCGGACGGCAATGAAATTGCGGTAATCCAATAGTGAGGTATTCAAAAATCAAATTCCTTTATACTCTTATCGGCCAATAATTGATCAATGAGTAATTGATGTTTTTCGTCTGCACCAATCACTGTCCAACAACCAATAATTTCGTCATCCACCCTACTCTGTTTGCCACGCTCAGATTGCAGGCCAAGTGCCGAAAAAATCTCCTCATAATGCAGTAAAGTTTGCTGGTTGTATGCTGTTACAATTCTATAGTTGCGAACGCGGTGAGTGCGATCGATAAAGTTTTCCAAAGGCAACATTCCCCACAAAATAAACAAAACAAATATTGCACCCATAATGGCCCACAGATAATATCCGCTCCCCGAAGCCATGCCTAATGCTGCAGCGGCCCACACAGTTGCGGCAGTTGTTAATCCTGTGACTTTATTATCATCTCGGAAAATTGCACCCGCTCCCAAGAAACCAATACCGGTAACAATGTTTGCGGCAATTCTCGCTTCATCCGATTGTCCAATTTTGGACGAAAGCATGGTAAATAAAGAAGAGCCAAACGAAATGAGCATCAATGTTCGAAAGCCGGCAGATTTACTTCTATATTCGCGTTCTGCACCAATCATAGCACCGGCCAATAACGCTACAGCCAATTTTATTATATCTTCTGAGCACAAATCCATAACATTCAATTAATGTTTGAAACTACGCTATTTTCCGATTGAACGAAAACAAAAAAGCCGATGGAAATTCCATCGGCTTTTGAATGATATAGTGAAAGATTATTTTGCTTTCTCTTCCAATGTTTTAAGCAATCCAGCGATAGTTTGACCGCCACCGTTTTGCAATGCGCCCATAACGCTTTGCATAGGTGATTGTAACAAACCGATAACATCGCCAATCAACTCTGCTTTCGATTTCAATGCCGCCAAAACAATAATTTGGTCGTCACCGATGAAAATATCAGAATCGATATAAGCACCTTTCAAGGTTGGTTTTTCGTGTTTTGTACGGAACTCTTTCAACAACTTCGCAGGTGTTGAGCTTTCTTTTGAAAACATGATACCTGTTGGTCCGTTTAATACCGGATACAACGCTTTGTAATCGCCTTCCAATTGCTCTAATGCTTTTTGGATAAGTGTATTTTTAGCTACACGGTATTCGATACCTTTCGCGAAACACATTCTACGGAATGCGTTGATTTTCTCAACAGATAATGTAGATGAGTCACATATATAGAAGAATTGAGATGATTCTAATTTCTCTTTCAATTCTACGATTTCGTTATTTTTTTGCTTCTTGTTCATTGCTTATTGATTAAATAAGTGATTTAAATTATAGACCTGCTACTGTTTTATAGTCCACAGCGATTCCCGGACTCATGGTCGTTGCCAAAGCAATACCTTTGAAATACACTCCTTTCGCAGTAGCCGGCTTCATTTTTGAAAGCACTTGCAATAGCGATGTAGCATTTTCGTGGATTTGCTCCGGTGTAAACGAAACACGACCGATAGAAGCGTGCACGATTCCGAATTTATCCACTTTGAAAGCGATTTTACCTTTCTTTACTTCTTCAATAGCTTTTCCAACTTCAACAGCAACTGTTCCTGATTTTGGATTCGGCATTAAGTTTCTTGGTCCTAATACTTTACCCAATTTCGCGATTTTCGCCATTACGTTCGGTGTAGCAATAACTACATCGAAATCCATCCAGCCACCTTCAACTTTAGCAACATAGTCATCTAAACCTACGAAATCAGCTCCGGCTTTTTTAGCCTCTTCTTCTTTGTCAGGCGTAGTTAACACCAATACTCTTTTTGTTTTACCTGTTCCGTGAGGAAGTGCAGCAGTACCACGAATAGCCTGATCTGCTTTCTTAGGGTCAACACCCAATACGATGTGAACATCGACAGAGGCGTCAAATTTCGTTGTATTCACCTTTTTCAAAAGTGAAGACGCTTCTGTTAGCGTGTAGAGCTTGTTTTTGTCTACTAAGCCGGCAACAGCTTTTCTTTTTTTTGTTAGTTTCATTGTTTTGAATTTTTGTGGTCAAACGAGCAATGAAGGCTCTTCCACGGTTATTAATATATTGACAAAAAGATTGCTGCGTGAGCAACAATCTTTTATGCTTTCTTTCTCAATTTATTTTTCCCAAGGAGCTGCTCCTTCGAACGTGAATCCAGCACTTTTAGCAGAACCTGCTACCATGCTCATTCCCGCTTCTACTGTAAAGCAGTTCAAATCCGGCATTTTTTCTTCAGCTACTTTACGGATGATATCCCAAGAAACGTTACCGATTTTTTTACGGTTAGGCTCAGCAGAACCTGCAGTTTTCTTAGTCAACTCCATCAACATGTTGTGAGCAGGAGCCGTTTTGATAACGAAGTCGAACGACTTATCTGAATACACGGTGATAATAACCGGACAAGTTTTGCCCATTTTATCTTGTGTTCTTGCATTGAATTGCTTGCAGAACTCCATAATGTTCACCCCTTTAGAACCTAATGCAGGACCTACCGGTGGAGCTGGGTTTGCTTGACCTCCTTTAACTTGCAATTTCACAAATGCTTGAATTTCCTTTGCCATTTTTTTGTGTTTTATATTTTCGTTTACGTCTCTGTTTGAATTGCTTCAGCCAAAGAAATTTGTTTTATACTAATTTTTCTACCTGCATGAAGCCAACTTCTACAGGTGTTTTTCTTCCAAAGATTTTTACGGTTACTTTCAACTTTTTCTTCTCCATATTGATTTCTTCGATAGTACCGTTGAAATCGTTGAATGGTCCGTCAATAATTTTAACCTCCTCGTTTACGATAAATGGTTCGGCCATTGTTTCGCCTGCTTCCAACATCTCATCTGCTTTTCCAAGTAATTTCAATACTTCAGATGGGTTCAACACTTGAGGTGTTTTACCGCCTAAGAAGCCTAAGTTACCTTGAACCTGACGCAAATGCTGAATTACCTCTGCAGTCATTCCTTTCGGATCAACTTCCATGTAGATATATCCCGCAAACAAGGTCTTTTCTTTAATCGTTTTTTTACCGTTTTTAATGGTATATACTTTCTCTGTAGGCACAAGGATATTGGTGATAATATGATCCATATTCGATCGATTTATCTCCAATAAAAGATGCTCTCGGATTTTGCGTTCTTGACCGCTAATCACGCGCATTACATACCATTTTTTATCTTCTGCCATTGTGTTTGCCATTAGCGGATTAACTTATAAATTCCTTCTTGGATAGAGTATTTGCTTACCAAATCCATTCCGACTACCAAAAATGAAATAACGATAGCCGCAACCAATACAATCATTGCACTTTGTTGCAGTTCCGGCCAAGTTGGCCAGGTTACTTTATTTAAAAGCTCATCGTAAGCCTCTTTGAAAAACAATTTTACTTTTTCCATTTTTTTATAGTTAAAAACTCTCCAAAACTAGCACGGGAACAAGGATTCGAACCCTGATCAAAGGTTTTGGAGACCTCTATTCTACCATTGAACTATTCCCGTTTCTATGTCCCGCCTACTTAAAACGGGACGCAAACATAACTATTTGTACTAAATTTTCAAATTTTTTTAGCGAATTGGGGATTTGTGGGTAATTTCTACCCTTTTACACCTCGATTGAGCCAAAAAACACGCTTTTCATTTTCACCGAGCCTCCAACATGCTCGTCTCAGTTTTCCTTATTGCTCCAATTGCTTCAATCGCTTTTCCACTGAAAGCAAAAAAACGGCAATACCTAAAAAAATCAACGTTAAAACAGCCGCCACCACATAATATTTCTGATTCGAACGAAAAATCGAATCGGCTCCGCTTTCTTGTGCATTCGCTAAAAAAGGCAGCACCATTCCCACTACAGCAACTCTTAATTTATTCATTGTCAAGCTTTTTTTCTTCTAAAAATCGAATGCGAACCCGTATCGACACCAACCACATAAATAATAATACCCACCCAATAACAGCCGGATAAAAGAATAAGCGCAGGTGGCTATCCAAATCATATTTACTGAAAGCCGGATTTCCGCCATTGCCCGGGTGCAACGAATCGGTGATACGGGGGATAATGAAGATAAAGAGAATGTAGATGACGATAGCAAAAATGTTGTAAACTGCACTGATTCGCGCTCTTTTTACTTCATCCTGAATGGCTCCACGCAAAATAATGTAGGCTAAATAAATCAAAATGCCTACTGCAGCACCGTTCAGTTTCGGGTCGTTCGGCCATGGTGAACCCCAAGTGTAATTAGCCCACATCATACCGGTAACAATACCTAATCCGCCACACAACAGCGATACGTTCACCGATTCAGCAGCAATGATATCATACAATTTATTGTTACTACTTAGATATTTGATACTATAGACCAACGATACAATCAAAACCAACAACATACTGAACCACATGGGCACATGATAAAAGGTGTTGCGAATGGATTCATACAAGATTTCGCGGTATGGGAAAGCAAAGCCGGTGTGCAAATTATTAGCTACTGCCACAACACACTCGTTAGCATGCAATGAGTCCGGTGCCGAACCATTCATCACCAATGCATCACGGAGGGCAATGGTTCCATCTGCATCATCATTTACGATTACATCAAAGGTATTATCGTCTTTGTCTACATTGGCTAATTGCTCCACCGGAAGAAGGAAGCTCAATGAGGTCTCTGATGTTGCTTTTGCGCTTTCAACACACAAATATTTACCGCCAGATTTAAGGAATACTTGCACATTTTTCCCGGATTGGAAGTGTGTGTTGGCGGCCTCAACCGTAAAATTATTTTCAGCAGTCGGAGTGAAAGCCACCGGACTTATCGACACCAAACCCGGACCTAACGGAACGGTTAAACCGCCTATCAATACATAGACCAACAGTACAATCGCCATGTATTTCCACCACATTTGTTTTGTCCATCCGGGCAACATATTCTCTTCTTTTGACAAGGTTTAAAAGGCTATTCGCGCCAAATATAGGGAAACAACACAATCGCCAAAATTATTTGCACGATATCGAGCGCTATCAACAGCATGAGATTTTTTGTAACCAACTCTTGCATGGTGATATCGCCTAATGCAGCCGATGTAATTTTGGTGATGAAAATCAATAAAGGAATCAAAATCGGAAAACCCAATACTGCAACTAGCGTATTGTTACTCTTAGCTTTCAGGGCTATTGCACTCATTGTAGTGAACAACACGGCATAACTTATAGAACCCAGCACCATCACTTCGGTGAAAATGAAAATGGAATGAATATGGGTAGGAATTACTACAATAAAGATAATAGATGCCGCAATGGAGAGCAATAACGTAAATAGAACATTGTAAATCAACTTTGCCGTGATGTACACATAAGGAGAAAACAGAAAATGGAAATACATCATATTTTCTTCCTTTTCGCGAAAGAAAGAATTGGACACCGCATTCACTGAAGAGAATAGCACCACCATCCAAAATAAAATCCCCCAAGTCGAAGCTGGTAAATTCTGTAATGAATCGCCATTATACAACAACGAAAAATAAATCATCATTACGGTGCTGGATGAAAACAAGAACAGACCTCCGAGCACATATTTGTTTCTGCGCTCAATCAAAAGATCTTTTTGAAAGAGGGCCAACACCTGCGATATGAACGACTGATTATTGTTCTGCACGTTGATTTCTGGTTTGAAGATAGGAAACAACTACACCAATCAATAGGCCACCAAACAATGTAGATAACACAGTTTGCACCATGTACATTTGAAAATTGAAATAGGAAGAAGCGCGTTGCAACGCCTTTTCCTTTGTAACATGCATTTGATCGGCATGCGCAACAGCGTATTGAATAAACGAATTAAAATAATCGGGATTGACATACTTAAAAAAAACATACAAGCCTACAGGGGCCAAAAAAGTAGTGAGCAACACACCAAAGGCACATTCCGAAAAAGCCTTTTGAAAGGTTAAGTCGGGATACAATGCTTTAGTATCTTCTACTGTTTGTCGGAGCGACAGAATGGGAATAATCAATGCAAAATTGGTCACTATCGGGTGATACTCGATATATTTATCGTGTAGCCCTATCACATACTCCATTGCCAACCAAAGCAACGAAGCCATGCTGCCTATCAACGCCCATTTTATTGAAGGTTTCATATTAATTGTTAGGCAATATTAATTAAAAAAACGGGATAGAAAGTGGATTGGGAAGGGTGAAAAAATTATGTAGGTTTGGAGCATAGAATTAGCATCATGAAGAAAATCTTAGTAGCCAACAGAGGAGAAATTGCTTTGCGAGTAATGCGAACAGCCCGAGATATGGGTATAAAAACGGTAGCCGTATTTTCGGAAGCCGATCGAAACTCACCGCACGTGCGCTTTGCCGATGAAGCCGTTTGCATTGGTCCTCCGGCATCTAAGGATTCTTATTTGCGTGGCGAGAAAATCGTAGAAGTGGCGAAAACATTGGGCGTAGATGGCATCCATCCGGGATATGGATTCTTATCAGAAAACGCTGCTTTTGCCAAATTGGTAGAAGAAAACGGTATCACATTCATTGGTCCAACTCCGGAAGCCATAGAAATTATGGGCGATAAACTTTCCGCTAAAGAAGCAGCCAAAAAGTTCGACATTCCTATGGTTCCGGGAAGTGAAGGAGCAATTACGGAAGTGGAAGAAGCCAAAAAATTATGTGCTATTATAGGCTATCCGGTGTTGATTAAAGCCAGTGCAGGCGGAGGCGGAAAAGGAATGCGTGTAGTTGAGAACGAAGGCGAAATTGAAGAACAGATGCACCGCGCGCAAAGTGAAGCACTATCAGCTTTTGGCGATGGAAGTGTTTTTATTGAAAAATATGTGGGCTCCCCTAAACACATCGAAGTGCAGATTTTGGGCGATAATTACGGCAACATCGTTTACTTGCACGAACGTGAATGTTCTATTCAGCGTAGACACCAAAAAGTTATAGAAGAAGCACCGAGCTCTTGCCTTACACCCGAGAAAAGAAAAGCCATTGGTGAAGCAGCTGTGCGTGTAGGTAAATCGTGCGCTTATATTGGTGCAGGTACAGTTGAATTTTTGGTGGATGAAGCACTAAACTTCTATTTCTTAGAAATGAATACGCGTTTACAAGTGGAGCATCCGGTGACTGAAATGATAACGGGTGTCGACTTAGTACGTGAACAAATTAATATTGCGCGTGGCGAGAAATTGAGTTTCGCACAAGAAGACATTCAGTTGATTGGCCATGCGATGGAACTGCGTGTGTATGCAGAAGATCCGATGAATAATTTCTTGCCGGATATTGGCCAATTGAAGCAATACAAAAAACCGGAAGGCCCCGGAGTACGCGTGGATGATGGTTTTGAAGAAGGCATGACCATTCCTATTTATTACGATCCGATGATTGCCAAATTGGTAACATATGGTAAAAATCGTGAAGAAGCCATCAATAGAATGCTTCGAGCGATTGATAGTTATACAATTGTTGGCGTTCGTAACACGCTTATTTTCGGACGATTTGTACTTACGCATCCCGATTTTGTGAGCGGAAAATTCGATACCAATTTTGTGAACAAAAATTTCAAACCGGAACTACTACAACCAAGTAACCCCGGTGAAGAGGAAGCTGCAGCTATCTTTGCCAATTTCTTATTCAGCGAAAAGAAAAATACAACAACTGCTGTTTCTTCAGGAAATAAAAATGGAGTGTCGAATTGGGTGAAGAATAGAACCTAGTTGTTATTGACAACCCGTAATCACCAACTTAGAAGTTACCACTTTGTTACTCAAGTGACCGGCTCTATCGCGCAACGTAAGCTCAAACTGTGCAGTATCAGCACAACCCGGAGTGCCACATACTTTTTTGCAGAAAGCGCCTAAACGAATCACTACTTCACCCCGAATAGATTCTTTGCCTTTATCAGGCTGATAATATTCAGTGGCGGCAAAGAGCGTACAAGAATCACGTAAATCTTTGTAAAAGAAATTGAAGCCCGGATTGGTGAGAATTCTTGCTTCAGGTGTAACACAAACGGTATCATTTCTTGGCGTTGTTCCAACGGGAATACCAATGTCGCCATCGCCATCGGTAAACTCGGCAATAATAGTAACCGTGTCCATATCTGTTACCACATCGCGGCTAAACGATTTAAATGTTAAGCGCGGTTCAATTGGAAATTGTTCATTACTTACCTTACAACCGGCAAAAAACAATAGCACAGAAATAAAAAAAATGTATCGCATAGGTCTAATTAAGTCGAAATTAAGTGATTTATTGCATTTTCGCACAAAGAATTTTCAGGTAAGTGAACATAGATTCTATTTTTTCGGTAACAGCAAATGACTTTGAAGAGAAAGCATTAGCTGTTTTTGCCTATCAGTTTGAGCATATTCCTTTCTATCAAACCTATTGCAAACTCATGCACAAACACCCTGAAAATGTTCGCTCGATAAACGACATTCCTTTCCTTCCCATTGAGTTCTTCAAAACGCAGCAAATCATTGCCGAGGGAAAACAAGCGCAAGCAATTTTCGAAAGCAGCACCACCACCGGAACTAAACCCAGCAAACATTTTGTTGCCGATTTATCTATATATGAAACATCGTTTCTGAAAGGTTTTGAATTAGCATATGGAAACCCAAAAGAATATCTTTTTTTAGCACTTCTTCCCTCCTATTTGGAACGCGGACATTCTTCGCTAGTATACATGGCAAATCAATTAATTGCTCTTTCTGAACATCAAGAGAGTGGTTTCATTCTGCACGATTTTGAGCACCTAAAAAACACATTGCAAGCCACAAAGGCGCCCCGCGAAAAGATTATCCTTTTGGGTGTAACATACGCTTTGCTTGATTTCGCGGAACAATTCACAATGGATTTAAATGGCATAACCATCATGGAAACCGGTGGTATGAAAGGACGAAGAGCAGAAATGACACGCATGGAAATTCATCGTGAACTTTCAACCGCATTTTGTGTTGGCGCCATTCATTCGGAATACGGCATGACAGAACTCTTATCGCAAGCCTATTCTAAAGGAAATGGCATTTTCAAAGCAGCACCGTGGATGAAAGTTTTGACGAGAGATATGTACGACCCGGGAAGTTATGTTACACATCAATCAGGCGGAATCAATATTATAGACTTAGCCAATCTATACTCCTGTGCCTTTATTGCCACTTCGGATGTTGGAAAAGTTTTTTCAGATGGCACATTTGAAGTCATAGGCCGAATGGAAACTGCAGATATTCGCGGTTGTAATTTAATGTATGATAGCTTTGGTGAACATTCATCTACAAAACCATGAACAAAACATATTTAGGCAAACTCTTGGAATATGATAAACCGCTCTTTGTGGTGATTATTCTTTTTATGCTCGGACAATTGTTTTTCACCATTAAAGGCGTAGAAACCTTTCCCTTCTTGAATTACGGCATGTATTCTAAAAAAATGCCTGCATGCGATTCACAAACAGTTTATCAATTAACGATATGTGGACAGCGAGTAAATATTACTTCTCTTACCGATTGTGAAAAAGACATTACGCTTAATAGTATACAACAATACGACCAAGTGAAACAGAGCAATGGAAAGGAAAAGGAAGAAGAAGTAATTGATCATCGCTTTAAAGGAAAAGTAAGCGAGTCGGCATTAGTTGGCATAAAAGCAAAGTTATTGAATAGCCCAAGCGCCATTGAACGTTATCCTAAATGGCTAATGAAATATTTAGCGGACATGCGTATGGTAAACAGCTCTACTTTAAATCTTTCAAAATCCACATTACTATACGATAGCAAAGGAAACGCAACCATTTCTTCACCTGTAACCATTGGCGAATATGCAGAACAATAAGATAGAGCAACGCAGCAGGTGGTTCTTTTACTTCGCCATGATTTGGCTGGTGTATCGCTTTTGGGGAAACACTTTATTTTCGCAGTTAGCCGAACCCGTTTTGGTATTTCCAAGTATTGACAATACTTTCTGGCTATTTCACGTATTGAATATTCCAGCATTTATAAGCCAACATCAATTTGTGGCAACTATATTTGATCTGCTGCTTTTCTTTTTTCCCATATTGTTTATCAAAACGCAAAATAAGTGGTTTGCTGTAGCCTACACCCTCCTTATTACTACCTACCATATAGTTTTCGCTACGTATGCAGCGCATCATTTCCATTCGTTGATGGGATTAATCATTATCAGCATTACGTTTTGGACAGCCGATGAAGCCCGTCATCAAAGACTTTGGGAAGCCGCACGTTATTATTTTCTTTTTGTGATGGCATCGGCTGCGCTTTGGAAACTTTTTCGTGGTGCACCATTTCAACCCGACCAAATGGTGAATATTTTGAAAGCTCAGCATGCGCAATATCTCGCTGAACATGGGACAATCGGACTTGGTGCATTTTATCACTATCTTATCCAAAACACTGCAATAGCTCAAGGCTTTTACTGGCTAGCGATTGTATTGGAATTAGCTTTCTTGGTGGGATTCTTCACAAAGAAATGGGACAAACTTTTGTTGCTTTTCTTTTTCACCTTTATCATCACCAATTATTTTGTGATGGGCATTTTCTCGTTTGAACTGAGTATTTTTGGGATTTTACTTTGGTTATAGTTTCGCACTTCGCTGGCGCAACCAATGATCAGCAAGAACCAATGCGGCCATAGCTTCTACAATAGGTACTGCTCGAGGAACTACACATGGGTCGTGGCGACCGTTAACTTCTAAAGTTGTTTCTTCTTTATCGGTTGTAACCGTTTGTTGTTGCTTAGAAATGGTAGCCACCGGCTTAAAAGCAACGCGGAAATAAATATCCATTCCATTCGAAATACCACCTTGGATTCCAGCGGAATGATTGGTTGTTGTAACAATTTTTCCATCTTGGTTAGCAAAGGCATCATTATGCATTGAACCTCGCATAGTTACTGCATCAAACCCATCACCAATTTCGAAAGCACGTGTAGCATTAATACTCATCATAGCCTTGGCTAAATCGGCATGTAATTTATCAAACACCGGCTCGCCTAATCCGGCTGGGCAATTTTTTATCACACAAGTAATCACACCTCCAATAGAATCACCATCTTGACGAACTTCATCAATTTTGGCAATCATCTTTGTTGCAGTGGCTGCATCCGGGCAGCGGACAATACTTTTTTCTGCTTCTTCCAGATTTAATAATGTGTATGGAATTGTACATTTCACATCTCCCACTTGTGACACATAAGCTTGAATCGAAATGTTTTCAGTAGCTAACAATTGTTTGGCAATTGCTCCTGAAGCAACACGGGCAATGGTTTCACGAGCCGATGATCGTCCACCGCCACGGTAATCGCGAATGCCGTATTTGGCTTCGGTAGTGAAATCGGCATGGGAAGGACGATAGGCATTTTTTACGGTATCATAATCTGCTGATCGATGATCTTTATTCTTCACCAGCATAGCAATGGGTGAGCCTAGCGTTATTCCATCAAAAACACCACTGATAATTTCAACAGCATCGTCTTCATTGCGTGTAGTGGTAATACTCGACTGACCGGGTTTTCTTCGGTTTAAGTCGTGTTGGATTTTTTCGAAATCGAGCGTTAAACCTGCCGGACAACCATCAATCACCACCCCGATTCCCAAACCATGCGATTCGCCAAAGGTAGTGATTTTAAAAATTTGTCCGAACGAATTTCCTGCCATGCCTGCAAGTTAACATTGCTTTTAGAAATCGCAAAGTTGAGGTGGCTACTCGTTGAAATTGATGTGTTTCCCGTAAGTGCCCCGAAGTCGCTCAAAAAAGCCTTCTCGGTCGGCTAACGGAACAAAATTTGGCACAAAAGCATCTTTCGGGTCTATGGTTGGTAGGTATAGTTCGCGTTTTTTTGTAGGATCAATACGAACAAAAACAACAGGCACATAAGGCATATTGTTGCAACGTTTTTTCAGCATTTTGCGCAACGACTTAGTTTGAAACGGATCAGAGGCCAATGCAATTCGTTTGAAGCCCATCTTTTGCGCCATCTTCATGCCGTAATATGCATTTTCGGTACTGTGTTCTGCTCTCGTTTCTGAAAATGTATGTTTGGGGTCTGCGCCTAAACTATCGGCAATTACCTTCATGGCTATGCCCTCTGTATAGGGCGTTGCAACTGCTGCACCGGAAAAAATTACATTTTTAGTTATACCACTATCCATTAAATATTTTGCCCAAAGAATACGCGCTGCAAAAACAGAACCGAATCCTTTATCCATGTAGGGTACACCCGGCACTATCACTACATCATAAGGTTCAACCCGTTTTGCTTCTTGAAATTTTTTCTCTGCAAAACGAGTACTGGTACAAGAAGATACAACAACACCAACCATTAGCGTAGCTATAAAAAACATTTTTTGATTCATCATAGTCATAATGTATTAATAAGAACCTGAACCAACAGAATCGCAGGCTTGAGAAGTAGGATCGATAATATTTTCAGTTTCCACATAATTGATTTTCAGTCCTAATGTACCATTATATCGCTGACTAAATGTTTCTCTTTCTTTTAAGGGAATAAAAATATTTTCATCAATTTGAGCTGCCGTTAAATCTACTTCCGGTAATGGATCAATTTTATTTTTTCCTTTGAATACGGTTTTAAATACAATTGGAATAGAAACAACTCCTTTACATTTTCGTTGTATAAAACTGTGCAAAAATATGGTTTGGAAAACATCAGTAGACAATGCAATTTTCTTGAATCCAAGTTTTTGCGCCATTTTCATCCCGAAATACACATTCTCTGTACTATGTTCTGCCTTTGTTTCAGCAAATGTATGTTTTGATGGAATACCCATAGAATCCGCATAAATCTTCATGGCCAAAGCTTCTACGTATGGCGTATGTACAGCTCCACCAGAAAAAATAATATTCCTCGCAATATTGTTGTCGTACAAATATTTCGCCCATCGCATTCGCGCAATAAAAATTGATTCTAAGCCCTTTTCTCCAATTGGCGTTCCCGGAACAATAATTGCATCATAGGTTTGTCCATGCGCTACTTTCTTATATTGATTCTCCAACACACCATGCAATGCACACGAGTTGAACATTAACCCTAACAATGCAATAATTATTAATTGTGCGTTTGTCTTCATCTTTCCATTATTTATAAAAAAAACCATATAAACTAAGTTATATGGTTTCGAACGCTTTAGGTTGAATAATGTTTTAAGGTCTGTTAAATTTAACAGTTGTTAGATACTTATGGGAAGATACCCATTGCGTAGTATGCGTCTTTAATTTTGTTGATTGATACTGCAAAAGCTGCTGTTCTCAAGTCTTTCAAGTTCTTCTCCGATTTATAGAACTCTCGAATATCGTGATACGCTTTAATCATTGTATCTTCCAATCCTGAATTTACCAAGTCAATCTCATCGGCACCGTGAATTACTTTCTCGATTTGTGCACGAGATGCCTTTTGACCGGTGATAGACTCTACCAAATCAATCATATTACGCTGTGCCTTTTCTTCGAAACGCTTTTGCATTCTACCAAAACGAACATGTGATAAGTTTTTCAACCACTCGAAATATGAAACGGTAACACCACCCGCATTGATATAGATATCCGGAATAATTACTACTCCTTTTTTCAACAAGATAGCTTCAGCTGCAGGAGTAACCGGACCGTTTGCCGCTTCTGCTACAATTTTCGCTTTGATGTTTGGTGCATTCAATTCAGTGATTTGCTTTTCTAATGCAGCAGGAATTAAGATATCACATTCTAACTCCAATGCGTGTGCGCTGTTTTTGATATTCTTAGCTCCCGGGTAGTTCAAAATAGATCCTGTTGCTTTGCGATGTGCTAATACAGCAGTGGCATCTAATCCTTTTTCGTTATAAATCGCCCCTTCCATTTCAGCAATAGCAATTACTTTTGCTCCATATTCTTTAATGATATTAGCCGTGTGGAATCCCACGTTACCAAGACCTTGGATGATTACACGTTTGCCATCAAGACCCACTTCTAATCCCAATTTCTTCATATCATCTTTGTAAGAACAAACTTGTGCCAAAGCGTAAACAACGCCACGACCGGTAGCTTCCGTTCTTCCATGAATACCATTTTGCGATACCGGCTTACCGGTAACACAAGCATAACCATCTACATCACCAGGTTTCATGGTCATGTATGTATCCATAATAATGGCCATCTCTTTCTCCCCTGTTCCGTAATCCGGTGCAGGTACATCTAAACCAGGTCCGATGAAGTTTTTCTTAATAAGCTCTGTAGTATATCTTCTGGTAACTGCCTCCAATACTTCAGGTGGCGTATTACGTGGAGAAATTTTAATTCCACCTTTTGCACCTCCGAAAGGTACATCCACAATAGCACATTTATACGTCATCAATGCCGCCAAAGCCATTACTTCATCCTGATCTACATGAAGGGAGTAACGAATTCCACCTTTAGTAGGCATACGGTGATGTGAGTGCTGAACACGATAGGCCTCAATTACCTTTACATCATTGCCGAATTTCACGGGGAAATTCATTTTATAAATAGAGTTACATGCTTTGATTTGCTCTAACAACCCATCAGGAGCCTTAGTAAATGGGGCTGCTTTGTCGAAGTAGTAAGATACAGATTGCGAGAAGGACAACTCCTTCAAATCAACCTTTTCTGTTTCCTTTTTTGCCATACAATTGTTTTTAGTTTGAAATTTTGGTAGAACGAAATAATAGGTTTTAATCTGAAAACCAAATCATTTTATGTGAAAGTTTCATTAACAGAATTTTCACACTTATAACAGTATACGCTAATATGAGAAAGAAGTGACAACGATTTTACGTCTTAATATCAACTAAATCTGTGCGTTGCGAAAACACACGATAACAGACTACCAAATGCGCTAGTGCAACAACAACTTGCGTGATGAGGGCACTCTTTGCAGCACCAATAGCACCTTCTTTGGGAATAAGCAAAAGATTGCAAATTAAATTTGTGGCTATGCCTAATATGGCTATTTGATTTAACTGTTTGAGGTTACCATTTGCAGTGAGTAATGTTCCATAAACATAAATACTGGCCAGCGGAATAAACGCAAACATTAATATAGAGAGAACTGTTGAATACCGTTCATCAAAGGTATGATACATGATATGTGTTATATCTATTCGGAAGTAAAACGTAAATAATGCAAGTGAAATTGAAGCTGCTAATACAAGCAGAGTGCCTAATTTTACTAATGGGGCAACTGAAACTCTTTGTTTGATGGCTTTTGAAAAAAGAGGCAATAACAAAGTGGCTACCAAAAATCCAAATTGTGTTGCGGCATCCAACAAACGATAACCGGAAGCATATACACCAGTTTCATCGGAACCTTCTGGCAATAATGTATTGAGTAAAATACCATCTATTCTTCCATAGATAGTCATCTGTAATACAAGTAAAGCAAAGGGAAGCGATTTTAAAATCATTAAGCGGTAAAACTTAAGATTCCATTGTGCAGTTTGTAAATGAATGCGTTGTTTTAAAAACAGAAAGGCAAAAACAGCAGTACTAAGCAAAGCTATCATTTGCGCTCCAACTAGAAAAGCAATAGTACTTCGCGATGAAAATTTCGGCAGTAAAAACAACACCGATAACATCATAATAATGGCCAGTAATTTATCGAGCACCGAGATAAAGGCATCTACTTTAAAAATATGCAAAGCGGCTACATAAGCCCGAAAATGCAATATGAACGAAAGCAACAACATGTTTACGGCTGAACCCAACACCAGCACCAACAACCAACCACGTACGCCACTCACCAATGCAAAAAACAGCGTAACAACAATGTATATCAAAGCCAGCAAAATTTTCAACCGCAGTAAATTATACATATACTCCCCTGCCCTTCTAGCATTTCGAGAAACAGCGCGATTCGTAAAATTATTGATACCTAAATCTAGAATTACAGAGAATAAAAATGCGAAATTAGTAGCCGTGAAGTAATGTCCGTATTCGATGGGACCTGTGTTTACTTGTATGCTTCTATCCACCCCGAAAATCCAGAGTGGCTTCACCACAAAATTGGCAAACAATAGAAAGGCAAAGTTTTTTACAAATTTTTCCCGCATAATTTTTTGCTTCGGAACGGTGCTAAGCTAATGGATTTTAGTTCGGAGAATAAGTATTCAGGAAATAAAAATAGCCTTTAGCTGCTAGCCATTAGAAATTAGAGCAGAAACAGTTTCAAAATAGACTATTACAAGTAATATTTTTAATATTGTTTGAATGAATAAACGAACTGCCATAGCCGTCAATACGCGCTTTCTGATTAAAGGAAAGTTAGAAGGTATTGGTTTATTTACGCAAGAAGTGATGAAAGCCTTTGTGCAACAACATCCGGAAATTGACTTTTATTTTTTATTTGATCGAGCCTACGACCAAAGTTTTCTTTTCGGGCCGAATGTACACCCTGTTGTACTTTTCCCGCCTGCTCGTCATCCTTTTTTATGGTTTGTTTGGTTTGAATGGAGTGTGGCAAATTGGCTGAACAAACATCAACCTTCGTTATTTATTTCGACTGACGGATTTTGTGCCCTTCGTACGAAAACACCTACTATTACAGTTATTCACGATATAGCCTACGAGCACTTCCCTAACCATGTAGGAAAATTAGTGCGCTGGTACTATCAATTTTTTGTACCGAAATTCATTCACCATTCTCAAAAAATAGTAACTGTTTCTGAATTTACGAAAACAGATGTTATTACCCATTACCATACATCGGAATCCAAAATTGATGTAGTGTATAATGCAGCAAAAGAAGTGTATCAACCGATAGCAATAAGTGATCAAGAAAGCATTCGTATGAAAGTAAGCGATGGCAAACCCTATTTTGTTTATGTAGGATCGATACATCCGAGAAAGAATATCGTGCGCTTATTGGAAGCTTTTGATGCATTTAAAGCGCAAACAAAATCAGAAACAAAACTCATCATTGTTGGCAGAAAAGCATGGCAACACAGTGATGTAGAGGCAACGCTAGATAAACTTGCATCAAAAAACGACATCCTATTTTTAGGGCATTTAAGTTCTGAAGAAACGGCTTCAATTGTTGCATCCTCTTTAGCCATGTGTTATGTTTCATTGTTCGAAGGCTTTGGCATCCCTATTGTAGAAGCCCAACAAGCAGGTACAGCTGTGATTACTTCCAATCTTTCATCCATGCCGGAAGCAGCAGGTGAAGGTGCATTATTAGTAGATCCAAACGATACACAAGCCATTGCCAATGCGATGCAGCGTATTTTTGAAGCGCCTTTACTGCGTGAAACGTTAATTCAGAAAGGATTTGAAAATAGTAAGCGGTTTAGTTGGGAAAAATCTGCTGAAAAGTTGTGGCATACTATCCAAACCCTTTAATGGACTTTTAATTCTACTTGGGAGATTTTGTAAATTTTTACCCCCTTTTTCCCGAATATTTTCCCTACGTTTGCACCGCTTCGGCAATTGTTTAACCATTTTTCAAGCCATGGACGATGATCAAATACTACAAAAGAGAAAATGGTTCTTTAAAAGAACTTGAACAACCGGAAGTAGGCTGCTGGATTAATTTCTACGGTCCTTTTGCACCGGGCGAAACACAACAGTTTTCGGATAAACTGAAAATCGACATCGATTTTATTACCGACTCCTTGGATATTGACGAACGTTCGCGTTACGAAAATGACGAGGATACAGATTTGATTGTTTTAAAAACGCCTGTTGAAAACAAAGGTATTTCTGATTCAGAGGCCCTTTACATTACTATTCCTATTGGTATTATTCGAACGCCTGAGCATATCATTACCGTAAGCGCTTATCAAAACGATGTAATCGATTTTTTCGTAAATACACCTCCAAAGAACTTTAATCCTTCCGATGTAGAGGGCTTTATTCTATCGATTTTCGATAAAAACGTGGTTGTGTTCCAACAATTTTTGAAGCAGATTAATTATAAACGTTACTCCTACGAAAAGTCGCTTTACAACTCATCGAAAAATGAGGATTTAACCCATTTGCTCAATATTCAAAAGAGTTTGATTTATTTCGTTACAAATCTACGTTCGAACGAATTATTGAAAATGAAAATGAAGCGAACCAATTTCTTGCGCATCACCGATGAGGAGAAAAATTACTGGCTCGATGATATTATAATTGAAAACTCACAAGCACTGGAGGTTTCAGACATGTA
This sequence comes from Chitinophagales bacterium, assembly GCA_044226285.1. Classification (GTDB taxonomy): domain Bacteria; phylum Bacteroidota; class Bacteroidia; order Chitinophagales; family LD1; genus CALAYL01. Next base: position 146,840 of record JBGAHI010000002.1, on the reverse strand, counting down.
TTCCAACATTTTGAACGGAACCATGGATACTTTTGCCTCTATTATTTCGAACAACTTGAATCAAGTTATGAAGCGATTGACCTCTGTAACCATTGTTTTAATGGTACCGACCTTAATTGCGAGTTTCTATGGCATGAACGTAGAGCATCTACCTTATGCACACCATCCGTATTCGTTTGTCATTGTGTTTAGTATTTCGATTTTAATTTCGGTGGGTATGACATGGGTATTTGTAAAGAACAAGTGGTTCTAAACAATCACACTTTTTCGTCTTTGTAGCCCAATATCAAAAAATCTTTCGTTACCGGTGGCTTGTAATAGATATCGCCAAATATAATTTTGAAGCGAGTGAGCCAATCCTTATTCATCCGCAATTCATAAGCTATTTGTTGCCAGCCGCTAATAACAATAGCGAAGGGATTCAAGCGAATTTCAGGATTGTTCGTTAGTCCCACCGGAGGCTTAACAGCAGGTGGAATTCTATAGGTGCCGAAAACTCTATCCCAAAACAAAAATGGACCTCCACCCACATTCACTACCTCATCGCCCGGAGCTGCACTGTGATGTACATAATGATAAACACCACCTCCAAAATAAGCCGATAGCCAACGCACAGGTTTGAAGCTGTAGGCAAAATCGTAAAACACAGTGGAGTGATTGAACTTTTCAATTAAAATACTGATGAATGATAAAAAGATGGTGTCAAAAATTAATGGTTCATAGGAGAACAATTTGGTACACACCGCACCCAGCAAGGCAGAAGGAATGTTGCTGAAAAATTCCGGCAAAAACATAAATGGGCCAATTCCGGCAGGATGCATAATTTCAGCAGTGTGATGACAACGATGATTCATGTACCATACGAACCTCGATTGATGTCCCAACCAATGCGACAAATAGCCGGGCAATCCGCCAATTATCATTCCGCCCAGCAATGCCAATGGATACGGCAAAACAGTAATAGTGGGAATATATTTCTGTATCCATGAATTTAATGCTCCATACGCGTGACCAATGGAATCAGCTCCTATTTTGTAATCGAAACCCAACATCCAAGCAATCACGCCTAATGTTGCAAAAAACAAAAAGGTGAGCACTAACGAAACCACATTAGACAATAGATGCGCTAGGAATATTTTGTAAAATTTATCGCGACCGTACAATTTTTCAGATAGAAAGAAACTAACTACTGCAAAGGTTGAAATATACAATGCCAAAACTGCAAACGCACCATAGCACAACCCTTTAAATTGTAATTGAGAAATATAATTGCTAAACGGATTCTTTTGTTGATCCATCAAATTCGACAAGTGATGATACAAGCCACCACCTGTATCGTATAGCAAATCATATACACCAAAAACAAACAAAAAAGCAATGGCAATAATACTCCATACACGAATTGCTTTTGCATTTCCTTTGGCGAAATCGTAATTAAAAATGCGCGTTAAAATGGCTACCATAATAAACAATTATTGGTTACTTTTCTATGACTTCTCGGATAGGTTTTCTGACACGTGGATTGGTGCTATTGAAATCTTTGCCTAACAATTGGCTTATTGTAGCCGCAATTTGATCGTGGTGATAGCATTTATGCTGTTTTGCTTCACCGATGGCTTTTACTCCGGGACCAATTGCAGCAAGCCAAGTACATCTTGAAGCCACAATACCTTGGCCATGATGACGCCACATATTCAATGTAGCAGGTCCTCGTCCATGATCGCAAGTAACGATTAAAATTGTTTGGTCTTTATAAAATGGATCTGCTTGCAGCGTATTCCACAAATCATTTAACCACACATCGCTCTGATAGGCTGCCATTACATAAGCAGGGTAATTACCTGAATGTCCGAAGTGATCCGTTTCATCAAAACCAATAAAAAAAGCCTTTGGGTGATTGCGCACTAAATATTCCTTTGCATGTTGATAGACAATAGTATCCTTTTCGGCATAAGCACTAACTAATGGTACTTTCGTTTGAAACTGTTCGTAGTTTGAAAGTGGCGGGGCGCCAGCAATTCCCTGCTTAGAAGAATACGTATGAAATACAGGAATATGATTTCGATTCGCATTTAAAATCTTTGGAAAAGCATCCCAATTCCCAAATGCAGCAATGCTATTCTTATAATAATCGTCTTGCAACAAAAAATCAAAGAGATTCAAGTTTGGATTATCGGGGTATTCGTTTGAATTTACTTTCTTATCTACATAACCACAAAATAATTCGCTATACCCCGGATAAGAAAAGAAGTATGGATTATGTACTGTTAGCTTATTCCCCTTTTTCCGATTGCCAATAATTGCACCCTTTTCAGCAATAGTAGACCACATAAAAGGCATCAAGGCTTTTCGCTTTTCTTCATCTGTTCCTTGCATTATTTTATTGGCAAAAGCTTTATCAAACTTCGGATCCTTCAACAATCGCTTTTGCAACGTCTTTGATACTCCTCCAAATTCTTCTTGCCAACGATAACCATCAAGCGTTACAATTACAACTTTCAAATTCGTGGGTGTTGGAACAGCAGATGCAACTGAAGCAGAAGAAGGAGCCGCTTTTTCGGCATACCCATTGTTTACCAATCGTTGTTCAGCATATGCCTGTGGCAACTTCGCTAATGTAAGTGACGAAGAGCGCATTTGTGCGTTCGTTGAAAGAAAGAACAAGATGAACAAAAGGGAAAAGATTTGTCGCATAGATTATTGTTTATTTACAATTAAGAAGCGAACCAAATTTAGCTTTATTCAAGAAAAAACAGTATGACAAGAAAAATACTTTGCGCACTCTTTACGTTAAGTGTGTTGTTGGCTGAGGCACAATACATTACACACGGCCCTGTGATTGGGGCCTTAACATCCACAACTGCTCGATTTTACATAAGATGCAGCTCCCAAAGTGCATTCAGTATTCTGCTCTCTACCGATAGTCTTTTCCAATCCAATGTTTTAAAATTCAACAACGAAACGTCTGCCCAACTCGACAATTCCATCATTACTCCTTTAAATAATCTTACTCCTTCCACTCGCTATTTCTACAAAGTAGAGTTTGATGGCAAAGCAGATGAGCGAAAAGGTTCTTTCAAAACCTTCCCTAGTGTAGGCGAACGTGGGCATTACGTTTTCACCTCGGGCTCGTGTCAAGAATCAAAAAACATGAAAACCTTCGACCGCATGAGCGAAATCAATCCCGACTTGTTTATTCATGTGGGTGATTTCACATACCCATCGTATCAAATGAATGACGATTATCCTTCGAAATATACTGCCATTCAAGAATCGTATAGAAGACGTTACGAGGAAATCAGAATGAAAGATATGTTGTGGCATGTTCCTATTGATTATGTATATGATGATGACGATTGCTGGGGTTCAGCCCGAACAAAAGCGGTTAGTCGATGTTCGTATGGCATTGATAGCATTACCAAAAAAGTGATTAACTACATATCTTTTGAGCACTTTGCAGATTCAGTGCGTTATAATTGTATTCGCGGTTATGTTGAATATTTTCCGGGTTACAACATGGTGGATACCAGCGAAGGCCTCTACCATTCCTTTGTAATGGGCAATTGCGAATTCATTTTCATGGATACCCGCTCTACTGCTGATTGCGAGGGCGATCAATTCACCTACGACAGCCTGAGTAAAAAGTGGTTCTTTACCCCAAACCCAAACTTACACTTGGTTTCAGCAAAACAAATGCAATGGGCAAAAGATCGTTTATTAAATTCTAAAGCCGATTGGAAATTTTTGGTCTGCGGTTTACCATTCAACAAAAGCTTAAAACACTTAATAGACTTGGGCGTAAAAATGCAAGACATAATTGTAGCCGGTGGAGGCGAAAAAGGCACAGGATTTCGCTTGGCGGTTTCTTGGGCGAGCTATTGGGCAGGCTTTCCGAACGATCAAAAGGAATTGTTAGACTTCATTCACCAAAACAAAATTAAGGATGTGTTAGTGGTTTCGGGCGATACGCATCACAATGAACTCGACAATGGTCAAAATGCCGGATTGCCGGAAATGAACGTGAGCGGACTAGCTGTGGCAGGAACACATCTGGGATACTATATGAACTTAATTAGCAAATTGTGCGGCTACCCCGATATCAAAAAATACTTGTGGAATCACGGTGGTGGTGGTATCCACAACAAAAACTTCAAAAATCAATTCGGAAAAATTGAAGTAAATGGAAACGACAATGTGCGCATGAGCATTATTGATGAAGACGGTAAGCCATTAGCGAGTATGAAAATTCTGCATTCATCGAAAGGCGGAACGAATATTTTCAAAGAAAAACCGTATCAAAAAAGAATGAACAAACGCTTTGGTAAAAAACCAACCGGATGGCAGCGCTTTGTGAAAAGTGTAGCGAATTCAATTTTTAAGTAATCTTTCAAGGAAGAAAGCACAAGAAATCTTACTTTGCCGTTCAATTCCAACTTATGTCGGCTAAAAAACTCATCTTTTTTTTCTTTGCTTTTGCCTTAACATTTTCGGCTATTGCGCAACCCATTGCCCATGGCCATGCGCACAACGATTACTTGCACGAGAAACCTTTATTTGATGCCTTAGTGAATGGTTTTACGTCCATTGAAGCCGATATTTTCCTACATAAAAAGCAATTGATTGTTTCGCATACAGCCAAACAACTCGACACAAAAAAAACGCTAGAAGAATTATACTTGAGACCTATAGATTCGCTCATTCAATTGAACCGAGCGAATGGCTACACCAGCGATAGCACAAGTGTTATACTGATGATTGATATTAAAAGTAGTGGCGATGATGTTTATTCGTATTTGAATGAATTATTACACAAATACAAACACCTACTAACTCCTTATCACAAAACAAAAGCATTGCATTGGGCACCGGTTCAAATTTTGTTATCGGGCAACAAACCGAACGTGAAAATGCTGGAAGACACTACTTATTTTACGTTTGATGAAGACATCGATTATCGAAACGATGCGAGCATTTTACCTTATACTACGCGCTTTTCAAGTGCATGGGGCAATTACTTTAAATGGAAAGGCAAAGGAAAAATGAGTAAGCAAGAAGAAGAACTATTAAAAAGTTTGGTAACACAAGTACATCGTCTGAAAAAAGAAATCCGCTTCTATCATATCCCCGACAATGCTGCCGTTTGGGAGGTTTTATTAAAGAATAATGTAGATTGGGTTAACACCGATAACTTAATTTTGTACCGCCAGTTTTATCTCGATTCAATTCAAAAAAAACAGTAACAAATGAAATTGAAACACTTTTGTAGTATACTCCTTTTGATATGCTCTTCTGCCTTTGCTAAAAATCCGGTGGCGGATAAACCTAAATTGGTTATTGGCATTGTGGTTGACCAGATGCGATGGGATTTTCTTTATCGGTATTCAGCAAAATATGGAAATGACGGATTCAAACGATTACAACGCGAAGGTTATAGCTGCGAAAACACGCAAATCCCTTATAGTTTAACGTTTACTGCACCCGGACATACATGTATTTATACCGGTTCTGTGCCTGCATTGCATGGCATCACCGGTAACAATTGGTACGATAGAATTGTAAAGAAAGAAGTGTACTGTACATCCGATAAAACGGTGCAACCCATTGGCGGTTCATTTAAAGGGGGACAACAATCGCCTCACAATTTGAAGGTGACCACTATTACCGATGAGTTGCGTTTGGCGACCAACTTCAAATCGAAAGTAATTGCGTTGGCGATTAAAGATCGTTCATCGATTTTACCGGGAGGACATACATCATCAGGAACTTTTTGGTATGACGACAGTACAGGCAATTTCATTACCAGTTCATTCTATAGAAATGATTTACCGCAATGGGTAACCGCGTTTAACAATCGCCATCTTCCGGAGCAATACCTCAAAAACGATTGGAAGTTGACTCTGGATTATGCTAAATATGAAGAAAGCAGCGATGATGATGTGAGTTGGGAAAACAACTACGATGACGAAAAGAAACCCGTTTTCACGCATGCCATTAGCGGATTCAAACCCAATCAGTTTAAACTGATGCGCAATACCCCTTTCGGCAACAGCTTAACCTTTGAATTTGCGAAAGCAGCTATTGAAGGAGACACTTTGGGCAACCGAGGCGTTACCGACTTCTTGGCAGTGAGTTTTTCACCAACGGATGGTGTTGGGCATCAATTCGGTCCAAATTCAGTGGAAGTTGAAGACATGTATCTTCGTTTCGATAAAGAAATGGCTTCTTTTATTCAATATTTAGATACAAAAGTAGGCAAGGGAAATTATTTGCTGTTTTTATCAGCCGATCATGGGGCCGCACATGCGGCAGATTTCAGCAAATTCCATAAAATCCCTTCAGAAAGTATGTTTGAAGAAAATATTACCAAGAAACTCGACACTTTCCTGCTTTCCAAGTACAATTCAAAAGCACTAACCAAGGCCTTTATCAACCACCAGATTTTCTTTAACGAAGAAGAAATGCAGAAAATTGGGGTAAAAAAAGCCGATTTAAAAGCCGAAATCACTCAGTTTCTCCTTCAATTTGCAAATGTAAACCGAGTGGTAGACCTAAAAAACCTAGGTTCGGCTAATTTGCCTGACGCCCTACGAGAGCGTATGTCTAACATGTATTTGCCCGCAAGATCGGGAGATTTGGAGGTTGTTCCCCAATCGGCTCAATTGGATGAATTCCTCAAAGGCACAACCCACGGTACTCCTTATGCCTACGACACGCACATTCCGCTGATTTGGTATGGCTGGAAGGTAAAAAAAGGGAAAGACTACTCAGCGGTGAACATGACTGATATTTCCAGAACCTTAGCTGCTCTATTAAATATTCAGCAACCCAGTGGATGTGTAGGAAAAGTAATCGAAGGATTATTTAAATAGGAATGTTTGTTTATTTCAAAAAATGTTTAGATTTGCACTCCAAAAATTGATAAAAATGAAACCTGAAATTCATCCATCGTCTTATAGAACAGTAGTTTTTAAAGATATTTCGTGCGATAAATCTTTCTTAACAAAATCGTGTGCTAACTCGAAAGAGACCACCGTTTGGGAAGATGGCAATACTTATCCATTGATTAAAGTGGAGATTTCTAACGAGTCTCACCCTTTCTTCACAGGAAAAATGAAATTCGTTGATACTGCAGGTCGTATCGATAAATTCAACAAAAAATACAAAAAGTAATTTTTTAGCTTTTTCAATAGAAAAACCCGTATCCAACTTGATACGGGTTTTTTATTTTTTGTCCCTATAACTCCCAAAAAGTTCAATTGAACACTAAATTTTAACAAAAACACCATTTCACTTGTATTTCGTTGAAATTCTATCCTATTATGTTTACCAGTAACATTTTAACATCTAAGTAATGTTATCTTTACAGCATTCCCGTTCATTTACAACAAAAATCTAAATCCTATGCGCAAGACTCTACTCGGTCTACTATTTATCAGTTCACTGCTTTTTGAAGCAAAAGCCCAAACAATAAACTATGCAACGGCAGGAAGTACAGCCACACAAGACTTTAATGCATTGCCAACTTCAGGAACACAAGCGATAACAACTCCGTTTGAGTTAAGTGCCTCACCTGTGAGTGCAATCGGCATGGGAGGATGGTATGTAAGTAAAGCAGGAGGAAGCATAGCCAGCTTAATTGCAGGAACAGGATCGAGCAACACCGGAGGGGCATATAATTTTGGATCTACCTCTGCTACTGATAGATGTTTGGGGTCTTTAGCCAGTACAAATATTCCTCGTTTAGGTGTTTTGCTTACAAACAATACAGGTAGTACGCTTACCTCTTTTACAGTAACTTTTACAGGAGAGCAATGGAGAAAAGCCGGGGGAACCAATGGTGATACTCTTTCCTTCTTTTATAAAATTGGAGCAACGAATATTGATGATGCTACAGGATTTATTGCCAATACTTCGGGGGATTTTACTTCTAGAGTTACAACAGCAGGAGCTACTGCACTTGATGGGAATCTTGCCGCCAACCGAGGCAATGTATCGGTTACCGTAACAGGTATAACATGGACCAATGGAACAGTGCTTGGTTTAAGATGGGATGATGCTAATGATGTAGGTTCTGATGACGGCTTAGGCATTGATGATTGGTCGTTTACAGCAACTGCCGCAGCACCACTACCTACAGTATCGCTATCGTTAAGTCCAACAAGTGGAACTGAAGCTGGAGCAACACTTGTAACACTTACCGCAACTTCATCTGTAGCTGTAACTGCCAACGAAACTGTTGATGTAACCGTAAGCGGAACAGGCATCACTGCAGGAGACTATACCTTAGGAGCAACTACAATCACTATTCTAAACGGACAAACTACCGGAACTACCACTTTCACTGTTGTAGATGATGCTGTAGTAGAAGGAACGGAAACGGCTATAATTGCATTGAGCAACCCATCTTCAGGAATTACACTAAGTGGTTCTGCTTCTCAAAACTTTTCAATTGACGATAACGATGGATACACTTACTATTCGCAATCCAATGGATTACATTCTGCAGCTATTTGGGCGATAACGCCTGTTGGAACTCCGGGAGTTGCTGTATTCAACAAACTGAACAGCTTTGTTGTACAAAACGGAAACACAGTAACGATCAATGCTTCAGGTCTCGATATGAAAAACATCACCGTTGATAATGGCGGAAAACTCTATACTAACACAAGTGGAACCAATAGATATATCAACTTATATGGAGATATCGTTAACAATGGAATTATTGGTGATGGAGCATTAAATGATGGATTGGGATTAAACATTGAAGCTGTAAGCTCTACTATCAGCGGTTCCGGGCTTACCGATTTTGCCCGAATCAGAAAAAACACAGCAACTGTTCCAACATCAACATTAACCATTGCTACAGATGTTAATCTAAGATTTGCAGGCACAGGATTCTATAACAACGCTTCTTCTCAATTCAATTTGGTTATCAATAACGGGAAGACCTTAAACGTAATTGGTTCGAACGGTGCAGATGGCGATTTTGCGATTGATGGTACGAACGGAAATTCAGGAACATTAGCAAGAGGAATTGTAACAGTAAACGGAACACTTACCATTTCTAACATTCTTCATGCGCGTTCTAGCAACAACACTTCATCTACCGGAATAACTGTTACGAATGGTGGAATAATCAATGCTAAAAACGTTTTCGTGGAATTAGCAACAGGTACTTCTCCATTTGTTTTTGACATCCAATCGGGAGCTGTTTTGAATGTATACAATTCACTCAATCTTGTAAATGGTGCATTTAACCCTACCGGACAAGTAATTCTTCACTCAACAGCCGATAACCAATGTGCTTATGTAGACAACTACTCTGCCGGTTATACAGGAACTGTTGGAACAATTACATCGCAACGTTTTGTGCCGGATGCAGGTTTCAACCAGCATTTCATTTCTTCTCCAATCGGAAGCACAAACTTCTCTGATATTGGAGCAGTTACTGGAACAGATAATGTTTTTGTTACCCCAAGCGCCAATTGCGATGAGAATAATTTAGCTGTTGGTTCAAATTATGGCAACTTCTTTGAGTGGGTAGAATCGAATGTTGGTGGTGGTTGCATTTTGAAAGGATGGAAAGTAAAATCTGCCGGTACATTAGCTAACGCAAAAGGGTACTCTGCATACTTAAATGGAAATGCTACTTTCTCACTTACAGGAACACCAAATCAGGGAACAAGCTACAGCACCTCTACAACGCGCGGTGCTTGGTCAACAACCACAACACTTCAAGGGAATAGCTATCAATCGGGTTGGAACTTAGTGGGTAATCCGTTCTTATCTACAGTAAACTTAGCTACAAAAGCAGGTATTGATAACGATGTAAAAGTGTATAACACTACCGGGCCTTACCAAGGTACATACTCTACATTATTTGCAGGCTCCGGTGCGGCTTTCATTGCTCCTTACCAAGGATTCTATGTAAGAAACTCGGCAGCAGGGCCAGGCACATACACTGTAAACAAAACAGAATGCGTTAACACTGCAGCTACATTTAATAAAAATGGAGAGCAAGTGGTACAGCTTGTTGTTGAAGGAAACGGATTTGCAGATAAAACAAATATTGCATTCGAAACAGCTGCAACTGCAAACTATGACAATGGTTTTGATGCCGTTAAATTCTTAAGCCGTGGCGGACAACCTACCATCTACACCATGATTGATGATGTGAAAGCAGAATACAACATTTTGAATAACATCACTGAAACGCCAAGTATTGATGTGTACTTCCAACCGGGAACCAATGGCAACTTCACTTTATCGTTCAACGATTTGAGCAATTTGCCTGCGAACACTAAAGTTGTTTTAGAAGATAAAAAACTAAACACATTTACACCAATTACTGCAAACACTAAATATACTTTTACTTCAACTACACAAGACCCCAAAAACAGATTCACGTTGCTCTTTACTGAAGAAGCTGCACCTACAGGCATCGACAAAACTACTGAAAACACACCTGAAATATACATCAGTAATCATCAGTTGTTCGTGAATACTAAATCGCTTAATAATGAAGTGAAAGCGATTACAGCTTTCAATGTTTTAGGTCAAACAGAATTTACTTCGAATGCTACCAACGGACTTTTTGTTAAGTCTTTAGAAAACACAAACACAGGCGTATTGATTGTGCGTGTTGACTTTAAAGATGGCACCCACTTCTCAAAATCTGTTGCGAAATAGTCTATAAGCTTATCGCAATAAAAAAGCCTGAATGGAAATCCATTCAGGCTTTTTTGCTTTCAATACAAATTGAAAAAGATTAAGTCTTCTTTCTATCGTGATGAATATCGAATTCTCGTTTAGGGTCATCCAAATTCTTCTCAAATTTTTTCTCGTCTTTTAAGTTTCGGTATATAGCCCATACCAAAATAGCAAGCACTAATAACCCAAGTGCAAAAAGTAAAGGGTAGTTTATCGTTTCCATATATATTTTATTTAAGTATTAAATCGTTTTGTCAAAATCAAGGCAAATATCAGGCATGTATGTTATCGGTATCTGACGGAAATCTTAAGCAACTGTTACTTACTAGCTAGATTTGACTTAAACTAACGTAAAGTTAATAAAATCAAAGCCTATCTACTGTTTATGTTTTCTCATTTTAGTGAAATCAACCACATAATTAAAGCCAACGAAAAGGGTGTGATTTGATTCGGCTAGCATACCCTCCTTTTTTATAATTAACTGGTGTAAATAGCCTAACTGAACCGTTCCATATTTGCTAAACTTATACCCAAATCCTGCATATGCTCGATTCTGATCAGGTAATCGATACGTAACATTCTTTCCAAAGCTGATGAACACTTCATCCCAAGCAGAAAAGAAAACAGTATGCGCATCCATTACCTTGTGGTTAATCGGGACATTCACCATTATACGATAACGCAACCGATTCTTGTAAATGTAATTTTGCAGCTGATACGATCCATCACTTTGCTTTACTTTATGCTCTTGCCAACGTTGTTCCAAACGAAGTCGCTGCTCGAAAAATAATCGACAGGTGTTGAGCTTAATGTTGATTTGCTCATATATGCGATGTTCGTTCTCAGTTACGGCTACTGGCTGTTTTCCATACTTATAATTCCAAGTATAAACATAGCCGATAGGACTAATCGTAACTTTGTCGTTTACAAAAACATCCATGTTCCCTCGCAATTGATGTTGTTGACTATGTGTAAATTGATTAAAACGCAATTGTCCCTCGAGATAAAACCCAACATACTTGTGTACTCTAAGATTAAGTGACGGCACAAACCAATTATTAAACTGCTGATCGGTATGGCGCTCAACACTTTGCGCTAACATTGGCTGTGTTAAGCCTATCATTATTAAAAGTGAAAATAACAATAAGCAAATGTTACGAATGTAGAATTTCAACATATAAATTGGCTGTTAGTAATTTTATAGAAAGCACGAAAGTATTTCCTTAATGTTATCCGAATGTTAACCTTTAAAGTTTTCTTAACAAAGTGAGTAAATTGTGGATATTCACTAACATACTTAACATTGGCATAACATTACTCCACATAAAATACCCTAACATTGCATCAATAAATAATCTAAATAAAATGAAACTAGAAAAACTACTAGCGTTCTTTATTCCAAAAGACAAAATTTTCTTTACGCTTTTTGAAAAAGCAGCAAACAACTTGGTTGATATTTCAACTGTATTCAACGAATTGGTTAACACTCCGGCCGCAGACAAAAGAATGGACTTGGTAAAAAAAATCGAGGACTTAGAACATGTTGGAGACACCTTAACACACGAAATTTTCACGGCATTAAGCACCAATTTCATTACACCATTCGACAGAGAAGACATTCAATATTTGGCGTCTTCTATTGATGATATTGCTGACTATATTGATGGATCTGCAAAAAGATTGGTGATTTACAAAATCGATGAGTATTCACAACCGATGCGTCAATTGGCAGATATTATTATGCGTTCTGCCGTTGAAATCAAAGCAGCAGTGAGTGAATTGAAAAGTTTGGAAAACAAACTCAGAATCCGCGAAGCTTTGGTGCGTATCAACAGCCTAGAAAACCATGCTGATGATGTGTTTGACGGAGCCATTGCCAATCTTTTCGAAGAAGAAAAAGATGCTATCAAAATCATTAAACTGAAAGAAATTCTTTCTAACATGGAAACAGCAACCGATAAATGCGAAGATGTTGCCAATGTGATTGAAACCATTTTAATTAAAAACAGCTAAACGAAAAAACATGACATTATTATTGTTTGTTATTTTTTTGGCGCTGGCGTTCGATTATATCAATGGTTTCCATGATGCGGCAAACTCTATTGCCACAGTGGTTTCCACAAAAGTACTTTCTCCTTTCCAGGCCGTAATGTGGGCCGCTTTCTTCAATGCTGTGGTATTCTTTTTATGCCAACACCATTTACTTGGGTTTGAATTAAAAGTAGCCGATTCTGTTTCTAAGATTGTAAAAACAGAAGCCATTACCCTTGTGGTGATTGTGGCCGGATTATTAGCTGCTATTTTCTGGAATTTGCTTACTTGGTACTACGGAATTCCTAGTAGTTCATCGCATACCTTGATGGGTGGATTTGCCGGTGCTGCTATTGCTAAAGCAGGATTTGGTGTATTGGCCGATGTTGGAAAAATCTACACAACGGTAGCCTTCATTTTCTTAGCCCCATTGATAGGTATGATTCTCGGTTACTTTATAGCGGTGTTAATATTGCACTTGTTTAAACGTTCGAACCCACACAGAGCTGAACGCATTTTCAAAAAATTGCAATTAGTTTCTTCCGCTGCTTTCAGTTTGGGGCATGGAGCCAACGATGCGCAAAAGGTAATGGGAATTATTGCCGCAGCCTTAATGGTATACGCACATACAGTGGATGCTAGCTTAATTCCCGATTGGGCCAAAGTAGACATCATACAAGAAATGAAGAATGGCAAAATGATAAATAAAATCAGCCACATTCCGGATTGGGTACAGATTGGCTGTTTTGCCGCTATTGGTTTAGGAACGCTGAGTGGAGGTTGGAGAATCATCAAAACCATGGGAACTAAAATTACAAAGGTTACTCCGTTGGAAGGTGTTGCTGCTGAAACTGCCGGTGCTATTACGCTTTACGGAACACAATTATTAGGTATTCCGGTAAGTACAACACATACCATCACCGGTTCAATTATCGGAGTTGGTGTAACGAAAGGTCTATCCGCTGTTAAATGGGGAATTACTATCAGCCTTCTTTGGGCATGGGTACTCACTATTCCTGTTTCTGCAGCTATGGGAGCACTTGCTTATGTTATATTGAAAATGTTCCTTGGTGCTTAAAGACTTGCTTAATTTACAATTAAATAAAAACCCTTTGACAGTGTCGAGGGGTTTTTTATGTTTGCGCCATGGTAATGCTGCCCAGATGGCGAAATTGGTAGACGCACTACCTTGAGGTGGTAGCGCCAGCAATGGTGTGCAAGTTCGAATCTTGTTCTGGGCACAAAACTTAAAGTCACGAAAGTGACTTTTTTTGTTTCTGCAACTTTTGATATCTTCCGTAAATAATCCATCCGAGTTGAAAAAGCTTTTTGCTTTTATGGTTCTCTGTTCATTTTTGATTCAGCAAAGTTATGCTGACGGGATGGGGTATGAAACCGACTCAGCAAAAATTAAAGCAAAAATTCGTGGCGAAAAATTCTCGAAGGGCTTTCAAAAAGGACTTTGGTTTCTTAACTACTTGAATTATTCCGACAGCAGAAAAAGAAGAAACGACTCTGTATGCACCGATTATTACTGTTTTGAAGGACGATTGATTCGAAAAATTGAAGCTAGAGTTCTAAGTCCCTTTGGAACTGATGTGGACAATCCGGAAAAAAAACCCAACACTCCGGCCCAAAAATTAGGCAATGGCATTCATTTTAAAACGCGGCAATGGGTGGTAAAAATGGACTTATTGGTGCATGAAGGCGAGGTGTTAAATCCGCAATTATTATTCGATAGCGAACGTTTGCTTTGGGAAGAAAGCAACTACAAAAACATAAAATTTATTCTCACCCCAATTGGTGAAACGGAAGTAGACATTTTAGTATTGATACAAGACCGATGGGGTTTTAGTGTTGAATCGGCTATCGAATTCAACCGAATAAAAGTAGGTATGCGATTGAGTAATTTATTTGGCACCCCACAAGAGTTAAGAACAAATATTGCACTGAACTATAATGCCGGCAATCTTTATACTATATATGGAAGTTACCGCTACAGAAATATCCTTAAATCGCGGGTGGATTTTTCACTCGATTACACCTATGAAAAAAACAACCGCCAAATTCGACCTACATTGCGAAGAAACTACTTCTCTTCAGAAGCAAAATGGGCCGGATTTATCGATTTAAATATTCAAGACTATAAATCCGGTCTGCCCGATAAACAAAACAATCCTATTGGTAACATTACTTCAATTAGTCACGATTATTGGATTTCATCGGCTGTACCCGTTAAAACAAATAACCCGAAATTAGCCGGACTCCGCTTGGTATTAAGCGCCAGAGCAACAGTTTACAATTATTTGAAACGCCCCTTTGTACATAACGATAATTATACTGAATCTTTTCTCAACGGGTATAAATCGCTAGGCAGTATCGGCTTTTCGCAGTGGAGTTTTCAGCAAGAAAAAAACTTGTACTATCTCGAGGTCAATGAATATATGGCCAAGGGGCTAAGTGCTGCACTCATAGCGGGAACAACTAGCGATGAAGATTTCGACCAACGCTTCTACTCCGGCATTTATTTCAACTATGGCTTACCGTTAAAGAAAGCCGGATTTGTAAATCTCAACACCACCTATGGCGGTTATCTGCACAACGATTTCTACGACCAGTTTTCATGGCGTGTGCGTACACATTACTTCACGAATTCCTACAAAATTGGGAAAGCCTTTTTCCGCCAATTCTTTAACTTCTCTTCCATTATGTCGTTTAACCGACCGGCTCAGAAAAAAATAGATTTGAACGGACAAGTGATCGGATTAAGCACCTCAAAATATAAAGGTAATCACTCGTTCTCTTTCAGAATAGAAGAAGATTTTTATGCCAATTTTAAAGTGCTCGGCTTTAGTTCGTGTGTGTACATTTTCGCCAATATGGGTATCATTAGCAAAGACGACATCAAACCGTTCAACAAAGTAGAAACTGCACAAATCGTAGGCTTCGGACTTCGTTTGCGCAATGCGAATGTTGGATTCAGCTTTATCGATTTATCGTTTGGATACTATCCATCATTGCCAAAAGAGCTCAAACAAACCTATTTCGGAACGAACTCCTTTAACCCCAATCAAGCGGGTGTAACCAACTTGTTTAGTTCCAATTATTTGAATTTGGATTTATAATTTACTTAGCCTTTTTGGTTTCCGCAATCCAATTATCTACCAACTCTTCCAAAACACTCAGCGAAACTGCACCATTCATTAATACCACATCGTGAAATTTTCGAATGTCAAATTTGTCGCCTAATGCTTTTTTCGATTTTTCACGCAGTTCCAAAATTTTAAGCATACCTACTTTATAACCTGTCGCCTGACCGGGCCACAAGAAATACCGCTCAATTTCTTTTTGAATATCACCGGGTGCATTGGCTGTATTCTGCAAGAAATAATCGATGGCTTGTTGGCGTGTCCATTTTTTCGAGTGAATACCCACATCCACCACCAAACGTGCTGCGCGGAAAATCTCCATACTTAATCGACCGAAATCAGAATAGGGATCTTGATACAACCCCACTTCTTTGGGAATTAATTCGGAATACAATGCCCACCCTTCAATGTAGGCTGTGTTACCGTCATACCTTCTGAATTTGGGAACATCTTTCAACTCTTGCGCCAATGCAATTTGCATGTGATGACCGGGAATACCTTCGTGATAACATAAGGCTTCCATTTGATAACGCGGTTCATCATTCATGTTATATAAGTTCACATAAAACCGGCCCGGACGAGAACCATCCTCTGCAGGATTTTCGTAGAAAGCCCCACCGGCCGACTTTTCACGGAATTTTTCAACGGCCATAATTACTATAGGTGCATGTGGTTCGTTATCGAAAAGCTTATCGAGATAGTTCTTCTTGAAGGAATGTATGTAGCTGTTCGACTCGGCTAAAATTTCTTCTCGTCCTTTAGCATCGTTAGTGTATTTGAATTGAGGATCGGTACGTACGAATTCGAAAAATTCTTGCAACGAATCTGATTTGAAATTCACCTTTTTCATTATCACTCGCATCTCATTTTGAATACGCGCCACTTCTTTTATACCGGTCTCATAGATTTCATCGGCTTTCTTATCGGTAGTGGTGGTGCGCTTCAAACAATAATTATAATAGTCCGCACCGTTTGGCAAACTCCACACTCCATTATCTGCAGTTTGTTTTTTCTCCAATTCCGTCCAATACGCCAACAAGTCTTCATATGATTTTTTTACCGAAGTAGAAAGAATCTGTTGCGCTTCGGCTTTCATCTTCACTTGCTCGTCTTTCGGGATAAAATCATGATTAATTTTCGAAGTGAAATCCGCTAATAAAATATTGGAATCATCTGTTTTGCCCAGCCCGGCAATAAACGCTTTCAAGTCTTCTGCCACATAAGGGAAAGTAAATTTTGGAGGAAGTACGCCAATCGCTTCTCTCGATTTTAGTTGTGCAATTACTTGCGAAAACACATGCTCGATTTTGGAAAGTCGACTTAGATATGCTCTTGCATCGGAAAGGCTGTCGATACGATGGATATTGATTAAGAAAGATGGAATATCGTTATGCTCCCCTCCCATTTGTGTGATAGAATAATAATGCTTACGCCAAGCAGAATCCTCTTTCGATAACTTCACAGATTCTTCATAAAGGCGAATACTCAATTTCGTTTGTGCATCCAATCCTTTTATATCAAACTGTTTCAACGAATCCAACGTGGCGCGCGAAAAAGCCAACTCGGCAAAATAGGCAGAATCGGTTCTTTCCGACCAACTGTCGTAACCTGTTTTCAAACCTAAATTAGAGGCAAACTCAGGGTTTCTAGCAACACTTTCATCAAAACGTCTATCTAAAAAAGCGTTTACTTTTTTTGAGTTTTCTGCAATTTCTTCAGCAGTATAATGTTTTGCATATCGGTCGCAAGAAACCATTAGACCTCCGCACACTAAAGCCATTATCAATAAACGCATAGCATAATTTTTCACGAATGTAAGGTCTTTTGCGCCAAGAACGAAACCATAAGTAATTATAAATCAGGCCTAAATTCCTGCTTTTACAACTTCATTTACAAAAGCCGGTGATTACATTTTATTTCTTAGTTTAACGCAAACTAAACCACCAACCAAAGCTTCCTTATCATGCGCAAGATTTTACACATCGCCTTGTTGTTTTGCATTTCCTTCAGGGTAACGCCATCAACAGCTCAAACCGTTTATGGCATTAAAGATGCCTACGGACGAACAGTTATTTTACATGGCTTGAATACCAGTAGCAGTGCGAAAGGAGAAGGTTCCGGCCACTCCGATCATCAACCTTGGATTAAAGAATCTGACGTAGAACGCGAGTTTCATTCGTTTGGATTTAATGCCGTTCGTTACCTTATTTTTTGGGGTGCCATTGAACCCGAAATGGATAAATACGATGACGCCTATTTGGCTAAAGTTAAAGAACGTGTGGAATGGTACACGAGTCGAAAAATGTATGTTATTTTCGATATGCATCAAGATGTGTATGGCTATGGTGTTGGCGGAAATGGTGCTCCGGTATGGGCGTCCAGCTATTCCAAAACGAAAAATTTAATCCCCGATAAATGGCCATGGTGGATGCAAAACATGGAACCAACGGTAGTCAAATCGTACGTGCAATTTTTCAAATACAAAAAGAAAAAAGAACTGCAAGACCACTACATTAAAGCGTGGCTAAAGGTGGTAGACATGTTTAAAGACAACCCCTATGTAATTGGGTACGATTTAATGAACGAACCGCACGGAGGAAAATTAGGAAAAACATTGGCAGGTGGATTTGAACGCCAATGGTTATCGGCCATGTATAAACGTTTGATTCCTGCTATCCGCAAAGTTGATACCTCGCGTTACATCTTTTTCGAACCACGATCGTTTGGTGTCAACTTCGGCATGAAATCGCATTTGCCTGCGGTGAAAGATACTATTGTAAATAAATTGGTTTATGCTCCGCACTGCTACCTCACTTTTGTAGACGTTGGAGGCGATTACAAAAAGAAACACAAAAACAGTTTGAAAAAATGGTTCAAGTATCGACAAAAAGAAACCGCCAAACATCAATCGGGGTTATTGTTGGGTGAGTTTGGTTTGTCTCCGGGCAAAAAAGATTTCGACAAATATTTGAATGATATTTTTTCGCGACTTGATGAAGCACAAGGTTCATGGACCTATTGGTCGAGCGATTTAGGTGGCTGGGGGCCGTTGAATGGCGATCGTTCGCCCTCTCCTATTCTGAATGAATTGTTGCGCATTTATCCGCAAGCTGTGGCAGGAGAATTATTGAGTTACAGTTATCAACCGAGTGAACACAAATTTACCATGCACATGATGAGCGATACCAGTATTCATGCACCAACCATCATTTCTATTCCTTTGCAGAAATACCCATCATTACCCGTGGTCAATATAACGAGCGATTCGCCTTTCGAGATGGATAGAGACAGTAAAAACAATACCATTATTTTATCGGTGAAAGAACATCGAAAACGAGTAGACATTGTAATTACAACGCCTTAAAAACTGTATGTTCAGATAAGCGCACACAGCATTGAATGCGCATTCCTTTTTCAAGACTAAACAAAACACTAATTTGTAGTGTTTTGTATTTAAACAGACTATTTTTTCAGTCGGCTATTTTTTATATATTCACGAATATGAAACAACTACTACTTACATTTCTTGTACTAATTTCTGTGGCTATTCAAGCACAGGAAATTTCCGGAGTATTGTTCGATAAAAGAACAGGCGAAACACTCATAGCGGCTTCTGTATCCATCAAAGGTACAACAACCGGTGTGCAAACCGACATTGACGGAAAATTCAGTTTCAAGGCCACCCAAAGTCCGCCTTATACCCTTGTTTTCTCGTACATTGGATACGAACCTTTTGAAGTAAATATTACTAGCGTAGAACAGGCAAAAAAGCCTTTTGTGGTGCGTTTAAGTGAAAGCACAAAAGTGTTGAAAGATGTTGAAATTGTGGATTCCCGAATCACTGAAAAACAAAAAGAAAATCCGCTGACCATCGAAAGTATGGGATTACAGCAAATCAAGCAAACCGCTTCTTCAACATTCTATGAAGGATTGAGCACTTTGAAAGGCGTGGATATGACCACCGCATCGTTGGGATTTGTTGTAATTAATACCAGGGGTTTTAACAGCACTTCACCGGTTCGATCGTTGCAATTATTGGATGGCTGCGACAATCAAGCACCGGGTTTGAATTTTAGCGTGGGTAACTTTGCAGGAGCATCTGAAATCGATATTCAAAAAGTGGATTTGATTGTAGGAGCCAGCTCACCTTTATACGGACCGAATGCCTTTAACGGAGTTTTGGCCATGCAAACGAAAAGCCCATTCTACTACCAAGGACTAACGGTTTTCTTGAAAGGTGCCGAACGCAATATGTTCGATGGTGCAATTCGTTGGGCAAAAGCATTTAAGAACAAGGCCGGTGAAGATAAATTTGCGTTTAAAGTGGGTTTCTCATATTTAAGAGCTTACGATTGGGAGGCGGATAATTACAGTAAGTCTGCTAGTATAAATGCAATTCAAAATGAAAATAATCCGGGTGGTTATGATGCAGTAAACCGATATGGAGACGAGTTACAATCAAAAAATGGCAATAGTTTCCTAGGTAGCTCAAAAATTGTTCGTGAAAATTTGGGACTTGGACAATTCCACAGAACAGGTTACCTAGAAAAAGATATGGTGGATTACAATATCACCAATATTAAAGCGAATACTTCATTACATTACAAAATCACTAACAAAATTGAGGCTAAGATTGGCTATAATTTTGGTTATGGAACAACTGTATATCAAGGCGATAACCGTTACAGTTTAAGAGGTCTACAGATTCATCAAGTAAAAGTAGAAGTAAGCCAACCCGATAAATTTTATGTACGCGCCTATATGACTGCTGAAGATGCAGGAAACTCTTACGATGCCGTGTTCACTGCGTTAAGAATGCAAGAATACAGTAAGAGCGATGTGCGTTGGACACAAGATTATCAATCGTTTTGGTCTAATAAAATTGTAAATGTAGGGAATGGTCCTCTTTTTAAACTACCAGGTATGCCGGAGAGTGTTTACCAAAATGGTCCAATATGGTTTGGATCTGCTTTCGATAGCACATATGGTTTAGCAAAAGATGTGATGGCTAAATACCAAGACTCATTAGTGCTATGGCATAAACAAGCTCAAACATTTGCTGATACATTTACAAATGGAGGTTCATACAAACAACGCTTAGTTCCCGGAACTTCAGCGTTCGATTCAGTAAAAAACATTATAACAAATACCAACCTAAACCAAGGAGGCACACGCTTTTTCGACAAGAGTAAAATGATGCATGTACAAGCGGAATACAAGTGGGATATCAAGAAAAAAGGACAAGAAAAAAACTGGTTTGATTTGACTACAGGAGCTAGTTTTAGAATGTTTTTCCCGTATTCATTGGGAACAATTTTCCAAGATACCTTTACCCGTAGATATCAACTTGATTCTTTAGGTAAACCTGTACAAGACATTAACGGCAACAATATTGTGCTCGACAGCACCTATAACAAAATTAGAAATTGGGAAATTGGCGCCTATTTCAGTGCTACCCGCAAATTCAGTTTTGGAGAAGGACATTCCATTACTCCAACACTTACTGTACGTTTCGACCGTAATCAAAACTTTGCATGGAAACGAAAAGATGGTACTTGGGACCCTATTATCACACCGGCATTTTCGTTGGTGTATTCATACAAAGGCAATCACTCTGTGCGTCTTTCTTATTCATCCGGAGTAAGAAATCCTACACTACAAGATCAATACTTATACTATAATGTAGGTCGAGCTATTTTGATTGGAAATTTGAATGGAGTTGATTCCGTGGTTTCAATTCCGGATCTCACTTCCTACATCGATAAAAACGGAAATCGCGCTGCTATAGATTCCCTGAAATTCTTTAATGTTGAAGGTGTTCGTCCTGAGCGCGTACAAACCTTTGAATTGGGCTATCGTGGATTGTTTGCTAAAAAGGTGTACATCGATGCAAGTGCCTATGTAAGTTTGTATAAAAACTTCTTAGGTTATAAGTTAGGCGCAACATTTTCTGATAATAAAGTTTTTGAAGAAGGAACTATTCGTCCGTTTCAAGTTTATCGTATAGCAGCTAATGCGAAAGACTTGGTGATGACCTATGGGGTTTCCGTTGGGGTAAGTTATTACTTCATTAAGAACTATGCATTTACGGGCAACTACTCGTGGAATGTATTGAATAGAATGGGGTCTAACGATTCTATCATTCCCGCTTTCAACACGCCTGAACATAAATTCAACGTGGGTATCAGTGGATACGACATTAAAATCGGCAATCAAAAAGGCTTTGGCTTTAATGTAAACTACAAATGGATTCAAGGCTTTAAATTTGAAGGTTCTCCGCAGTTCACCGGAGATATTCCTACCTATTCTTTGTTAGATGCGCAAATCAGTTGGGATGTACAAAAAATATTCACCACGTTTAAATTGGGTGGAAGTAATTTAATTTCAAAACGCAACTACCAAGCTTATGGAGGTCCGGGAATCGGACGAATGATATATGGATCTGTGCTCGTTAATATTAGTTGCGATACCTTTAAAAGCTGGACAAAAAAAGGCAAAGAAAAACCGGCAGCAGAATAAGACTTAGACTCGATGTATTATAAAAAGTGTCAAAGCCTTTGTAGGCTAAGATTTCTATTGTAGATTTAAGAACCAAAACTAAACAACATGAATAAAAACTTTCTACTCGTTATTCTAGCGATAGCTTGTACGTCTACCCTTTTTGGGCAACGCTATCTTACACCGCAATTCAGCACGGTGAAAGTAACTAAAAACGTAAAATACGGAGCCAATTTAGGCTACAACTCTTCCTTCCTTTCATCCGAAGATTTATTAATGGATGTGTATGAACCGGATGGAGATACAGTTACTAATCGCCCTGTGATTATTCTAGGACATGCAGGTTCCTATTTATCGCTCTACGCATGGGGAAACAAAGAACAATACAGTGTTGTAGAAATGTGTAACCGCTTTGCAAAACTAGGCTATGTAGCCGTTTCAATCGATTACCGATTGGGTTGGTCTGCCGGTTCAACCGATGCAGAAACACGTGAAAAAACGATTATCAATGCGGTGTATCGTGCTATGCAAGATTTTAAAACGTGTATTCGTTATTTTAGAAAAGATGCCAGCACAACAAACACTTGGAAAACCAATCCGTGTAAAATATTTGTTGGCGGTACAAACTCAGGTGGATATTCAGCTTTAGCTGTAGCCAACTTGAATAAAACATCCGAATTGTATGGCGTAAAATTCCTCGATTCGAACGGAGATCCTTATATCGACCAAACCAAAACCGGAGATTTCAATGGTTATGGTGGAACACAAAACGTATACAACCACCCGGGCTATAGCTCTGAAGCAAGTGCAGTTTTGGCACTAGGTGCAGCAACGGGCGATTCAACTTGGGTTGAAGCCGGAGAAATTCCTGTAGTGGCGTTATCGGGGGTTGAAGAAACAACAACACCATATAATACTGCCATTGTAATTACAGGAAGCGGTACAGCCATCATTGTGGTAAGTGGCGCAGGTGATTTTATGCCAAGAACAGAGCGTTTAGGCAATAACGATGTGTTTAAAGCAGCGTCTTTACCACAAGGACCTCCGAATAAAAATGGAGCAGGTACAGTTACACAACCTATTGAAGGTTTATATCCTTTATATGGCGCTAAATTCGAACCATGGAGCTGGTACGATGCCTCACAACCTATTGGCGACCCAAGCTTAAATGTTGGTGCTTCACAAACAAAAGGGATGTTGTATATCGATACAGTGATGAGCTACACAGCTCCTCGTTTCTACGAAATCATCAAGAACACAACGGCTTGTCAGATTACTGCAGGAATTGACGATCAGAAATCGGACAATAGTGTAGGTTTTACTACTGTTCCAAATCCATCAAGCAACACAATTACTATTTTTAGTTCTTCTGTTGGCACGGCTATTAGTTCTGCAACATTAATTGATTTTAATGGTAGAGTAGTTCGTACGATTGAAAACAACAAAAGCTATTTTGCAGTATTGCCGGTTGAAGATTTAGCCAATGGCATGTATGCGGTTGAAATAAAAACGGCTGACGGTATTCAATCCGTAAAAAAAGTGATTGTACAACATTAATCATCGATTCATATCTACAAAAAAGGGAGAACATTTGTTCTCCCTTTTTTTATTTCTTGTTATTCCTTCAAAGCTAATTATATAGGACATTTAGCCTATTTTAATGCCAAACTACGCTAAAATGGAGGCTTGTTTTGTAATATTAGAAGCACATTGAAAGTAAACGAACAATCATTTAAAATGTTCAATGTAAATGCCTCTAAAACAATATCTTTTGGCATAAGTCGTAACGATTAAACGCATTAGCATCATCAACTAAACAAAGGCTTATATAAGGTTAACAACTTAGGTAATAGACAAAAAAAACGGTTGCCTCTATTCGAAGCAACCGTTTCAACAAAACAAAAGTTTTATTATCTCAATACGTTGAATTTATACAACGAAGTTTTTGTTTCGCTCACCACACGGGCAAGGTACAATCCATTTTGAAGATCGCGGATATCTTCCGTTAATGCTACGGTTTTGTTTCCGAAAGTAGAGTTCACTACATTTTTAACTACACGACCGTTCATATCCAAAATGTCGATGGCAACATTTCCTGTTTCTTTAACATCGAAAGCCATAACGATTTCAGATGATGCAGGATTAGGGAACATTCGGAATTGCAAATCAGATAACGATGGATCGTTAATGCTTGTAGCTACAGCTGTATCTTGTAAAGGAGACATGAAGCTTAACGGACCATTAGGGATAGCTAAGTACAAACCGAATTTTTTACCGTTCTTATTCGCTGCAGAATCAACAAAACCGGTAGCTACTAAAGTAATACCTGCCCCGTCAATGGCACCTAGTGGCACTAAATAAGATTTATAAAGTACACCTCCCGGTAATTTCAAATCAACGATTACAGTACCCAATGAAGTTGGTAAAGCTGTGTTTCCACTAATGTTCGCTTTTTGAAATTGACCATAAGACAATCCTGAAATCAAACTCAATCCACCTGCTGAAGGAACAGTTACACTCACTGTAGGAGCATCGGTAGCAGCATGGAATACATTCACAACACCTGTTCCAGCAGGAGAAGTTGTTACAAACGGTTTATCGATATAAGCGTTAGCTAAGATGTTTTTTCCATCAGGATTTGCAGTAAAACCTGTTGTGGTTGATACCCCTGAAATAACACCTACTCTAGCAGTATCGTTCAAGAACAAGTTAACTGATAATGATTTAGTTAAACTGTCGTTAGCATGAATATCAATATCATAGTGGAAATCTTGAATGAAAGCACCTGATTGGAAACGTTGTAAGTAATCCAATTTCAAGAATTGTTTAACACCGTTAACATACAACTCGATTTTTTTCAATAACGGATCACCGGAAGCATGGATGATTTCAGTTAATCCTGCTAATTTTTCAGCAGGAAGTTCAACCGGAGTAATCACAGTTCCACCGGCTGTAGAAGCATCAGTAACATAAGCTAATACTTTTGCAGTATTCGTTGTTCCGGTTCCAGTTGTGTCAGCAAAACCTGAAGCAACTACAAATGCCGCTTTTCCGCCTAATGTTCTTAATGCATCACCATTCGCTTTATAGAATGGATTTGTTTGTGCTTGGCCATTAGGAATTAGGTGAACACGTCTTGCACTTGCCGCTACACCTGTGTGTGCTGTTACGTCTTTGTATAATGCTTTTGACACTAACACATCACGAGCCGGAGCCTGAATAGTAGTTACAAAACTTTGCACATAAACTGAATCAGCATCAATGATACCATGGTGTAAAGCCAACTGTACTTGATTAGGATTTGATGAAGAAAACTGAACACCACTGTTTACAAGAATCAAATCCGCAGCATTGCTAACGCCTGATGGGTTAGTTTTAGCCGCCAATAACGAAGGTGTTGCTAAACCAGTAGCAATCATAATGTTGTTGCCGGTAGGAATAACTGAAAACGTTTTAGAGAACAAATCAGGATCAGTAGAGGCTGTACTTGTAGAAGATTTTAAGTGTACAACCAATGTAGCACCCGGAATTGGCACTGCAGGAATAGAATAGAAATAACCTGAACGATACGTCAAGTTATCAACTGCTTTTAGGTATTGTGATGCAATAGGCACTTCCACCCACACATCCACATTGGCTAAAGCCGGATCCG
This sequence comes from Chitinophagales bacterium, assembly GCA_044226285.1. GTDB lineage: Bacteria > Bacteroidota > Bacteroidia > Chitinophagales > LD1 > CALAYL01. The sequence goes on along the minus strand of JBGAHI010000002.1, from coordinate 120,800 downwards.
GACTGTTATGGACAACAAGTAGGCTACCTTGAGCACTCGCAAAAGTGGCACCCAATACAGCTAGACTAAGGGTAAGGAGAATTTTTTTCATGATGAAATGGTTTTGTTTAATAATGTTTGCCCTAAGTTAACACAATAATTTTCGATAAGTTCAATCTTGTGGCATTTTTTTAATATGTATAGCGTTCCTTTAATTTTCTTTAACAGAGCCCTATGTATTGCTATTTTAAATTTTGGGCTTAAATTATACCATCATAGACAAAAAAAGAGAGACCTATTGGTCTCTCTTCCTCAGTATTTTAAGTAATCTTTAAAGTTGTGCAGTTGCGCGAGAAATATATTTTTCAATATCACGACCTTCATCAGACATCGGATACTTTTCTTTCACTTTAGTGTATTGCTCAATAGCCTCTTTGAATTTCTTCTGTGTTTCCAAATACATACCCAATTTAACGAGGTAATATGGAGTAAACTGGTCGTTGTCGGAAAAACCGGCTGCCTTAGCATAATACTTTTCTGCATCTGCAGCTTTGTTTTGTTCAGCATAGGCATCACCAATAGCATTCAATTTTGCTGCACCCAAAACGGCATCAGAAGTACTGAATTTATCTAAATACGTAACCGCATCAGCATATTTTCCGGTATTCAAATAACAGATACCAATATAATAATTGCAAAGGTTAGCAGCTTTTGTCCAACCGTATTTTTTCTGCACTTCTAAAAAGCCTTTATTTACGCCATTTCCATTCAAAGCTAAGTTGAAAGAGTCTTTTTGAAAAGCGATTTCAGCCATAAAAATTTCGCGTTGCGCTTTAAGATTGCGCTCCGGAAGCCATTTCAAGAAAACAAAAAGGGATGCAGCAATAATCACTACTAAAGCACCTGCGCCAATAGCCACAGCTTGTTTATTTTCTTCTACGAAATTTTCTACACGCTCTGCGAAATGCTGTACTGCCTGTATTTCTTCTGTCTCTGCCATAATTGTTGTTGTTTTATTTATCGTTTATTCAGTTAAAAATGGGTAATCGGCTTCTGCGTAAATATCTTTATATAGTTCATCATCGCTCGGGTATGGCGATTCTTCAGCAAACTTCACGCAATCTTCCACCTGTTGATCTACGCGCTGTTGAATGGCTTCGATTTCGGCTTGGGTTGCATACTTTTTCTTCATTATTGTATCCAACGTGGTTTCAATAGGATCAAGTTTTTTGTATTCCTCTACTTCCTCTTTAGTTCTGTACTTCTGTGGGTCAGACATAGAATGTCCCTTATAACGATAGGTACAAATCTCTAAAAAGGTAGGACCTTCACCGCTTCTGGCTCTATCGGCTGCTTTGGCAATTGCTTCATGAACCGTTTCGCATTGCATACCGTCTACCGATTCCGATGGCATATCGTAAGCCTCTCCCAAAGTAGCAATTTTAGTAACGTTTGACGAACGCTTTACCGAAGTTCCCATGGCGTATCCGTTGTTCTCACAAACGAAAATTACAGGAAGTTTCCACATCATAGCCATATTAAAGGTCTCATGCAAAATACCCTGACGAGCCGCACCATCGCCAAAAAAGCAAATGGTAACATTCGATTTATCGAGATATTTATCGGCAAATGCAATTCCTGCCCCTAAGCCAATTTGTGCACCCACAATTCCATGTCCGCCAAAAAAATTATGCTCTTTCGAGAAAAAGTGCATTGAGCCTCCTTTCCCTTTCGTGCAACCGGTCTCCTTGCCGTATAACTCAGCCATAGCTGCATTACAACTAATTCCTTTGGCAATAGCTAATGCATGATCGCGATAGGCGGTAATTACTCGATCATCCGACTGTAATGCCGACATCATTCCTGCTGCAACAGCTTCTTGTCCAATGTACAAATGACAGAATCCACGAATCTTCTGTTGGCCGTAAAGCATACCCGCACGCTCCTCGAACTTGCGAAGAAGAAGCATCAGTTCATACCAATAGAGGTATGTTTCTTTCGTTAATTTTGTGGCCATAACTTTTTAATAAAGCGGACAAACCTAAGTATTTTTTTTTATTTTAAGTTTTATACCCTACAATGAAAATTTTACATAGGTTTCGGGGCAATAATTCCGGGAATTCATGCCATCCAATGAAAATAGCGTTTTTCTAAGAAAACTAACGCTCACCAACTTCAAAAATCACACAAAACGTGATTTTCACCTCACGAAAAAGTTTACCGCTTTTGTGGGGCAAAACGGTGTGGGTAAAACGAATTTGCTGGATTTAATCTACTTTTTGAGTCTCACTAAAAGCTTTTTCAACCTTACAGATCAGCAACTCATTAAGTGGAACGAGGCATTTTCCAGAATCGAAGCAGAAATCGAAAAAAACGGAGAGCTGCTGGAATTGGTGGTAAAAATCCCGCTGAACAAACGAAAAGAGATGAGTATAAATGGTGCCGTTTGCCCGAAAGTTTCGGAATACATCGGCACATTACCATTGGTGATTATCTCGCCTGAAGACAACGATATAATTCAAGGTGGCAGCGAAGAACGCAGAAAACTGTTTGACAATATTTTGGCACAAGTAGACAGTGCTTATTTGGAAGCGCTAATGGAATACAACAAAATTTTGGAGCAACGCAATTCGCTACTAAAGATCAAAGCCGAAAAACCGGCTACCGATATCAGTATGCTTGAGTTTTACAATGCGCGCTTAGCACAATCAGGAAGCTATATTTTCAACAAACGAAAAGATATTTTCCAACGGTTTGAAGCTGTATTTCAACAGTTTTACTCCATTATCAGTGAAGAAAAAGAACAGGTGAAATGGTATTATGCTTCTCAATTATTAACCAAAGATTGGAACACCCTTTTTGAACAAAACTTACAAAAGGATTTAGTGTTACAACGCACATCAGCAGGGATTCATCGCGATGATTATGAGTTTACCATTCACGATGAAAAGATTAAGAAATTTGGTTCGCAAGGGCAACAAAAATCGTTCACCATTGCGTTAAAACTTTCGCTCTACAGCTATTTACATGAAATGAAAGGCATATTGCCTATATTACTAATTGACGATTTGTTCGACAAACTCGACACGAAACGAATGAAGCAATTAATACGTATACTACAAGGAGATGAATTTGGACAGATATTTATGTCGGATACCGATATTTTGCGACTGGAAAAAGCTTTTGACGGAAATAGAGAACAAATTGAGATTTTTACCATAGATTTAGAATCGAATGATAAGGTATAACGACATCAGTTTAGGCGATGCCATAAAGATGTGGATCAGGGAAAGTGGATTAGAAGAATCCATTGCCCAATCCAAGATTGCATCACTTTGGGACACGCTGATGGGTGGCCTCATTTCAAAACACACAAAAACAATTGTACTTAAGGACCGAAAATTGTTTATCACAGTAGATAATCCTGCCCTTAAGAACGAGTTGCATTTTTCCCGACCAAAGATCAAAGAAATGTTGAATCGGGAACTGAAGGATGAGATTATTTCAGAAGTTTTTATATATTGAATTCGGAATGAAAAGATTTTTACTTGCCTTATTTTTGATAGTTGGACACCTCTCCCAATTATCGGCTCAAAGCGAACCTAAACCCGAAATTCAATATTGGGCCTTTATGGTGCGTAACACCGCTCGTCTTCAAGAAATTGCTTTCCGCTTTCAAGTAACTGAAGCCGACATCAAAAAGCAGAGCGACATTAAAGGGAAAACAGTGTATCCGGGTAAAGTAATCATCATTCCGGTTAAAGTTCGTCCTGCTACCTGGGACCCCACTAAATTTAACCCCAACAAGCCTTTCTTAAGTAATGAAGATGCTCGTCCGCAGTTAGACTTCGAATGGGACAACGATGCACTCGACCCGCTTTTAAAGGATGATTATATTCTAATTTCCGAGATACAAGGCGACTCTGTGCAAACAGAAAAAATGAATAAGCATATCGGCAAAATAGACAAACAACTTGCCGTATTAAATCACCAAATAGATTCGATTAAAAACACAGAGTTCTCGTTTCAATATGACGAGAAAGACATGAATGCCGTTTTGAAAAGAATGGAAAAAGCACGTTTACGTTATTATGCGCAAAGTCCGCTAGGTAAAGAAATGGACAGTTTGAATGATGTAAAAACAAAACTAAACGAAGAAATTAACCGCTTGCGAAATAAATTAAGCGAGTATGATTATTTGAACGAGAACGCTTATTACTTTGAAAAAAACAGAGAAGGTGAGGCGGATATGTTGGAGCGTATTAACAACAGGCCGGGAGAACAGTTAATCGCTGAAAGCAACTATGTGAAAAAAACCGATAAAGATTCAAAAAAAGAGAAGAAGAAAAATCGCAATAAAAAGAAAAAAAATGCAGACCCTATACCCGCAGAGAATGAGCAACTCTTGGTGAGAGATATTACGCCAGCAGACACCACTGCAACAAACAAAACGAAACCGGCACCAGCAATAGAAAACAATTCGAACGACAATAAAGAAAATTCAGGTGCTACTGCAACAAAAAAAGGAGAACCGCAATCAACAGCTGCTGTTACAGTAACAAAAAAAGCACAAACTGACCCCGTTGAACAAAGCAAAACTAAAGAGGAAAAAGCAGTTGAAGCTATTGTTAAAGGACCAAAAACTGAAACACCTGTAGTGGTTGAAAAAGAAACGAAAGCTACACTTGTTGCCCAAGATAAACCTACAGAAACAAAAGCAACTGAACCTGCCAAAGACGATAAATTATTAACAACAAAATTAACGGTAAGCCCGAGCAACACTGCAACAACGAATACAGCTACTCAGCATAATTCAACACCTCCGGTAGTTAACGAAACCATTCAAACAACAACTACCACTCCACAAGCAGAGCAGAAGGAGATTCCAAAAGAAGAGCCTGCTAAAAAAGCTACTCCTTCACCAACCGAGGAACCTATTGTTGAAAAACCTATTGAAACTACAGTGCCGCAACCTCAATCAACACCGGTAAAAGAATCGCCAAAAGTTGAACAAATTGCCGAACAACCCAAAGCGCAAGAGGTTGTACCTGTTGATAAGCAAGAAGCACCTGCGGTTGTAGTGGAAGAAACACCTAAAAAAACGGAGACTATTCCACCGGCTGCGATTGAGCAAAAAGTGGAAGACGTTGCCCCTGCACGAAACAATACTTCATCGGTTCAAATGCCTCAGGAAAATGCGATTAAGCCGCTTTCTGAGAGAGATTTATCGATGAAAGAAGAAATCAAAAAAGCCATTGCCAATAAAGTAGTACCAAAAGAAATTGATCCTTTAGATGAGTATTCAGACAGTCCTGATTTTGCATTTAAAGGATTAAACTTTCAAAGTATTCCTATTAGTAAAGGTAAAAACGGACCTAAATACCTTACTCCTGTAGATCCCATTACTGCGCTCAAAGCAAAGATCTGGGTTGAGAAATTTAAAGAGGAAATGAAGATTAAAGATTTCAAAAAAGCAGAATCGTATTTACAAAAAGCAATTGAAACAAATCCTAATTCTGCTGAAACTTGGACATTTCATGCCGAAATGCTATCTGCCGCAGGTGATGCACAAGAAGCACAAAAAGAGTATTTGATTGCTACTTCGATCGATGCTGCCTTTGCAAGACCATATTATAAATTAGCACTGCTTTATGAGAACTCTAATAACGTAGACAAAGCATACGAATACTATGCATTTGCTATTGAAGCAGACAGTTCTTTTTATAAGGCCTATTTGAATAGAGCCAACCTCTCACTTCGCTTAGGCGATTTAAAGGCAGCCATCGAAGATTATTCTACTTTGCTTGATATCAACAAAAGTTTCTCACTAGCTTATAAAGAGCGAGGTGCACTTCGTATGATGGACAGAAATTACACCGGAGCAGTAGAAGACTTCAACGCCTATTTAGAGATTGAAGACCCATCAGGAGAAATTTTGTATAAACGAGGCGTTGCCAAAGTATATACCGGAAATATTATTGAAGGATGTAATGATTTCAATCTTTCGATACAATTGAATTATACTGATGCCGCCAAGGCCATCAAAAAATACTGCGAATAATTTTGTCGCTCATCTTTCTTTATTTCTTATCATGAACACACTTCAATTACCTAAAGTTATTATTCATAACTCTAAGACCGATGCTATACTTCGCTTTCACCCTTGGATATTTTCGGGTGCCGTAAAAAGCAAAGACGGAACCATCAAAAACGACACCCTTGTAGAAGTGGTGAATGAACGCGGAAAATTTTTAGCCATCGGTTATTTCACTGAGAGTAATATTGCGGTGCGCATTCTTTCCTTCACACCTATTGAATCGTTACAACAGCTTTTTGAAGAAAAAATTAACAATGCATTTGAGGCGCGAAAAATTATTGGGCTTACTGATAACGCTACAACCAACGCTTACCGGTTAATTCATGCAGAAGGCGATGGTATACCGGGATTAATTATCGACTTTTATAATGGCGTTTGTGTAGTACAAGCACACAGTGTTTTTATCGCCAAACAGATGACATTGATAGCCGACTGTCTACAAAAAGTATATGGAGATAAACTTATTGCGGTTTATAACAAAAGTAACAACACACTTCCCAAACATAATGAATACGGAAAGGACGAATTTGTTTTCGGAACTGCGGAAACACTTACCGTGAAAGAGAATGAGAATTTATTCCGTGTAGATTTTATCACTGGACAAAAAACCGGTTTTTTTATCGATCAACGCGAAAACAGAAAACTACTGGCAACGTATTCGAAAGGAAAAAAAGTATTGAATACGTTCTGCTATACCGGAGGGTTTTCGGTATATGCAGCAAAAGCAAATGCCGAGAAAGTAGTATCCGTAGACTCTTCAGAAAAAGCAATGGTCTTGACCGACCAAAACATCGCATTAAACGGATGTGAAGCCATCCACGAATCGGTAACCAGCGATGTCTTTGATTACTTGAAAACCGTAAAAAAAGGCGACTTCGATGTGATTGTGCTCGACCCACCTGCCTTTGCCAAAAACGTGGCTGCTCGACACCATGCCATACAAGCTTATAAGCGCATCAATTTAGAAGCCATGCAGAAGTTGGAGAAAGGAGGAATACTATTTACCTTCTCTTGTTCGCAAGTGGTGAACTATGACTTGTTCCGTGGAGCCGTTACTGCAGCAGCGATTGAAGCCGGAAAAAACATTCGTATCCTGCATCAATTAACACAACCGCCTGATCACCCCATCAACATTTTTCACCCGGAAGGCAACTATCTAAAAGGCCTAGTATTATTGGTTAACTAATTTTAGCAAACCATTTTGCAACCTTTTGCACGAAAATTGACGACTATTCAATAAGTCCGCTATTTTTGGACAACTTATATTTGATTTAGCAAAACACTTAAATCTAAAAATGAAAGAAATGAACCGTGGGAGTAAGTTGATGAATCTTTTGTCGATGAAATTTTTCATCGTTGCCGTATTGTTTCTCTTTTCAGCAAAAACCTTTGCCGGCAAAGGAACAGAAATCAAAATTACCGTAAAAGACTTAGGCAACACACAATTGGTATTGGCCAATTATTATGGCGATAAGCAGTATATCAAAGATACCTTTATGCTAGACAAAACAGGTGTATGTAACATCAAAATGGATACTGTTTTGCCTCCGGGAATTTACTTGGCTGTTTTTCCAAAATTGAATAATAAGTATTTCGAGTTTGTGGTGAGCGAACCTAAAATTGTTTTAGCTACCGACAGTTTTGATTTAGCCGGACATATGAAAGTAGAGGGTTCTGCAGAGAACAAAGTGTTTTATGACGATATGTTTTTCTTGAGTGAAAAGCGTAAAGAATTGGAAAGACAAAATGCATTGTTGAGAGAAGCGAAAGATGAAAAAGCTAAAAGCGAAGCCAAAGCCAATCTTCAAAAAATTGATGATGAGGTAAAAGCAAAACGCTTGAGCGTTGAAAAAGATCATCCAACCACATTGTATGCAAAATTATTGCGTTCCATGCGCGAACCGGAACTCAGTAAAGACGGACCACGCAACGCTAAAGGTGTTCTACTTGATTCTGCATGGCAGTGGAGAGAATACAAAGCAAAATACTGGGATAATGTAGACCTTACGGATGATCGATTAATTAGAACTCCGATATTTCACAACAAACTTTCCTACTACTACACGAAAGTAATTATCCAAAATCCGGACACCTTAATTCGTGATGGCGATGAATTATTATCGCGAATGAACCCGAAAAACGACTTGTTCCGCTACTCTTTGGTGTATATGCTCAACGAAATGGCGAAGTCGAAAATTATGGGATTTGATGCTGTATACACGCACATCGTAAACAAGTATTATGCAAAAGGATATACACCTTGGGTAGATTCAACACAGTTATACAAAATTGTAGAACGAGGAAGAATTTTAGAACCGCTTTTGATTGGCAAAAAAGCCAGAAATATTGTACTTGCCGATTCTACTTTGAAACAAATGCGCTCGATGTATGATATAAAAAGCAGATATACCATTTTGGCATTCTGGGATCCGGATTGCGGACATTGCAAAAAAGAAATCCCGAAATTGGCTGAGTTGTACCACAAAATGAAATCGGAAAAAATTGACGTTGAGGTATATGCTCCGGGCATTTTCGATATTGCTGAAATGAAAAAATGGACCGATTTTATTAAAGAAAATAAATTGGATTGGATTAATGTGGCCGATCCTTATCATCAAAACAATTTCCGTTTTGAATGGGATATTCAAAGCACACCGCAATTGTTTATTTTGGATAAAGATAAAGTGATAAAAGCGAAACGAATTGGCGTAGAAAACATTGAAGATTTTATTAAACACGATATTGATCCGAAATACATTCCGAAGAACACAGCTCCTTTGGAAGAGAAAAAAGAAGTTGAAGAACATTGATTTAGCCACTAGCTGTTAGAAGCTAGAAAGGAAGAATGAAAAACGCAGAAGTTGCCTTCTGCGTTTTTTTTATTTTGTTCCGATAGTAAATGTTTATTCCGCTTTGAAATGCTTGCCTTTCCTTAGGTTCGTGCATGATGCGAAAGCAGGTACGACAATACTTCATCTTCTCCCCGGGTGAACGCAGAGCCGTTATTGCCTTGGGTACAATTACTATTGTATTAATTATTCTCCCTTTCATTTACAGCGCATTGCATAAGGATGAAAAACCAAAAGTGGATGAGGCATTCGAAAAAGAAGTAGCGGCCCTTAAAAGAGAATTGGAACAGAAACTCGATACCAATGCTTTCTCGGAAAAGTACAACTACTCGACTCCTCGTTATACCAACAATGAATACACCCCAAAAGCAGAGGCAAAAGCTTATTCGCTTTTTCCATTCGACCCGAATAAGATTAGCATTAACGAATGGATGGCTTTGGGTTTGAGCGAAAAACAAGCAACAGTCATTGAACATTACAAAGCAAAGGGCGGTAAATTTCGTAAGCGGGAAGATATACTCAAAATCTTTGTGTTGAACGACCAAAAGAAGCAAGAACTCCTACCCTATGTGCGCATTGAAGCAGAATCGAATACCATTGTAACAACAACCGAAACACCTGCTGCGCCAAAGGAAGAGTTAAAAAAAGCATTTCCAACGTTCAGTTACAAACCTTTCTTTATTGATGTAAATAAAGCGGATTCAGCCGGCTTCGAAAAACTATATGGCATTGGGCCGAAATTGGCAGCGCGGATTGTAAAATACAGAGAATGGCTGGGCGGATTTACACATGTAGAACAAGTTAAAGAAGTGTATGGCATTGCCGATTCTACCTTCAATAAATTTCGGGGGAACCTGGTGATTAGCAAAGTGGAATTGAAAAAAATAAACATCAATACAGCCACGTACGAAGAATTCAAAGAACATCCTTACACCCGACCATTTGCGGGTTACATTATCAAATACAGAAAAAGTAATTCGCTCTTTAAATCACCGGAACAAATTGCGCGTGTGCCGAACATGACGGATAGTATTTACAAGAAGTTGTTGCCGTATGTGGTGGTGGAATGATGGTAAAAATTATCATTCCGAAACTAGCGCGAGTGTTTTCCTCTCGTGTATCCTGCGTAGTTAAATGCTTTTAGTGGTTGTTGTTTGCCTGATTATCTATCCCCTTCAGGGTTTGAAACCCTTACGGGGATAGCGTTTGAAGAAAAATATAATTTCGAATGTAGCACAATGCCCCCGCGAGGGATAGCAGCGAAAATCCTTTGCTCCGCTTCTTAGCGGGACAAAGATTGAAGCGAATAGCCCGACCGCGCTTCCTAGCGGGGACGCGGACTAAATGTTACATTATCAAATCATCAAATCGAAAAACTATCAAATTGCATTTAAAAATACAACCGATACTGCGGCAATGGGAACAAGCCCTGCTGATACTCAGTAGCAATCGAGTTGGTGCGCACATTATACACTAAGCGGAACACGTTTTTGTGGTTGGTTAAATTTTGTGCATCGATAGAAAATTCGTGTGTGATTTTCTTCATGCTCAGGCGATAACTAAATTTCAAATCTAGGCGATAATAGACAGGATATTGCGAGGTGAAGGCTTCGGCATCTTTGCGAATTTCTTTTTGCAACTGGGCACTTTTTTCGAAATCGATAGGCGTGTAGAATCGTCCGCCTGCCACCGTAAACTTGCCATCGATAGCCACGGAATGGCGCTTCGTTTTATTTTTTCTGCCCCCGAATTTGTATTCGTAACCGCCCAACATATTCACCACATACAAACCATTGAAAGCGGTGTTGCGCCATACATTGTCGCTGCCCTTGTAGCGTGATTGGAAAATGGAAGCCGTAGTCAATAAATAATAGCCCTTGCTGAAAAACTTTTCCATGGTAAGTTCCACACCATAGTTCATCCCAACGCCTTTATTGGTGAGGTTGGTGTTGTTTGGCGTAGAAAATTCGGCACCGGCATTGAGCATACTGAACGAGCTGCTGAATTTTTCCACCGGCACTTTATCGATATACTGAAAATAGGTTTCGGCTTTAAAGTGAAAATCTTTTTTGAACGTTAAATCGTAGCCTAATACCAAGTGGTTACTGCGACTGAAACCCATGTTCAAATTGGTGGGTTTGCCATTTCCCAATGCGGTTACTTCGGCATTGTAATAGGTGGGTAGCGGCTGAATTTGATGGTGCAATCCGTAGCCGAAACTCACGTATTGATTCTCTTTGAACTGATAGCGCAAACCCACACGCGGAGCGGGTGCTGAGGTGCTTCTGCTCAACGAAAAATGTTGAATGTGAATACCGGTATTCAAGACCAACTGATCGGAAAATTTGTGTTGCCATTGTGCATATACTTGTGCCAGGGTGCTGTAACCTTTGGCGTATTTCATAGGGAAGAATGCACCATTATAAGAGATACTATCGGAGAACAACAAATCGTACACATTAGCAATTACACCGGCTGTAATGGTGTTCTTCGCATTCAATTTAGTATTGTAAAAAACATGTGCTGAATATTTGTTCTGCCGCAAGAACACTTTGTTGAAGCGTTGAATATTGCTGCGATTGAACACATCCACGGTATCGATATCGGCTAACTGGCGTTGATGCGAAGCCGCCAAGGCAATTTTATAATACGATTTTGGCGTAATAAAATAGGTATGCGAAAAGCCGACAATTCCTGTTTGTACCCGATTGTAAATGTCTTGATTTTCGTTCACAAACAAATTGGTACCCGAAGATTTTGGGTCTGATTTAGAGCCTAACAATTCAATTTTACTCAAACCACCCAAGCCCCAAAACCTAAATATACCAGCCTTTTTGGTAGGCACATCAATCTTAAACGATAAATCTTGATACTCGGGTACAGCCGTTCCCGTTCCGAAATTCGCCTTCATTAATTTGAACAAGGCCAAAGTAGAATAGCGATAATTAATCATGAACGAAGCCTGACTTTTCTTTTTAGCAAAAGGTCCCTCCGCTCCTATTTCTAATCCATTAAACCCGATTTGCGCCAAAAATTCATACTTGTTTTTATTACCACTGCGCATTTTCAAATCGAAGGCTCCCGCTAATGCATTCCCATATTCAGCAGGAAAAGCAGAGGTCATAAAATCGCTGCGCGAAAGCGTGTTGTTATTCAACATACTTACCGGTCCGCCTGTGCTACCAAAGCTGGCAAAGTGATTCGGACTTGGAATATCGATGCCTTCCAATCGCCACAACAAACCCATAGGCGAGTTACCGCGAATAATAATATCGTTTCGGGCATCGTTGGCACCACTTACCCCGGCAAAGTTAGACGCCATACGGGCAGGGTCATTTCGGCTACCGCTAAATTTGTTGGTTTGCTCTACTTCAAACGAACGGGCACTTACGGTAGCGAATTCGTTTTTGGGTCGCGACTTATCGCTATTACCCATCACCACCACTTCTTTGATTTCGCTGATTTTTTCTTCTAACTCAATGTTCAATTGGGTTTCCTTGCCAGACATTACAAGTACATCATTCGCAAACGCATCTTTAAAGCCTATGTAACTCACTTTGATAGATGCTCTACCCAGCGGCACTTGGGGCAATACAAAATTCCCGTTTACATCGGTTGTGGTTCCGATAAAAGGTTTCGAACCTACCACCACCACACTCGCTCCAAAAATGGGATATTTGGAATCCTTATCTACTACAGTTCCACGAACATTCTTACCATCCTGTGCTGTGAGGGATAGGGTGAAAACAAACTGTAAAAGCAAAAAAGTAAAAAATCGCATGGTTCAACTTTTGCTATTCAACAAAAAATGGAGCGTAAAGTTAGAAAAGCAGCAAAAAATATTGAAAAAAAGTGATACAGAACGGTAAGAAATCCACTGAATTGGGTGGTTTTACCTATATACAGCGGGCCCATCTCCATTTTTTCATAAAATTATACAATAATTCGCCACCGCATTTCGTTACCCTTATAAATACTTCATTTATGCAAAAGAACTACTTCACCAAAACACATGCTTATGCGACACACCATCAGGCAGGTAGTTCTTTCTATTACTGTGCTGCTGCCGGCACTTCAACTTCATGCGCTAGGTGACAACGGGCGTCTGCGCTTAGGCGACAGAATTTTTTACGAAAAACAAGGCGGTAACGTATCGCTCGGCATGCGTAACACCATCAGCTTCTTTAACGATGGCGACCCGAAAGGGATAGGCACCGGAATTGGCGGGCATTTTCGAATACAGGTTGCGAATCGCGTAAACACCGAATTCTATGCCGATGTGTTTTCGAGCAACATCCATAACAAAGCCCACCGCTACGACTATCACATTGGCTGGAGCGTAATGTATTACTTAATTGACCCGAAAGCCTTTGAGCGCAAATTCACGCCTTATGTTTTGGCCGGACATTGTTTCGATGAAACGGTGATTAAAATCAACGGACCGAACGGCAAAAGCGGAAGTCGCTTCAGTTCTGAGGTGCAGGGTGGATTAGGCGTAAGTTATAATGTAACACCCAAGTTCGATATTTCCATGACCGCTCAATATGGCTTTCATCTCGGCAAAGAGTTGGATTTAGAAGAACATGCCGATGGTACCTCCACCATTGAAACGCAACGCAATGCAGGCTGGCAGGGACATTTAATGATCAGTATTAGTGCTAACTATAAAATCTTTAAGCTATGGAACCGAAAAAAATAATAACCACTATAACACTGCTTATAATGGTACTAACACAAGTCAACGCACAACGTGTTTGGGAAACCAGAAAAGGCATCTTCCGCTCACAAGGCAATTTAGGCGGGGGATACATGATCAAACAAAAAACCGTATCGGCCTATTGTAATGGCGAAATGGAATTGTTCTTTGACGATCGATTTGCCTACACCGGTGCAGTATGTTTTTCGTTTTTGACTTTGAAAAAAAATCAAACGGGAGTGAAAGCTAATCATGCGGTGTTTGCGGGAGCCAACTACCACTTCTTGAAACCGCAACGCTTCGACCCCTACATTGGTCTAACGCCCGGTGCCGGCTTGGTGCAGGCGCGCTACAAAGAGGGCGAGGAATTAAAGAACACACCTTACACTGTTGTTCCTTTGCTTTCTGTGCAAGTTGGTTGCAACTTTTATGTGGCCTCGTTTATGCACTTCTTTTTAAAAGTACAGGGGGTAACAGGGCAAATGTTTAGTACACTTTCAACACCCCAACGCCTCGATGAGATTAAGTTTATGGGTGGCTTGGGCTGGAACCTCCGCCTCTGGAAACCAAAGGTGCGCGACACATGGACGAAAATCTAACTCGGTGTTGCATAGCAAGCGGTGCAGTAATTTTACTGTGCCGCTTTTTTGTGTAAAGAAAAGTTCCAATTTTGGCGCGGCCTGCTAAGAAGTATGCCCGTGCTGTACGCTGCAATCTTTTTTGCCCCGCACAAGCCCAACACAAAAAAGGATTTCCGCTTCCATCACTCGCGCGCATTTGAGTTCAAAGAAAATTTTGCTTGCATTCAAACGATTATTTATTCCATAATTAATGTCGCCACGGACCATAACCACAACGCAAATAGTTCGTTTCGTGATGACACCGAGGGATGAGCATAACTTTAAAACTATTTTTTATTTTTATAAATGCGTACAGTCACCCTTATATTACTCTTTTTGTTATTGGAAACAACCTCCTTTGCACAAAACAATAAATTTGGAATTGAATCTTCAGTATCATTTCTAATAGAGGGGGGCAATAACAAGACACCTGGATTGGGTTTCGGATTGAACAATATTATTGAAATCAAAACAAGATCCTCGTTCTCTTTCATTGCAGGGATTAACACAGACTTTCTGTTTTCTGGGGACGTGAGCCTACCGAACAATGTATTTTACTATGGCTTTGCAAAAATGATTCAAGGTGTTTCGCAAAGAATAATGTTTCCCCTACAAGCACGATTTACATTTGGGAGAGGCAAACCGAAATTCTTTTTCGGATTCGGAATCCATCCTACACTTTGTTTGCTTTATGGAGACCTTATGACTTATGACTATCATCCGCATGGATCTTCATCACCTTATTATTGGAAAAAGAAAAATGTGCTAACTGCTCCGGGCGTAGGCATAGAAAATAGTATTGGGATCCGTATTCCAGTCAATAAAAAAACAGAATTGATTGTTAGCTCATGTGTCGACTTTTTCACACCTGAAGTATATTATGGTAACACCTTTGGAGCAATATGGAAATTAAATATTGGCGTAAACACACACCTCAAGCCTGAGTTCAAGCCCAAGCAATAAGACAAAAAAAAGATAATGTCTTCATCTGGGAGCACAAAAAAAGGCTGACCATAATGGCCAACCTTTTCCTATTGAGTTGAATGCATTTATTCTTTCACAAATCGAACAAAACTATCGTTCACACGAGCGAAATAAATTCCTTTTTGTAAACGCTCGATGTTGAGTGTTATTTTTTCATCCACCAATTTTTCACTCACCAACACATTACCCAAAACATCGTAAATATTCACCAGTGTGCCTTCCGGCAATTGATTCCAATTCGCCACCTCAACCATTAATTGTTGATTGGCAGGATTTGGATATAAGGTCAACGGCCCAACATGTAGATCTTGAATTCCGCCAATCTGCACGTTCAAAGGAGCTGATGTTGCACTACAACCATTGGCGGTTACTTTTACAGTATATACTCCGTTTGAAGAAAGCGCTAAAACCTCTGATGTGGTAGTGGTTAGCAAGTTGCCATTCAAATACCATTCGTAGCTGGTAAATCCCGCAGTTGCAGTAAGGGTATTTGCATTTGTTTGGGTTATTGCAACCGATGGCAATGGTTTTACAGTTAACGTTAAGGTGACAATACTATCGCATGAACCACTCACAGCCAAGGTATCTTTATAAGTACCTGCAGTAGTTAAATTAGCGCCATTGAAAGCATACGACTCGCCTTGGCAAATCGATGCACTCGATGTTCCGGAAGTATAATTTGAAATCGATAAATTTAACGTAACCACACTATCGCAATTTTTGCTGTTGACGAGAGTATCCAAATAGGTACCGGCATTAGTAAGATTAGCGCCATTAAAAAAGAACGAACTGCCTTGGCAAATAGATTTATTGATAGTGCCGAATGTTTTCTGATTGATGGTTAAGTTTAACGTGATTATACTATCACAACCGTTAGTGTTTTGCAATGTATCGAAATAGGTTCCTGAACTTGAGAGTGTAGCACCATTAAAACTATACGTCTGCCCCTGACAAATGCCTTGATTGATTGTAGTAAACGACTTTGCATTAACGGTAAGATTTAGGGTTATAATACTATCACAATTAGAGGCGTTCAACAAGGTGTCTAGATAAGAACCTGCAGTAGTTCGGTTAAAGCCATTAAAGAAATAGGATTGCCCTTGACATATAGTAGCGTCAATGGTTTTAAACGATTTTTGATTCACGGTAAGATTGAGTGTTATCAAACTATCGCAACCAACGCTATTGATCAAGGTATCTAAATACGTTCCGGAAGTTGTTCTATTCACTCCGTTGAATAAATATGATTGTCCCTGACAAATAGATTGATCGATGGTTTTAAACGATTTAGCTTTAATATTGAGATTAAGGGTTATAAAACTATCGCACCCTGCAATATTTACTATCGTATCGAGATAGGTGCCCGCGGTTGTTCGATTCAATCCATTAAAGAAATAAGACTGCCCTTGGCAAATTGATTGATTGATAACGCCAAACGTTTTTGCTTTAACAACCATGTTAATTGCATTAGATGTGGCAGGGCTTCCCGTAACACCAGGTAGATTTGAGGTCATAACGCATGTAACAACTTGTCCGTTGGTGAGCGTAGTTGAAGTAAAAGTAGCACCAGTTCCGGCATTTGCCCCATTCACTTTCCACTGGTAAGTGGGCGTTGTTCCTCCATTGGTAGGTGTTGCAGTGAAGGTAATAGATGTTCCTTCGCAACTATTATTTGCGCCCGTTGTAATAGCGATGGAAACTGAAGCCACAGCAGTTACCGATTCAGTAATCGTAATTGGCGTTGCCACTTGATAGCCATCACCTGAAGTTCCACCGGTTCCATCAACAGCATTTAAAACGCCATAAAACTTAACTGATCCGGTACCGGCTATTGGGGCCGTCCATGGGATAATTTGCGTATAGGTTGTACCATTACCACCGGCTCCGGTTGTAGCTGTGAGCGGAATATTCTGTTCAATGATAGGTATCGATAAATTTGTTTTTTTCACATTTGTTGGAAGTGTAGTACCCCAAGTACCTGCCTGCTGTGCGGCTCCGGTTCCGGCTCCGGATACCTTAACAGAAGCCAATTGAAATCCATATTTTGGATATGAAATTGCACTGGAATTTGTTGCTGTAATTTTTACAGTATAACTGACACCCGCTTTATAACTTGTTACAGGTATTCCGGCCGAATCTAATTCAATGGTGGGACCTAACGAGGTAACGGAATTATGACACGAACAACCGGCAGCAGTAGTAGCTCCTGAACCATCGCCACCTGCTATTGCAGCATAGCCCGAAGATCGAAAACTATTCAGTGTTGTGGATACAAAAAGAGCAACAAAGGAAAAAAGTAAAATTCTTAATTTCATTTAAAAAACTATTTATGATTAAACAAGTATTTAAAAAATAAAAAATATTTTGGAACTCATTGTATACCAATCACTTTAGAGGCAATTTCTATTCGAATCGCCTAGCTCTCTTTAACACAAAAGCATCCAAAAGATTCGGACTGAGTTGACTTACGAATCGGATTAATTTTGCATCAGGTCCCACCATCACACGCTTTGCTTTTTTCTCTATAGCGCGAATAATAATTGTTGCCGCTTTTTCGGCTGAGGTTATAGCCACTTTATCGAATTCCTCCTTTACTTTATCGCCATCTTTATAATGAATGCCATTATTGACAATGTTCGTTTTAATACCGCCCGGGTGCACGCAGGTAACCGCCACATTCGTTCCACTCAATTCCACGCGCAATGTTTCCGTAAATCCACGTACTGCATATTTCGAGACACAATACGGCACTTGTGAAGGCACCGGAAATAATCCGAATACGCTTGACGTGTTAACAATTGCAGCTTCCGGTCGAGTTAAAAGGATTGGCAAAAACAACTTTGTATGATAAATAACGCCCCATAAATTCACGTTGATTAATCGCTCGAAATCGTCCATAGGAATTTCATCGAAAGTTGCTTTTCCAATAGCCATGCCGGCATTATTAATAAGCACATCGATGTATTTGAATTCGTCTAAAACAGACTTAACAAAAGCTGCAATTTGAGTCTTATCGCCAACATCCACTTTGTAGGATTTGCAACGACCATGTTGCTGTTGAACGAGCTGATCCGTTTCAGCCAAACCAATAACATTAATATCAGACAGCAATACCATTGCACCTCGCTGCGCTAATTGCAATGCCAATGTACGTCCCATGCCCGATCCGGCACCCGTAACCACTATTATTTTATCGTTGAAATCTTTCATGTATATGTGTTAGTCCTAAAGTTGACAAAATATTTTCAAAACAAGCCTAAAGTTTGAATTTAAATCTTTCTGCTATTTTCGAATTATGAAGATTGGAATTTTAAGAGAAGAAAAAAAACCAAGAGATGCGCGGGTGCCACTTACACCATCGCAATGCAAAGCTATTTTGGAGCGCTTCCCGAATATTGAAATATTTGTACAACCGAGCAAACACAGATGTTTTACGAACGAAGAGTATCAATACCACGATGTTACATTACAGGAAGATGTGAGTCATTGTGATATTTTATTTGGTGTAAAAGAAGTGCCTATTGATTGTCTATTGAAAGAAAAAACCTATGTATTTTTCTCGCACACCATCAAAAAACAACCCCAAAACAAAAAGCTATTGCAACAGATTATTCGCGATAAATCTACGTTGTTGGATTACGAATGTATGACCGATAAAAACGGCAAACGCATCATTGCTTTCGGACGATGGGCAGGTATAGTTGGCGCTTATCACGCTATTCGAATGATTGGTTTTAAAACGAGTCGATTTCGCATGCGCCAAATGATCGATTGTTTAAATTTTGCAGAAGCGCAAAAAGAATTCGAATACATGGATTTGCCGAATTGGAAAATCGTGCTCACCGGAAACGGCCGTGTAAGTGAAGGCGCAGCCTTTTTGCTCGACATTATGAAGATAAAAAAAGTGAGTCCGTACGACTTTTGTTATAAAGAATTTGATGAATTGGTGTACACCCAACTCGATACCAAAAATTTATTCTACAAACCGGAACAAGAAGAATTTGATGCTGCCGATTACCATGCGAATCCACAGACATACTGTTCAAGTTTTTATCCTTTTACAAAAGTAAGTGATGTGATGATTAACGGAATTTATTGGGACACAAGAATACCAGCATTCTTCAGTAAAGAACAAATGCAAGAACGCGACTTCAAGATTAAAATCATTTCTGATATCACCTGCGACATTGCGCCTGAATCATCGGTTCCTTCAACATTGTATGCATCGTCTATTGCCGATCCGTATTACGGTTACAATCCTGAATCAGGCTCTTTATGCCAAACATTCAACGATTACTCCATCGATATTATGGCGATAGACAATTTACCGAATGAATTGCCACGCGATGCTTCTGAAGATTTTGGGAATATGATTATCAGTAGGGTTTTGCCGGAGCTAATGAAAGAAGAGAGTCGTGTGATAAAAGATGCCACTATTGTGAAAGATGGAGTATTAACCGAAAAGTTCAGCTATTTAAGCGATTACGCTGCTGAAAATTAATCAGTGGGAATAAAAAAAGCGTAGCCCCCTCAGACTACGCTTTACCATCCAACTACTCCCGACTACTAATTTTTCGCCATAAGCAATACATCGTTGACTACGATTTCAGTAACATATCGTTTGGCACCTTCTTTATCGGTATAATTTCTTGAAGTGAGTTTGCCTTCCACGGCAATCTCTTGTCCTTTTTTAGTGTACTTTTCAATGATACCTGCCGTTGCTCCCCAGGCAATTAGATTATGCCATTGGGTTTCAGTGATTTTTTCACCTTTGTCGTTTTTGTAAGATTCATTGGTTGCTAAGGAAAATTTCGCGAGTTTTTTTCCTCCGTCTAACTTTTTGATTTCGGGTTCGTTGCCGATATTGCCAATCAGTCGAACACTGTTTCTCATAGAGCTCATATTTTTTTTGGTTTTGGGGTTAAAAAAATGATGACGCAAATATGAAATACAAAAAATGGAGTATTCGTATAGTAAACCTTTACAGTCGTTTGTATTTCGGCTGTAATTAGTTGTTTTCGAATATTTTTTAATTTAGGGTTAAAATACCCCAAAATCATGGACAAATTTTGCCTCTATTGTAACCACCCCATTAAAGGTAGGGCAGACAAAAAGTTTTGTGACGACAACTGCCGGAACATCTATAACAACCAGCAGAATAGCGACACCACCAACCTTATGCGCAACGTGAACAACGCTTTGCGAAGAAACCGGAGAATTCTTTTGGAACTAAATCCGGATGGGAAAACCAAAATCACGAAATCCAAACTTGTGGAAAAGGGTTTTCAGTTCAGCTATCATACAAGCACAAAAACAACTAAAACCGGAGCAACTTGTTTTTTCTGTTACGACTATGGTTATCAGCCTTTGGAAAACGATGCGTTTCTGATTGTGAGCAGCAAAGAGAAAGAATAAGAAAAAAAAGGACAGGAAATAGCTATTGTGAGTTGTTTGCTTTACTTTACAACTCATTAATGGTCAACTAGAATGTCGTTAGGTTTATCTCCGTATTTGCGCAAAGCATTGGCTGAAGAAGGTTTCAGCAAGCCCTTTCCTATTCAGCAGATGACCATTCCTGCCATTTTAGAGCACAAAGATATTCTTTGTATTGCGCCAACGGGTTCGGGGAAAACGGCAGGCTATGTATTGCCTATTCTCATGAACTTAGAAGGGAAAACCGATACCAAAAACCGACATGTGAATGTGTTGGTACTTGTGCCGACTCGCGAGTTGGCTATGCAGGTCAATGCTGTTTTTGAACAATTTGGAGCCTACGTTCCCTTTCGTTTTAAATCTTTGGCAGTGTATGGTGGAGCATCTATCAACACACAAATGATAGCAATGATTTATGTGAACGTATTAGTGGCAACACCCGGGCGATTACTTGAATTGGTTGCTTCAAAGGCTGTTCACCTTGCTGAAATCAGCACATTAGTTTTAGACGAAGCCGATAAACTATTGAACTTGGGGTTCAAAGAGGAAGTGGATAAGGTTTTAGCTTTGCTACCTAAAAAACGGCAGAACCTTTTGTTTTCAGCCACATTAAGCCCCGATGTGCAACACATGGAGCAATTGCTATTGCACGAACCGCAAATCATTCAATTAGCCCAAGAAATCGAAAACGTTGATCTCATTCAGCAACAAGCGTATTTAGTTTCAGATGAAAAGAAAGGTCCACTACTGCGTTATTTGATTAAGCAGAAAGAAATGCAACAAGTATTGGTATTTGCTTCATCGGTGTATCAAGCCGATTTAGTGGCCGACAAATTAAACAAAAACGGCATTGAAGCCAGAGCCATTCACAGTCAAAAAAGTCAGGGTGCAAGAACAGATGCGTTGCATCATTTCAAAACCGGGAAACTCCGCGTTTTAGTGGCTACCGATTTACTTTCAAGAGGTATTGACATTTCCTTTTTACCCTACGTGATAAACTACGAATTACCGCGTTCACCGAAAGATTTTGTGCATAGAATAGGAAGAACCGGAAGAGCAGAAAATCCGGGTGAAGCGATTACATTTATAACTACAGAAGACGAACATCACTTTAAAATCATTCAGAAAAAAATGAAAAAGCAAGTAGATGTCATTTCGGCTGAAGACATTGATTTAAAGGGCTTCTAAACAAAAAACGCTCTCCGATTGAACGAAGAGCGTTTTTAATTTTATCTATTACAGATTAATCAACATTATCGTGTAAGAATGAATTATTCTTTTTGATTTCAGGACGTTGATTCACTACATCTTCTGAAATGGTAAAGCGCGATGCATGCGACTCTTCAGAAGGCAAGTTATTGTTGATTTCAATGCCTTTGCGCAAATAAGCCGGAGTGCTTTCCAACTCGCTCATATTTTGGCGATTCATCGTTCTGAAGTTATACTGATTCAAAATGCGTTTGCGATCTGTTAGTTCCTTTTCTGCAGCAAAAACAGGCGTTTCAGGCAACTCATATTTCTTCACATTCGTAACAACGTAATCTTCTTCTACATCATTTTTCTGAACAGCAGTAAACGTTTCTTCTTCGTGTAATTCTTCTTCAAATTCGCTCACGTTGTTCTCATGGTTTACTTCGAATTCAAATGAAACAGTTTCGCTTGTTTCAGTATTGAAAGAAAATAAGTTATGTGTTGTTTCTTCTTCCTCAAAAAGATTTACAATTTCTTGGTTAAACACATCTTGCTGAACCGGTGCAGTATGCACCATCATCTCCTCTTCCAATACTTGCTTTACTTCTTCCACCTTTTCTTCAACAACCGGAGCTTTCACTGCTTCAACTCCTTCTTGTACTTTTGGTTTCTCGTGCAGCTCGTGTACAATGCGATTGGTAGTTTGTGTGAATGTTGGCTTAGCTGTTCCTTCAAAACCTGTAGCAATCAATGTTACAGACAATTTATTTTCCAATGTCAAATCATCGCATGTTCCGAAAATGATATCGGTATCTTTAGCCACATCTTGGATGTACTGGTTGATTTCAGTAATCTCATCAATAGTTACTTGCTCAGTACCTGACGAAATATTCAACAAGATACGTTTCGCACCACGAATATCGTTATCGTTCAACAACGGAGAATTCATTGCACCTTGAATGGCTTTCAAAGCACGACCTTCACCTTCTGCAGAAGCTGCACCCATAATAGCTGCACCGGAATTCGACATAACATAACGCACATCGGCAAAATCCACGTTGATATATCCCGGAACAGTAATAATCTCCGAAATACTTTTTGCCGCCATGGTTAGAATGTTGTTGGCATAGTTAAACGCCTCTGACTGACGAGCATTTCCATGCATCTCCCGAATTTTATCGTTTGAAATCACCAAGATCGTATCTACATGTGCTTTCAATCGCTCAATCCCTTCAATGGCTTGATTGAACTTTCTTTTTCCTTCGAAAGAGAATGGTGTTGTAACAATACCAACCGTTAAGATGCCCATTTCCTTGGCAATCTTAGCCACTACAGGTGCTCCACCAGTTCCTGTTCCTCCACCCATACCGGCTGTAACAAAAACCATTTTGGTGTTTTTGCTCAACAATTGGCGAATTTCTTCCACCGATTCTTCAGTAGCCTGCATACCAATTTCAGGATTAGAACCGGCTCCAAGTCCTTGCGTTAATAATGGTCCGAGTTGAATCTTATTTGGAATCGGACTGATATCCAAAGCCTGTGCATCGGTGTTACAAATTACAAAGTTCACACCAATGATACCTTGCTGATACATATGATTCACGGCATTGCTACCTCCTCCTCCAACACCAAACACTTTGATGATAGAAGACTGATCTTTCGGAAGGTCAAATTGAAGGGATGTCATATTTCTGATTTTAATGTTTTAAAAAATGTGTTTAGTTATTATTCGAAATCGTTGTGAATTGATTCGTCATCAAACCATTTCTGTGTTGACTTCAACAATCCGCTCCACCAATGTGTTTTGCGTTTTGAGGTATGATTCATTTCAGGATGCTCAGTGGCTTTAGGCGTTTCAGGCGCTACATAAGGCGATTCGATTTCTTCTTCGTAGTGTTCTTCAACCACTTCTTCCATTTGTTGAACCGGAGCAACAATCACTTCTTCTTTTACTTCCACTTGAGGCGCTTCAACTAATTCTTCTACAAAGCGAAGTTGTCCGCGCTCTCTCAATTCGTCATATCCTTTAATGATTAAGCCCACACCTGTTGCGAAAATTGGATTCTTCAACTCGTCTTTTGTTTCGCGCACTAGATATTCTGTTGGAAAACCAATACGTGTAGAAAGACCTGTATGATATTCCACAAATTGTTTCAAATATTTCAATTGCGAACCTCCACCTGTAATGACCATACCGGCAATTAACTTTTTAGAATATCCCGAAGCTTTGATTTCGAAAAACACATGTTGGAAAATTTCTTCCAAACGTGCATTGATGATATTCGCTAAGTTTTTAACTGAAATTTCTTTTCGCTCTCTTCCGGAAATCCCCGGAATTGAAATAATCTCATTTTCACTCAAACCTTCTGATAAGGCATGTCCAAAGCGCACTTTCAATTTTTCGGCTTGTTTCTTCAACACCATGCAACCTGCTTTGATATCTTCGGTTAAGATATTTCCGGCCAAAGGAATAACGGCAGTATGACGAATCACATTGTCTTGGAAGATAGCAATATCAGTAGTTCCACCACCAATGTCCACTAAAGCAACACCGGCTTCCATTTCTTCTTCGCTCAATACGGATGCTGAAGAAGCCAATGGTTCTAAAATCAATCCCAACATTTCTAAACCAGAACGCTCTACGCATTTTTTGATATTCTGTGCTGCAGCAACCTTTCCGGTGATGATGTGGAAATTAGCCGATAAGCGACTTCCACACATACCCACAGGCGTTTTCGCCACAGGTTGATGATCTATCATAAACTCTTGCGGTAAAACGTGAATGATACGCTCACCCGGATTCACAGCAATCTTATACATGTCGTTCACCATGGCTTTCACGTGATGCTCTTCCACTTCTGTATCCGGAGCACCTAAAGTATGAATGCCACTGTTTTGCATACTTGAAATATGCTCACCTGCAATACCCACAAACACTTGTGTAATCTGCACGCCCGACTGACGTTCCGCTTCTTCAACCGCTGTGCGAATAGCTGAAACCGTCATCTCAATATTTACCACTTCGCCACGAGCAACTCCATGCGAATCGGCTTTACCGATTCCCAGAATATTGATTTTCCCATGTTGATCCATTTGACCTACAATAGCCGCTATTTTTGTGGTTCCAATATCCAAACCAACCACTACTGGATATTTTTTAACTGATGCCATAGTCCTTTATTTTTAATATTATACTGTATCTCTTTTTACACCGATAATTTGATTCGGCAGTTGTATGTTAATGGTTTTATAATCCGTCCAACCCTTGTGCATTAAGACATCCTTATAAAATGTTTTCAAATTTCGAAAGCGCTCATCCATTGTATTATCCACCTTTCCAAACAGAATGGTGTGGTAATTAAATTTTGGTATCAACTCAAAACTTCCATTTTCTGTTACATAAATCTGATCGATGAGCGCAGAAAGCATAGTGTCTTTTTGCACATAATTGACCAAATCAAACAACTGTTTCAGAACGATGCTGTCCCCTTCCAAATCCTCATGTGTTTCAACATATCCGATTGCCAAGGGCACATTTGTTGTAAAGGTATTCGGTAGCGGCATTTTAGTTTGCTCCTCACTCAAATAATAACTAACACCATCGTTGTTGATTACACGCAAAACTGGCTTTCGCTGCACAATATCTACATGCACACTGTGATTCTGCGTGGTATATATTTCTGCATTCTTCACATAAGGTATTCGCTCCAATTCTTTCTCTAATGTGTTGAAATCTATAGCTGATAAGGGTTTCCCTACAATCGACCGACCGGATAGATACGTAATTTTATCTTCAATATCTTTCTCATTCACCAACTGCATAAAAGGTGGATACTCTACATTTACCTGTATAGCAGAACATACAAACGTTTTGTTCTTATTCACCGCTGCACCAACAGTAAATACAAAACCCACGATTACCGCTATAATCAGCAGCAATTGAACAATGCGTTTTAATATGAACAAAAATCGTTTCACTATTTGGATGCTAAAATTTCTTTAATGGGTTCAACTAACTTATCTATATCGCCTGCACCTATTGTCAATACTACACCCTGCTCCATTGTTCGAATATGGCCTAACAAATCTTCTTTAGACACAATGGCTTTTTTCTTTGCCGTTACTTTATCTAAAATTAGCTTACTGGTTACTCCTTCCATCGGCAATTCACGAGCCGGATAAATATCGAGTAACAATACTTCATCCACGGTGCTTAAGGATTTTGCAAAGCCTTCCGCTAAATCCTTTGTCCGTGAGAACAAATGCGGTTGAAACACAGCAGTAATTTTTTGTTCAGGAAACATTTCTTTCACCGATTCTACAAACACACGAATTTCTTCGGGGTGATGTGCGTAATCGTCAATGAAAACAAATTGATCGTTACTAAACACCTTTTCAAATCTGCGTTTGATGCCTTTGAAAGAGGCGATGCCGGCTTTAATCAAATCCACAGAAATATTCAATTCTTTTGCAATCGTAAATGCAGCAATAGCATTTTCGATGTTGTGAAAGCCTCCAATATTCAAACGAAGACCAACATATTCTTTCCCAAAATACATGATATTGAAAATGTAGCCACCTTCAACTACCCAGTATTTAGAACAATAGACATCTGCAGTAGTATCGTTCAATGCATAAAAGGCTTTATCTAAAACAGGAAGTGCATCGTTGATGCTCTGTCCGGTTTTCATTACCAAGAAACCTTCTTCATCAATCTTGTTCACAAATTCAATGAAGGCTTGATCAATATTTTCTTTTGTTCCGTAGATATCTAAGTGATCGGTATCCACCGCAGTAATCACAGCCATATCAGGCGAAAGACGATGAAACGAACGATCAAATTCATCGGCCTCAATCACTACATATTTATCGCCTTGCTGAATAAAATTAGAATTGTAGTTGGTAGCAATTCCACCCAAAAATGCCGTACATCCGGCACCTGAGCTGGCCAAAATATGCGCTATCATAGACGAAACGGTAGTCTTACCATGTGAACCAGCAACACAAATCGAGAAACGATCTGCACTAATCAAACCCAACACCTCTGAACGTTTCATCAATTGAAACTGTCCGTTGTTATATAGATTCAAACCTTTATGATCTTTTGGAATGGCCGGAGTGTAAACCACTAAATCCACTTCTTTTGGATATGCAGCCAAGTCATCTTCGAACGTTACCCCTATTCCTTCTTTTTGTAACACCTCTGTAAGTGCTGTTGGCGTTCGGTCGTAGCCATTTACCGTAGCACCTAACGATTTAAAATAGCGCGCCAATGCCGACATCCCAATGCCTCCAATACCTAAAAAATACACATGTTTAATGGCCTTCAATTTCATAACTACACTTTTTGTTTCAACGTTTGATGCATTTATAAATTTCATCTACGATTCTCTCATCGGCATTGTTAATGGCCAATGCGCTTAAATTCCTGCTTAACTCTGCTTTCTTTTCTTCGTTCGACAACAAATGAAAAACGGTATCAAATAATTGTGTTTTCACTTCTTTATCGTTCACATAAATGGCAGCATGCTTATTTTGCAACGCCATCACATTTTTAGTTTGTTGATCATCGGTTACATTCGGTGAAGGCACCAACACACAAGGCTTTCCAACAATCTGCAGCTCTGCAATCGACAATGCTCCACCTCTCGAAATCACAACATCCGCAACAGCATAAGCGTAATCCATTCGGTCGATAAACATTCGGCATTGAATGAGCGAAGAATGCTCCGCCACATCTTTATACTTCTCGTAATAGAACTTACCACATTGCCACAACAACTGGACACCGGAAGCTTCAATTGCTTCTTTGTTTTGCTTCACCGCTTCATTTAATGTTCCTGCGCCAAGACTTCCGCCAATCAACAACACAATTTTCTTGTTCGGGTCAAATCCGAAATAATGACAAGCATCTGCTCGACTTATCGTTCCCGATGTAATTTCAGAACGCACCGGATTACCTGTTAATACAACATTTTTCCCTTTATAAATTTCTTTTAACTCTTCATAAGCTGTGCAAATGGCATTGGCAAAACGCGATAAAATTCGATTCGTTAAACCGGGAACAGCATTTTGTTCCTGAATGATTGTAGGCTTTCCTAATACACTTGCTGCAAATAATAAAGGCCCGGAAGCATAACCGCCTACACCAATTACTGCATCAGGTTTGTAGTTGATAACAATTGAGAAGGCCTTCATCAGCGAACTCATTAACTTGAATGGCAATGCCAAATTCTTCACAATGCTGCCACGTTGTAATCCGGCAATATTCAATCCTATAATTTCGTAACCGGCTTGGGGCACTTTCTCCATTTCCATTTTTCCGGTGGCTCCAACGAAAAGAATGGAGCAATTCGGATCTCTGCGTTTTAAGGCATTAGCAATAGCTACAGCCGGGAAGATATGTCCGCCTGATCCGCCACCACTGATAATATATTTTAGTTGCTTGCTCATGCTACAGCTAAATTTTCTTCTCCTTTTTGTAATTCTATATTTCTACTCACACTCAATACAATCCCAAAGGCCAAACTGGTGAATACTACCGAGCTTCCGCCCATACTTACCAATGGCAGCGTTACTCCGGTTACAGGAAACAGTCCTACAGCCACAGCCATATTAATCATGGCTTGCAATACCAAACTAACACCCAACCCCACGGCCAAGAATGCGCCAAAGGCTTTAGGTGCTCTGACCACAATGCGTATGCACCGGTAGAGAAAAACGAGGTAGAGTAAAATGATAAACACCCCGCCTATCAATCCATATTCTTCAATAATTATGGCATATATGAAATCAGAATAAGCTTCCGGCAGAAAGTTTTTCTGTGTTGAATTTCCCGGTCCGTTCGGCAACAAACCGCCTTTAGCAATAGCGATATTGGCTTGCAATGATTGATACGAATCATCCGGATCATCTTTATGAATGAAGTGCGTTTCTACACGGCTTTTCCATGTAGCCATACGACCAATTAACATGGAATCAGGCAACTTAAATAATAAGAGTAAGAATATGCCGAGAACACAAACACTTCCTGCAAACAACAGCATCAAATGCTTTAACGATACACGACCGATAAACATGATAAACACCGAAGTGAAAAATAATATTAACGCTGTAGAGAGATTATCTTTAGCAATCATCACCACAGGAATGATCACTACAATCAACATCGGTAAAACCGACTTTTTAAAATCTGTAATTTGTTCTTGCTTCTGTGTTAACAATCGAGCCAAAAACATGATTAATGCTAGCTTAGCCATATCTGATGTCTGAAACGTCCACCCAATTAACGGCAATTTAATCCACCGACTGGCATCATTAATCTTAGCTCCGAAAAACATAGTATAGAACAACAATGGAATACTCAGAATCCACAACACTTGTGCAATGCGTGAGTAATATTTGTAATTGATTAAATGCGCAAAATACATCAACAAAATACCGCCAATAGCACTCATCACTTGTTTCCACAAGTAGTGCGAAGTATCGCCATTCGTATACTTAAACGCTAGGGAACCCGAAGCACTGTATACGGCTAACATAGAGAATACAAAGAGGATAATGACCACCATCCAAATGATTCTATCGCCTTGTAAACGCTCTGTTATATTTTGAATTTCTTCTTTCACTTTGTTGCTATTAAAAATGCATTCTCAATACAATACTGTTACAGTTGATAAACGCAATCTTTAAATTTCTTGCCTCTGTCTTCGTAGTTTTCGAACAAATCGAATGAAGCACAAGCCGGAGACAACAACACTGCATCACCAGATTTGCCTAATTGATAAGCCATTCGAACGGCATCACGCATTGAATGTACATTCACAACAACATCCACTAACTTTCCAAAAGCAGAGTGCAACTTGGTATTATCTACACCCAAGCAAATCATTGCTTTTACTTTCCCTTTCACTAGTGGTTCAAGCACTTTGTAATCGTTACCTTTATCAACACCACCGGCAATCCAAATGATTTCTTTGCTCATGCTCTCCAAGGCAAACCATGTAGAGTTTACATTTGTTGCTTTCGAGTCGTTGATAAATTCAATACCACGCACTTTCGCAACCGATTCTAATCGGTGCTCAAGGCTCTTGAAATCCGCTAAGCTTTTACGAATTTCTTCTTTTCTTAATCCGTATACGCTTCCTACGATTCCTGCTGCCATTGAGTTGTACACATTGTGGCGACCTTTTACTCCTAATTCTTGGATGGACATATTAAATTGGGTTTTGTTTATATTAAATTGGATTTCATTTTCTTTTACATAGGCTCCTTCCGCTACTTCTTTATCATAACTAAAAGGAATCATTTTGGCTTTCGTTGGATAGCGACTCAAATTCTCCATTGTGATTTCATCATCACTACAATAGATAAACACATCACCTTCTTGCTGATACTTAGTGATATTGAATTTCGAAGTCACATAATTTTGTAATTCATAATTGTATCTATCCAAATGATCGGGTGTTATGTTCGTTAACACAGCTACATTCGGACGAAATGTTTCAATATCATCTAATTGAAAACTCGATATTTCTAGCACATAATGAGAGAACGTTTCTGTTGCAACTTGAAAAGCAAAACTCTGACCGATATTGCCTCCTAAGCCTACATTAATACCGGCATCTTTCAACATCTGGTAACACATACTCGTTACTGTTGTCTTTCCGTTAGCACCGGTAATAGCAATTATTTGAGCATCAGTGTACCAACTTGCGAATTCGATTTCAGAAACAATCTTTACGCCTTTTTCACGCAACTTCTTCACCATTTCAGCCTTCTCTGGAATACCCGGACTTTTCATTACTAAGTCGGCATTTAAGATTTTCTCTTCGGTATGTTGCTCACTCTCAAACTCGATAT
The DNA here is from genome assembly GCA_044226285.1 of Chitinophagales bacterium. Classification (GTDB taxonomy): domain Bacteria; phylum Bacteroidota; class Bacteroidia; order Chitinophagales; family LD1; genus CALAYL01. The sequence goes on along the minus strand of JBGAHI010000002.1, from coordinate 90,089 downwards.
TATGCTCATTTAAAAGCGCTTGATATTTGTCGGAAATTTTTCCCTTATCGGAAACAAAAACAGCATAGCCTTCTTTCTTTCCGAGTACTGCTGTACCGAAACCACTTTCACCTGCGCCAAGAATGACTAAACGTTTCATAACCGTTTCAACTATTTTTTATCGAATCTTTAATGTTACAATGCTCAACACCGCCAGAATAATCCCAACTATCCAAAAGCGCGATACTATCTTGCTTTCATGCATACCTAACTTTTGATAATGGTGATGTAACGGACTCATCAAGAATATCCTTCGTCCTTCGCCAAATTTTCGTTTGGTGTATTTGAAGTAAGAAACCTGCATCATCACACTTAAATTCTCCACTAAAAAGATGCCGCACATCACCGGAATCAAAAGCTCCTTTCGTACAGCAATCGCTAATGTTGCAATGATTCCACCCAAAGCCAAAGAGCCTGTATCACCCATGAACACTTGAGCCGGATATGCATTCCACCATAGGAAACCAATACATGCACCAATGAATGCTGCAATGAAAATGGAAAGCTCTCCCACATTCGGGATATACATGATATTCAAGTAATCTGCAAAAATGATGTTACCTGAAACGTAGGCGAACACCAGCAGTGTAGCGCCAATTATGGCTGATGTACCTGTTGCGAGCCCATCAATACCATCGGTCAGATTCGCACCATTACTTACAGCAGTAATAATGAAAACTACAATCGGAATAAAGATTAACCATGCATATTTCGACCACTCTTCATTAATAGAAGTAAGAATAAGCGTGTAATCAATTTCATGCGTTTTCAAAAACGGAATAGTAGTTGTAAGGTCTTTCACTTTATGCATGTAATGCACACCACCACGATCGTCTGAGATTTTAGAAATATCAGCTGCAGCATAATTAACAACAGTTGCAGCAGGCACTTCTTCTTTTGTTACTACATATTTATTGAAATAAAGTGTTGCACCAACAATAATTCCTAATCCAACTTGTCCAATCACTTTGAATGTTCCAGCAAGACCTTTCTTGTCTTTCTTAAACACTTTGATATAATCATCCGTAAAGCCAATTAAACCTAACCAAACCGTAGTGATAATAAGCAATACAACATACACGTTATCTAATCGAGCAAACAACAAAGTAGGAATCAAAATAGCAGCATGAATAATCAAACCACCCATAGTAGGTGTTCCTTTCTTTTGATTTTCGCCTTGTAAACCTAACTCACGAATGGTTTCTCCGATTTGTTTACGCTGTAAAAAATCAATCACTTTCTTTCCGTAAATCATCGATACCACCAACGACAAAATCATCGCCAATGCTACTCGGAACGAGATGTACGTGAACAACCTTGCACCAGATAGGTGGTAATGCTCATACAAGTAATTAAACAAATAATACAACATGGTTTTAGTTTTCGGTTTCTTTAAAAATGTTCTCCACTACTTTTCTATCGTCAAAATCATACTTCACTCCTTTTATCTCTTGATATTTTTCGTGTCCCTTTCCGGCTATCAATAAAATATCGGAAGGATTGGCAAACAAAACGGCTGAACGAATCGCTTCTTTTCTGTCGAGAATGCACAACACTTTACGCTTGTCTTCAACCGCTTCTACTTTGAACACTTCCAACATATCATCGATAATTTGTTGCGGTTCTTCCGAACGTGGATTGTCGGACGTTAATACACATTTATCGCTGAATTTTGCAGCTACTTGTGCCATCACAGGACGTTTCGCTTTATCGCGATCACCACCACAACCCACAACGGTAATCAGCTTTTGATTATCCGTTTTAATCGCGCGAATCGTATGCAATACATTTTTCAACGCATCCGGTGTGTGGGCATAATCAACAATGGCAACTATTTTATTCTTCGGTGAAATCACTTGTTGGAAACGACCTTCGGGTGGCATCAACTCGCTCAACACGGTTAAACATTCCAATTTCTCTACACCCAATAAAATTGCTGCACCATACACTAATGTTAGATTGTAAGCATTAAACTCTCCAATCAACAACGAATGAAAATCAGTACCATCAATATCTAATTGCAAACCGTAAACAGAGTTCTCGACAATTTTGCATTTGAAATCTGATGCAGATTTCAATGAATAGGTGTAACGCTTCGCTGCTGTGTTCTGCAACATCACCAAACCATTTCTATCATCGGCATTCACTAAAGCAAAAGCATCTTTATTCAATGCATCGAAGAATCCTTTTTTCGCTTTGATGTAGTTTTCAAACGTTTTGTGATAATCTAAATGATCATGTGTAATGTTTGTAAACAATGCACCATCAAACGTTAGTCCTGCGATACGATGTTGATCCACTGCATGAGAACTTACCTCCATGAACACATAAGTACAACCCTCGTCCACCATACGTTTCAACAATTGATTCAAACTAATGGCATCCGGAGTGGTGTGTGTAGAAGGAATGGTTTCCGCTCCGATTTTATTTTCAACCGTTGACAGCAATCCCACTTTATGACCGAGTTTTGAAAACAATCGGTACAACAAAGTGGCAACAGACGTTTTCCCATTCGTACCGGTAACACCTACTAACTTCACTTTATCAGCCGGATTACCGAAATAATTGGAAGCCATTTCACCTAAAGTAATGGAAGCATTTTTAACTACTACATATGTCGCCTTCTCATCTAATGCTATAGGTAATACTTCACACACAATAACTGTTGCCCCTTTATCTATTACTTGTTGAATGTATTGATGACCGTCTGTTGTAGTTCCTTTCACGGCAACAAAGCAATCGCTCTCACTCACCTTTCTGGAATCTTGTTGAATGGCACGCACAGCAGTAGCTTCATCGCCTACAATGCGAATAACAGCAACTCCTTTTAATATGTCTTTCAACTGCATCATGCCCCTAATTCCAATTTTATTGTTTGTCCTTCTTTCACTGCTTCTCCGGGTTGCACCGATTGACTCGATACAAAACCTTTTCCTGTGAACTGCACTTTCACTCCCATTTGCTCCATCATATAAATAGCATCTCGCAATGCCATTCCGGTTAAGTCGGGCATTACAGATGGTTGTACATCTACTCCGGTAAAATTTCCATTGGAGAATGCACACCATTGCGCATCGCCTAAACTCACCGGCACGCCAAGCGATTGATAGATTTTTTCTAAATCGTCTTTGGTGGATTTTCGAACAATCGGACTGAATCGTTTTGATTTATCCAATTCAGTTTTGTTCATATTCAAATCGCTGGCGTAAATTTTATCAGCCACTTCGCGGAAGATAGAACCTGCTACCACATTACCATAGTAACCACCAACACTAGGAGAATTAATAATTACAATCATACTATACTCCGGATTTTTTGCAGGAAAATAACCGCAAAATGATGCTTGATACACCGCTTTACTATACCCTCCTTTGCCTTGTGCAATCTTAGCAGTACCCGTTTTGCCGGCTATTTGCAAATAATCGGTTTTCAAATTCATGGCTGTACCATTTTCTACAACTCCTTCTAATATGTTTCTCAATTCAGAAACTGTTCTATCTGATAATATTTTCGAAGAAACTGTAATGGTAGAATCAACAGTTTTAGAATAATGTGTAACCTTCTCAATAAATGTGGGTTTCACTAAAACTCCATTATTGGCAATGGCATTATAGAATTGCAATGTATGCAAAGGCGTGATTTGTAGCTCGTAACCGTGTGCAATAAAAGCAGAAGAAACACCGCTCCACAACTCAGGTTTTGCAATAACAGGAGATCCTGCACCGGCAATCTCTACTTCTATTTTTTTTGTGAATCCGAAGTCGTTCAGATGATTATAAAATTTCTTCGCTGCATGTCCGTAGTTATTAAACGCCAATTTTGCGACAGCCACGTTCGAAGACACCTCAATCGCTCTCTTTACGGTCAAAAGTGGTGTTTCAGGAGCTTCGTGATCTTTAATAGTTGTATTAAAGAAAGAAGCAACACCATTGCCGCAATTCACGGTAGTATTCATATTCACGAATCCATCTTCCATCAATGCGGCTACTGTGGCTAATTTGAATGTTGATCCCGGCTCAGTGGCTTCACGTACGGCATAGTTCAAAAATTCGAAGTAGGTTGAAGAGTCTTTTCTGCCCAAATTCGCAACTGCTCTTATCTTCCCAGTTTTCGTTTCCATCACAATCACACAACCATGATCGGCTTGGTGTTTGACCAATGCTCTGCGCAATGCATCTTGAGCAACATCCTGAATCGAAACATCAATGGTAGTATAAATATCGCGACCGGGTTGTGGAGCGATTTCATCTTTTGAATCTAACGGACGAACAACACCGGCACCTAACTTCTGTACTAATTTCTTTCCGCAAACACCTTGTAACTGCTCGTTGTATTTCAATTCAATGCCTGAACTGTACACCCCGTCAAGGTTTTCGTCCACCCCTAATGTTCTTAATGCTAACAAGCCAAATGGATGATCGCGCATTTCTTTTGTCTCTTCAATCAAACCACTTTTATTTCGACCTAAGCGAAATAAAGGCCATTTTCGAATTTCACTCATTTGATCAAAGGTTACGCTCTTATGTAAAGAATAATATCGGTTGCGCTTTTCGCGATTGTACTGGAACTCATTTTTATATTGAGCAGCCGATTTGTCGTGAAACATGTTCTCCATCAACAATGCAACTGAATCAATATTCTTACGCAATGTTTCTTTCTTCAAACCATCGGCTGCAAAGTCGATATACAAATCAAAAATCGGCAAAGAAGTAGCTAACAAACTTCCGTCTTTTGCATAGATATTGCCTCTATCAGCACGAATGGTCATCGGAAAAATGGTAAGGGTATCCGATAATTTGCGGTAGTAATTGCCCTTAACATTTTGGATGTAAACGGTTTGACCGATGATACCACAGCCCAACAAACAGATAAATAAGAACCCTATATAGATTCTTACCATCATCTCTTTTTTGATATTGGTTTTAGCTGCCATTTTATTACTTACCCGCTTTATTGTTTTGCACCTCAATAATCATCGGTGCTTGTCTTAATTCTTTTAATCCTTTGTCTTCTACTCGTTTTGCAATTTCCGATTGCTTCGTTACTTTCATCAGCTTCGAAGACACCGTCATATATTGCCATCTGTACATTTTCAATTCTTTTTCTGCTCTATTTATTTTTCGCACATATTGCTCGGCCAAATTGTTGTTCGCGATATGCAGAAATGCCAACAACAACAAAAACAAAATGAAGGGTAGACTCAACACAATTTGCTTCATACTGTGTTCCCCCATCACATCAAAAACAGACAGAAAACGCCCTACAATCCCCGCGCTGCTTTGCTTCCCGGTAGTAGTAGTTTTTCCCTCTATTTCTTTTTCCTCGCTCATTTATTCTTCCATCTTTTTTGCGCCTATTCTTAATTTGGCACTTCTTGATCTTGTATTTCCTTTTTGTTCCTCAGCCGTAGCCACTATCGGCTTTTTCGTAATCACCTTAAAAGGCGCATAGAATCTACCGTACATGTCTTTTTTTGGTTCATCTTCAAACACACCGTTCTTCATATATTGTTTTACCAATCGATCTTCGATAGAGTGAAACGTAATTACCGCGAGTCTTCCATCTTCTTTCAACACCTCACCGCATTGTTCCAAAAACGATTTCAACACATTCGTTTCTTGATTCACTTCCATCCGAATCGCTTGAAACACTTGCGACAGATATTTCCAACGATCGCCAATGATGGTGGTTTGCAACAGATCCATTAGCGATTGAATGGTATCGAAATGCGCTATCATGCGTTTCTCGATTACTGCTTTGGCTAAACGTTTCGAGTTCGGCACTTCTCCATATTCGCTGAACATATTCACCAAAGCGTCTTCGCCATAGGTATTCAACACATCGCTGGCCGATTGCCCTGCTTGCTGATTCATGCGCATGTCGAGCGGTCCGTCAAATCGATAACTGAAGCCACGGCCTGCGGTATCGAACTGATAAGAACTCACACCCAAATCAGCAAGAATCCCATCTACTTTCGTTATACCATGCAAACGCAAGAACTTTTTCAAGTCGGCAAAATTCGCATGCACCAAAGTCAACCGCTTATCATCAAAGGCATTCGCCAGTGCATCGGTATCTTGATCAAAAGCAATCAACCGACCGCCATCGCCCAAACATTCCATAATTGCTTTGGAATGCCCGCCACCACCAAAGGTGACATCCACATAAATGCCATCGGGTTTGATTGCCAAACCTTCGATACATTCTTTCAAAAGAACGCTCTCGTGATACGCCATTATTTCTTTTCTAAGGAATCTAGGTAGCTCGAAACATTATCTGCCAAAGCATTGATGTTACTCAAGTTGCCTTGTATATACTGCTCGTATTTACCTGCCTCCCATATTTGAATTCGGTCAAACTGACCTTTTAAAATCACTTCTTTGGCGTTGGAAACATACTTCATGAGCGATTTTGCGATCAAAAAACGATCGGCATTGTCGAGCTCTATTTCTGTTAAACCAACTGTGATTGCATTTTTGAATGCTCTATGGGAAGGATTGAAGTCGTTCAACTTGCGTAACGTTTGCTCTTGTTTCTCCCATGTCTGCATCGGATAGATAACCAAACAGTCCTCTATATCCTTAGCAATCATAAATCGTCCATTGTCCTCTACAGGAAATTGCTTTTTCAATGACGAAGGCATTTTGATTCTGCCTTTGTCATCTACTGAACATTGTATTTCTCCTAAAAAGCGCATTGGTCGATAATTGAGACAAACTTAAGTACAAATTCACACAGTTTACCACTTTCTACCACTAAAATAGTCAACATTATTTAAACAACCAAATACATTGGGATAAAAATCAATAACAGCAACGATTTTAAGTAGTGGTAAAATGTGGGAATAAATTTCACGATTTTCATAAAATGACGAAATCAACATGGTTTTCCACCACTTATCAACATTTTTAGGGTATTTTTGAACAGGTTTGGGAAAAGATGTGGAAGACTTACACTTCGCTAGCTTTAAACATAATTCGAACGAATGGAAAGTGGACTCACGCGCAGCTATTCTAAATTAAATAGCTATATTTAGGCGTCCGCAAGGGGTTTCCCCTGTGCAAGTAACTATACTAGCCCATGTATCGTAAAACTAACTATATCGCCAACCCCTCATTTCGTTTAAAACGGGGGGTATGGGAAAATTCTATTCGTTTGAGAACATTTATACTGTTAATAGGCTTATTCATTGTTCGTACCGGTTATTCGCTGGATACGAGATCAGACAGTATTGACATCAAGAACATCAAGCTGGATTTGAGTTTTGCCAATTTCTCTGCCAAAACCTTGTTTGGAAAAACTACATTGAGTATTGAAAGCAAACTGCAAAATGTAGTTGGAATCGATTTAGACTTATTGAAATTAACAGTGGATAGTGTACTATTCAACAACCAACAGATTTCGTTTAGCTACAACGATTCTGTGATTGGCATTCGCTTCCCTCAATCGCTAAATATTCATCAAAATGCTACGATACAAGTATGCTACCACGGCACACCTTATCAAAATCCTGCCGATTTTGGAGGCTTCTATTGGAATGCAACGTATGCGTTTAACATTGGTGTAAGCTTTTTGGCCAATCCGCCCAACTATGGCAAGGTATGGTTCCCTTGCTTCGATAACTTTGTAGAACGTTCCAAATTCCAATTCTCGATTACCACAGATAGTACACAAGCTGCATTTTGCAACGGAATACTTGATAGCAGCTCAACAAATGGCAACACCAAACTATGGCATTGGTCGCTACATGAAGAAATCCCATCGTACTTAGCCGGCATTGCGGTTTCCGACTATCAAACGTTATCAGACACGGTGATAGGCGCCAACGGAGTAATACCAATCCGATTAATTGCAAGAGCTAGTGACACAACACGACTTAAAAACTCTTTTGTACACTTAAAAGACGCCTTCCATATTTTTGAAAAAAAATTCGGTCCGTATCGCTTTGAAAAGATAGGCTACGTTGTAGTTCCGTTTAATGCAGGGGCCATGGAACATGCGACTAACATAGCCTATATGCAAGCGCTTGTAAACGGTTACACGCAGTATGAAAGCACCATGGCGCACGAACTCTCGCATCATTGGTTTGGCGACTTAGCTACCTGCGAAACAGCAGGAGATATGTGGTTGAACGAAGGTTGGGCAAGATATTGTGAAGCTATCTTTTTTGAAAACCTTTACAATAAAGAACGCGCCAACCAAGACCTTCGTAAATCACATGAAGGCGTTTTGCGATTAGCACACATCGAAGACAATGATTATTGGTCGGTAGCAAATATTCCACATCAATATACTTATGCCCGACAAAGTATTTATGAGCATGGCTCGTTGGCTACGCACACCTTACGTACGTACATGGGCGACTCGCTGTTTTTCCATTGTGTTACAGCATACCTCAACACGTATTCTTTCACCAATGTGAATAGTAACACACTTAAAACATTTCTATCGCAATGCAGTGGCATCGACCTTTCTGACTTCTTTAACGACTGGGTTTTCTCGTCCGGTTATGCCGATTTTTCGATTGCCGATAAACGCATAAAAGAGTTAGGGGCTGGAAATTTTGAAGTATCTTTAAACATCGTTCAACAACTGAATAATGCTCCTCATTACTACAAAAATGTTCCTGTAGATATTTCCTTTTTTAATGAAAACGGACAGCGTGAAGTGCGAACGGTTAAAGTATCGAATGCCTGCACCCAAGCTTCTTTCTTTTTAGGTTACGCGCCAGTTTTCATTGCGCTAGATTATGATGAAAAACTGGAAGATGCTATTACGGATGAAGTACGCTTTGTAAAGTCCTCAGGTGTCTATGATTTCGGAACAGCGAAAATCATCCTAAATCCGAAAAGCGGAACCGATTCGTCACTCACACGCATTGAACATCACTGGGTTTCGCCTATTCCAACAGGTCCAGTACCTGCAGGCTACAAGCTTTCAGACTACCGCTATTGGACTGTTGACGGTATCTGGAAAGATGATTTTGTAACCGATGCAAAAATCAATTATAACGGTTCGGCAAGTTTAGCTAACGGTTATTTAGATAATACCTTTATTAATGTAAGTGAAGACAGTTTAGTGGTACTGTATCGTGAAAACAGAAATTCGATTTGGACCTTAGCAGATTCATTTACCTTAACAACCTTATCGAGTAAAACAGATAAAATCGGTTCTGTAACTATCTATAACTTGAAACGTGGCGACTATACCTTGGCCATCAAAGATCCAAGTATTGCAGGCGAACTAATTCCAGCTTCTGTTTGCAACCCTTTAAGCCTGGAAGATGAATTACTTGAATCTCCTGGGTTTGAGGTATATCCAAATCCGTTAAACTCAGATGAATTAAACGTGGAAATGAGTAAAGCCGACTATTTCAACCAATGCAGTATTTTCGATTTCCTAGGCATGAAGGTAGTGGAACGCGACATCAAACCTAATCAGCAACGTTTCATGGTGCCGCTGCAAGGCTTACCGAAAGGCGTTTACATCATCAACCTAAAAAACAAAAAGGGAGTCACCAGTAGTCAAAAAATCATCAAAACACATTGATGAGAATAATTGTTATTCCATTTTTTTGATTTATGTATTATTGCCCTGCATTTGCAACTTAAACGATGAACATGAAAAATATTACAGTGATTGGTGCAGGAACTATGGGTAACGGCATTGCGCACGTCTTTGCACAAACAGGTTTCAACACTACAATCGTAGATATTTCGGAAAGTGCTTTAGAAAAAGCCATTCAAACTATAACCAAAAATTTGGATCGCATGGTGGTCAAAGGAACCATTACAGAAGCACAAAAAAGCGATACATTAAAAAATCTTTCTACATCAACAACTATTGAGCAAGGTGCCGCCAATGCTGATTTAGTGGTGGAAGCAGCCACCGAAAACGAAGGCTTAAAACTGAAAATATTTACGCAATTAGATGCCGTTTGCAAACCGGAAACTATACTGGCTTCGAATACCAGCTCCATATCCATTACTAAAATTGCAGCCGCTACCAAACGTGCCGATAAAGTGATTGGTATGCACTTCATGAACCCGGTACCGATAATGAAGTTGGTGGAGATTATTCGCGGCTATTCTACAACCAATGAAGTAACCAACACCATAATGGAACTGTCGAAACAACTGGGTAAAGTGCCTGTAGAAGTCAACGACTATCCGGGTTTCGTGGCGAATAGAATTTTAATGCCAATGATTAATGAAGCCATTTCCTCGCTGCATGAAGGTGTTGCCGGTGTTTATGAAATCGATACAGTTATGAAATTAGGGATGGCGCACCCAATGGGACCATTACAGTTAGCGGATTTCATTGGCCTTGATGTTTGCTTAGCTATTCTAAGAGTATTGCACGATGGTTTCGGCAATCCGAAATATGCGCCTTGTCCGCTATTGGTGAATATGGTTACTGCCGGTTACCTCGGAGCAAAAAGTGGTGAAGGATTCTACAAATACCAAAAAGATTCGAAAGAGTTAGTAGTATCTCAGCGCTTTAGCCACTAAGCCTCTTTTACAAATTCGTAATTGACGAATTCAATCGATTGATGGCCCCATTTGGAAACATCAACAAGTTTGTATTTAGATCCTACTAAAGCTTGCATTTTTTCGAGATCGTAGTATTCCGTCCATGGACAACCGCCATCCGTAGAATTGCCAAAGGCACTAAAATCAGGGCTTCCGGCTGCTATCCAACGCTCTTTGGGATACATCAAAAAAACACAATACGCACCTGGAGCTAAATATTTATCGATATTTTCAAACTCTTGTTTGGCTAATGCAAAAGGCACATGATGTAAAACACCATGTGCGTAAAAACCACTGTACTGTTCAGGAAAAACATGTGCAGTTGGATCTTGCATAAACTCAAAACCGATATTTGTGCGGCTATATAAGGCAGTTATTCTTTTCAAGAAATCTAGTTGTATAGGATTCAACTCGGCATAGGTATACGAGTTTGCGGCTGCAGCATATTTAATCCCATCATAACCCAATCCTGAGCCTATTTCAAGTACATCGCGACCTTTAAAAGCAGCACAGTACTTTTCATATTCCCAACCTCGCTCCTTTTCCCAAAATCGGGCAAACCAACGGTATCGAAGCTTAAGCAACCAATCAGGATATTTCAACAAAGCTTCAATACGCACTCTATCTCTACCACCTGGCAATTTTGTCCAGCGCGATTTGTTTTGTGCGAAATAGGAGTCTTGCGTATTCATCTCGTGCAAAATAATAATTCATTGTTATTTGATTTGAGTAATTTAATGAAGAGAAAATTTAGATTTGTCGGATACAAAAGTGCACTGAACACCGTGGGAAAGTATTTATCCATTATTGCCACCTCTCGAAATGATAATCACGGAGGAGATATGACCAAGCGAATGCGAATTTTCGTAAATGGTTTAATTGCACAATGCAATAAATACAATATAGACGCAGAGTTGATTATGGTGGAATGGAATCCGCCAAAAGACCGGCAGCTATTGAAAGACGAGCTTCCTCAACCCAAACCCGGAGATAAACTTTCCTTGCGATATATTATTGTACCGAAAGAAATTCACGATCAATATGTACACGCTCCATCCATTCCGCTTTTCCAGATGACCGCCAAGAATGTGGGTATTAGAAGAGCTGAAGGCGAGTTTATATTATGTACGAATATCGATTTACTTTTCTCCGATGAACTTTTTGAATGGTTAGCAAAGAATAAATTGCAAAAAGGGGCTTATTACAGAGCTCCTAGAGCTGATGTGCCTCGCGATATTAGCGAAGATTGGACATTACAAAAACAACTCGATTGGTGCAAAAAAAACATCCTCGTAAAATGGGGTTACAACAGTCGTTTTTTGAATTTAGTAGGGTTTCCCAATTGGGTTTTCCGTATCAAATTCTTACCCGAGATCTTAAATATTCTAGTAGGACCATTGCGGCAATGGAAAGATCCTTTGAATTATCAAATCTCAAAGTTAGACTATAACGCTTGTGGAGATTTCACATTAATGTCGAAACAAGATTGGGAAAAAATTGAAGGCTACGTAGAATTGGATTTATATTCGATACACATTGACTCCATGGCGCTCAATGCTTGTATTGCCTTGGGAATAGAGCAAATCATCTTGCCTTACCCTTGTACTACATTTCACATTCATCACGAAGAAGGTTGGGCTTCGATGGAACCGCTTCAAGTATTAAAATTCTTATCGAAACGACCGGGCATGGATTGGGGCGCAATGCACAGTGCAGGTCGATATATCATCACACATAAAACGAACTACGGCATCAATCAACCCAATTGGGGTTTTTCCGATATACAATTAGAGGAATACCGATTTAATTAGGCTTTAGAAATATATAGTCCATCACCATATTTCCTTGCTCACCCGTAGCCGTATTGGATATAAGCGTATAACCCCTTTGGCGCATTTTATTTAAGGTTTCGGTAATGAGCTTAAGATTTTCAGGTTCGCTTTTTTCATTGAATGGCTCCAAATCTATCTTTTCCGATTCGCCTGTTTCGTATGTAATCAGTATTTGTGCATCCATAAATCCTGAACCCGAAGAAACACTTCTATTACAATCCCATACGCGCATATAGGCATAACCACCCTTTTGTGCAAAAATAGCACCGGAAAATAAGAACAAAAAGCATAGGACTAAAAAGCGGATATACATTAGAAAAGCAAATTTAGAATACCTAAGCTAATACTATTTTATTAGAATTTACAATTCACTTGAATGGTGTAACTGCGTGGAGGATTTGGCTTCGCAATTCGAATCGCGTAATCATTGTTCATGATATTCTTCACCAAGAAATTTACACTCACTTTCCTGTTTATATCATATCCAAAACGCATATCCCAAACCCAATCTCCTTTTCCCAAACGGCTTTGTCTAAAGGTTTTCAAATCATTTACTGCAAAAGAGAATACCTTATCGATATTATCCATGTAGCTGTAGTAATTCACCGAAGAACCAATACGTAAATGTTTGAAGAATAGAATGTCTACATCAAATTTAAATTGATGACGATTTCTATATTTCAACATCGGCAATCGATCCATTGAATCCGTTTTCACGAAATTGGTAAAGGTGTTCTTTAAGAAGAAACCTGCATCGCTTTTTGCATACGGACTACTTAAATCCAAACCATAGAAGTAGGTATACCCTCCCTGAATACTCATGTCAACATATTTACCCAAATGACCTTCACCAACAAGCGAGAATTCCCATCCCATGATTCTTGCCTGTGTGATGTTTTTAGAACGGAAGAACGCTTGTAACGGTTGCCCAAGTTGCAAATCAACACTATCAAACACGAATTCAATCATGTCTTTATACTCGTTATAAAATATAGAGGCATCAGCATAACCTCTCCAGTTTTTGCCTAAAGTGAAACTGCGCTTGTACCCTAACTCAACAGTAACGCCCGATTCAGGCTTTACGGTAGGATTTGGCAAAATGTGGATATACCCTAAATCATATAATACAAAACGCTCGGCAATACTTCCATAACGATAAGCCATACCTACACCAAAACGCAAATAGTTGTATTTTTTGAATTGATAGTTAATCCCTAGTCGACCAACAGGTTGCGACATTTTAGTTACACCATTCAATTGGAAATATTCCAATCGTCCACCTAAACTCAATGTTAAACCTTTCCAGAACAACTCACCTTGCAAATATCCGCCACCCTGATTTCCTTTGTGCAAACCAAGTGTATTATCTTCTACAGTAAAATACAAATTCGTTACACCAGCCAAAATACGGGCTATTCGTCCGAAATCGTGACGATATTGAAAATCGGCACTAAAGAAGTGTGTTTTTGGTCGACCTTGTGGATCGTTGTTACTATACTGGTGAAACCAACGCGTTAATAATCGATATTGGTTATTGTGCTTATCGCGATAACTAATGCTTGGATCGATGGCAGCATACAAGTAATTTTCTCTAATGGTTACCCCATCTGCACCTTCATATGCATGGGCTTGGTCTTTCCAATAAAACTGAAAAGCATTTTTTCTCCACATCACATAACCACTTAAGCCTAATATAAGTTGATTCTTAAATCGATGCGGTAAATAGCGCAACTTTGTACTCAAACGAGCACGGTTATCGTATTCATTGCGTAAATGACTTTGCGACTCTTGTACGTTAGCTCCAAATTGAAACTGTAAATCTTTGTATTGCTGACGATAATTAAATGTTGCTCCAACATTGTGTGGTTTTTCCATGAACGATAATGAATCGCCTCGCCACCACATGTATGAATTTACTTTCGGTTTATCGAAAATTTCTAAGTAGGTAGAAAAACGAACTTCCGGAGAATCGGTTGGATTGGCAGTAGTTACCTGAATAACACCATTTAATGCCGAAGAACCATACTGCACGGAAGAAGCTCCTTTCAACACCTCCACTTGTGCTACGTTTTCCAATGGTACAAACTCCCATTTAATCTCGCCTCTATCAGGAGTAATCAATGGCATATCATCAATAACCATCTGCACACGGCTTCCGCTTCCATACGCATAACCACTACCCCCACGAATAGAAACCGAACCGTCTAATGTTGTAACACCTGGCACTTTATTAATCACATCGCGCACGTTGGTAATGTTATTGTTTTCAATCACACGAGGTTTAAACACCTCAATGGTTACCGATTCTTTCTGAATTCGCTTACCTGATTTTCCGGCACTTACAACCACAGTACTTAATTCATTATCGGTACTTTTAAGGGCAACATTATCGCTCTTTATCTGTCCGGCAGTAACAATATATTTAACGGTATCCGTTTTATATCCGGTGTAATTAAATATAAGCGAAACTTGCCCGGCCTCAACCTGAATACTGTAAACGCCATAAACATCCGTCAATACTTTATTGTTAGTTCCTAGCTCCGTTACACTAGCATCTTGAAAAGGAATGCGCGTATCGGCTTCACGCACTACTCCTTTAATGGTAGCCTTTTGAGCACTCGCATGGAAGAAGAACGGAGATAATATGAAAAGAAGTATAAGTTTTCGCATAGGTAGAATTTCAGTTAACATCTTTAATTTCCGTGCGAAATAAAGAAAATTATCTAGATTCATGCGGGTTTGTTGGCAGAACATATTCCACACGAACGTTTTTTTTGTACATATTTGAAGAATGGAAATAGCTTTTTTTATCGAAAATTTCAAGGATTGCTTTAACGAAACAGCAGCCGATAGCATCAATGAAAACACTATTTTTAGAGATTTAGAAGAATGGAATTCAATGATGGCCCTGATTATTATTGCCATGATTGATGCAGAATTTGGCAAAGTACTTACTGCCGATAACATACGAGAATCAAAAACGGTGAAAGATTTATTTAACTGCATTGCTACTCAATAATGCCTTTATTTTCGGTTTCAAATATTCTAATCGAAAGCATTGCTGCTTGTGTTCCTTCGCAAACCGAAGACAATCAATCGTTTGAATTGCTTAATGAAGCAGAACGAAACCTATTCATCAAAACCATTGGCATCCGATATCGAAAGATTGTGGAAACCGGAGTTACTGCGGCCGATCTATGCACAAAAGCAGCAAATGCAATTTTGGCAAAGAACAATCTGAACCGAGAGGAAATTCAAGTCTTAATCTTTGTATCTCAAACCCCTGATTACCTGATTCCTTTTACGGCTTGTACGATACAAGACAAACTCGGGCTGAGTAAAAACTGTATGGCTTTCGATATTAATCTAGGTTGTTCGGGTTATGTCTACGGACTTTCGATTATTAGTGCCTTACTCCAGAATATGCCCGGAGGGAAAGGATTGCTTTTGGTGGGAGATTGTTCTTCGTCCTGTATTTCCATGCAAGACAAAAGTGTAGCCCCATTGTTCTCTGATGCAGGTTCCGCAACGCTTTTGGAGTATAAAGAAGGAGAACAAATGCATTTTCATTTGCAAACCGATGGGAAAGAATTTGACGATATTATTATTAGGGATGGTGGGATGAAACATCCATTTGTATCCGATTCGTTGCTATATAAAGAAATAGCTGCAGGACAGGTACGAAACAATCTGCACATGAAATTGGATGGTATGAAAATTTTCAACTTTGCGCTCCGCGAAGTTCCGGGTAATGTTGCACAATTATTGGAATACAGCGCTACACCAAAGGAACAAATCGATAAAGCCTATTTTCATCAAGCCAACCTACTCATGAACGAACGTGTGCGAATAAAAATAGGACTCTCTGAGGAAAAAGTGCCATACACTTTATACGATTACGGCAATACTAGTTCAGCTTCTATTCCGCTTACACTTTGCGCTTATCCTACGCATTCTCAAACCGTTTTATTGAGCGGCTTTGGTGTTGGATTATCATGGGGTTCGACTCTAGTTAACCTTGAGGAAGCTGATATATTGCCCATACTGACCTATTGAAACTTTGCAGACATCGGCAATATTTATAGTTTTAGACTGATGGAAGAAAAAAAACACTTCATTTCTATTGTTGTACCGGTCTATAATAGTGCTACTTCTCTGGCAAGTTTGTGCGAAAGAGTAGACGTGCATTGCAAGGCTACGCAATGGAACTATGAATTAGTTTTAGTTGATGATGGAAGTGCAGATCAAAGTTGGGCAGAAATTAAACGTTTAAAAAGCATTTACCCTGCCATTCATGGCGTTCGACTGCATAAAAACATGGGACAACACAAAGCCATTTTGTGCGGTTTAGCGAATGCCGGTGGCGAATGGATTGCCACAATGGATGATGATTTGCAATTTCTCCCGGAAGACATTCAGGTATTGCTGGATTGCGCAAAAACGACCCATGCCGATATGGTATATGGTATGCCCGAAAAGAAACAAAATTCATTCTTCCGTAACTTAGGCAGTAAAACATTGTCGCGAATATTGATGTCGTATGCATCGCTTCCGGCAGAAGGTTCATCCTTTAAACTCATTCATCATTCGTTGGCTCAAAAAGTAATTCATTATCGTCATCCGTTTTTATTTGTGGATGAAGTCTTGTGTTGGAACGCCAAACATTTGGAGTACATCACTGTAAGCCACAAAAACAGGGAGGTAGGAAAATCCAACTATTCCTTCTTCAGTCTATTGAAAATGGGCATGAAGTTGATTATCAATTACACTAATTTCCCATTACGACTTATTACTTATTTTGGATTGTTTGCCTTTATAGTTTGCTTAGGCATTATTGCTTATTTCATTTATAATAAATATGCCAATGGCGCTGAATTAGGCTTTACATCGTTGATTGTTTCCATTTTCATGTCAACAGGTTTAATCCTATTCTGCATTGGCGTAATTGGAGAATATTTGAATCGTATTTTTATTCTGCAATCGGAAAAACCATTGTACGTTATAAAAGAGAAGGTGTGATTATTGCGCATTACGGAATACAATTAATTCGACTTACCAAAGCAAAAATTGAGTTGGTGAGAATGTGGCGGAATGATGAAAAAATCCAACGCCATATGTTCTTTGCACAGCTTATTACGCCTGAAATGCAAGAGCAGTGGTTCGCTTCAATCAATAACGAATTCAATCACTATTTCGTCATCGAATATAATGGCCAAGAAGTAGGACTAATCAATACATCTCATATTGACTACAACGCTAAAAAAGCGGATGCAGGATTATTTATTTTTGAAGAAAAATATTGGGGAACTGATGTACCGGTGCGGGCTTCGTTGGCCATGCTCGACTTTTTTTTCCATCACAACATTTTAGAGAGCATCGAAGCAAAAACGAAAGTGGACAATAAAGCCGCCCTCAATTACAACAAGCAACTCGGTTTCGAACAGAAAGAAATTGTGGAAGACCGCAAAGGCCTCTTATTGGAACTCACCAAAGAGAATTATTACAAAAAAACAACAGCACTTCGAAAGGTAGCCGGTAGCGAAAAGATGATTATTGAATTTGATCGAACAGATCCTATAGAACGTATTTTCTTCGAAAAATATTTTCAGGAAATTAGCTGAATTTTTAGTTGCCTTGCAAAATTTTCCAACGTAACTCATCCAATAAAAACTTCGCTTTTCTTTTTGTACTCATCCCTTCCATTTCCAACATCAACGAAGTACGATAGCAGGGATTTAAACCCCACTTCAACACGCGTGAAATAAGCGATAGATTGCTATAAGGAAATTTTTCTTTCGTTAGCAATGGCTTGAGTTTCGGAAGAATTTGCGTCTCGTAGCATTTCCGATTGTGGAGATAGTATTCTTCATCTACCGGAGGCATTACTTCCATTCCTATATGAAAGGTCAAGTGTGCCCTATCAATCAACTTTAAATTTGAAGCAAATGCCACCAAATTATGTAACAGCGATACTTCCAGAAAAGGTATGCCTACACAAATTTTATCGAGTACGAATTTCTCCAGCAATTTACGTTTAAACACAAAGGTATCATAACCAGGATGCGGCTTGCCCAAATCAGCATAAATAGCGGGCAATTGATCGATGGAATGATAAGCATTAGCAATACGTCTTCGTGTAATGAGAATCGCATCATGTCCGTTTTCAATTTCAGTAAAAACCGATTCGTAAAACGAAGGCATCAAACCAATATCCATGTTTGTGAACACAAAAAAATCGGCTTTGGAATGTTGCCCTAACGCATTCAAAATATCCGCTACCAAAGGCAATTTGCGTTGCTTGGTGAATTTGCTTTCGTCTAATACAGAACGCGTAAGATTCGGCAAAACAGTAATAAATGAAGGGATGATACTTCTATCTTCTTCAAATTGTGTGGAACAGATTTCAATATTTCGAGCTACAGAAAAGTCTTTCGCCTTGCGTATACTTTCAAACGTTATCTGCTGAATAGCAAACAAAGGATGTGTAGGCGAAACACCTACCGGATTGATAATATGTGCAATGGATACCGACATTCGTTGCTAAAGGTAAAAGATTATACATAAAATATTACCTCCCTAAATCCCTCCAATGGAGGGACTTGAAAAAACATTTTACCTGATATAAAAATTCGCATTATCAAATCACCAAATCCCCTCATCATCAAATCCTCCTATCGCACAAACCGTCTTCGCACAGTACCTTCTTCGCTCTTGAGTTCTACTAAGTACACTCCGCTCTCTAATGGGCTTACATCTATAGTGTTCGTATACGCTTGTTCGCTTACTTTTCTACCACTGGCATCGTAAAATGTTAACCATTGTGGATGCATTACATTCGTGCCAATGTGGAGTATTTCGTTAACCGGATTAGGATATAATGATAAGGATGGCTCAAACCCATTAATTGCTTTAATGCCCGTTACATTCACTGTATTCACAGTGGTATTCGTAACTACCGGTGCATTCAAATCGAAATAGATATAAGCCGTGTTATTGATTTGCGTTTGCAATGGTAGTCCAGGTTTAGTTTTGATACGATACTGCAACCAGCCATGGCTCTTCGGTTCGTTGTGAAAGCTATCCAACAAATTAATATTGGCAAAAGTGAAAAAAGCCACATTGCCTTTTACTTGCACAATAGGCGAATGGCTGGACGCTAAATACTGAAAGCTTTCCAAATCCAAATTTGAACTTAAGGTATCGCGCACCACAATATCGTAAGCGGTATCCGTGCCGGTATTTTGAAATTGAACGGTATAATTCAACCAAGTTGCATTTTGTGTAATGTCGATTGGGTAAACGGTTTTCTCGTTCGGATCGAATGAATTTACAACAGGGAAACAAATTGTTAAAGAATCGTTTGCCGGATTGTAATCGGGTGTAGGCATATGGATGGTTGCAGTGATACATACAGATGAACCAATAACTGCATTGGAATCGGTTTGCACAACGATATTAAAATCTTTTCCGGGTTGAATATTACTCATATCGGCAATGCTATATGTAAGTGTGTTCCCAACTACAGAAGTTGGGGTAAGTGCGCCATTTGCCGGACTAATATAATGTGCAGATCCTACTATAGTTGTATTGACCACTGCTGAAGTATGACCTATACATCCTATTTGCATAAAAACATCGCTCATACTAATCGACCCTTCACTCACAAAACCAGGTCGAAATCTATAGTTTATGGAATTTACACCAAAATCAAAACCTTTACATTTTACACCAAATTTTAGATGAGTTTTTTCATAATAGGATGAATTCAAGGAGATAATTTGTAACCCCGAAACTGGGCATGTTACTTGAATAGGTATAGAAGTATCTACACGCACCTCATAATTTGTTGTTGAATTTAAATCGTACGAAAAATAACTAGATCTAGTCAAGTACATCTGCTGTAAATCACCACTCGAACTTGATATGATTGTTTTTACTCCATGCAAAGTTTCACCAGGACTTATACTATCTTCTGCACAAGTATTTGAAGTATCCATATGAACACTTCCAATGATATCGCCATACCAATCGCATCCACTCTCAACATCACAAAGCCTATTGCAATTTGTACATGTTAAATTACCGGTTGGATAATTAGGAATACATCGAATTGAAGTTACTGGGAATTTTAGATGAACTATATTATTCAATCTTGGCAAACACCTAAGATTAGGATTATAACCAAGATCACAATCATATAACGAATCAGGAAGATTGGGAATATGTTCAATATTATTATGTGAACAATCCAAACCTTTCAGACCTTTGGGGAGAATAGGTAATTGATTCAATTGATTAAAATGACAAGTCAAATACAATAGATTTTTAGGGAGGGGTGGCAACGATGTTATATTAGACCAAACACAATATAATTCCTTTAACGTTGAAGGAAGATTTGGCAAAGAAGACAACTGAGTCTCTTCACACCAAAGAGTTATCAAAGAATCAGGAAGTGCAGGTAATACAGTTATATTCTTCAACCTGCAAGTTAATTCATTTAGCGAAGATGGAAGGGGTGGTAACGAGCTCATACGGTCACCCTGAATATAGAACTTAACTAGTTTTGTTGGGAGCGATGGAAGGGAATCTAGAGAATCAGAAGAACAATAAAACATCATTAAATCCCGAGGAAGTGAAGAAATGTTTGAAATTGGATTTAACAAACAATCCAAGTAAATGAGAGAATCAGGTAATCCTGATAAATTTATTAGTTTGTTTTGGTCGCAAGTTAAGTACTTTAATGTTATCGGAAGATTAGAAAAAGTAGTGAGTAAATTTCCTGAACATTTAAGATAAGCCAATCGAGGAGGCAATGTGGGCATCACTGTTAGCTGATTCGAAGAACAATCTAAAAACTTCAAAAAAGGCGATAATTGGGGTATTGAAACAAGTTGATTTTCAAAGCAATATAGTGTATCTAGTAGTTTAAAATATTGAATCCCGGTTAAATCAGCAATAAACCTTGTAGTACAATCTAACTTATGAGCATTCGATATTCCACTACAACTCGTATCCATCTGAAACCCTGTTTGTGCATTCCCTTGCATACATGTAGGGTAATTTGCTGTCAAACACTTTCCAAAATTACTATCGGGTATATTCACCCATTGGGCGTTGGTGATTAAGAATGAAATAGAAAAAACAAAGAGGAGTAGGGATCGCTTCATAGTTTTAAATTTTGGGTACTATAAAGATACATAAAAAAGGCTCAACTAATAAAATGAGAATATAGGGCTGTTTGTATTTTATAAAACGAATTCATTCTGTCTCTTTATATTCACCGCCAATAAACAACCACACATGGCAACTATATACGACTATAAACTAAATGATTTACAAGGTAATCCATTGGATTTATCGGCTTATGCCGGCAAGAAAATTTTGTTGGTGAACACGGCTTCGGCATGTGGATTAACGCCACAATATGCACAGTTGCAGGAATTACACGAAACGCACAAGGATAAAGTGCAAGTGATTGGTTTGCCGTGTAACGATTTCGGTGGACAAGAACCGGGTACCGAAAAAGAAATCGGTACGTTCTGTGAAACACACTTTAGTGTTAGCTTTCCGCTCACCCAAAAAGTGGTGATTAAAGGCGATAACATCTCCCCTATCTATTCGTTCCTTACCAAAAAAGAACTGAACGGCAAGGAAGACAGCGAAGTAATCTGGAATTTCCAAAAATATTTAATCAACGAAAAAGGCGAACTGGAAGCGGTTTTCCACCCGAAAACGGAAGTGATTAGCGAAGAATTTTTGAACCACTTAGCATGAATTTTTCGGAAGTAGTTGGACAAACCGCCATTAAAGATCAGCTCAGCGAACTGATTGGCTTGAAGAAGTTGCCGCATGCCCTTTTGTTGCAAAGCAATGAAGGTCGCGGTGGCTTGCCTCTAGCCCTTGCGATTGCCAAAAACTTGGTGTGCGAAAAACGAAACCGTAGCGAAGAAGCTGATAGTGGCGGTATGTTTGGGGCCATGTTGCCTCCACCCGAGCCATTGACGGATGCTTGCGGCACCTGTCCGGCTTGCCAAAAAGCAGAAAAACTCATTCACCCCGATATACATTTCACTTTTCCTGTCTACCGCAGAAAATCGGACTCTCCGGCTCTTAGCTACGATTTTATTCAGGAGTGGCGTTCGGCTGTTACGCAGAACCCGTACATGAATTTGATTGAGTGGTTACAAGCCACCGAGGCCGAAAACAAACAGGGGAATATTTCGGTAGCAGAATGCCACGAAATCATCAAACGTGTAAACCTTAAGCCTTACGAGGCAAACTCCAAAGTGCAAATCATTTGGATGGCCGAGCAATTGCGCGAAACCGGGAACACGCTTCTTAAAGTGATTGAAGAGCCTCCGGCCGATACCATTTTCATTTTTGTGGTAGAGCAAATTGAGCTCATGCTCAACACCATTCTTTCGCGTACGCAAATCGTGAAACTGCCGCCCATCAGCGATGAGGATATGATTGAACACCTCACCAAAGCACTATCCATGCACCCCGATCAAGCGTTGCGTGTGGCCCGTATTGCCGAAGGTAACCTCAACAGCGCCCTGGCTTTAGCCCATAGCGATGGCAATGCCTACGAGCAACTATTGCAAAAATGGCTATCTACCTCTATTCGATTAATTGGTCCGCATGCCGCTGAATCTTCAGTGCAACTCCAAGCGCTAACCGATGAATTTGCTACTCTCGGTCGTGAGCACCAAAAAGCCTTTGTGAAATACGCCCTTTGGTTCTTACGCGAAATTGCTTTGTTAAATAACGGACTCACTTCCGAGAAGCTTTTCGGCAATGAACTCACCTTCGCTACACGTGTAGCACAGGCTTTAAACGTGGATAAACTCATGGCTATTCAAAAGAAACTGAACGATTTGCACTACCACATCGAACGAAATGCAAATCCTAAAATTGCCTTCTACGGCATCTCATTTGAGCTTTACCGCATTTTTACCCAAAAATAATTTTATTTTCGCTCCATTAGGTGAAGTCGGTTTTGCTTTAAGCGATTCAGATTCTTTCCCTTTATTTCATTCATTTATACCTTTCTATTGGCTGAAAACCAATGGTTAAAGGCTAAAACATATAGTATGTCTTGTGGTTCATGTGGTTCAAAAGATGGGAAAGTAAGCGGCTGCGGCAGCGGTGGCAGTTGTTCCTCGGGTGGTTGCAACCGAAGCAATGTATTCGACTGGTTCAGTTTTATGCCAACTTCCTTCAACGAAAATTGCAACATTGTTGAAATTTCTTTCAAAAAAGGCGCCCGCAAAGGGTTTTACAGAAATACCGGCAATTTAGATTTATACAAAGGACAACTAGTAGTGGTGGAAGCCGCACAGGGCTTCGATATTGGCGAAGTGAATTTGCAAGGCGAATTGGTGCGTGCCCAAATGAAAAAACGCAGAATCACCGAACGTGACGATACCATCAGAAATATTCTTGGCCTCGCCAACGAGCAAGAAATCGACTTGTATTTGGATGGCCGTAACCGCGAAAAAGAAACCATGATCCGTGCCCGTGCCATTGCGCGTTCGCTGGATTTGAATATGAAAATTGGCGATGTAGAATACCAAGGCGATGGCAAAAAAGTAACCATCTACTACATTGCTGATGGACGTGTAGATTTTCGCGAATTGGTGAAAGTATTCGCCCGCGATTTCAAAGCAAAAATTGAAATGCGCCAAATTGGTGCTCGTCAGGAGGCCGGTAGAATTGGCGGTGTGGGCACATGCGGTAGAGAATTATGTTGCTCTACATGGTTACAAGATTTCAAATCGGTAACCACACAATCGGTGCGGTATCAGAACTTGGCCATCAACACCGAGAAAATGAGCGGACAATGCGGTCGTTTGAAATGCTGCTTGAATTTCGAGCTCGATACGTACAACGATGCCTTGAAGAAATTCCCTAAGAATGCCGATAAAATTGAGACCGGTGAAGGCTTAGCCATTTTGCGTAAGACCGAGATTTTGAAAAAAATCATGATTTACAGCTACGAAGGCAACTTCTCTGTTTCGTATAAATTGGATATTGAAGCGGTGCAGCAGTTATTGTGGATGAACAAACAAGGCCAGAAACCCGAGAGTTTGAGCAAGTTTACGGTAGCCGAAGAAAAAATTATTGACGAGTCGAAACACGAAGATTTAGTGGGGCACGTAAGTTTGTCTTCCTTGGAAGATAAAGACCGCAGAAACCGCAATCAGAACCGCAATCGTCAGCAAGGGAATAACAGCAACCGTCAGGGGGGCAACAACAGTAATCGCCCTGCGAATACCAACAGCAACCGTCCAGCGAATACGAACAGCAACAAACCGGCTAATACCAACACCAACAAGCCGGCCAACAACAGTAATCGTCCAGCTAACAACAACCCGAACCGACAAAACAACCAGAACAATCCGAACAAGCAAAACGGAAATAACCCGAATGCGAATGCCAACAATCCGAACAACAAACAGCACAACAAAACGGATCAACCGCAACGCAAACAGAACCATCCGCCACGCAATAAACCGCGAAACGATGGTCCGCAAAATCCTAACACCGACAAACCTAAACAGGACTAATGATACGTTTTGAAACTGCGCCAAAATTTTCGAGCCGAGGTATTGTATTTGGCTTTCTTGTGTTGTTGTTGAGTGCATTATCGTCATGCGACAGCAACCGTTTTTTCGAAGAAAATCAAAGCATCGCTGGCGATAAATGGGACTACAACGATGTGAAAAAATTCACGGTGAACGTAGATGATACCACCGCCCATTTCAATTTGTGCATTAATGTTCGTCACTCCTTTCACTACGAATGGCGTAACATGTATGTGATGGTGACCACCGAATTTCCCGATGGGCGAAAAGTAGATTCGCGTGTAAACCTGTCGCTGTCTGAGCCGGACGGACATTGGTACGCCCGCTGCATTGGCGACAACTGCTACATCAGCATCCCTATCAAAGAAAACACCATGTTCCCGCAAAAAGGGAAATATACTTTTAGCATTCGTCAAGACATGCGCCAAAACCCGCTCCCATTGGTGAAATACATCGGGTTTAGAGTAGAGAAAGTATTGAAGTAAGCTTTATTTTTTAGGGCGTGTAACCGGCTGTCCGTTGCAATCTTTGTCCCGCTATGAAGCGGACAAAGGATTTCCACTTCCATCCGCACGCGGCATTCTGCTCCCTATTAAAATGATGGTGCAATCGTTATATCCCATGGTTAGTGTCTCCACAATTACTGTTCGGAAGATGAGAATTTGCAAATAAATTATAGAATGAAACCGTCACTTCGACTTCCGAGGAGAAGTCTCTGTGTATGATTCACTGAGATTTCTCCACTCGTGGACTCGGTCGAAATGAAAATTTTTCTTCAAAACACCTGTAGTTTCTCCACGAACCATATCATACAAAATATTTTGGTTGGTGACGGAACACCAACCAAAGGGAAAATTCATTTACTTAATGTTCAATAAGTATTTCGCCAATATCCCTCTATTAAAACTTTGCTCTTTACTTCCTAAATAATTTATAGCAACCAATCTTCCGAACTCATTAAAAACTGGAGAACCACTGGCACCACCTGCGGTAGGGGCAGAATATTGGATATAATATTTAGCCGGTTCTTGTGTGAAACTTCCCTGAGTGGAGGTGCAGTTGATATTCTTCTCTTCATCGGTGGCTAAGGCATCGCCCAATGGAAAACCAATAATGTATGAGGCTGTATTGACTTTTATTTTTTCGGCATTAGTTTCTATTTGCGAAGTAGTGATATAAGATGCCCCAGCAGGCAGGTGGCGACTTTGCGTTTGAATAGAAGCTAAATCTATTTCCTCGTTAGTTGCAGTTTTCTGAACAATGCATTTGATTCCTTCCGATGCTGAAAAGTGACATCCATTTGGGTATATAGCTACGGTTTCAATTTCTCCAATAAAATTTGGTTCTTGATTCCCCCAACCTTTTTCCAGTAATGCTTTTTTGATGGCAGGTCTAACCTTTTTATAAAAATAAAAGCTCACTGTTTCATTCTCCCAAGGCTGAATTACATGCCGGTTAGTCACCAACATCCCCAAACTATCTATAAAAAAAGCAGTCCCTTCTGATTTCAGTGGATGAAGGGAAGATTTATCTTTGCTCGGTACTATTTCATTGCTATCGTTCATGCCGAAAAACAAATCATTGGCGGTTGTTTTTACTCGAATGTAATAGCTAACCTCTACCAAAGCTACCGTATTTTTGTATTGGCTGTAAATAACAGAAGGTTCTAGGGGCTTTTCGGTTTTGTCTTTTGTAAAAACAAATACCAGTAAGGAAATGATAGCAACGCCTAAAGCAGCAAATACAATTTTCTTTACAAGATTGTTATTTGGCTTTTGGGAAGCCTCCTTGTTTGTAAATTCCCTATTAGAACTTTCTGTAGAAATAGGTTTCTCGGTTACTACGGGCTTTTCTATTTTGCTCCAATCCAATTTTTCTACACCAGCAAAAAGGATTTCATCTCCATAGTTTATGGCTATAGTTTGCTGATGGATTTTCTTGCCATTTACCGTTGTACCATTACTACTACTATCGTGTAACAATATTTTTCCGCTATCTGTTACCGTGAGCTTGGCATGGTCGCGACTACAATAGCTAAGTTGTAGCACAATATCTGCTTCGGGGTAGCGACCTATTTTATATTCTCTCATTCCTTCAAATATAGACAACAAAATAGAAGTTTTTGTACTATTCAACACAAGCACAATTCGCAATTCGCGAATTGCGAATTGTGAATTTTCGGATCTATTTAAAAGATAAACAGCTAGCTCTTTTGGGTTTAAATTTCACATTTCGTGAAATGTGAAATAAATTGTTAATCTGCTTACAACAGTTACCTATATTATCATATTATGACTTTATATTTCACGTTTCATGAAATGTGAAATATTGTTATATTTGTGCTATGAGAAAGAATAAAGGCATGAAACCACAGGATGTGGCTATCTTATTAAAGATTGCTTCGTTAAACGAGCGAGAATGGCGAATGAAAGACATGGCCGAGCAAATGAAAATTAGTTTGGGAGAGTTCAGTTACTCTATAGGACGGTCGGTGTATGCAGGACTGCTGAGCGAAGACAGGAGTATTGTTATGAAAACGGCTTTGCTTGGCTTTCTTCAATATGGTATACGCTACACCTTTCCGCAAAAACCGGCTGAAATGGCAAAAGGGATTCCTACTTCCCATTCAGCGGCACCGCTAAGCAATGTAATTAGTAGTAACGAGGCGTATGTATGGCGAAATGCCAAGGGTAAAATAAGAGGCCGAGTGATTGAGCCACTATACCCCAATGCACCAGAGGCCTGTTTGCACGACCCAATGCTCTACGAACTATTGGCCCTCATCGATGCATTGCGAGTAGGAAGGGTGCGAGAGCAACAAATAGCGTTGGAGGAAATTAAAAAACGAATAGGAGTATGATTAACCGCGATGATAACTTGGCTGCACTGCATTTAATTGCCACCGCAATTGGCGAACTAAACGATGAAGCGGTTTATGTGGGAGGTGCCGTTATTGGTTTATATGCAGAACCCAATAGCGATGACACCCGCCCTACAAAAGACGTGGATTTTTTTCTGGAGATAACAACACCCGTTCAATTAGAAAAGGTGAGAGAAACATTAACCCACCGAGGGTTCAAGCAAACACATGAAGACGAGGTACTCTGCCGATTCCGGTATTCCGATATAAAAGTAGATGTAATGAGCACGCAAGCTATTGGTTGGGCTCCCGCCAATATTTGGTTTCAAGAGGGCATGGCGCATACCATAACCGTTGCTGTAGCACCAACAAAACAAATACGCATTTTGGAATTACCCTATTTCTTAGCTACAAAATTTGCTGCATTTAACGACCGTGGCACCGACCCACGCACCAGCCACGATATGGAAGACATTATTTATGTATTAGATAGCAATAGCACTTGGGAAACCGCAATTGCAAATGCATCCACAACCATAAAAGATTATCTACACGATCAATTTGCCCAAATTGAGTTTGAAACTGTATTGGCTCACTTAGCGGAAAACGATCGCGCAAAACTAGTAATGGAAAGAATTAGAGCAATGCTGGCAACGTAGAAGAGGAACGAGAAAATATAATAATCAATTGGCAAAATATAGTGCAGAACGTTGTGGAGTTTTGCATTACTTTTTAGTTTTCAAAATGGACTGTACTAATAAAGTAAACGTCTGATTTATGATCAAAGTAAAAAACAAATTTCAATTTAGATTCGTCAAATTCTGCGTATGAAACAAAAGTTTGAGGTTTATTTCCAATCTCAAATTTATAGTTATAAAAAGCATCAATGGCATAGTCAATCATAAACTTTGGATGCATTAGAGTCCTCTCGCCTTTTCCTGTAGATAATGGGGTGCCCAAATAATTAAAATGATTATACGCATGGAATAGCCCTCCAGTAAATGTGTTTTTATGGTCTATTCTAAAGAGGTCTATCCTTAACGATTTGCTTGCCCTCATATTATCAATGTCAAAAACAATACAAAAATTTTCATTTTGCAAAAAACTCCCGAATTCAAACAAATCATTTACTTGCATGATTTGTTTAAGTGCGATTAAAACATCAGATGTTTTGCCAGTACCAAAATTCTGCTTGAGCTTTGTAGTTGCTAGTAATAAATCTCTGTATATTACGTCCTTAAACCAATTGGTCTCAATTGTGATGTACCTTCTTCCTTTTACAAATTTTTCAGTATAATTTTCAGTTGGTAAGCTAAAAAAAGCATAAGGTTTTTCTGAAAGATGAAAAAGTGCTGAGGCTTTAACTTCAAATGCTGACCTTACAATTTCCCATTCGTTAATATTCATTATCTAGTTTTGCATTTAGATCTTCAATTTCCTTTCTTATTTTCCCTACAAACGAAACATGGTTTTCATGTTGGTTCTGATTGGAATCAAGTAAATCTGCCAAACTGCCGCCTTCATTAATGAAAACTTCTCCATCTACTCTGTAAAAGTGATTTGGATTTTCTTTAGACTGTTGAAAACCTAAACGAATTAAATCTCTCTTGTAAATTTCTATCATTTTGCTTTGCTTTTCACAACACTAATAAACTAAAGTCTTAACTCAAAAACGATAATCAAAATCAGTTAAATTTGTTATTAGTTGGCACAATTAAATAACAATCCCTCAAAAAAAAACAAAGGATTTGCGCCAGTTTTAACCGTTGTAGGTTATCATAGCAATACAGTTAACACCATTTTCTTTCACGTTTCGATTTATAATTGATAAGCTGGAATTCTGTTTATTGTTTTTCTCAATTGCATCAAGTACAGATTCAACTTCCAATACGTTTCCTATTATAGAAAAATGTATTGACGCATTGGTGTGTCTTTCAGAAAAATCAATCATATCGGTTAAGTTTGCAAATTGAGAGACTACAATCTTATGCGAAAAATTAGTTCCATCATTTTGCATCATATTCTCAGTGTTATTTACAATATGCATAGAAAAAAGACGTTCTAAAACTTCAACGGACTCCCATCCTATAAACTCATAGTAAAGGTTTCCTTTAGATGATGAAATTTCAGAACTCCTTTGGTACTTGAATTTGTTTTCCATTC
The DNA here is from genome assembly GCA_044226285.1 of Chitinophagales bacterium. Lineage (GTDB taxonomy): Bacteria > Bacteroidota > Bacteroidia > Chitinophagales > LD1 > CALAYL01. Next base: position 60,076 of record JBGAHI010000002.1, on the reverse strand, counting down.
TATATTTTCCCACAATATACTGAAACCGATATTCAACTCAAAATCCCTCATTAATTTCAGTGAATTTTATGAGTATACAAGCTTGGGTAGGTAGCGAAACACCAACCAAAGGCCAAAGTTGCAAACTTTGCTTATCTGCTCTCATAAGTTACACTGCGTTAAACTTGCGAGAGCGGGGACTGATGGTGACTTAAATAATTAAGATATGTTCTTCTCGAACGGACGAAGGTTTTCCTTAATTTCATCCTTATAATTTGAAGACAAAAGAGAATCCGTAATCGAATAGCAATATAATACTTGGTCAATTATATCCAGTAGTTTTATCATCTCAATATGGGAATACTTTACTTCTGAGCTTAAGTTTCTGCTTTTGATTGAAACAATCAGTTTTTGATCATTATCAGCCGGAAAATCATCAAACACGTAATCGCAATGATGATTGAAACAATGAAGTTTTATTGATGAAGCATCTTTACCACCAAGTTTATGTTTGCAAAAGCTATTAACAAAAACAAATAAATCTTCGGTTGAAAATGGTAGTGACGAAGATGTCATCAATTTTCTTGCATCCGTTTGGTTACAGTTTTTGATAATTTGAATAATGCTTTGGAAATCAGATAATATTTCAGATACTACAAGAAGAGTTCTGGTATAATGCCTAAATAGTGTTTTTCTATTCTCATCGTTATCAAAACTAAGATTATCATAATGAGGATTGCAAAGAATATCTGATATATGTGTGTTCCATTCAGCTATTGAACAATATACACTACTATGCATTTTAGGGTCGGAGACATAGTTACTCTGCCATGTACATTCTATGGTTCCACTAATAGAATCATTGTATAAATACCTTTGACGCATTGTTTTGGTAAACCATAATTTATTCGTTGCACATCGAATTACTCTGAATTTCATTTTAAGATTATTAACTATTTCGTAAAGTTTTTATGGCCCAAATCAACCCTGTGATAAATATTCTACATGGATAAAATACCAAAAAAATTGAGCCGAGAAGGAATGAAGCAATACCCTTAGCTTCATGTTCTATTATCTTACTAATGAAAGACAAGTATGTGTTGTTTTCCTGAGCTTTATAACAAGCACCGTTATAGGCCATCAAATAGATGCTTGGAAACAAATCCCCAGGATAATTCCGGTAAAGTATATCGCAACTATCACAATTACCATATCTAATCACAAAACTTTCTTTATCGGGGAGTGAATTTGCGTAAACGTCAGTATCTGATAAGTAATTATATATTAAATTTGTCTTCCGTTTCAAATCCTCTACTGAATTATCTTTTTCAGAAGGATAAACCACACTAAGAAAAACAAACGAGAAAAGCAGCAAAACTAATGGCGCAATTGTTAGAATGATGACTTCCCTCGCCAACACTTCCTTCCACCTTCCATTCCTCACATCAAAATCAAACAAAGCCTTTCTCCACTTCTTCCATTTCGGCTCCGGTGTAATTACATTTTTTGCTTGTGGCTTGTAGTCTATAATTTGTGTTCGTTCGCTAAAATCGTTTGGAGCGCTTTGTAATAAACCTTTTAATTCCTCTGCCGTTTGTGGGCGTAGTTTAGGTTCTCGTATCAGGCAGCGAGTAATCAATTCTTTAAAGGGTGCACGTAGGTTTTGTAGGCTAGGGTTGAGGTCGGCAGAGAGGATGTTATAAATAATTTGCTCGTTGCTTTTGCCTTGGGTTGTTTTCCCAAATGGGTGAATACCTGTGAGCGCTTCTAGTAAAATTACGCCAATACTCCATACATCGGCAGCAGCGGTGGTGGTTTCACCCTCTGCTTGCTTAAAAAATTCGGGAGCCATATACTCCACCGTACCTACTAGCATAGTGCTGGCTGTGTTGCCTGCTGTGGTATTTTTCGCTAAACCAAAATCGGTAATTTTTGGGATGCGTTTTCCGTCTTTGGTGGTGAGTAGAATATTAGCGGGTTTCAGGTCGCGGTGGGTAATGTTATTCGCATGGAGATACGCCAAGCCGTCTATTATGCCTTCCGCTAATTCTTCCGCTTCGGTATGGGTGAGTGGTTTGTTTTTGAGCAAGTCGCCAAGCGTTCCTCCATCGGCATATTCCATAACGGCTACTTGGTAGTTGAGATCGTGGCCGTGTATATCTTTAGTACCCGTGCTTACTTCATAGAGGTCGTAATATTCAATGAGGTTGGGGTGTTTTAGTTTTTTAATCTTCTTTACTTCTTGGGGCAGGTCATATTTCTCACCGGCACTGGCAGTGGCTATTTTGAGGGCTACAAATTGTTCATCTTGTGTATCCCAAGCTTTGTACACATCACTAAATCCTCCTTTGCCTATTAGGTCGGCAGGGGCTTTATATTGGTAACGTTTCTGAAATGCGGCAAGGGTTACTTCCATAGGTTTTAATTGATTTGTATTATTTCAAAGGTATAATTGTCTTTGGTTTTCCCGTCACATTCGTGTAAAATAAGCGCTTTGATTTCTTCTAAAGCATACTCACTTTGAAAGTGTGATTTTATGAATTCATCTGTTACGTTTTCTAGCACTCCATCGGTACACAGAAAAAAGAAATCTCCGTCCATTATTTCCTCTTTAGGAATCTTATGTAGCGAATATTCTATGGCATGGTTAGCACTCAGGGATTTTGTGATAATGTTTCTTTTTATGTGAGAAACATCTTCCCCTTTCTTTGCCAATTCATTTTTCAGGGAATGGTCTTCGGTCACAAAAAGAATTTCACCATTGCGAATGTGATACAATCTACTATCGCCCATCCAACCAATGATAGCTTTTTCATTATCCAAAGCAAGCATTACTGCAGTGGTGGACATGCTTTTCATTTCGGGGTATTTACCTACCATTTCCCGAAATTGCAGTTGTGTATTTTCAAATGCATTATCGAAATGCGCTTTGCTAAAAGTTTTGGCTTCGAAATAATCAGAAAGTGAAGTGCAGGCCAATTTAGAAGCTATATCGCCATAGGCATTTCCGCCTACCCCATCGCAAACAATAAACAAATTACCATTGGCATAAAAAGCATCTTGGTTAGTGGGACGTAAACCGCTATGGGTGTGGGTGATTATTTTCATTGGGTGAATATATCGAACTGGGACTTAGAAGTGAAACTTGTTAATATGGCATGGGATTATTTTGAGTGGGTGAAGAGGTGGTAAAGAAGCTAATTGGAGTGTTTCGAGGTGACTCGAACCACGGTAGAGAAGATAAGGAAAACGCAGACTGCTTCGTTCCTCGCAGTGACGATAAAATTTCATATAATGCATCATTGGAGCACTAATGCCACGTGAAGGATTGCAGCGGAAAGCCCGCAGAGGTGCTTCTTAGCGCCTCGAGGACTTGCAGCGAAAAGCCTGACCGCAGCGCAGCGAAGGGCACGCCCAAAACGAAAACACGTCACACATTGCTGCATGACGTATTCCTAAATCTTAAATCAAAAAATCTTAAATCAATTTATCGGCTATGCCATCGCAAATACCGTAGGCTACTGCTTCTTGTGCGCTCATCCAAAAATCGCGATCGAAATCTTTCATCACTTTTTCGTAAGACTGTCCGCAGTTATCGGCCAATAATTTGGCGCTCATTTCTTTGGTTTTTTGGATTTCCAAAGCCGTAATTTCGATATCGGTGGCTTGTCCGTACATACCGCCAATTGAAGGCTGGTGAATCATTACTCGTCCGCTTGGCCAAATTAAACGCTTACCTTTTTCGCCACCGCTCAACAAAATAGAACCCATAGAAGCCGCTAAGCCCATACAGATGGTATTTACAGGCGATGAAATCATTTTCATGGCATCGTAAATCACCATACCCGAAGTAACCACCCCGCCCGGAGAGTTGATGTAGAAGTTGATTTCTTTGCCCGGTTCGTTGGCATCCAAGAACAGTAGGCGATTGACAACGCGCTCGGCTGAATCGTCAGTAACAGCGCCCCACAAGAACACTCTGCGTTGCTCGAGGAACTTATTGTCGAATTTCAACATGCCACCGGCAAACTTTTCGATGACCTCTTCCGTGCCGCCTTCCATATATTTTTCCAGATTATTCATTTCCGCTATTTTCTCCAAACCTAATTGAATTTTGAGAAATGCAAAACCTAGGTTCTTCAAAAAACGTTAACGGTGGCTGAAATGGAATAAATTTTCGATTTCAGGCCAAAAACCGAATTTTACATGTACGAAATTTAGTATGTTTGAGACATGAGTAAAGAACAGGACATTTTGCCGACTAAAAAGAAGAGCAGCCCGCTTAAAACGATTGCTATTGTTGTACTTGTTGGTTTAGTTTTGCTGTTTTTGTATAAACGATTTCAGCACTATCAACGCACTTCGCATTTAGCGGATGTTTTGGTGTTGACCAACGATAGCATCGACTATAATTATCACGACAAAGAAGTACTGCACAATTACATTGCAGAAGCGGCTCAGTACAACACAATTGCACAACAGCTTTGGATGGAAAGAGGAATCAATCCAAAAAAATTAGAAGGCACAAACGTAAGTGCCGATGTACTGCAAGCCACGAGTTTATTGAAGTCGATTCAATTGAAAGAAACCAAACTGAAAGAGTCTACATTGCTTAAATCTATTGGCTTAGGCGATGATGACATCCATATCATACAAGAGAAAGATATTACTCCGGGTGTATTGATTGAAGCGAAAGAAAAGGAGAAATTTTCGGCTTTGTTGAAAGGAAAAAATGTGGGTGTGGGGTCAAGACCGGAAGATATTTGGATTGCACAAAAGCTCATCAACTACCACGAATACAATATTCCGGTAGATGGCATTTACAATTCTATTACAGACAGTGCTGTATCTGATTTTCAGGTGCGTAACGGATTGTTCAAAAGCCACAAGGTGGATGATTTCACTTTGGAAAAATTGAGTGAAGACGAATAATCGTTTTTCGATGTCAAACCTTTTTTAATGTAAATTCGCCCGGTGAATCAGGAAGAATTTATTGCGCAATACAGAGATGGTGTGCCTCACGACCCGGGGGTGTACAAATATTACGATGCCGAAAACGAAATCTTGTACATCGGCAAAGCGAAGAACCTCAAAAAAAGAGTAAGTTCTTATTTCATTAAGAATGATCACAGCTACCGTATTTCAAGAATGGTGCGATTGATTGCCCGTATTGAATTTACGATTGTAGATACAGAACAGGATGCGCTGTTGCTGGAAAACAACCTCATCAAAAAGTATCAGCCGCGGTATAATATCTTGCTGAAAGACGATAAAACGTTTCCGTATATCGTTATTAAAAAGGAAGATTTTCCGCGTGTGTTTTTTACACGCAAAATAGAGAAAGATGGCTCGGAGTATTTAGGTCCGTACACTTCGGTGATGAGTGCGAAAGATATTCTATCGTTACTCGTTTACATTTTTCCGCTGCGTAGTTGCACATTACCACTCACTCCGAAAACCATTGAGCAAGGCAAATACAAAGTGTGTTTGGAGTATCATTTGAAGAATTGCATGGGTCCTTGTCAGGGTTTGCAAACCCTTGAAGAATACGATGAATCGATTGAACAAATACGTTCGATTTTGAAGCGCAATTTCGGTAGTGTGGTATTCTACTTGAAAAAGAAAATGAATGAATATGCCGCCAACATGGAGTTTGAAAAGGCACAGGAATTCAAAGAAAAAATCAATGCGCTCGATACGTTTCAAAGTCGTTCTACCATTGTAAATCCGAACTTATCGAATTTGGATGTGTATGGCTATGCAGAAACCGATAGCTTGGCGTTTATCAGTTATTTCAGAATTGCGAGTGGTTCGATTGTACAGGCCAAATCGTTTGAAATTAAAAAGGTGTTAGACGAATCGAAAGAAGAAATTATTCTGACGACCATTATTCAAACCAGCGAATTAGAAGAGAATAAACACATTGAACTTCTTCTTCCGTTTCCAATAGAACTGCCTTTCCCGCAAGTGAAAGTTAACGTGCCGTTGATGGGCGATAAAAAGAAGCTGATTGACTTGGCTACAAAAAACGCCTTGTATGCAAAGCAAGAACGTGTGAATCAGAATTTAACTTCGGAAGAAAAAAATCCATCGTTCCGAATTATGCGTACGCTAAAGCAAGATTTAAAATTGCAGGAAATTCCGCGCCATATCGAATGCTTTGACAACTCGAACTTTCAAGGAACGAATGCGGTTTCATCGATTGTGGTGTTCCGCGATGCGAAGCCTTCGAAAAAAGATTATCGCTTTTTTAATGTGAAGACGGTGGTGGGACCTGATGATTTCGCTACCATGGAAGAGGCAGTATACAGGCGTTACAAGCGCATGACGGAGGAAGGCAATCCGTTACCGAATTTGATTATTATAGATGGTGGCAAAGGACAATTATCGAGTGCGGTAAACAGTTTGAAAAAACTCGACATCTATGGCAAAGTGCCTATAATAGGCATAGCTAAACGCTTAGAGGAAATTTATTTCCCCGAAGATGAGTTACCGCTCTATATCAATAAAAAATCGGAGAGTTTGAAACTGATTCAAAAACTGCGCGATGAAGCGCACCGTTTCGGTATTACTGCGCACAGAAATAAACGCAGCAAAAACTTTACAACTTCGGAATTAGAAAGCATTAAAGGCGTTGGACCAAAGACCATTGAAATGTTACTCACACATTTTAAATCAATCAAAAAATTGCGCGAGGCCAAAGAGGAAGAAATTACAGCCATTGTGGGTGTAGCTAAAACAAAAATTGTATTAGCGCATTTACAACAAAGCGAACAATAAATTTTTGGGTGTAAAAGTTTTCATTTAACTTGTGACAACAAAACACCCCAATACCCCATGTTACAATATCTTCGCGATGTATTTGAATTAGCGTTCCCGAATAACTGTGTGGAATGTAGAAAAACACTATTCAATTTTGAAACCACCATTTGCAGTTCGTGCTTGGAATCATTGCCCCGTACCCACTTTGAAAAACAGGCAGATAATACCATTGTTCGTCTCTTTTGGGGCAGGTGCGAATTGGAGATGGCAAGCTCTTTATTCTATATCAATAAGCACAATAAGGTGCACCATTTGATGCACCAATTAAAGTACAGAAACAAACCACTGATTGGGCAACGTCTGGGCAAAACGCTAGGATTAAAATTGATTGAAGAAGGAAGTTTATTTTCCGAAATCGATATGATTGTTCCTGTTCCGCTGCATTGGAAAAAAGAACAACAACGCGGATACAATCAAGCACTTCAGATAGCTTTAGGCATTCAGCAAGCCACGCAATGGAAAGTGGAAGAGAATAACTTAGTACGCGTAAAAGAAAATATTTCGCAAACCAAAAGAACGAAATACGAGCGCTGGGAAAATGTATCGGAAATCTTTGCAGTGAAAAACCCGGAGGCAATCCAACATAAACATATTCTTTTAGTAGACGATGTGATTACCACCGGAGCAACACTAGAAGCCTGTGTACATGCACTTAAAAAAGTAGAAGGCGTAAAAGTGAGTGTGGCGAGTTTGGCAACGGTGGAGCGCTAAGCGTAAAAAAGATTTATTACTTTTAGTTTCAAATCCCAAACATGAAAAAGCTATTTTCTTTTTGCCTTTTACTTTGTGCTTGTCGTTTATTCGGCCAACAAACCATTATTGACGATTCGGTTGTTTTGAAACGCGGTATCTATCAAACCTTTGAAGAATTCAAATTTAATAAGCCGAGTATTGTTTGCGATTTTAAAGTAGATTCTTTCCCCGTAAGCTATGGAATGTACTCGGGTAAAAAACTTATTTCGTATAAGTTGGTACTCGACAAACAAATTGCAAAAACAATAAGAAACGATTATGGTTTTTGCGATGGGAAGAATGTATATATTAAGAAAACTGATGAAAACGGGGAAGGTAAATATAATATCTACAATAAGATTATAGAATTTGGCATTTATTCTTGTTTTCATGAAATAAACCTTCAAATGGTTTATTCTCCTTGGGGATTTGGAGGAATTCCTGTATCGGATGGATTTTACACACAAATGATTGATATGAATACAGGAGAGCTGCTCTCTTTATTAAAGGAAAATATCTCAATTGTATTTAAAAACGACTCCATCATTTACAATGCGATTAAAGAAAACCCCAAAACGCCACTTATTGATTTTCTTAAAATGTATAACAATAAACATAAGTCAGATGGTTTCCTCGCTAACGAACAGAAAATGACAACTGACGTTGCGAATGCATATATCAAAAAACTACCTGCTGATAGTAATCTCCAAATCTATTTTAATCGATTGTATCTAGGGCTACGCAGAAACAGTGCATTCAGACATGTTATCATTGATCGAAAAAACTACAGCAACGGCAAGTTAAAATCGTTAGGGATAAGCCTACAACATAACTTCAACGGCATTGAGGAATATCGATATAAAGTGGGCACTTGGTATTTTTGTTATGAAGACGGTTCCTTAAAAGAAGAAATCGAGTACGACATCAACGAGAAAAAACTGTCTACTACGAAATACGATAAAGAAGGCAACTTGATTAAATAAGCGAAGGCTTTTCTCGATATACTTTCCACAACATTTCTCCAAATAAACTATTCGCCCAAGCAAACCAATGGCGCGTGAAATTTTGGGGATTATCTTTCTTGAAACTCTCGTGCATAAAGCCTTTTCCGGCATGAGTAACTTTCAGCATCTGTAAGCATTTGCGAATTTCTTGTTCATCAACAGCTGTCATTGCTCTGGCTACAATGCCGATATGCCAAATCATTTCGCCTTTGGTTTCGGTATGTGGGCTGCCATTTCCTTCTGCAATAGCAGACGAATAAAAATAAGGATTACTATCACTAAGGGCAAATTGTCGAGTACGTTGATACAACTCCTCTTCTACCCTACCGTAACCCAAATAAGGGATGGTAACTAACCCCGGAATACCTGCATCTTCAATCAATATATGATGACCTAATCCATCACACTCGTACGCATATATTTTGCCAAATTTCTCGTGTTCCACAATGCCGTGCGCTTGTACTGCATACTCTACTTCATTCGCCAAATTCAAACACTCTTGAGCTAAAGTGCTGTTCGCTTTTAATGCAGTTAGTAATTCAGCTAATTGACGAAGTGCTGCCACTGCAAATAAATTCTCAGGTATATTGAATAAATATTCAGTGGCATCATCGCTATTCCTAAACGCTGAACATATCATGCCTGTTGGTTTCCAAGGATGTCCATAGCCACCACCGGCCTGTGTATCGGTATGGCGCGCATGTTTACGCTGAAAATGATAATTCCCTTTTCCCGTTTTTCGTTGCTGCACTTTCATTGTATCTACAGTCAACTGCATGGCCCTTACCCATGTAGCATCAAACATTACCGTATTACCTGTTATCTTCCAATATTGATAGGCTAATCGAATGCAATAACACAACGAATCCAACTCCCATTTGCGTTCGTGTACACCGGGTTTCATTTCCGTTTTATCGGTTCGCCATCCACTTTTTCGGTTGCTGTCTTTGTAGAATGCATTGGCATACGGATCGAGCAAAATGCATTGCGTTTGCCTTCGAATTAACCCTTCAATCATCAACGATAGCGGCTTATCTTCAGCACACAAAGGCAAGTAGGGATTCACTTGTGCTGATGAATCGCGAAGCCACATAGCATCGATATCACCGGTAATTACATAGGTATCAGGAAAGCCGTCTTTCATTTCAAAAAAGACGGTGGTATCGAGTGTATTTGGGAAACAATTTTCAAACAACCAACCCAGTTCTTCGTCTTTGCAATTAGATTTGATTTCGGCTATTAGTTTCTCCACCGAATCGCTTTTGAATTTCCGTTGAGCTAGAGGCGGACGTTGTGAAACAAATGCATTTATTGGCATTGCTTTTAATGCAGGCGCAACGAATGTTCCAACACTTAACAAAGAAATCAAACGATTAAAATCCTTTCTATTCATACAGCAACATTAAAACACAAACGGAAACAGCATTTTCACTTCCCGTTGATAGGTTTGATACTGCGCTCCAAACTCAGCTACTAATTTTCGCTCTTCCAGTGTTACCCCAATGGGCAAATACACCAACGAAACGATTACAAACAAAAGCATTGGCACATTCGGCAAAAACAAAACTGCGCCTAACAACATAAGTATTACACCAAAATATAAAGGATGTCGAACGTAGCCGTACAAACCTGTTTTCACGAGTTTCTTTTCGACAATAATTGCAGGTTGTTTAATTTCATCTAACTGTTCCAAGCCAATAAATTCGCGCTTATTGAACGATGAGAATGCGACATTCAAAACAATTACGCCAAGCAGAAACACAATAGCACCAAGCACTTCAAGCACTATACTTTTTGCAGCAACTAATGCTTGCGATAAAGAAAACTGATAATACACCAATGCTACAAACAACAATACACTGAACAGATTATAGCCAATGCGATAATATGGAAAATAGGATTGGAATGCATTTTTTGTGAATGCTTTCATGCTCTCTAACGCTAAAACACTATGCATGGCGTAAAAGAAAACCCAACCTACAACCAAGGGAACATACGGCATCATTGATTCTCTTTTTGTGTTATTAATCCTTTAAACGATTTCATTACAACGAATAATAAATATCCCATCGGTCCAAACATAAAAGTAAACGGCAAAGCAAACACATATAACCAGCGAGGCACCTGATGCAATTTCGCTTGTTCAACAATATATGTTCCTATCAACAAATCGAAGGCCAAATAATGAATCCAACCCGCCAAAACAGCATTGTCGTTTTGAAACAAATGCTTCACATTTTCTAACGTACTGAAACTCTCACCATTAAAGCCCGAAATGGAACCCAAAATTAAACAAGCATATAATACAGCTAACACTACCACCATACCATAGCGAATCAATGGCGCGGTGTACTTCCAATTCGGCATGAGCAACAATAACAGCCAGCCCGGAATGACAAAGGCATTTGCTGTTTTGAACAATAAAGCTGCATCCATATATCGACTTTTAGTTTTTCCAAAATACACTATTAATCTCAAAAAAGCCGGCATTCTATCTTCAGAATTTTAGCTTTAAATCAGAAACCTATCTTTGTGTTTATGGGATTGAAATCTTTTCTGGCAAAAATGGCTGCATCGGTAATTGTTCCTTCCATTTATAAGGAACAACAAGAAGGTGTTTATGTACAACAACAGTTGCTTCGGCAATTGATAAAAAAAGGAGCACGAACGGCCTTCGGCAAAAAGCACCAGTTCTTATCGATTAACACCTACGAAGATTTTAAAAAGCAAGTGCCTATTCGCGATTACGAAGGTTTGAAAGAATATATAGAGCGTATTACATCCGGTGAACACGATGTGCTGTGGCCCGGACAACCTACTTATTTTTGTAAATCTAGCGGCACAACCTCCGGCACAAAATATATTCCGCTTACCGATGAATCGATTGCCGAGCAAATTCGCGCAGCACGAAATGCACTTTTAGCCTACACGCATGAAACAGGCAAAGCTGATTTCTTCGACTATAAAATGATCTTCTTGCAAGGTTCACCGGAATTGGATCAACATGGAGCCATTCCATCGGGACGATTATCAGGCATTGTGTATCACCACGTGCCTGCCTATTTGAATGCCAATCGCAAACCATCTTATAAAACCAATTGCATTGAAGATTGGGAAACAAAAGTGGATGCCATAGTAGAAGAAACGGTGAACGAAAATATGTCGCTGATTAGCGGTATTCCGCCTTGGGTGGTAATGTATTTTGAAAAATTGATTGCGAAATCGGGGAAGCAAACCATTCGAGAGATATTCCCCAACTTCTCCGTATTTGCTTTTGGTGGAGTGAATTACGAACCCTATCGCGCCAAAATCGAATCGCTTATTGGGGGAAAAGTCGATTCCATTGAAACCTATCCGGCTTCCGAAGGATTTATTGCCTATCAAGATTCGCAAAAAGAAAAAGGATTGCTGTTGAATGTGAATGGCGGAATTTTCTACGAATTTGTGAAAGCAGATGAAATTTTCAACGAAAATCCGGAGCGTATTTACTTGGCGCAAGTGGAATTGAATGTAAATTATGCCATCATCCTCAATACCAATGCGGGTTTGTGGGGCTATAATATTGGCGATACGGTGAAATTTGTTTCACTGGAACCGTTCCGTATTGTGGTTACGGGCAGAACAAAACATTTTATCTCCGCATTTGGCGAGCATGTGATTGGGGAAGAGGTAGAATATGCCATTCTGAAAGCGGCTGAAGAAGAAGCTTTAGCTATTATGGAATTCACCGTGGCACCGAATGTAAGTCCGGAACAAGGAAAATCCTTTCATGAATGGTTTGTGGAATTCGATAAGGAACCTATTGACATGGAACGCTTTGCAGAAAAAGTGGACAAATACTTACAAACGAAAAATAGCTATTATTTCGACCTGCGGGAAGGCAACATTTTAGATCGCCTGAAAATCCAAAAATTGCAAAAAAATGCCTTTGCCTCTTACATGAAAAGCGAGGGAAAGCTAGGCGGGCAAAATAAAGTACCCCGTTTGGCCAACGACCGCAAAATTGCCCAAGGGCTAATTCCGTTCGTTATTGCTTAAACTTTTTACTTTCGCAGTCTAAATTAACATAAGACCTCAACGCCTTTGGGTACTTTCCGCAACGGCATCAATTAAAAAACAAATCATGATTCGAATACTTTATCTCTTTCTTGGCCTCTCTATATTAATTACATTACACGAATTAGGTCACTTCATTGCTGCACGCTGGTTTAAAACACGAGTGGAAAAATTCTACTTGTTTTTCGATTTCCTTTTCCCTTTCCCGGGTGTGATGAACTTTCCTCTTTTCAAAAAACAAATCGGTGAAACAGAATACGGTTTAGGTTGGTTCCCGTTTGGCGGCTATGTGAAAATTGCCGGAATGATAGATGAAAGCATGGACGAAGAAGCCATGAAATTACCGCCAAAACCGGATGAATTTCGTTCGAAACCAGCCTATCAACGGTTAATCATAATGTTAGGAGGTATTATTGTGAATGTATTGCTCGCATTCTTCATTTACGCCATGATTTTATGGAAAACGGGTGAAGAATCAATTCCAATGAAAAACGCACAATATGGATTCGTATGTGATTCGTTAGCGCAAAGCATTGGTTTGAAAACAGGCGATAAATTCTTAGGCTACGACAATAAAAAATTCGAAGATGCGACCATTCCGGTGGTGAAAGACTTGTTATTAGATAACGCCAAAGTATTGCACATCGAACGCGAAGGAAAAACGATGAATATCAATATTCCGGAATCAGTGTACAAAGCCATTATAGCCGGTGAAGGGAAAACTTCGTTTGTAAAACTGGCTTTCCCGAGCGAATTGGATTCCATTTTACCGGAATCGCCATTACACAGCTTGGCGCAGAAAGGCGACAAAGTGATTGGTTTGGCCGGACAGCCAATTCAATTCTTCGCAGAAATGGGTAACATTTTACAACAAAACAAGAACAAAGAAATCGACATTCAGTTATTGAGAAACAACACCGATACGATTGCAGGCAAAGTAAAAATTGGCGATGATGGCTTATTAAAAGTAGCAGCAAAAGACATCACTACTTATTTCAAAATTGAAAAGAAAGAATACAATTTGCTCACTTGCTTCCCTGCAGGAGTTTTGCATTCATGGCATATTCTAAGAGATTATGTAAAACAATTTCGCATCATTTTCTCGCCTGAATTAAAAGGCTACAAACAATTAGGTGGCTTTGCGGCTATTTCGAAATTATACCCCGATACATGGAACTGGTTGGCATTCTGGAACAGCACTGCCTTCATTTCTATTTTATTAGCCTTCATGAATCTATTGCCTATTCCGGCTCTTGATGGTGGTCACGCACTTTTCACAGTGGTGGAAATGGTGACCGGACGAAAACCTAGCGATAAATTTTTGGAGTATGCCCAAATGGTAGGGATGGTGCTTCTGTTCGGATTAATGATTTACGCGAACGGAAACGATTTGCTAAAATGGTTTGTCCATAAGTAATTACTAACTATTGAACAACATATTTCTTTCAAACCAAAACCAATTTTTATGAAAGGATTTTATCATGTACCGGTGGCCAAAAACGAACCGGTAAAACAATATGCACCGGGCAGTCCGGAACGTGCAGAATTACAAGAGAAATTAAAAACAATGCGTGCTGAAGTACGCGATATTCCAATGTATATTGGAGGGAAAGAAGTACGTGACGGTGAAAAAAAATCGTTACATCCGCCACACGATCATCAACATCTTTTAGGCTATTACTATAAAAGCGAAAAACAACATGTTTCGCAAGCGATTGATGCAGCACTTGCCGCAAAATCAGCATGGGCGAATTTAAGTTGGGAACAACGCGCTTCCATATTCCTTAAAGCTGCTGATTTAATTGCGGGTCCGTATCGTGCCGAGTTGAATGCCGCGACAATGTTGGGCCAATCGAAAAATGCATTTCAAGCAGAAATAGATTCGGCTTGTGAAATCATCGACTTCTTGCGTTACAACGTGCAGTTCATGACGCAGATTTACGCCATGCAACCGGAATCATCGTCAGGCATGTGGAACCGAACAGAATGGCGACCATTAGAGGGTTTTGTGTATGCACTCACTCCGTTTAACTTCACTGCCATTGCAGGTAATTTACCTACAAGCTGTGCATTGATGGGCAATGTAGTCGTTTGGAAACCATCGAACACACAAGTTTATTCTGCTCATGTATTAATGAAAATATTCCAATTAGCTGGGGTGCCGGATGGCGTAATTAATTTGATTTACCCAAGTGGTCCGGATGCAGCAGATGTTATTTTCAAACACCGCGACTTCGCGGGTATTCACTTTACAGGATCAACAGAAGTATTCCAAAATATTTGGCAAACTATTGGCAACAATATCCATTTATACAAGTCGTATCCGCGCATAGTGGGCGAAACCGGTGGAAAGGACTTTGTGATTGCGCATCGTTCTGCAGATCCGCAGGCGGTTTCTGTTGCATTGTCGCGTGGGGCCTTTGAATATCAAGGACAAAAATGTTCTGCCGCATCTCGCGCTTACGTTCCATCTAACATTTGGGAAACCGTAAAAGCATCGATGATAGCGGACTTGAAAACCATGAAAATGGGACCTACAGAGGATTTCAGCAATTTCATTAATGCCGTAATCGATGAAAAATCGTTCGACAAATTGGCTAAATACATTGATAATGCTAAGACCGACAGTAATACTGAAGTTATTGTAGGAGGTAACTACGATAAATCGAAAGGCTACTTTATAGAGCCTACGGTAATCCTCGCCAAAGATCCGAAATATGTAACCATGTGTGAAGAGTTATTTGGTCCGGTGTTAACGATTTATGTGTACGATGAAAACCAATTTGAAGAAACACTAGACTTAGTTGATTCCACTTCGATTTACGCGTTAACGGGAGCCATTCTTGCTAACGATCGCTATGCAATTGAATTAGCAACAAAGAAATTGCAGAATGCTGCGGGTAACTTCTACATCAACGATAAACCAACCGGTGCTGTGGTAGGACAACAACCATTTGGCGGAGCAAGAGGCTCAGGAACTAACGACAAAGCGGGTTCTATGATTAACTTGTTACGTTGGGTGCAACCGCAAACCATTAAAGAAACATTTGTTTCTCCGGTAGATTATCGCTACCCGTTTTTGGGATAAATACAAAACAACAACAATGGAAAACTGGGTTGTACTGGCGCTGCTTTCAATGTTCTTTGCGGGACTAACATCAGTGTTAGCTAAATTCGGCTTGAAAAATGTAAGTGGCGATATTGCCCTTGTGGTGCGAACAGCCGTGGTATTTGTTTTTGTGATTATCAATTCGTTTGTACTAAAGCAATATGGACAAATGAGTTCGCTGACCTCGCGTGATGCCCTGTTCTTAATCCTTTCAGGCATTACCACTTCTCTCTCGTGGTTGTTTTATTATCGCGCGATTAAAATTGGGAACGTGTCGTCCATTGCCGCAATCGACAAAGGAAGCATTGTGGTAACCATTATTTTATCAGCTATCTTTTTGCATGAAGTGCTAACATGGAAAGTAATTGTAGGCGCTTCGATGATTGTAGGCGGATTGTTTGTATTGATTTCATAACGTATGGACGCGAACGAAAAATTACGATTAGATAAATACTTGTGGGCCATACGGCTTTTCAAAACACGCACACAGGCTTCAGATGCTATTGCCAACGGAAAAGTGAAATGGAACGGAGTGGATGTGAAAGCATCCCGACAAGTGCAAATTGGCGACCAATACGAAATTAAACGCGAGGCCGGTTCTAAACAATTGATTCAAGTGGTAAGCCTCATCCATACACGTGTTCAATTCGAAGAAGCAATCAAATGCTACGTAGATTTAACATCAGACGAAGAAAAAAACAAACGTCTGCAACGCTCTGCTTTTGTGTATCACACCGGCAAACGATTAAGTAAGCAAGGCCGACCCACCAAAAAAGACAGAAGAGGTTTGGAAGGATTGGGCGGAGAATAATTTTAGCGACTTTAAAATACTGCAGCCAAAGGTTTTGCACGATCACCTCTTTTATTTGCAGCGAATTTAAAGCCGTTATTTATGGCATACATAGGGTTGACCAGACAAACAAATGTTGCTTCATACCATTTGAAACCATTCTTAGCCATTGCTGTTGTGGCAAAGTGGAATAATTCGCCTAATAGAATTCCAGCACAAGGGGTAACCACCAAATCTTGAATACTAGGCTGCTCGAAACCCGCTTCAAGAACATATTCCCACATTACACTATGTCCAATACAAAACAGCGAAGACTGCCACACATTGGCCCCTTGCGAACGAATGGCATTATAGGTGTATGCACCCTGATAGGGATGACCCAAATAGTTGATATACCAGGCATCTTCATCTACAACCGGTGGCCGAGTGAAGGCTCGCTTATAATTTTCGCCAAGTTGCAAATGCGATTTATCCCAATGGCTAATGTTTTCCGGCAGTACAAATAGCAATCCAAAACTGGAAGCCTCTGCTGCGAAAACCAAACCGGAACCTCTTAAAAACTTCCTTCCGAACGAAGCATGCGCATTACGAAGTATTATTCTGTCTTGCGTATCAATAGTAGGTAAATAGTGACGAAACACTATCCCTTTCTTGGGAATACTATCACCAAGAGCAACAGACGAGTACGAGACACATATCCATATTAAAACAATGAAAATTCTACTCGATATCATCCAACAAAATTGTAGTATATTTATCTATTCTAAATATGATTCTAGTCAATAGAAGCCATTTTACATCCTATATAAACATCTTGATATGCCATTCGCTCAACACCGCAGATTACATACCTTTTTCATGATGAATGTATTTGCCTGTATGGGCTTATCTACGGAAGTAGTATTTACGGCCCTCATGAGCGTAATCAACCAAGAACCTCATTGTGGCAAACCTTTAATTGCATTGGCCGGATATACCTACGTTTGGATGGTTTTCATTTATGCATCCATTCCGCTGCTGGGTTATTTCTTTTTTGATAAAATAAAACACCGTCCGCTTTTTGTTCGACTTTTAACCTATACCGTATTTGTATATGTAATTGAATTTTTTTCCGGTTTATTATTGCGAACACTCACCGGCAGTTGCCCTTGGGAATACACTACCGGCTTTCATATTTTAGGATTAGTTCGTTTAGATTACTTTCCGGCCTGGATGTTCTTTACCTTCTTGGTAGAGAAGTTGTATGTGTTTATGAATGAAAGGGTGATACAATAAACACTATTTAAATTCAATATACTGATGTTGGTCGCCTGCCACCTCCCTGCCTCCAACATGGTCGGCAGGGATGCCAACCAACAACACATGGAGTCTAGAAAATAATTTCCAATGAAACGAAATGCCGCGTGCGCGATTGAAGTGAAAATCCTTTGTACCGCTTCATAGCGGGACAAAGATTGAAACGGAAAGCGCGGTATCACGCCCAAAAAGGGTTTTAAAAAGGAATACTGCTTCGTTGCTTTTTTTTGCATTCAACAAATTAGCAACAAACGTGTTTGTCCGCTTTTTTCCACCGGTGCACGGTGAACACAAGGCGGCACTTGAAGTTCAGGATGATCGATGGCTAATCGCCATAAATGACCTAAGCCTAAACTGATGAGGTGCGCATCAGGCTTTGCCTGATAATGCAGATCAAAAAAATGTTCCGTTAGAAAGTTTTCAAACCCTTCATCGGGACCATCATATAGCTTTTTGAGTTCAGCGCGTATTTCGGGAATCAACACTTTTTGCTCTGCTTCAGCATTAGGGATTATTTCGCTGGAATCGCCATAGTAAGTACATAAAAACGTATCCGTTGGTATTGGCGAGCGATCTACATGAAAGGAGTACACATCGGTTGGGAAAAACGGGTATGCATCTTCTCTGTTGTAGCACTTAATCAGATTAAGAATTGGCGCTGCACCATGCGATTTTAAAGCCTTAAAATCATCCAAAATAATTTCGCGTGCCAACTGCCCTTCTGCACTTAACTGAAGATTTAATAACATCGCTTCGCTAAGTTCTACTATGTTTTCGTTTAATTCAACACTATTCACAATCTCAGCAAAATTCCCTTCGAGTTGTCGTTTCCAGCAAATCGCATTCACGTTACCATGATAAGGTATTGAAACTAGTTCCTGAAAATTAGCAACAGCGTGAATTTGATATTCAGAAGGCGACAAATCTATCATACGCATTAAGGTAACATGAACAGTGAAAGTACACTCAAAAACAGGGATGACAAATCATTAATGCGCTTATTCAGATTAGTGGACGAAGTATATTGATATCGCTTAACAACGAAGATCACAAAAGTGAAACCCTTACTTGGAATTATCTAAAATCGCTTTCTCTACTTCTTGCTCGCTGGCTAAACCCATAAAGCGCCAAACCTCTTTGCCTTGTTTGTATAGTATCAACAATGGAATACTGTTGATGTGCATTGCATCTGCTAATGCGGTGTTTTGGTCTACATCAATAGCTTTTAATTCCACTAATGCGCTGTGCCTTTTGGCTAATTTCTCTACTATAGGCTTTAACTTCTTACATGGTCCGCACCAAGTAGCGTTGAAATCCACCAACACCAATTTATCTTTGGTTACGGCTTTTAAATAATCATCCATAGATAAACCGCCACCACTGCTTGACGCACCGCTCTCAACAGGCTTTCCTGCACCAGTCCAAGCCAAAATCCCACCTTCCATATTGTATACTGTTTTGAAACCTTTAGACGCTAACAAATTGGCAGCGCCTGTGCTTCTTCCACCGGAAAGACAATACACAAAAACAGGTTTTGTTTTGTCTAACGATTCGATACGTTTTTCGAAATCATCTCCATTGTAATCAATGTTCATTGCGTTGCTCAAGTGGCGTTCACTGAATTCACCCGGTGTTCTCACATCTAACAAAATGGCATCTTTCGTGTCTGCCAATTTCTTCTCAAATTGCTCAACAGGAATTTTCTGATTGCCTTGTCCGTTCGAACAAGAAAAAAACGTAAGTGCCGACACCAATAAAATAAGAGATAAGCGCATCATGAATAACGGTTTAATGAATTAAAGTAATACTCGAACAAATCGAAAGTAGTGCATTTTTCTAAAATTTGCCGGAACAATTGTTACCGATCCGTTTACTGTTTCAATCGAGGATCCATAGCATCTGCCAATCCTTCTCCAATTAAATTGAAAATAGTAACTGTAATGAAAATGGCAAAACCAGGGAAAATGGCTAACCACCATGCCGAAACATCACTTCGCGAGGCAGATAATAAACTCCCCCATGTAACTTCTTCAGGAGCAACACCAATACCCAAAAACGAAAGACTCGATTCAGTAAGAATAGCTCCGGCAACACCAAAAGCAATAGTAATCAATACGGAAGTTAAAGAATTCGGAATAGCATGTTTGAATATTACTCTTGCTTCGCTTAACCCTAAAGCTTGTGCCGCTTCAATAAACTCTAAACTTCTAACCTTAAGAAGCTCTGCACGAACATATTTTGCTATACCTGTCCAGCCCAAGAAACCAATAACAATCATGGTTACAAAAATAGAAGGCTTACTCATAATGGCAGAAATAGAAAGTAACAACAAAAGCGTTGGTACAGATACCATTACTTCAATTAAACGCGATATAAGGATATCCATAGGAATGCTTACCTGTGTTCCGAGGAATGGAATTTTCTTTAATGGCATTACCAATACATTGGCAATAATCATGAAAACAAAAAACACAAATAAACTAATGAGCAACTGAATAAAGAATGAACCAACACTTGTAGAAAGCGCATCAGACAATACATAACTTCTTACCATAAAAGCATAGAAAACACCTAAAGCAAAAAATAAGAGATTCATGTAAATTCGAATACGGCTCATTTTCAATTTAGTATCGCCATAATAACCGGCTAACGATCCAAGCAATATGCCAATAACTACTGCGATAGACATAGATATAACGCCAACCATCATGGCAACACGCGTTCCCTGAATCATACCACTCATTACATCACGACCCAATTTATCGGTACCTAGAAAATGTTTAAATCGGAAAGAAGGAACATCTTGTTCATCAAATGGACCTTTAAAATTATCGTTTTTCAAATCTTGATATTGCGGTGAATAGGGAATCAGCGGCAACAATGCCCAATCATAGTTTAATGAATGCCAATCCACGTTGGCTATATCTTTGGGCCATTTAGCAATACCTAAACTTACACCATAACTTTTGGCAATTGGAAAGTATGTATTTCCTTTATAGCTACAGGCAATTGGCTTATCGTTCGACAAAAAATCGGCAAACAATCCAATAAATACTATCACAAAAATGAAGCGTAACGACCAAACAGCCATTTTATTTTTTCTGAACTGACGCTTTACAATTGCGCTATAGCTTTGATCGAGCGTTTCGCTAATCTGTTTTATATTTTGAGCTGACATATTAGTTCACAATTATTTATTAAAAGAAATACGTGGATCAACCACGGCATACAAAATATCGGCTACTAAATTGCCTATTAATGTAAGTACTGCCGAAAGTAACATCACCGTAAACACCATCGGGTAATCTCTAGCCACTAAACCTTCAAAAGAAAGTTTACCCATGCCGGGAATGGCAAAAATATTTTCAATGATAAATGCTCCGGCAATAGCTGAAGGGAAAATGCTAGCAAAAATAGTGATGATAGGAATAAGTGAATTTCTGAACGCGTGTTTCCAAATAATTTTGCCTTCGGCTAAGCCTTTTGCCTTGGCTGTACGAATATAATCTTGACGCAAAACGCTTAACACTCCGCCTCGCATTTGGCGCGACAAATAAGCCCATGAACCATACGTTAAACAGATAATCGGTAAAATTAAGTGAACAGCGCGTTCTGTAAACACTTCCATGTTAGACATAGATGGATCAACTTCTCCCAAACCAAACGTAGGGAAGAAATTCATACCATATTCATCGGTAGTTAAGAACGTAATCATCAATGTTGCAATCCAAAATACAGGTAAGGAATTAAGCAAGAACAACAAGAAGGTAACAATATTATCTGCGAAGCTTCCTTTTTTGCGTGCGCTCCAAACCCCAAGCGGAATGGCAACTACATAAGCTAAAACAATACTAATTAAATTGAGCAATAACGTCCACGGCAAAGCGTCTTTCATTTTAGACCAAACCGGACGCTTATCTAAGTATGAAAAACCAAAATCGCCTCTAAGAAAACCCGCTGTTTGTCCGGGTTGCTCTTCTCCAAAAAAGTACGGCTTATCGCCAAACAACCAACGATGGAATTGGTTATTTAATCCGTAAAAGTGAATGGCCGGAATAAAATTCTTAGTGTTTGCCGTTTCCGTTTTCACAGTTGAATAAGACTGTTGAAGCGAGGCAATCTTTGCCGCTACAGAATTGAAATTAGGAGATAATGTAGTGGCCGTTTGCAACGTTTTAAGAGAAGCTTCAATTTCATCATCTTTACTCAATGTAAACAATCTGTTGATTTCGCTATTCAATGTACGACTGCCTTCAAATGTTGTTGAATCTTGTTGCACCTTATACATTTCAAACTGAACGGCCTTGATATTTGCGTAATAAGCCTCAATTTTATCCCAGTTACCGTATTTGGCGATCAACCGAGAGAGATTTTCGCGTTCCGGTTTTTTGGTGTACTTATAAAGTGTATCAGGAGTGGCCACTGTTGTTAAATCGAAATAAAAGGCAGGAAGATGTAATCCCATTTTTTCTGCCATTTCATGGTAAGCCTTTTCACCGGCAATTTTTTCAGATGTTTGCCCGGCCTCGCCTCCATTATCCTTATTCCCTAAGGCTAATTTTACGGGATCACCCGGAGCCATTTTACTTAATGCGAATGTAACCAATGCAATAATTGCAAGCGTAGGTATGAAATAGACAAATCTTTTGAGTACGTATTTAAACATGTTGTTTTCTATAATGCCCAAAAATATGTTATTCAGCGTAACAAACTAATTTTTTTTATA
The DNA here is from genome assembly GCA_044226285.1 of Chitinophagales bacterium. GTDB lineage: Bacteria > Bacteroidota > Bacteroidia > Chitinophagales > LD1 > CALAYL01. Next base: position 37,562 of record JBGAHI010000002.1, on the reverse strand, counting down.
GACAATAAAAAAGGGTTGTGACACTCATGCCACAACCCCAGTTTTGAGTGTAAAACCCGATTAATTAAGGAGCGATTGCTTTAAATTCATTCAAATTGAAACCCGGATTGATCATATGCGGCTCCACTTCAAATGTTTTGCTGGTCGCAATTCTGTTCTTAGGATAAAACATAAATACTACCGGTTGCTCATCAGCTAACATTTGTTGGAATTTTTTGTACAATTCAATTCTGCGATTATCATCTAATGTTGAACGCAATTCTTCAATTACTTTATCCGATTCAGCATTACCGAAATTAGGATAATTGCTTCCGCCATTCACTGCCGATTTTGTATGCCACAATTGATATGGATCTGAAACTCTTCCAGGAATTGTCCAACCGCCCATATTCAATTCGAAATCAAATTTATCCATCTCTTGCAAGTAAACAGTCCATTCACGCTCAACGATATTCAAATCGATACCAACTTTGCGTAATTGTTCTTTGTACATCAACGCCTGTTGTTTAGCAATATCATTTCCTGAAGGCATTTTGATATCCAAATTGAACTTTTGCTTGTTTTTATCTAAAAACCCATCACCATCGGTATCAGCCCAACCTGCTTCTGTCAATAACGTTTTTGCCTTTTCTACATCATAGGTTACCGGTTTAATATCAGTATTAATAAATTTTGTTTGCACAGCGTGAACAAAAGTATTGGCTAGTGTTCCTTCGCCATTACTAATTGTTTTGTTGATTTGATCTCTATCGATTGCATGAGCAATTGCTTTTCTTACACGCACATCTTTCAATTTTTCTTTACGCATGTTGAAGCCAAGATAGCTGTATGAAAGACGATCTTTTCTAACTAAATTAAATTTATCGACAAACGATTTATTGCCTTCCAATTCTTTAAAACGTTTTGCATCAATACCATCGTAAGCTGATAATTTGTCGTCTTTCAATGCCGTGAAAGCGGTGTTGTTATCCGGAATTACTTTTAACACAATTTTATCGGGATATGCCCAGAAATCACGCTGATCGGCATATTTATCGCCCCACCAATTTGCTTTACGCTTAATAACGATTTCCTGACCGGTAACCCATTTTTCCAATTTATATGGACCAAACCCTGAAATAAACGCTGTATCACGTTGATATTTTTCAGAATTGAACTCTTCAGCAAATTTGATGATATCTGCATCGCCTTTCAATTTTTCGGCATTTGTCATCAAGTCTTTAATTGTGAATTTGCGCATGATTTTTTGAGGATCGTACACATATTCCGGCAAACAACGATAAAATGCAAATTCAGTAATCTTGAAATATTGTTCTTTACAGAAAACAGTGATTTTTCTATTGTTTGTGCTATCTAATTGAATATCGCCTAACCAAGAATAGTAGCCTTTCAAATGCTCGCAATTAGTTTTAGGGTTGATGATCGATTTAATCGTAAAAAGATAATCATCGCCAGTAACCGGTGTTCCATTGTCCCATTTGGCATCATCTTTAAATTCGAAATTAATTTTCATTCCGCCTTTAAATTCGCCTTCTTTAATTTCCTCAACAACGGGTGCTCCTTTCAACAATACATTGGTTAAGTCGAATGTTTGTGGATTCATCCCCTGAATTCCTCCAAAAATCAAATCATTTACAATAGTTGCATTTGCAGAAGAAGAGTTGATAGGATTCAACATATCCGGGTCAGCCGTTTCGCGGTATACCACCACGCCTTTCGCAACACTTTTTTGCTTCCCTTTGCAATTCGACAATATAAGTCCGGCTGCAATAGCCATAGAAAAAACAAATATTTTCTTCATAGTGATAAATTAGACGGGCAAAGTAAATTATTTATCCGAAAAAATCGAAAACTGATTTATTGAAACTTATTTTCAGAATTATTGTTCTAGCAGGATGAAAACTATTCTCGTTACCGGAGCCAGCGGACTAATTGGCCAAAAGCTTATAACCCTATTACTAGAAAAGAATTATGCTGTAAAAACACTCACCCGCAAACCCTTTGAAACCGACAAAAAGGTGCAACAATTCATTTGGGATGTTGAACTACAACAAATCGATTTAAAGGCACTGGAAGATGTATTTGCTATTTTCCATTTAGCAGGTGAACCGGTGGCAGGAAAACGTTGGACGAAAGCCCAAAAAGAACGACTACACAACAGCAGAATAGACTCTACCCGATTGCTATTCAATACATTGAGCAAGGTCAGACATTCGGTTCAGACCATTCTTTCCGCATCAGCAGTTGGTTACTATGGCGATAAAGCAGAAACAATACTTACAGAAGACAGCCCAATGGGTAGCGGATTTTTGGCTGAACTCTGCAGTGATTGGGAAAGAGAAGTAATGAAATTTCCTATGTTAGGTATACGCGAAGTTAGAGGAAGAATAGGCATTGTCCTCAGCAAAACAGGTGGCGCATTGCCCGAAATGATGAAAACATTTCCGATGGGCATTGCCGGTTATTTTGCAAAGGAAAATCTCTACTACCCTTGGATTCACATTAACGACTTGTGTGCCGCCTTCCTTTTCTGCTTAGAAAACGAAAATTGCAACGGTGCGTTCAACTTCACCGGGCCTGCACCTGTTCTGCAGAAAGAAATTATCTCCACAGCTGTGAAAACATTTAAAAGCAAAGCTATAATTGCCCCTATTCCCCCATTTGTACTTAAACTCGCGCTCGGAGAAATGGCAGAAATGGTGCTGAACAGTCAGCGATGTATGCCATTAAAATTGACCCAACTGGGGTTTCAGTTTAAAGTAAAGTCAATTGAGCAAGCGCTTTCTGCTTTATAGCTAGGCGTTACAATATCTTGATATTTATTTTGTTAAACTTGATTCATTTTATAGTTTTAACTAACTATAAAGTGCATTGAAACAGTATTACCTCCATATCGTTTTTAGCTTATTCATCTTACTTGCAGGTTGTAAACGAAATAACGGCTTGAAAAACGATGCTCTAAAAAACATAGATTATTGCGACATTAAACCTATCCTAGAAAAAAGTTGCTTAAAGTGTCATAACCAAGATGGAATTGCACCTTTTTCATTTGAGAACATTGAAACCTTTCGCCAAAAAAAAAGCACAGTATTATATGTATTAGACAGCAATATTATGCCTCCTTGGAAACCTGATCCAAGTTACCGTACTTTTAAACATCAATTTTATATTACCGAAACCGAACGTAAAAAATTATACAATTGGGTCGACAATGGATGTAAAAATTCAGGTCAATGTCCATTGGCAGCAGTCAACAAAGACAGCATTTTCAGCTACCAACAAGTTGGCGACTGCTATAATATTTCCATGGGTTATCGAATTCCTGAAAATATCGATAACTATAAATGCTTTATTGTTCTCAATCCATTTAAAAAAGATGTTTATCTGTCTGCCATTGACCTCATTCCTGGTAATGCATTAGCAGTGCATCATATGTCGGCCTTTATTGCTTACGATCAAAAAGTGATTCAAGGCTGTAATGATAAGAATGACGCCATTTGTAATTGCGACAATAGCATTGACGACAAATCGGTAATCGTTTCCAATTGGACTAAGGGCAGCCATCCTATTCATTTGGAAAAAGGCTATGGGTTTCTACTTCCTAAAAATGCTTACTTATCGATTCAAATTCATTATTCAGGGGGATTTGAAGGCGTATACGACACTTCAAAAGTATGCTTTAAGGTGACACAAGATTCCATCGCCCACGAAGTATTTTTCGATTTCAAAAACAAATTTGATATCCATTTTGAACCAAATGAAGTAAAATACGACACGCTAGTTTTAGATGTTCCTAAGGCGATTAACATGCAAACTATTTGGCCACACACACATAATATCGCGAAGAACGTTCTTTGTTTTGCAAAAACACCTACAAATGAAATTATTCCGTTAGTACGCATACCGAATTGGGATTACTTGTGGCAAAGCTCGTATGAATTTGTAAAACCCATAAGTATTCCGGCACATTCGAAAATCTATATGATTTGCCTATATGATAACACAGAAAACAACAAACGAAACCCCAATCACCCTCCACAAAAAGTTATCTATGGCAGAAAGGCGCAAGATGAAATGCTTGTATTAATGTACTCCTATTTTCTCTAACAATGCGTTGGCTATTCCTTCTTTTCCTCTTTGTTACATTACTATCGGGGTGCTCTGAAAACGAGTCATACCTTTTCAACCCAAATAACAATTCCTTTACGAAAAAAAATATTATTGAAACCAATACGCCTACTGTGTTTTGTTTTCTTTCACCCACTTGTCCTTTGTGTATAAAACAAACAAATATTTTACAAAAACTCATTAATAAATATAATTCCAAAATCTCATTCTATATTATTATCCCAAGCAACCAACTACCCGAAATAACGGTTACCCAAAGTTGCGCTTTATTCAATCTTCATTGTCCAATTTATATTGATAAGCATTCCCGATTCAGCAAACAAAAAGGTGCAAGCACAACTCCGCAATACCAGATCTATTCGAACAAGCAAAAAGTATACGATGGGAGACTCGACAACACCTTCAAGGCTATCAACGCACCTAGCTTTGCGCCTGAATATATAAACTACCTTAACAATGCCATCGATTCTCTCATCGATCACAAAAAAATCGCTGTACCATCAACAACACCGGTTGGGTGCTTTATAGAATAGGACTATTCATCACTGCCATTTTTCAATTGCATCAAAAGCGCATAGGCTCCTTTCACAACAAATTGTTTCCCTCGAAATTTTGTTGTTGTGTCTATTGTTGAAAATCCATTTTCTAGTGTTTCCGCTTTCACTTCATCCATAAAGAATTGTTTCCCATCATTACTGCTAAACACATATTGTTTACCTTGGTGTTGGACTATCGCTTCATTTGGCAACACATTAGCCGATGTTTCAACAGACTTGATTTGCGCATTCATATACATACCCGGAATCAACTTCTTATCGTAATTCTTAAAATGACAATGCACTTCCACACTGTTTTGCTCAGAAACATTTCGACTGATTAAAATAATTTCACAATCGTATTTTTTATCAGGCTCACTATTGGTGTAAGCTTGCAATTGCTGTCCGATAAATAGCTTGTCCATATCTTTTTCAAACACCATTAAATTCAGGTGAATATCGGTTGGATTCACCAACTCAAATAGAACATCGCTAGGGTTAACATACTTACCAATATTCACTTCTACCTTTGCTACAAAGCCATCTATTGGCGAATAAATATTAGTAGTACGTGAAATATTATTCTCATTCAATTTCTCAGGATTGACATTAATGAGTCGCAATTTTTCAGCCAATGCTTTTACCAAAACACGTTGTGTCTTATAATCAGATTCAGCCAATTGAAAAACCTTATCGCTACTCGATTTAGATTGATTCAATTCTTTCTGACGTGCAAACTCATACTCCATAAATGTGAGTTTACTTTGCGCGGTTAAGTAATCTTGTTGTAACTGAATAAATTGTTGATCTTCAATGGTAGCAATGGCTTCACCTCTACTCACATGGCTCCCCGGCAATAATTGAGTAGATTTCAAATACCCACCTAATGGAGCACTAATGGATACCATATTCTGGGGTGGTACATCAATTTTCCCGTTTACTTTGAGCAACGCTGACACCTTTTGAATTTCGGTTGTGCCCAATTGCAAGCCAACATTTTTAATTTGGGTTTCGTTCAAAGAAACCACATCCGGAATGGTGGTCTCTGTTGGTGTAGATGCTGAATCTGCGCTATTTTTACATGCACTTAACACAAGCAAAAACAGACTTATTTTTATTATTTTTTTCATGATGATAATATTATTGATGGAGCAAATAATTGAGTTGAATAATAGTTTCATAATAACTTTTTTGTGCATCGAGATACTGACTGCGAATAGCTATGGTTTGATGGGTTAACATCACCCATTCGAGGTAATTGATTTCGCCATTTACAAATTGCTTAGTGGCCGCACCCGAGATGGTTTCAGCATTTTGCAAAGCATCGTGCTCAAAATACACTAATTGCTCTTTTGCTTTATTGTATTGAGCAGTCAACCGTGAATAATCTAACTGTAATTGCAAACGCTTTTGTAGCACATTATTTTCAGCCATTTGTGTAAGCACTTTAGCACTTTTAATGCGTGCACTTTGCGCACCAAAAAACAATGGTACACCAATGCCTATTTGTCCGGTTTGAAAACGAAAAGCACTGTTGTAAGTAACATTGTCGGCTCCAGTACCACGAATACTGGTATTCGAATAACCAAAAAACAACTCCGGTAACAATTTCGATTTTTCTAGTTGAACTTGCTTTTGCTGTATTACTTTTTGTTGATTCAACACTAAGAGTTCCTGATGAGTAGAGAGTATAGCCGTATCTGTAGTATTTGAAATGGAAATGGCATTATCCTCCCAAATCGCCTGATATTGTTGATTGGTATGCAACAGTGCATTTAATCGAGCTTGAACAGCAAGTATGTCATTGTCTAAAGCCAAACGTTGTACGGCAATTTGAATGTGCTGATTTTCTGCAGCTGCTTTTTCCACCACATTGCTTTCACCGGCTTTAAATCGGAAGCCAGCCTTTTGCGCGAAAGTCACAAACCCTGAATCTGCTTTTTCTAGCAGTTTCAACTTTTGTTGCAAGTACACCAATTCATAAAACACTAAGCTTACTTCTCGTTTCAGCTCCTGCTCTTTTAATTTGAGTTGGAACTGACTTTTTTTGAACTCTTCTGTAGCGTATTGCTTCTGCCTTACATACACCAACGGAAAATCAAAACTCTGGCTTATTCCGAATTTTGTATCGTAATAAGCGCTGTTGATTTGTCCAAACTCAGTTGACAAATTGGTTTGTGGAATATTAACTGCTGTTTTTTGCTGAAGTTTAGAATAGACTGTGTTCAATTGCTCATTCTTCAAATCATTATTATTGGCAGCTGCCAATTGAAGGGCATCCGCTAATCGAAGGTTCGTTTGAGCATGAAGTTCACCGGTAGAAAAAATTAAAAGCAAAAGTAACGTTGTTGTTACGGTTCGCTTTTTTTTACCTGTAAAACCTTCCTCTATCAATACATACAACACAGGCAATACAAATAAAGTAAGGAATGTTGCCAACAACAATCCGCCAATAACAACTGTTGCTAAAGGACGTTGCACTTCGGCTCCTGAACCATTACTGATGGCCATCGGTAAGAAGCCGAGTGATGCTACAAAGCCTGTCATTAACACCGGACGAAGTTTTAATTTTGTTCCTTTCATTACGATGTCTTTGGCACTCCGCATTCCTTCGCTTCGCAAACGATTGAATTCGGAAATCAATACAATTCCGTTTAATACAGCCACACCAAACAAAGCAATGAAACCCACACCAGCACTAATGCTGAACGGCATACCCCGAAGCACCAATGCAAAAATACCTCCCATGGCAGAAAGCGGAATAGCAGAATAAATCAACAAACCTTGCTTAATTGAATTGAAAGAAAAATACAACAACAAAAAGATAAGCAACAAAGCAATGGGCACTGTTACTTTTAATCGTGCTTTTGCTGCATTGAGATTTTCAAACGACCCTCCATAAACGATAGAATAACCGGCAGGTAGCTTTACTTTTTTGTCGATACTTTTTTGCAGTTCCTCTACAACACTTTGTACATCTCGGTTTCGAACGTTGAAGCCCACCATAATTCTTCTGCGTGTCGATTCGCGTTGAATTTGATTCGGCCCATCCGTGATATTTACATCGGCCAATTGCGAGAGCGGAATTTGAGCACCCTGTGGTGTTGGAATCAACAAATTGCGAATGTCTTGCAATGAACTTTTTTGCGTTTTATCTAAACGCACTACCAAGTCGAAACGCTTTTCACCCTCATACACAAAACCAGCGCTTTGCCCGGCCAGTGCAGCGTTCACCACACGATTCACATCTTCAATCGCTAAACCAAATTGCGCAATGGCTGCTCGATTGTAATTGATAATTATTTGCGGCATACCGCCAACAGCTTCTACATAAGTATTCTCTGTTCCTTTTACTGTAGATGAAATATCGCCCATAATTTGCGCGTATTTAGCGAGTGTATCCATATTCTCTCCGAAGATTTTACACACCACATCTTGCTTTGCACCGGTCATCAATTCATTAAAACGCATTTGGACAGGAAATTGAAAACTCACGCGAATGCCGGGAATGTCCGATAAAGCTGCAGTCATCTTCTCTGATAAATCAGCAAAAGTCTTCGCAGAAGTCCACTCATGCTTATCTTTCAGAATAATCATCATGTCGGCTGCTTCCATAGGCATGGGGTCGGTAGGAATTTCACCGCTTCCGATTTTCGTTACTACTTTCTCTACTTCAGGAAATTTCTTCAATAAAATTTGAGATGCTTTTTGCGTATAATCGATGGTGGTATTCAAATTACTTCCGGTGAGTAAACGCGTTTCCACAGCAAAGTCGCCTTCTTCCAAAGTAGGAATAAACTCCCCTCCCATTCCGGCTAATAAAACAATGGAAAGGACAAACACAGCAAGCGTTGCAGCAATCAACCCTTTCGGAAAGTGCAACACTTTTTCCAACATCGGCTCAAACCTTCTTTCAAAGAAAAGCATCATCTTATCCGAAAAATTCAGATGCGTTGGTTTGGTTTTACTCACAATCAAACTACTCATCATCGGCACATAAGTAACCGATAATATAAATGCGCCTAAAAGAGCAAATACAACGGTTTGTGCCATAGGGATAAACATTTTCCCTTCTATACCTTCCAACACAAAAATAGGGATATATACAATTAGAATTATCACTTGACCAAACACCACACTACGCGCAATTTTGGTAGATGATTTTATCGTCTCTTCATTGGCATGGTGTTGCGTAAGGGTATGTTCATGCGCAAAATGCTTCGAATGGTGCATTTGATGAATGGCCGCTTCTACGATAAATACTGCCCCATCTACAATCAATCCGAAATCTAGAGCCCCTAAGCTCATTAGGTTGCCAATCACACCAAAATAGTTCATCAGCGAAATGGCAAAGAGCATTGCTAAAGGAATAACGGAAGCCACTAGCAAACCGGCACGTAGATTTCCTAAAAACAAAATCAATACAAAAAGCACTATGAGCGCGCCTTCCAGCAAATTTGTCTGTACAGTAGAAATAGCATTATTCACCATTTTAGTACGATCCAAAAAAGGTTCTATCTCTACCCCTTCCGGCAAGGTCTTTTGGATTTCAGCTACTTTTGCCTTTACATTCTTAATCACATTGCTACTGTTTTCACCTTTCAACATCATCACAACCGCTCCGGCTACCTCGCCTTCTGTATTATAGCAAATAGCGCCATAACGTGTAGCCTTACCGATTCCAACTTTAGCCACATCGCTGATGCGCACCGGTGTACCATTGGAAAGCGATTTAATGTTTATGTTTTCTATATCTTGGATAGACCCCAAAAGACCTTCGCTTCTAATATAAAGCACGGTAGGACCTTTCTCTATATAAGCTCCTCCGGTATTCTGATTGTTTTTTTCCAGTGCATCAAACACGTCTTGAATATTGAGTTGCTGGGCTTTCAAGCGATTTTGATCGATGGCAATTTCGTATTGTTTCAGCTCACCACCGAAACTGCTCACATCGGCAATGCCTTTCACCCCAAGTAATTGTCTGCGAACAAACCAATCTTGAATAGTTCGTAACTGCATAGGTGAAAACTTATTCTCGTAGCCTTTTTTGGGCTTTACAACATATTGATAAATTTCGCCCAACCCGGTAGTAACGGGTCCCAAATAGGGAGGAGCAATGCCTTGTGGAATTTCGTTTTGTACTTGTTGGAGTCGTTCTGCCACTTGCTGACGCGCCCAATAAATATCGATACCATCGTTAAATACAATGGTAACAAGGGATAAGCCGAAGCGCGAGAAACTTCGAATTTCTTTCAAGCCAGAAATATTACTATTAGCGAGCTCCACCGGAAAAGTAACCAAGCGTTCAATATCTGTAGCGCCTAGTGCTGGCGCAACTGTAATCACTTGTACTTGATTATTGGTAATATCCGGAACCGCATCGATAGGCAGTTTAGTGTATTGGTAACCTCCGTAGCCAATCAGTGCAAACACAAAGATGGCTACCACCAATTTATTTTTTATTGAAAATTCTATAACTCTATTCAACATAATTTTTGATTAAATTCTTCTTTGCAGTAAATGAACAATCCATTGCAATAGCTTTGAATGCTACATTTCTGTCAATAACAAAAAAATGAATGGAGCGAAATGCTCCCAACAAAAATTAAACGAGCTTAGGCGGTTGCCAAATAGAAGATAGCGAAGACGCTAAATAGTCGTTATTATGAATAGGATGCTTCTTTGTCTCAAATGCGTGAAACACAAGAGGAAGTTGAATGGAAACAAAGGGTTGAAAGAATGAAATGTTATGTGCAGCAATATCAGTATCCGATTTGAATGGTAATTGTTCGTGTTTCCCTTTTTCAGTGGAATTCACATTTTGCGAATCGGTGTAATGTGTTTTGAGGAAGGAAAGAAACGTAATGCTGTTGTCGCGTTGCTTGTGTTCTTGAAAATGCGAAAACAGCAAAGGCAACTTCAGCAACTGATGTAACTCTGTGCTGCTAAAGCAAAAAGCGAAGAAGAGAATGTACAGCAATGCTTTTTTCACGATACAAAAGTAAAAAAAAGAAATACAGAAAAAACGATAAAGCTCTGAGAGAGAAGTTAAAATAAAATAAAAGAGGATTCTAACCGAAGTTAAAATCCTCTTTTTCTGTCGGGGTACCAGGATTCGAACCTGGGACCCTCCCGCTTCAAGCGGGATGCGCTATCCAATAATGCCTTTGCCTTGCAAATAGCGTTTCGCTCCACGCTTTTTAATAGACATCTCTAAAAGCACTGCTTCTGCTCGCGTTGCTGTTTCCTCCGTATGAATCAACACCCATGGAATACCGGTTTTTGTAAATGCAGATTGCCCGGAATTATGACGATATAAACGATCTTCTATGTCGTTGGTGCTGCCGACATAATATTTCTCCAGTTTAGAGCTATGTAAAACATAAACGAAAAAAGTCATAAATTAAGATAGTGCTATCTTAAAAAAACAAAAGAGGATTCTAACCGAAGTTAAAATCCTCTTTTTCTGTCGGGGTACCAGGATTCGAACCTGGGACCCCCTGGTCCCAAACCAGGTGCGCTAACCGGGCTGCGCTACACCCCGAAATTCAAGTTTTAAGACTTGAACCACTTTACAGTTTCCTAAAGCGGAGCGCAAATCTAACAAATGGTTTGAAAAAACAAATCCATTTTTTTCTGCGCCTCGCAGTGCGGAGGGACCGGGATTCGAACCCGGGGAACCACTTACGCAGTTCGACAGTTTAGCAAACTGTTGGTTTCAGCCACTCACCCATCTCTCCTTGGCTTTCCGTACATTGAAAAATAACATTATTCGCAAAACGGATGGCAAACGTAAAAAAAATACCTGAATAATTAACTTCAAGGAATGATTTTTTTAATCTCTGCAGTTTAGGACAACCTTTTTGCCGTTAATCAGTCTTAATTATTATTATCACATCAATAGATAATTGAACATAAGCTCAATTATTTCGTAATTTTAACCATTATGATACAAAGATTTTTTCAAACCGCATATATTGGTTTTCTTTTACCAGTTGTATTCACAATAAGTGGATGTAAACCTGACGAAGCCAATACTTTCAAGACAACCTTAAATTTCAAATCCACATTTGGAGGAGAACAGATAGTGCTGAATAAGCTTGTAGCAACAAGTGTTGGCGACTCTATCAAATTCACAATGTCTAAAATCTTACTTTCAGAAATTGATTTATTGAAATCCGATGGAAGTAGTGTACGATTGAAAGATGCCGTATTTTTTGGCGAAGCGCAAAGCTTTCAAAATATTTTAAGTGACAATTCGACAAATTTTCGTTCAGGTGATTTTACAGGTATTCGATTTAATTTTGGATTAACGAGTACCCAAAACAACATTGATCCGGCCACAGCAACTTGTCCAAGTGCTTTTTGCGCAGACTATGACATGTGGTGGGGATCAACGTTAAAATACACAAACATTAAAGTGGAGGGATTAGTAAAACCAAATGGCAGTAGTACTTTTTACTCGTTGATGTATCATGTGGGTAAACCGGTGAATTTTAGAACCATTACCATTACTCAGCCAATTTCTTTGTCAAAGGATAAAGACAACGCTTTAACCATCTCGCTTGATTTGAAGAAAATACTAGATGGAACAAACCCAATGAATCTTTCATTGCAATCTGAACGGGTTACTCAAACTACCGATAACGAGCCTTTAGCCACTAAATTTGCCGATAACATTGTAAATGCCTTTTCTCTCCAATGAAAAAGTTAACGACTGTACTCCTATTATTGGGTTTCATTGCTGCATGTAAACAAGATCCGAAAATTGGTTCTAACGCTAACGATCCGGATTCTTTATATCAAAGCACGCCTTACAAAGGTATGCCCACATTAACGAATCGCTATCGCGCCATTATAATCCCTTCTGATAATCCATTAACGGCAGAAGGTGTTCAACTGGGGAGAATGTTGTTTTACGACCCTGTGCTTTCTGCTGATAGCACAGTATCCTGCGCATCATGCCATAATCCACGATTCGCATTTGGTGATAGTAGCATCGTAAGCAAAAGAGTATTTGGCGAATTAACTACTCGAAACACACCACCGCTCATTAACCTAGGCATGAATAAAAAATTCTTTTTTGATGGACGAAAGACCAGCATTGAAGATGCTGTTGCAGATGCCTTGCAAGGAGAACAACATTTCAATTATGTATATTCAAAAAGCAAACTGGAAAACCAACAGCGTTATTCGACCTTATTTAAAAAAGCGTTCGGTCGCCCGGGAGATGTAACGGAAATCAAGGTCAACAAAGCCATTGCGCAATTCATTCGCACCTTAGTTTCCTATAACTCAAAGTTTGATTTGTATTTGCGAGGTGAAGCTGCACTAACGACTAACGAACAACAAGGTTTTGCTATTTTCAACGATAATAATAAAGGCGATTGTTTCCATTGCCATGCAGATGGCCCATATCTAACATTTGCCAACCAAATTTTGTTTTTTGCTAATAATGCTTTAGATAGTGTGAATAGCGTGAACGATTTTAAAGATAAGGGACTAGGCGCTATTAGCCTAGATGCAAATGACAATGGCCGTTTCAAAATTCCTACTTTACGAAATATTATGCTTACTCCGCCTTATATGCACGATGGCCGTTTTGGAACAATTGAAGATGTAATAGGCCATTATAGCGATAGTTTGAAATATTCACCCAATGTTGACCCATTGATGCAAATGTTCAATCAACGTGGAGTACATATCAATCAGGTGGAAAAGGATCAATTACTCGACTTCTTGAAAACACTTACTGATACCACTTTCATCAACAAACCGGAGTTTCAAAATCCGTTTTAGCAAAAAACGCCTATACAATAGGTTCTTGTTGTGATAAACAATGAAAACTGCCCAATCCCCAAATAATGTCGGTTGAATCTAAACCAACTACTTTTCGGGTTTTAAAGCAATCTTGTAAAATAGTTAAAGCCTTATCATCGTTCTTTCCATCTCTGAATGTAGGCACTACAACGTATTCATTACCAATATAGAAATTGGCATAGGATGCCGGTAGACGTTGATCTTCATAAATCACAGGTGCAGGCATGGGCAATTCTACAATATTCAACTGTTTACCTGATTCTAAGCGCATTGTTTTCAAAGCGCTTAAATTCTCTTGTAACAAATGATAGTTTTCATCGGCCTTATTTTCTTCAACAACAGTTACAACAGTATCTTCATTCACAAAGCGCGTAATATCGTCAATATGTCCATCCGTATCATCTCCCACAATCCCATCGCCTAACCAAAGGAAATGTTCAACACCATAGAAATCGACTAAATATTGTTCAATTTCTTTTTGCGATAAATGTGGGTTGCGATTTTTATTCAATAAACACGCTGTTGTGGTAAGCAATGTGCCTTTCCCATTAAACTCAACACTTCCGCCTTCCATCACAATTCCGGGATGAAACACATCTAATCCGAATTCTTTTGCAATGCGCGTTGGCACCACGTCATCTAAATCAAACGGAGGATATTTTCCACCCCAAGCGTTATATCCCCAATCAACGATGCTCTTTTTCTTTTCAGTATAGTTTACTACAAATGCAGGACCATGATCTCTGCACCAAGCGTCATTCGTGGGATTGAAATAAAACTCAACATTATTCAGATTACCGTTGACAGCTATCAAATGCTTTTCTGCAAAGGCTTTCATGACTTGATCAGCTACATTGATACGCACTTTCTGCGCTTCAGCAATCAAACCAATAAACTTGGCATATACCGGATAAATGCTATCAATTTTCCCCGGCCACGAAGCTTCTTTATGCGGCCACGATAACCACATGGCTTCTTGTAGTGCGAATTCTGCAGGAAAATGTAATCCTAACTTTTTGGGCGTCATACTTAATCGATATAGCGTTTAGTAATTGGATCGTAACTGTCTATTCGTCTGTCTCTCAAGAATGGCCAATGTGTTCGATAATAATCGGTTTGTTTCAAATCTAATTCCACCACTTGTGTTTCTTCTTTATCGTGAGAAGCTAAATACAGAAGCTTTCCAAACGGATTACTCACAAAACTTCCACCCCAGAATTTCATGGCACCATCTTGTTCAAAACCCACGCGATTCACACTCACTACATGTACGCCATTGGCCACAGCATGTGAACGCTGTATAGTTTGCCAAGCATTATATTGCTCAATGTTTGTAGCTTCATCTTGCGAAGTAGCCCACCCAATTGCTGTTGGGAAAAATAAAATCTCAGCACCCATCAAAGCCGTAATTCGTGCGCCCTCCGGATACCATTGATCCCAACAAATCAACACGCCAATTTTGGCAAATTTGGTTTGGAAAACTTTATAGCCTAAATCTCCAGGTGTGAAATAAAACTTCTCGTAAAATGCCGGATCATCCGGAATATGCATTTTCCTATACTTCCCTAAATAGGCGCCATCAGCATCAATCACAGCCGTGGTATTATGATATAAACCTTCCGTTCTTTTTTCGAACAAAGACGCAATAATCACCACACCTAATTCCTTGGCTATTGGAGACAAAATCTCTGTTGAAGTTCCGGGAATACTTTCCGCTAACTTGAAATTTTCATGATCTTCAACATCGCAAAAATAAAGCGATGTAAATAATTCTTGCAAACAAATAATTTGTGCTCCATCTTTTGCTGCATCGCGAATGCCTTTGATAGCTCGTTCCATATTTTGAGCTACGTCTTTCACGCAAGTCATTTGCACCAAACCCACCTTTACTTTTGCCATGTACTGATATTTTATGCGAATGTAAAAAAAGCAAGGTGTTTTTTGAGTACACTTTTATTAGGCAATTCTTCTAGAGGGAGAGAAAATTGGCTATCGAATTAACTTCTGCGAGTAACTACGAAATGAATCAACTCTTTAAATGCGCTTCTAGCAGGAGAATCAGGGAAAGTATCTAATAAATCTAGGGCCTCTCGAATGTATTGTTGCATGAATTGTTCGGCATATTTCAGACCACCGCTTTCTCGAATTTGATCTATAATCCAAGCCACTTTTTCAGTATCGGTATTTTGATTTTTTACGATGTAAATAATCTTTTTGCGCGTTTCGGCTGACGCTTGATTCAAAGTATAAATCAAAGGCAAAGTAAGTTTGCGTTCCTTAATATCACCACCTTTAGGTTTGCCGGTTTCACTATCGCCAAAGTCGAGTAAATCGTCTTTTATTTGAAAAGCTATACCCACTTTCTCACCAATCAATTTTAACTTCTGAATATCGTCTTCACTGGCTTTCACGGATACAGCGCCACACTGACAAGCAGAGGAAATTAACGATGCCGTTTTCTTTTGAATGATGTCGAAATAGATGGATTCTTTGATGTCTAACCGTCTGGCTTTCTCGATTTGTAACAACTCCCCTTCGCTCATGGCTCTGATGGTATCGGAAAGAATGTGTAACAACCGAAACTGGTCGCTTTCAATAGAAATCAGCAACCCTTTTGCCAGTAAGAAATCGCCTACTAAAACCGCAATTTTATTTTTCCAAAGTGCATTTATCGACAAAAAACCTCTGCGTTTGTACGAATCGTCTACCACATCATCGTGCACCAAAGTAGCGGTGTGTAAGAGTTCCACAAGCGATGCGGCAACGTAGGTCGCTTCGTTGGTTTCACCCACAAGTTTTGCTGAAAGAAAAACAAACATGGGACGCATTTGCTTACCCTTTCGAGAAACAATGTAGCGCATGATAATGTCTAACAATGGCGTATTACCTTTCAACGACTCTTTAAAACGAATTTCGAATTCATTGAGTTCAGGGTCGATGACCTTTTTGATTTCGTTTAAAGATTTAGACATCGGGGCGAATTTAACCGATTTTAATTCGGAAACGTTAATTTCGGAACAGAATTGTGATTATGCTACAAAGAATACAGAATCAAATCGTTAAAGGACAGCACCAACGAGACTTCTTAGTCGACTTTGTATATGACGACTCCGCCATACATCAACCTATAGTGATTTTCGCTCATGGGTTCAAAGGATTTAAAGATTGGGGGCCGTATAACCTAGTAGCCGATTATTTCGCACAGCAAGGTTTTTTCTTTTGCAAATTCAACTTTTCGCATAATGGAACTACTGTGGTGCAGCCAACAGATTTTGCCGATTTAGAAGCTTTCGGGAATAACAATTTCACCATTGAATTGGACGATTTAGGCGTTGTGATTGATGAGGTGGTGAAACAAAACGCATTCGCAGATGCCTCAAAAATTTATTTGATTGGACATAGTCGCGGTGGAGGTATAGTGATGCTGAAAGCTGCAGAGGATAGGCGTGTGCAAAAAATAGCCACTTGGGCAAGCGTAAACGAATTTGGTAAATTTTGGCCTGAAGAAGCCATGAAAGCATTAAAAGAAAAAGGGGTGATTTATGTGCCGAATGCGCGCACCAATCAGCAAATGCCCATATACTGGCAGATGTATGAGAACTATAATGCAAATCAACCGCGATTACATATTCCCTCCAATTTCAAATCACTAACCATTCCATCTCTAATTGTACATGGCACTAAGGACGAAACAGTACCTTTTAGTGCTGCAGAAGAACTCGTTTCATGGAATAAAAATGCAACGCTATTTCCGGTTGAAAACGCGAATCACAATTTTGGCGGAAAGCATCCATGGGACGGTGATGCATTACCTGAAGATTTGAAAATGGTAATGGATGAAACCATTCGTTTCTTCAAGGCATAATAGCTTATTGCCGGAAGAAATATTCCCTGTATAATTCCCCATCGCGAATCATTTTCACGGTGTAATTTTTCTCTCGAAGCTTTACCGGAAAAGGGTTGTAGCGAATACTATGATCCCCTTTTTGAAAATCGCGATTCGCAAAAATCGGCTGAATCAAATTATTATCCATATCATAAAATCCAACGGAAACATTAGTAATACTATCGGCAGTAAAAGTGATATTCCGGTCCACTTTAGTGCCATTAAATTCTTGCAACAAAGCCGTTTTGTTTCTTTGTTCCTGACTTGTTATTTTTTCCAACGTTGTGCCCATAAGCTGGGCTACAAAACTTTGCAATCCGTTTTTCACTGCTTCATTGCTACTTTCAATACCGAGCACAGGGCTTCTATCGGTCATGCTCCAAACGGCTTGCTGAGCGGCATTATTTTGATAGTTATTCATGCGGATGTACTGCGCCAATTGCAAAAGCGCTGGTGATGCTTTCTGTCCGAGCTTGTAGTGCGTTTGTACTCCCGGACCACTATGACTTAACTGTGTACACATGGCATAAATCAACTGCTTTTGTTGTCGCTTAGCCGGACAATCTAACGCAATTTGTTGGGTAATCAACATGGCCTGATAGCCTTCTTCATTGGGTTGTAGCAGATAGCCTTCATCCAAATTAACGGTGAGCGGTGCATTGGTTTGATTCGTAATCACCATTTGCATTTTGGGATAGAAGCCACTGTTTTTAATCGCTTCGGGCATAGCACTGTAATCAGATCCAGTCCAATCTACCATTACCTTTTTATCGGCAATGGCCTCGGAAAGACTTAAACCAAAGGATTTCAAGGATAGTAATACAATAAAAGTAAGTGTGTAGGTTGTTCTCATATAGCAAATTTTTGTTGGCTATAGGAGTAACGTTAACTAGCGTTTTTTTATTGTACAACACCCCCGCAAGGACTTGAAATCCTCACGGGGGTGCCATTCTACCGTTTAGGTAAATTTATTTACTGATAACGATTCGTCTATACAATTCACCTTTATTGGTTTCCAAGTGCACAATATAAACACCGTTTGCAAGCCCAGAAACATCAATAGTTTTATTCGAACCGGTAGCCACTTCACTTACAATTGTTTCACCTAATAAGTTGCGAAGCGTAACATGCTCCAATAATGCTTCATCGCTTTTGATGAATAATTTGCCGCTTGTAGGGTTCGGATAAACAGCTGCTTGGAACTGTTCAATAGTTCTAATTCCGGTGGGTGTAAACTCTACCAAAGCAGAATCAACACCTGCATTCAAATCGATTGGATTACCCGCAGAATCAATAGCTGTAACCGTAGAAATGAAATTGACATTGTTGTGATACATCAAGTTCTTTCCACTAATATTATCGGTTGTAATCTTGAATTTGATTTGCGCAATTTCTCCATTACCCGATCGGTTAATATGATTAATTCGTGTTACGGCAGTTTTAATTTGACTTGTTGTTTTGAAATCCTTGATAATGGTAATTCTTTCTGAGGTTGTTGCTAACCAAGAGGAAGGATATAACACTTCCGTCTTCGTAGTATCAACAACTAACGCATCATAATTATAAGTAAATGCCAAACCGTAGATATTACTCACAGGCATAGATGCATCACCAAGCTGAATGCTTGCTACCAATGTATCTCCTGCCCTCACTGTATCTTTAGAGAGTACAATATTTAGTCCGGGTATACCAGCTCTCCATGCCGCAGGCTGATCCTCTTTCTTTGCATGCGTTAATCCGAAATTTTGCACAATGGCCAAAGTATCATCGGCATTAATAGTGCCATTACCATTACAATCTACATGTTTTGCATTAGCACCACTCAATAATTGTAATCCCCAATCCTGACAAGCTTCTGCCTGCCAAACAATAGATCCATTCGTACGCACGGGACCTCCCAAACCATAAGCTACACCAATAGGTAACAAATCGTTATTATCGGCTATGCCATTGTGATCTGCATCCCCTGGCCATACGGAATCAGACGAAAACACCCCAAGATTATAACGTGCGACACATGGAAAGGAATCGGAACTATTGAAAAAATAGGAGTTACCAGCAATGATCAGTTTTTCATCGCTTTGTAAAACTGCAGAGTTAAAAATAACTCTTCCACCGAAAAGCGAATCCTCAATTGTACCACCTGTACCAAATGAATTGTCGATTGCTCCATTAGGATTAAATCTATTTGCCACTAATTTATAAAAGCCGCCATAAGATATGCCCAATACTATTATTTTACCATTTGGTTGAACGACAATTTCTCTTGAAGCATAACCCTGCAAACTAACTTTTCCGCTCGTACCAAAAGAATTATCTATAGCTCCATTAGGAGTTAACATTACTATTTCATTAGAAGCAACTCCCGCATTAAACAAGATAGATCCTGTAGGTAGAACAACCATTCTTCTTTGTCCGCCACCACTTATATATGAATTTGAATATACTCCGTTAACAGCAAATCCTTGATCTAAAGTGCCGTCACTATTATAACGAGCAATAGCATTATCTCCATGAATCAATATCTTTCCATTGCTTTGCACACAGACTTCACCAATCGAATAATTCATAACAGTTGTAACAATTCCTGTAGTATTAAATGTGTTGTCAAGAACACCTGTGCTTGTAAGTTTTACTAAGTAAGTATTGCTTACCCCATAGGAACTTATACCTAGCAAAATAGATGTATTGCTTTGCACTATAATACTTTGTACAATAGAATTTACAATTCCTGTTACAACACCTGCTGTTCCAAAACTGTTATCCAACGAACCATCACTCAATAATCGAACAACAATCATAGAATTTTTATACCCTCCTATTAATATCTTACCGTCTGGTTGAATGGCAATTGATTGGGTATACACCTGAGAAGGAGTGTATAACTGAACTTTCCCATTTAAACCAAAGCTATTATCGAGTCCTCCATTTTTATTAAATCTATAAAGAGCTCCTCCATCCGATAGCGCTAATATTTTTTTATCGGCTTGTACTGCAACTTCTCTGAATTGGTAATCGCGCACACTATCAATTCCATTAACAGCAAAACTGCTATCACGATTTCCTGCTTGTCCAAAGCTATGGTTAACTATACTCGTAAGTATAAAAACCATTAATATTGTTATTCCTTTTTTCATAGTGTCAATTTTAAAATTAGTAATTCGTTTCGGTATTAAGACAGTACGAAAATCTGCATTCGTTGCAACAAAATAAAGTACATTATAAGGCTTATATACTTACATTTTTTGTATCTTCAATATATAATATCTACTTTATATACTATACTTATTTTTACACTAGCTTATTTTAGATGAACTCAACAAAACCTGCATTTATACTTAACAGCCTTAGTCAACCTGAACTAAATCGCTTTGACAAATATATTTCAACGCAGTTTGAAGGCGCAGAAGTCACGTTCTGGCAATACATAAAACCTTTTTGCAAGGAGCGAAATATTGTTTCGGTTGACAAACAGAAATGCTGGAAACTTGTATTTGGCAACAAACGTTTTAATGCACTGAAATATGCACGACTACTCTCCGACTTCACTAAAATTCTTGAAGCTTTTTTGGTGAATGACAAATTACAAAAAAATGAAATTGACAAACAGTTGTCGCTGTTGGAGATCTACAATTCGCGTGCTATTCCTTCATGCATTCCACCGCTATTGAAAAACACCTCCAAACAACTCAGCAATTTTCCTTACCGCGATGATCAGTATTATAAATGGGCGTTCCAACGCGATGAACAACAGCATAATTTTGTTGAAAGTCAAGATAGCCGACAAGAAGAAAAACATCTACAACAAACCATACATAGCCTAGACACCTTATATCTATTGCAAAAACTGAAGTACAGTGCGATGGTATTACACTATCAAAAATTTATGGCGATAGATTCATCCTTGTATTTTTTGGAAGAGGTTCTACACTATTCAAGTACGGAACAATTCGCAAAAGTACCCTTAATTCAAATTTACGTATCGATTATCTATACGCTTCAAGATAAAGATGGAGTTGAACATTACCAGAAGCTCACAACACTGCTCAAGGCGCATGCATCCCTTTTTACAAAAGAGGAACTAGAAAATATTTATGCCTATGCTTTAAATTTTTGCATACGCAAAATCAATCAGGGTGATTTAGATTTTCAGCAACACATTTTTGAACTCTACAAACAAATGCTCAATGACGGTTCGCTCACCCATCGAGGATTTATTTCTCCTTGGGACTTTAAAAACATTGTCACCATTGCCCTTCGTGTAAAAGCCTTTGATTGGGCGAATAAATTTATTGATGAACAATCACTATTCATCCCAAAAAAAGATCGCAAAAATGCCATTACTTTTAATCGAGCGCGTTATTATTTCGCAATAAAAAAATACGACCAAGTGCTACAACTTTTAGGTACTGTAGAATATGACGATGTTTTTTATCAACTCGATGCAAAAACAACATTAATGAAAACCTATTTTGAGTTAGATGAATACCAACCGCTCCAATCACTAAAAGAAAGTTTCAGAATACTACTGAGTAGAAAGAAAGGCATTTCAGAAACACAACGCTTGTTATACGGGAACTTCATCAAACTATGTTTGAAACTTTATCGAATAGATGTAAAAGACAACAAGAAAGTTAACGCTTTGAAAAAGGAAATTGAAACCACCTCAAACGTAGCAGATATGGGATGGATAAAAGAGAAATTGTTAGAACTTGTATAAATGTATTACAAATATCGTTTAATATACACCAACGATTTATCGGCAAAAAACTCTTCCTTGAAATATTGGGTTAAAGGTATTTGGGTTACCTCTTTAAATGGTTTTAATTCTCCCGTTAAATCTCCGCCTTTCAAACAAATTAATCCGTTCAAAATCTTGTGACGATTTTTCGGAAAATACTTTCCTTTAGACCAGGCCATTAACTCTGTTGCAGGGGCTACAGCTCTTGATATTACAAAGTCGTACTGATATTCCATTTGCTCTGCTCGCGAGTGAAAAGTGAATACATTGGTTAGTCCAACTGCTTCACAAACGCCATCAATCACCTTTAATTTTTTCCCGATAGAATCAACTGCATGAAAGCGTGAACCGGGAAAATAAATCGCTAAGGGTACACTCGGAAAACCGCCACCACAGCCTAAATCCATGATTTTTGAACCTTCTTCAAATTGTATGAATTTGGCAATTGCTAAGGAATGTAATACATGGCGCTCATACAAATTATCGATATCCTTGCGCGATATCACATTAATTTTTTCGTTCCATTCTTTATACAACGATTGTAGCTGAGCGAATTGTTGTAACTGCTTTTCAGTAAGTTCGGGGAAATATTTTTTGAGTATGTCCATGTGCTTCAAAAGTAACAATTCTAAAAAAAGAAAAAGCCTTTTGAAGAATCAAAAGGCTTTCAAATTATATAAGTTGAATATTACAGCTGCGTTTCACTCGCAAATGCTGCATTTGCATACTCACGATTCAAACGTGCAATATTCACCAATTTAATTTCTTTCGGACATTCAGCTTCGCAAGCACCTGTATTGGTACAGTTACCGAAACCTTCTGCATCCATTTGTGCTACCATAGCCAATGCTCTTCTGTTGCGTTCCGGTTCTCCTTGTGGCAATAAGGCTAAGTGAGAAATTTTTGCCGATACAAAAAGCATGGCTGATGCATTCTTACATGCTGCAACACAAGCGCCACAACCAATACAAGCAGCAGCATCCATTGCCTTTTCAGCATTGTCTTTATCTACAGGCAAGTTATTCGCATCTTGTGCTTGTCCGGTATTTACCGATACAAATCCGCCTGCTGCAATAATTCTATCGAATGCTCCACGGTCAACCACTAAGTCGTTCACCACCGGAAATGCTCTCGCTCTCCAAGGCTCAACGTAAATAGTATCGCCATCTTTAAATTTACGCATATACAACTGACAAGTAGTTGCACCATGTTGTGGACCGTGTGCTCTACCGTTGATGTACATACTGCACATGCCGCAAATTCCCTCGCGACAATCGTGATCGAAGCCAATTGGCTCCTCTCCTTTTCGAACAAGGTTATCGTTCAACACATCAATCATTTCCAAGAACGACATATCCTCGTTAATTTGATCGATACTATAATCTACCAACTTACCTGCTGTACTTGCGTTTTTCTGACGCCAAACTTTCAAGTTAAATTTCATGAGATACTATTTGATAATTAGTTAATTTGATGATTTGATAATCAGGCTTTCACTGATTTACTTATTTATAATTTCTTATTTTATTTGTTTTGTTGTCGAAACAATCTTAGATATAACCTTGTGAATAGTTGTAATGTCTTTTATCAACTCTTCCGAATCAGGATATGACTTTGATTCTTTACATATTAATAACCAGTATTCCGTTTCATCTGCCTCTTTAGCCGCAATCTTCATTTTATGAATGAAATCATTTTTGCTTTCTGCATTCTGGGCCTCTCTTACATTTGCGCCAATGGAAGTTCCGCTTCTAAAAAGCTGATTCGCTAAATTATATTTCTTCTTTGTCTCAAGTAATTCGCAGTAGCTGATAATTTTCAACGAAAATTGGAATGAAAGTTCAACAATTAAGTTAGGCTTATTTGTTTGCATATTTCCGCATTATCAAATTATCAAATCTTCAAATCACCACATTAATTATTTATAAGAACGAACTTGTAATTTAATATTCTCGTATTTCAATTCTTCTTTGTTCAGCACTGGATCGCTATCTACACCTTTGAACTCCCAAGCGGCAACGTAAGCGTAGTGCTCATCGTCACGTTTTGCTTCGCCTTGATCTTGGTATTCTTCACGATAGTGACCACCGCACGACTCGTTTCTGTTCAATGCATCGATAACCATCAACTCGCCCAATTCTAAGAAATCGGCAACCCGCATGGCCTTATCCAATTCAGGATTGAAAGAATCAATAGTTCCAGGCACAGCCACATCGCTCCAAAATTCTTTTCTCAAATTCTGAATCAATGTTCTCGCTTTCGTTAAACCTTCTGCAGTTCTTGCCATTCCGCAATATTCCCACATAATTTTACCTAAAGCTTTGTGGAAATCATCAACCGTTCTTTTCCCTTTGATGTTCAACAACTGCTGCATTCTTTCCTGAGCCGATTGCTCTGCTTCAACGAATGCAGGGTGATTCAAATCGATTGGCTTAGTGAATATATCGCCAGACAAGTAGTTTCCAATGGTGTATGGAATCACAAAGTATCCATCGGCTAAACCTTGCATTAAAGCCGAAGCACCTAAACGGTTCGCTCCGTGATCAGAGAAGTTAGCTTCACCCAAAGCATACAAGCCAGGTACAGTGGTCATCAATTCATAATCTACCCAAAGTCCGCCCATAGTGTAGTGAACCGCAGGATAAATCATCATTGGCGTTTTCAATGGATCTTGGTTGGTGATGTTTTGATACATCGGGAAAAGCTCTCCGTATCTCGCTTTCACCACATCGATACCTAAACGGTTAATCGCATCAGCAAAATCTAAGTACACCGCCAATCCGGTTTTTCCAACACCACGACCATCGTCACATGCTTCTTTCGCAGCACGGGATGCGATATCACGCGGACAAAGATTTCCGAATGATGGATACTTACGCTCCAAATAGTAATCGCGATCTTCTTCTTTAATATCTAAAGGACCTTTTTTGCCTTCACGAATAGCTTTTGCATCTTCTCTTGATTTTGGCACCCAAACACGTCCGTCATTTCTTAATGATTCCGACATCAACGTTAGCTTCGATTGATAATCGCCCGTTACCGGAATACACGTTGGGTGAATTTGCGTATAACATGGGTTACCGAAGAAAGCGCCCTGTTTGTGGGCTTTCCAAGCAGCCGTTACGTTCGAACCCATAGCGTTTGTAGACAAGAAGAATACGTTTCCGTAGCCCCCTGTACATAACAACACTGCATGGCCGAAGTGACGCTCCAATTTTCCGGTAACTAAGTCTTTGGCAATAATACCGCGGGCTTTACCATCCACTTTCACTAACTCCACCATTTCGTGGCGAGAATACATTTTCACATTGCCTAAACCAATTTGGCGCTCCAATGCTTGGTAAGCACCAATCAATAACTGCTGACCGGTTTGTCCACGCGCGTAGAACGTACGCGAAACTTGTGCTCCACCGAACGAACGGTTATCTAACAAGCCTCCGTATTCACGTGCAAAAGGAACACCTTGTGCCACACACTGGTCGATAATATTTACCGATACTTCTGCCAAACGATGCACGTTAGCTTCGCGGGCACGGAAGTCGCCTCCTTTAATAGTATCGTAAAATAAACGGAACACAGAGTCACCGTCATTCTTGTAATTCTTAGCCGAGTTGATACCTCCTTGTGCTGCAATAGAGTGCGCTCTACGAGGAGAATCTTGAAAGCAAAATGCTTTTACTTTGTAGCCTAATTCTGCCAATGAAGCAGCGGCAGAAGCGCCTGCCAATCCGGTTCCCACCACAATTACCTCTAACTTACGTTTGTTAGATGGGTTCACCAATTTAGCGTGCTGCTTATAGTGTTCCCACTTTTCTGCGAGTGGTCCTTCCGGTATTTTACTATCTAATGTTGCCATAATATGGAATTATAAAAATTGCTTTAAATCAATGTCTCAAATAAATTACGATTGGCATTAACGCGAAAATGAATGGAATCAAAATTGCGAATCCGGCACCTACCGTTTTAATTAATGCGTTGTATTTTGTGTGATTCAATCCAAGTGATTGGAATGCCGATTGGAATCCATGTAATAAGTGAAAGCCCAACGAAAATTGTGCTAAAACATATATCGCTACTACAATTGGATTAGCGAAAACGGTAAACATTTCACCGTACAAATCGTGAACACCCGGCACAGCGCTTTCTGCTAAGCCGGTGATTCTTGAAGGCACCCAAAAGTGAGCTAAGTGAAGAATAAGGAAGATTAGAAGTAATGTTCCTAATAGGCCCATGCTTCTAGAATACCATTTAGAATTGGCATTAGGCTGGCTGTAAGCATATTTCTCAGGACGAGCATCGTTGTTCAATTTCCAAAGCCAAAGTCCATCGATGATGTGTGCCAACAATCCACCAAACAAACCCACCTCCATAATTCGGATGATGATATTGGTTCCCATGAAGTGCCCGTACTCATTAAATAAAGCGCCTGAAGCATCGAAGAACACCATGGAATTGATGAAACAATGTACTAAAAGGAATGTCACCAAAAACAATCCGGTGAGTCCCATTAAAAATTTTCGTCCGATGGATGATCCTAAAAGATAATTTGTATTTTTTGTTGACCCAGTCATTATGTAGTATTTTAAAAGCAGTGCAAAAATAAAGAGATAACGGTCTTTGCGAAGTTTTTACTTTGTTTTTTATGAACAAGAAAAGAACGTAAACGAATAAGGAAATTTGACGTTAAATGCACTATCAGTAACAGAAGTGTGGCAATCTTGTTCTGAACAAATTATGTTTTTAACATTAAATTTTGCCTAAAAAAGGCTTGTTTATACCGATTCTAAATTACAAATCAACAATAATGTACAGCTGCTAGCTCAAACCAAACGGTATAAACGATAGCGAAAAAGTAGAACCATCTTCTATATGGGATCGAACAATGTTGAAGTTCTGCATTACCAATTAAAAGTAGTATAGGAATCAAAAAGAACCAAACACGATCGGTTTCCATAAAAAAAAGACCACAGCAGGAAGCGATAATTAATGTGAAGAGGAAGGCCTTTTTAAGTTGAAGTAAATTGGGTTGCAAAATATTGTTTCTGCGAAACAACAGCAAAATTGGGAGACCCATTCCCAAACAAAATTCCAATACATTTCCGGTAGAACGGAACAAAAATCGAATTGGATCATCGAAATAGT
Organism: Chitinophagales bacterium; assembly: GCA_044226285.1. Taxonomy (GTDB): domain Bacteria; phylum Bacteroidota; class Bacteroidia; order Chitinophagales; family LD1; genus CALAYL01. The sequence goes on along the minus strand of JBGAHI010000002.1, from coordinate 10,309 downwards.
TGGAATTGATTTGGACATTATGCGCCAATGCTAATTTAAAATTATCGAGTATGGAATAGTGGAAAATCAAATACAACGCTCCAAAGAAAAGTACAACAGTTGCCACATGTAGGCAATAATAGATTATCTCCTTTTTTATAATTCGAGTTTTGAACAATTCGACACATTCTAGCACCAGCAAAAACAACCAAAATACAAATACAGAAAAACTAAAAAAGAGCCATAAACTACTTACAATACCCAATAACATTGATTTCCATAGCTGTGAATCTACCTTCAACAAAACAAACAATCCAATTGAAAAAAAGAAAAAGGGTATTGCTACTACATCCAAACTCGGATAAATCAAAAGTGCCGGAATGGCAAAAACGACAATCGGATTTAGTTGCTCTACTAACGAAAAGAGCACAAGCAAACTCAAAGCCATTAAGCCGTACAGACAATACTTCAACAATGCAATGGAAGCATATTCATCGAAACATTTGATGAGCCATAAATTCCCCGGTGGGTAATGTGCACTATGTACATTTAATGTAGACTGCTTTTCGGTGTAACGTACTATCACATCAGAAGGAGAATTGAACGTTCCAACACTTTCGAGATAGGTCGCATAATGCGCAATAGAAGATGAAAACCTGTCCTCTGTTTTCGCAAATGAAAAAAGAAAAAATAGAAAGAAAAAAACGATGCCTAATGTTTGGGTTGTTCTATTTTTAAGGAGGGAGTAAAGGTATAGAGTTCCAAACATCAAAACGCATAATGATACAAAATAAGACCAATCGATGGAGGTACTTAGTCCGTAAATGGGAGGTATAGCTTGTCGGAATGCCGGACGAAAAACATCCAACTTAAAATCACAATTTGACACATACCGCAAAAACAATGTATTCCACATCCAAGCCAATAGCGCTATACTACCGGCAGGTAATACCAGTTGAATAAATCCTTTGACTACAGGATGCTCTATGTTTTTTGCAAACAACACTATCGTTTAGGGCTTTCGTTTAAATACTTCAAAATCATTATTCGACCAAAGTAACACTTTCTGTTTTTCCATGCTATCGATATAATTAGTGTACACAGCATTATAACATTCTAATCCTTCATTTTTAGAACGAACAAAATACTGTACTTGATAACGGATATAGGCATCCTGCATTTGCTCAAAATTCATATTAGCCATAGGATAAAGTGCATGAACGCTACTGTACAAACAAAGCACACGAGGTTTCGGAAAAACTATGCGTGCATCATTAGGAATATTTTTTTCTAAGTAAGTATACATAGCTTTTGCAGTAACTGTTTGCGAGCCGGTATCTTTTATATAACTATTGTAAACAGATTGATCGGTTGTAAAAGACAATATTGTTAATCCGATAATTATTCCGTAGGCCAGCCAATTAAAGCTAGGGCGAATGGCTTGAAGAATGTGTACCAGTCGCTCAAACACCACAAATACCATAAACGGCAGCACTGGAAAAACAAAGCGAAAGCCTTGATTTCGATAGGGCCAAATCAGAACAATAATTAGATATACCAAAACAGTAAAAGCGTAAACATTTTTCTTCCACAAATAACGAACCGTTCCGAACAGCAGCAATGCGCAGGAACAAAACAGGAATACATTTTTCAATAACGCCTTTGTGGTTAAATCCATCCAAAACCGCTCCCACTCTGAAAAGTAGAACAAACTATTCTGCGTTACGTTGTAAACCAAATCGCGTCCGAAGAAAGAATAATAATGGCCGTATGCCCCTTCACACGGAAAGATGATGTTTCGAATAACAAACAAAAGCAACAATGCGGCTACTCCAACCGTTGCATACTTTGAAAAATAGATGTTGTACTCCTTTCTGATAAAAAAAAGAAAAGCCATTGCTGCAAATAATATAAATCCAATAGGCCGAATTAAGCAGCACAGTCCTAATAACAGACCTATCAAAACACAATGAATAAGATGTGTTCTGGGATTAATTGTCTGAATAGAAAACAAGGATAATGCAAATATGGTTGCAAAGGGAATATCAGAAACCACTTCCGACTTGAACGACAACAGCCATGGATAATATAGCGTAAAAACAACTACAAGGATGGCCAAGATAGTCTCCTTTTTTCCACGAAAGAGAACGAACAAAATTATGCCCCACAATACATAAAAAAAACTGAGATAGACTTTCATTGCAATAATGTTTGTCCCAAAAACACCAACAACAGGCAAAAGCAACAAACTCCAACCTATCGGAGAAGCAACTAGATCGGGCTTTTCAAGATTGGGCACAAAGCCTGTTTGAAAATAGGGCTTCCCTTCAAGGATTGCTTTTGCTTGCGCAATGAAAGCAGCAAAATCATCACCCCAGTCGTGGGCATCGTTAATGTATAAAAAAAGTAAAGGCAGGAGTAGCACAAGCATCAACATTAAACTCCTGTTATTTTTCATAGCAGCGATATTGGCTTAGCGACTCTGTTGTTCCAGCATTTGCAACTGTCCGGCATATTTCATTGCGTTTTCTTTATCCCCTTTTAGGTTATAAGAAACGAATAGATTTTTTAATGCAGGAATATATTTAGGACTAATGGCCAAACATTTTTGGGAAGTTTCAATTGCCTTATCGAACTGCCCTTTAAAACCATAAGCAACGGCCAAGTCTTCGTAATACACTTCTACTTTGGGATTTAAGGAAATTGCCTTTTCTAAATTAACAATGGCTTGATCTAAATTTCCTTTTTGTTTTCCATAAATAGCTCCTAATTTGTAATAGGCATTTGCATCAGCCGGTTTTTGTTCCAATAGATTATTATACCAAACAATGGCAGAATCCCAAGCTTCGGTTTTATAATATGCTTCTGCCAAATTACTTTTGCACTCAAAGGCATCAGGTTTAGCCGTTAGTGCTTCTCTAAAATTGGGAATCGATTGTGCCACTTTCCCACTTTCCATTTGTACTACCCCAATATCGTAAAGTGCATCATAATACGGTGGAATATGTGTTGCTTTAGCCTTTTCGTACATAGAAAGTGCTTCATCAGGATTATGATTCAGCTTATATACTGCATTCCCTAACATCAGCCATGCATTAGAATGGTTGGGATAAATTTGAATCGCCTTTCGCAAATGTGTAATCGATTGATTTAAGAGTTCTTTCTTTTTAATGGAATCGGTTTCTTGATCAGCCGCTTTTGTTAAATCGCCACCACAAGAAGTATGAATTTTAGCACTTTCGGTAGATACTTCCACGTCCGTCATAAACAGTTTGAAATTGTTCTCCCAAGCAAAATTCCGACTGAACGTTTTTACACTATACAAACTCAATATCACCACTACGATTCCCAGAAAAACAGTGGAAGAAATTTTGCCGTTTTCTTTCAGTTTTACAATACCGTAAGCCATCAACAAACTAAAGCCCACCGAACTAAAAAACATAAAACGCTCGTTCATCAAAATACCCACGGTGAAAAGCAAATTCGACACAATAGAAAACGTGATGAAATAAAATAAAATTGCGTAAGAAGGGATGGTTTTCTTTTTAAACTGAATCAAAGCATAAATCACCAAAGCTCCATTTACTAAAAGCGAGAATAGAAATCCCAAATTATCAAAATCGACATACGGAATTTGATTGAAGTAATAGTCGTGCGTTAAGTTCACAGGGAACAACAACAACTTGATATACAATATAAAAGTATAAATGGTGGTTGCATAACGGAAACCTAAATTGCCATTGGTGTAGGCGAAAGGATTGTTCAAAATCTCGGGGGAATCTGCCGTTACACCTGCTTCCGTGTAAGCAGTTCTAATGGCTAAATAGGCAAAAACCGGTATGGCTAAAGTAACCGCCATTGTGATATAGTCTTTTGTTTTTGCCTCAGTGAAAAAGTATAGTGTAAGTGGAATAATAGCAAAGAAAGTAATGGTATTCTCTTTCGATAAAAGACCTAAGAAAAAGAAAAAGGCAGCTAAGGCAAGTTGCATAATATTGTTCTCTTTTACATGCTTCAATACACATCGTAAAGTGGCTAAAGCAAAGAGAAGCCCCATAATTTCATCTCTACCCTTGATATTGGTAACGGCTTCTGTGTGAATAGGATGCCCCGCAAAAAGCATTGTAGCAATAAAAGCAAGCGAAAAATAAAAAGGATCGGCAGTGGGTAACACCATTTGGAAAACAGAATACAGCAACAGACATGTAATGATGAATAAAACAATATTCACAAAGTGACTGAGCATAGGCGCTAAGAGCTTATCGTTTTCTCCGAGTATGATGTTTTTGTCGGTAATCTCATCGCGGGTATCGCCTTTCCATTTTCTGGAAATCTCATATTCAACTGCTAATGTGGCAATCGACAAAGGCCGATAACGCCCCCCACTCACCAGTTTACTTCCTCTTTCCCCAAAAAAACCAACAAAAGCATCGTGTGTGAAAATATCCTTAACCCCTGCAATCCCTTTTTTGGTGAACGTATTATCGGTGAGTACCAATGTATCGTCAATAGCATAGGTATTCCAAAGCGAATTAGAATAAATGGCGAATACAAAAAGAGATATGATGAAATAAGGGATATACTTTTTTTGCCCTGAAGGCGTTGAAGTAATTACAGGCCGCTCTTGTTCTACAGGAGCAACTTTTTTGGATTGAATTTGCTTTTTTTGCTTTGCCACTGGTAAAAACTTGTTTACTGCTAATTTAAAAACTAATTTGACACATGCGCTTTTTAAGAAAACATAAAACAATCTTTATACTACTGCTTTCGCTGGTGGTCATTGAAAGTTGCTCCACCAAGAAAGATTGCCGTGGCCGAACAAAACACCGCTTAGCCAATGGAATTTGGATGTAAAAAAATTAGCCGCAACATTACTTCCATTGTTATGCATTTGTTAATAGCTTTACCTCAATGGGTTTCTAATTATATTTGGGGGTATGGCGAAGAAAGAACTTTTACTGAACAGGGAAATAAGTTGGTTGGCATTTAACGGCAGAGTTTTGCAAGAAGCGGGAGACGCAACCGTTCCTCTCATTGAACGATTGCGCTTTTTAGGTATTTTCTCAAACAATCTAGATGAATTTTTTAGAGTGCGCGTAGCCACCATCAAAAGAACTGTTGGGGTTAAATCGGTAAGAAAAGACACTTACGAAAAGCCTCAAAAATTACTGGAGGAAGTGCAAGAAAAGGTAATCCTTCAACAAAAAGAATTCGAAAAAATTTATATTGAAATCACTAAACAGCTCAATAGCAAAGGCGTTCTAATCATCAACGAAAAACAACTGAATGTCGCCCAAAAAAAATATGTAAAAGATTATTTCCAAGAACATATTCGCCCGGCTTTAGTGCCTTTGATGTTGAATCAGGTAAAAGACTTTCCGGCATTACGAGACCGCTCTATCTATTTAGCCATAAAACTTTCATCTACTACTAACGCGGCCGATAAAGAATATTCAATATTGGAAGTACCTACCGATTCCATCAATCGATTTGTTTCTATCCCTGCACCAAAAAGCAAACAATGTATTATTTTGTTGGAAGATGTAATTCGATTCAATCTCCAAAACATCTTCTCTTCTTTTGGCTATGATAAGGCAGAGGCATATGTTATAAAACTGACAAGAGATGCAGAGCTCGATATGGATAACGATGTATCGAAAAGCTTCATCGATAAATTATATAAATCGGTAAAAAACCGTCAAAAAGGAGTTCCTGTTCGTTTAGTATACGATCAAAGTATAACGCAAGATTTGTTTCAGTTTCTACTCCGTAAAATGAAACTCAAAAATGCCGATAACCTTATACCGGGCGGACGATATCACAACTTCAAAGACTTCATTAAATTCCCGGATTTAGGCAGAAAAGATTTAGTCTATCCGTTATCGCAAGAAATTTATCATCCTCTACTTACAACTGAAAAAAGTTTTTTTAATGTATTGAAAAAGCAGGATGTACTTTTGCAATATCCTTATCATACATTTTCGCATTGTATAGATTTTATGCGGGAAGCAGCTATCGACCCCAATGTGATTTCCATAAAAATCACATTATACCGTGCAGCCAAAAATTCGAAGGTGATTAATGCACTAATTAATGCGGCACGTAATGGCAAGAAAGTAACTGTAGTGATTGAACTTCAAGCGCGTTTCGATGAAGAAGCCAATATTAAATGGGGCCGATTATTACAAGAAGAAGGTATCAATGTATTGTTTGGTGTACCGGGATTAAAAGTGCACAGCAAAGTTTGCTTAATTGAACGTAGGGAAAACAGAAAAAGTGTTTTCTATGTAAACGTTTCTACAGGAAATTACAACGAGCAAACTTCACACACTTATAGCGACCAAGCTTTGTTTACCTGCAATCTTCAAATTACAAAAGATGCACAAAAAGTCTTTGATTTCATTACAAATCCGTTGAAAAATCCGGATACAGAACAGCTTATTCTTTCGCCATTCCAAACAAGAAATCATTTCATCAAACTGATTGACCTAGAAATAAAAAATAAAAAGAAAGGCAAACCGGCCGCCATCATGCTTAAGATGAACAGTTTAGTAGATAAAGCATTGATAGAAAAACTTTACGAAGCAAGCAAAGCAGGAGTACCTATTCGCATGATTATTCGAGGTATTTGTCAGTTAAAAGCCGGTGTAAAAGGGTTAAGCGAAAACATACAAATTATAAGCATTATCGATCGCTACCTCGAACATTCTCGTGTGTATCGGTTTGAAAATGCCGGGAAGCCTCTTTTCTTTATTTCTTCAGCCGATTTCATGACAAGAAATTTGGATGTGCGCGTTGAGGTGAGCTGCCCAATTTATGATGCAGGCATTAAAAGGCAATTGGACGAATTTCTTGAATCGCAATGGAAAGACAACGTTAAAGCCAGAATTATTGATGCTTCTCTTTCCAATCAAAAACGAAAAACCGGACAGCGTCCATTTAGGAGTCAAGTAGAATTAAAGAAATTAATCGCTAAGGGAACTCGCTAAAAAAAGAAGCCCAAATCATATTCTGATTTGGGCTTCTTCAATTAAATAATCCTATTATCTGATTATTGTAATACTTCCTTTTTGTGTTGGTGCTGAATATCCATCTACATACACAACTTTGAATTCATAAACTACAACTTGTGGTGTAAGCAATTCTCCTTTGAAAGTACCATCCCATTTGAATTCATGGTCGCGGCTTTCGAAGATTAATTCTCCCCAACGATTGAAGATTTTAAATTCAACCTCTGCCCAAATCTTTTTGTTACCGAAGATTTCGTACACATCGTTCGAACCGTCATTGTTTGGAGAGAATGCATTCGGAACAAACAAATCGTATTTAGGTGTAACTTGAATACTGATTGTATCTGTTGAAGAACATCCGTTAGTATCTACTGCAACGATATTGTATTTCACTGATTTCATTGGTCCTGCAGTTGGATTTTTACAAGTATCGCAGCTTAAGAAAATACCCGGATTCCATGTTAACGATTCCATTCCGGTACCACCTGTTATATTGCTATTGAAGTGAACTTCTTCTCCTAATTCAATCTCTGTTTGATCTGCAGTTACATCCAATATGAATTGCTTTTCAACTAAATTAAACGTATCAGTAATAACGCAACCGTTAGCATCTGTAATAGTTACAGCATAGCCTCCACCGTGTAGACCGCTAAGTGCAGAAGCATGACTACCATTATTCCATGTATATGTGAATGGTGCTTTACCTCCTGAAATCATTGGCACGATATGTCCTTTTGCCACTTGAGGACATGGATTATCAAGAACATCATATGTAATAGTTGGCGGTGGAACTAAGTTAGCATTTACAGCATCTGTTGAAGTACAACCGTTACCCAAACTGGTAACTGTTACAGCATATGTATTTGGAATACTTACTGTAATATTTTGTCCGGTTGTTCCATTAGACCATTGGAACGAAACATTAGGTGTTGGAGATGTTGCAGTAAAGGATACCGAAGTAATTGTACATGTTAAGTCTTTGTCGGCTCCTGCATTGGCACCCGGAGCTGCTGTATCCGTTGTCAACACTGCTACATCTGATGCAGTACATCCGTTGATAAGATTGGTTACTGTAACCGTGTAAGCAATCGTTGTTGAAACAGTATTCGCTGCAGTTGCTGTACCATTCGACCACAAGAATGTAACATTTGGTGTGGTAGAAGAAGCATTCAACGTTTCAGAAGTCTTAATACAATTTACAATTTTATCAGGTCCCGCATTTGCATTTGGAGCTACTGTATCGACATTTACTATAACCGCATCTCTATTCACACAACCATTCACAGGATTCTGACCAATTACAGTGTACATATTTGCAGCCGATACAGTGTTTGAAGCGCCAACTGTTCCATTAGACCATACATAATTCATATTCGGAACCGTTGATGTTGCATTCAACACAACTGATCTTCTGTAGCATTTTAATGTAGTATCCAATCCTGCATTGATATTAGGTGTTGTTGTATCTATCACAACAATTACTGCATCTGTTGAAATACAACCATTGGTTGGATGTGTTGCTGTTACTCGATAGATGTTTGGAGTTGTAATTGGATTTATAATTCCACTCACTCCATTCGACCATTGGTATGTTGCACCTGCTATGTTTGAAGAAGCTTGTAAGTTCAAGTTTCTACGAACACAATTCAAAATAGTGTCTAGACCTGCATTAAGAACCGGGGCTACTGTATCTATGCTCACTACTACTGCATCACTCACGGTACATCCGTTGATTAAGTTCGTAGCCGTTACTGTGTATGTATTGTTGGTGTTTACATTCGTTACTGCTGTTGTTGCGCCATTCGACCATGCAAAGCCTATCGGTGATGGTGTACTTGATGTTGCGGTTAAGTTTAAGTTTGTTCTTACACATGTTAGTGTAGTGTCTGCTCCTGCTGATACTTGTGGGGTAGTGATCTCTTGGATAACACTTACCGTATCTGTTTTGCTGCAACCATTCGTTAATGAGGTTACGGTCAACGTATACAAGCCTGCTGTGTTTACTAATGGGCTACTTGTGTTTGCGCCTGATACAATACCGGGTCCTGACCAGCTGTAGCTTACATTTGATGTAATTGAACTTCCTTGTAAGTTGATCTGTACATCTGAACAGGTTACAGAGTCTAAGTTACCTGCCTCTGCATTCGGTACAATAAAGTTTGCCGATACATTTACCCCATCTGTCGTTACACAACCGCTCACTACATTCGTGATTGTCATCGTGTACAAGCCTGCATCATTTACTACCGGGCTATAAGTATTTGCTCCTGATACGATGCCAGGTCCTGTCCATGCTACCGTTACTCCGTATGTACTGCTGCTGCCTAATAAGCTGATTGTTGGGTTGGTACAGTTAATCACTGTATCTACTCCGGCATTTGCATTCGGTGATACCGTATCGATACCTACTACTACTGCATCTGTTGATGTACAGCCGTTGATTGGATGCGTTGCCGTTACTGTGTATGTTGTTGGAACTGATACATTCGTTACTGCCGTGTTTGCTCCGTTTGACCATGCAAACGTTGCGCCTGATGTACTTGATGTTGCTGACAAGTTTAAGCTCGTTCTTACACAGTTCACTACTGTATCGATACCTGCATTTACCCCTGGAGCAGTCAAGTTTTGACTAATTACCATTGCATCATTTGCGGTACATCCATTGTATGGATTGGTTACTGTTACTGTATATGTATTTGGAACTGTTGTTGTATTCGCTGCTGTTGTTGACCCATTTGACCATGCATATGTGGCTCCGGCTACGTTTGATGTAGCTGTCCAATTAATCGTAGTACGATTACAATACAAGATAGTATCTACTCCTGCATTGGCAATTGGTGCTGTAAGATTTTGAGTTACAACTACAGCATCACTTGCTGTACATCCATTTAATGGATCAGTTGCAGTAACGGTGTATGTGTTTGGTAAACTTACATTAGCTACAGATGTTGTTGCTCCATTTGACCATTCAAAAGTAACTCCTGTTGTACTTGATGTTGCATTTAGGTTCAGGCTCGTTCTTACACAATTCAACACTGTATCGATACCTGCGTTGATGTTTGGAATTGATAAATCTTGTACAATCACCATCGCATCACTTGCAGTACAGCCGTTCAATGGATTCGTAACTGTTACTGTGTATGTATTTGGAACTGTTGTTGTATTTGCTGCTGTTGTTGCTCCGTTTGACCATGCATATGTTGCACCTGCTACATTTGAAGTTGCTGACCAATTGATCGTTGTACGATTACAATACAAGATGGTATCTACTCCTGCATTTGCAACCGGTGCAGTAATGTTTTGGCTAATCACCATCGCAT
>JBGAHI010000012.1:0-77608 GCA_044226285.1 Chitinophagales bacterium | reverse complement strand
GAACAGTATCCGAAGCAAAACATGTAGTACTGTTATTCGTAACTTTAAACACATAAGAGGTAGCTCCGGTTGGAGACGCAATAGCCGTTAAAGAATCAGGATTTGTTACTCCACCTGTAGGCGTCCAAGAGTAAGTATAACTTGGAGAAGTTACAAATGTAATGTTCGGACGTTGATTGAACGAAGCAGTTGTTATAGTATTTGCACACACTGTAGCTGCATCTTCTCTGTAATATATAGTTGATGCGTATGATGTTGCAGTTTGTTTAAACACTCCGTTTTGAGTAAATGATGCATTGTTGAAGCAGGTTTGTACAACAATGTTTGACACTCCATCCCAGTTGAAAGGAGTTGTGAATGTATGGATGTTCGAACCAGCTCTAGGAATAAATGTTGCTGCAGGAGAAACAACAGTAAAACTACCTGTAACAAAAGCAGATAGACTTGTTACTGAAGTTGGCGCCATTTGTATCTCGAAGCCGGTTAAAGGAACAGCATTCGTAGATACTAATTCAAAAATAAGTCCGTTGATGTTACCCGGAGAAACACCTGCAGCGGCTAATTCCGATGCATGAATCAATATTTGATGTTTCGCACCCCAATACCAGTTTCCGTATGGCGCAGGGTAAGTAGAAGTTGTATTTACAAGTGAACCTGTGTCAATGATAAAGTCGTTCACTACCGAACCGTTAAGTGTAACCGGTGTACCAGGACAAACAATTGAAGCAGAAGAAGATGCGTTAACAATAGGCAATGGGTTAACAACAACGCTAACAGATTTGCTGATTTGGCATCCTGTGTTTGCATCATTTGCTGTTACTGAATACAACGTAGAAGCAGAAGGAGTAGCTGTTACACTTGCACCTGTTGATGCAGATAATGACGCAGAAGGCGACCACGAGTAAACATAATTAGAATTTGCACTTGCTGCAGTTAACGTTGATGAACCTCCTGTACAAATACTAGGAGAAACAGCAGTAAGCGTTACGGCTGGAGCAGGAGTTACTGCTACCGGAACTGCAACACGTTGACTTTCACAACCGGTGCTAATCACAAAGTTATATAAGTAGTATTGATAAATTAAAGTGTTACCCGGTGATGTACCGAACGAAGCACCTTGAATATTGAAATAACCCGGTAAAGTATAAGGATAAGGGAAGTTAGTTACATTACCTCTCCAACAACCAGGGTTAGTTGCGAATCCAATTACATAATTTGTTCCGGCTGGAATTACAAAATTAACCGGTACTGTTTGAGCAACAGTTGGTGTTCCTGTATTTTGAACAGTAGTTACTCCAGTATAAGATGCAATCAACGCACCTGTTCCGCTAGATTGTCGAACCTCAATAGTAAATGAAGAACCGATTGGTGAACTTGGATACATATCTATTGTAGCAATAGTTACATTTTGCAAAGCATCAAAAACCATAGACGCACCTGTAATGGAAGTAGTTTGGAAACTTCCTACTGAAGTGTATTGGTTCCAAGTATTACCGCCAGGTACTGTTGTATTTTGAGCACCAGAACCAGAAGCAGCTACATAGAATGTTGTAGAATCGGTAACAGTAGGTGTATAATAATAACCTGTATCTAACGAAACGCCCCCAGATGCAGCTGCATACCAATTCAACGTTCCATTACCTGAAGCAGATAAAGTTACCGGTCCAGCGCCACAACGTGAAACAGGAGATGCTGTAGGTGCATCAACGTATGAGGCTTTAATTGTAACAATATTAGAAGGATTACCACAAACCAATGCACGATAGAATGTTGTATCGATAGGCGTAACTACAGGTGTTGCAGTCGTTGCTCCGGCTACATTGGTCCAAGTACCTGAGGTATCTGCCGTTTCTTGCCATTGGATTGTTGCACCACTTGGAGCACCAACCAGCGACAATGTTGTTGAATTATATGCACAGATAGTATTTGTTGTTCCTGAAGCTGTACCCGTATTGTAACTAATAGTAGTTGATGGCATAACATCATTAGATGTTGCTCCGTCCCCTGCAACAACCGCTGAAGCAGTAAAAACATAATTACCAAGGGCAGACATATTATATGCAGTAGAAAAAGTAACTGTAGTTGTTGCTCCACCTGCTAATGAATCTGTACTTAACACTACATCCGTAAATGCAGTAGGATTAGGACCGGTAACTGAACATGTAACTGTAACAGGATTTAAGGCAAAATTAATTGTTTGTGTACTGTAATTTTTGATAGTCACTTTAACAGTATCTGCAGCTGTTCTACAGCCAGAATTTAATGGGAGAGCTAAAGATGCAGCACCCATATCTAAAGTAACAGGAATTCCATCGAATTCATCTGCTCCCATATCAGGAAGAGTACCACCTCCGTTTACAGAACCTGAAGGACCCGGACGATTTTGACCATCGATATCTGTTGAAATTCCGGCAACAACAACAGCTTTAGATTCTAAAGATGAAGTAGTCGCATTATTGATATGAAGATTAGTAGCAGAAATAAAGTTTGGATTAACAGTTGCTGAAGAAGCATCTAGAGTTGTTCCTGCTTTCCATGTTGCCAGAGAATTGTATGGAGTAGCCCCTACAACACCTGCTTGCCAACCTGTTCCATTCCCCCAGATATCGTTATTATCTGAAGTAAATGTAGTAGTTGCATTCAATCCATAAGAATTGTGAGTAGCCGTACCTGCCGCAGCATTAGAACGTGTATTCACAAACACGTTGTTTTTTACAACATCAACAGCCGTTCCCGTTCTGCGGAAAGCATATGTATTAGCTGTACCGGCTGCAACACCTTTACCTGCTATATGAATGGAGTTGAAATAAAAACTATTATCTGTTGTAGCTGATTTTAATATACCATTATATTCTTGTGCAGCAGTTATTGAATCACCTGCAGCATCCAAACCTAACACAATCATGTTATTATAGTAAGTAGATGTTCCACCAATAGCAGCGATACCATTAATAACAACAGCAGCTGTATTTAAAGGAGCACTGATAGCAGAAATAGTATTATTGAACACCTTATGAATATTAGATGTGCCTGGTGAAGCAACGATTCCTGCCATAGAAATTGCTCCGGTTCCTGAACCACTACTTAATTTGTTGATAGTATTATTAGATACCGTTTGAACACCCGCTGTTGTAGAAGAAAGAGAGATACCGATTACGGATGAGGTAAGTCCGCTTCCGTTCTCCGGTGATAAGTTGGATATACTTTTAATCGTATTGCCATTAATGGTATTGATACCACTCGATGCAAATATACCTCTTGTTAATCCGCCCGTTGATGTACCGGAATAACGGTTAGTTACGTTTTGTATAGTGTTACTGCTGATTGTATTTGTTAAACTAGATGAACACTGAATACCGGTAATCAAACCACCAGTAGTTCCGGTTGAAGCAGCAGTAAGCATGTTATCGGCAACAGTTGTACTACCAATAGTATTTCCTGTAATGGTGTTGTTACCACCCGAACTAGTAATACCTATACATGATGTAGAAATAGTTGGAGTTGAACCAGCAATAGCAAATCCCCCAACAGTATTATTCGTAATAGCTACGTTACCGGATGCCGAGTTTGATATCCCCACTATAGCACCTCCTGTTGTAGATGTAGTAGCAACAATAGCATTATTAGCCGTTGAGCTTCCAACAGTGTTACCATTTACAGTAACATTACCACCTGTACCTGATGTAGATACTCCTATAACTATCCCAGCTGTTGAACCGCTTGATGTTGTTAGATTGATGTTTTGTATTGTATTATTTTGAACTAATGAAGTAGTTCCTGCACTCGCTAAGTTTAAGTTGATACCAAAGAAACGAGTAGCAATTGTACCGGTCATGGTCATAGCGGTTCCCCCACACAATGGAGCAGTTCCTCCTATGGAATTGCCGGTAATTGTATATCCGGTTCCGGTTGCAGAACTTATAAAAATACCATCGTGGATATTAGCCGTTGTATACGTACGTGTTGAAGTTTGGAATATGCTGTTGTTTGTAATTGTCCAACCGCTGTTACCTGCATCGGTACGAATAGCAGAACTTATAACTGTAGCATTAAAAAAGTTATACAAGTTACAATTTGTAACAGTAGTTCTATTAAATGCACCACCCGAAGTTGAATTCAAAGAGTATATCAGGTTAGCCGGAGTTGTTAACCCATCATAAATATTACAATCTGTAATTACGTTGTCAAGAGCACCTAAACCATTTGTTAAGGATGAGCCAAAAGTAATTACACCTGAAGAAGATGTATTATTCACCCCTTTAACGGTTAAATACTTAAGTGTATTGTAAGAGGCATCATTAAAAAACAAAGCAGCCGATCCCGACAATGCAGTATTCTCTAGCGTTAACTGAGAGGTTGTACCTAGCCCGGCAGGTCTACCATCAATTGTGAAATAACTACAGTTATCAAAACGTATTGTTTGTGTTAATGATCCAGAAGTAATACTAAGACCTGTTGCACCTGCTTCAGGACGCAATACAATTGTATTTGTAGCCGATAAACCTAAAGCCGGAATAATTACAGGGAAAGCAGGTTCAGCACTGCTTAAATAGCCGGCTTGCAATTCCCAAATTAAAGGACAAGCAACTCCATTCGATTGAGCGGCAGCAACTGCAGCTGTTATGGTTGGGTAAGTACCCGTTGGACCAATGCTAGATGTTCCGCAAAGTGTACCAGGTAATGTAGCCTGACTTCCACTTAGAGGAGAAGATAACGTAGGATTATAAGAATAAACCTGATAGTAATATAATGTATTTGAACTTAAGCCAACTTGATTAAAAGTATATGCTGTTCCAGTACTTGCACTCGAGGTTGAAAGTACAGTTCCAACAAATGTATAAGAGATACCATCCAAAGATCTGTAGATTTGGAAACCGGTTTCATTGGTTGAGCTATCTACCCAGTTTAATACCATTCCTGTAGTAGTAACACTTGTAAACGTAAGTGTTGCCGGAGCAGTTGGAGGTGGCGGAGGAGACCAAGTAAAAGTTAATCCGCTTGTAGGTAAAACTGTAGTACTCGCTGTCATAGTTGCCGCATTAGTCAATCCGGCAGTACTTGCAGACCAGTCCGTTGTAGTTGTTCTGTTGTTAAAGTCTGCCGATGAATTACCACGGAGACCCACTTGAGCAGTATTGGATGTGGCATCAGAAGTCATTGTTCCATAAACTACAGAAATTTGATTCGATGTTTCTGACAAACGAATTTGAAAACTCCAAGAATCTCCATTTAAAGCAGATTGATAATTATCATAGTTCGTCCATTGTACCACTAATGTTCTGTTAGGTGCAGTACCTACAACAGAATATTGTAAATCACCTGTTGTAGCATCTCCTTGCATATCAAAGTTAAATGCAGAAACAACATTGTTGGATGTACCTCCACTCAAAGAAACATATGAGTTTGTAGGAATTGTTCCAAGTGTAATGAAACCATTGGCATTGACACCAAATTGTGTGTAAACCACACCATTGTAAGTAAAATTAAAACCAATAGGAAATGTACCGAAATTGGTATCATCATTATTAGGAACACCCAAGACTGTTCCCCCAGTAATTGGCGTATACGTTCCCGTAGATTGAGAAAAAACATAATTTGCTACTTGGGCATTCGCCATTTGCCCCAGAAAGGCAAAGAAAATGGTAAGTAACAAACTAATTCGTTGAGTAGTTTTTGTCATAATTAAATGATTTGGTTATCTAAAAACTGCATTTGGTTGAAAAACTCAATTTTGTGCAGTGGCACAATAGTACCTATTTTAATAACCACTACAAAGCGAAAATGTTCATAAAATGAACTTGAAGTTCCAGGAAAAATTAAAATAAGCATAAAAAAAACAAGCGCAACGCCATTCCCAAAAAACGTAAAACACAACAACTAAAGCAGATTCGACAATTGAGGAGTCCATTACTAAAAACATATTCAAATACAAAAAAAGAGAAATCCAATTTGTTAATAAAATCATGCAACCGCATACTGTATTTAGGGATCTCTTAACAAATAAGTCAAATTAGTGTACTATCCCGCCAATTGTAATTGTCGTCCCTCAGTTTCCATATATATCCATCCAAAACATAATGCGTTATCTGAGGAAGAGAAAGCAAAGGCACAATAAACGATAACAGCTCATGAGAGGTTACCTGAGGTAAAAAATGAAATGCTTTGAAAATCATGTTGTGTTCATTCCAAACTAAAGCATCCCAAATTCCTTCTTCAACAAATGCAAACCCTGCAATAATTAAAACAAAAAGGAACACCCCCTGCTTACTAAAAACGATTCGTAAAAATGAACGATTAACAGTTGATAAAGATGCAGTCTTCTTGTAACCATGCACCCAAATTAAGGCCATGTATGGAATGCCGTGCGACACAACGTTCAATGCAGTAAATGCGATATCAGAGTTAAAAAAAACAATTCCAAAATACCAAGAAAGGACTGTTCCAAATAACAGTAGATTCTTGGGTAAATTGAAGCGACCATACCGATAAACAGAATAGCTTTCCTTTACTATAAACATACCCAATATCAAAAGATACGATATAAAAAAAACGGTATCCGAAATATGAATTGGAGCAAACAGAAAATCATCGGCCACAAACCAACTAAATGTTTTTGGACCACTAAGATGCCAACTGAGAATGGGGTAAATTGTTGCAGTGTAAATAGCCAGTGTATCTATAATAGAAAAAAAATGAGGGAAATTATCCTTGCGCGAATAGATCCGCATTAATCCGTATTGCTGGCGGATAAAATGAAACACGGCTATATAGGCCATTATCCGCCAGAACCAAAGCGGACTTATACTAAACACGATGATTGAAGCGAATAATACAATCAGTGGAACATTGGTTAATAATGACTTATGATTGGTTATCATTTCGGGATCAAAGTAGGTACGGTATAATGTTGAATACACATGTGATACATCTACCAAAAGAATCAACAACACCCATAAGGCCGGGGATAATTGTGTCATTGGTTTCCAATAGGAAGGAAACAACAACAACACTGCCAACACCAGAAACGGGGGCAATAAAATAAAAAACCCGTCAAAGCCTTTCGAATAAATCCACGGTTGATCTTTTGAATTCGTTTGCATCAGCTTAATTTAAAAGTTTTTTTGCAGCTGAAATCCCCTGATAGAAACCTTCCTCAAATACGGATATTCCACTTAAGTCGGTATGTGCGAAAAAGATTTTGTTTTCAATAGACTGTGCTGCTTCGTGTCTTTCTTCCCCTGAAATGAAACCCACTTGTGGCATTATCATTCCGTGTCCCCATATCCAAATATCGATTTGCTCGATTGCTTGTTCTATGTTATTATGAACAGGTTTCAAATCCTTCAGTATTATACCCACCCAATCTTGATGCGTTCTTTCATATATTTTTTTCCTTGCTGCAGATGGCGATTCGTCCGTTATTGGCAGGTAATAAGTTATTACTTTTTGCTTCTCATAGGCATTGAGATGTTGATGGCAAGCATTAACATAGCCTAATGATTCACTATTGAAAATAACATTATCCCAACTCAATGGAACACCTCTTCCGGCAGGCATTTCGCGTAATGTAATATTCGCCACCATCCAAGGGCTATATTGAAAAGCGTCACCTTTAAATGGCTTGCGAAGATTAGCCGATAAAATGCGTTGATTGATATATTGTGGCGTTGCTAAAATTACTTGGTCGGCAATGATTGTCTTGGTTGTACCTTTAAGCGCATCAAAACAAAGTAGATGCACCCTTTCGTTTTCAATAGTGACACTGTATACTAGCTGATTTAATTGACGCTCAGCCTTTAGTTGGGCATCCATTTTTTGAATAAGAAAATTATTCCCTTCCGGCCATGTGAGTACATCACCATATTCTGCATTAGCCCCCTTTCCTTTCCGGGAAGCAAAATAGTGAATACCTGCCCAAGCTGAAGTATCCTCTAATGTTGAGCCGTAGTCGTCTTTGCAACAATAATTCAAATAATGCAACAGCACTTCAGCAGTATATTTTCGCTCTTTTAAAAAAGACATAAAGCTGATACTATCTAATCGTTTAGCTTCATCATCGAAATAACTATTACGAAGCGGTAAGGTAAATGCATCTTTGCCTTCTTTGTTTTGAAGTGCACGATAACCTTCCATTAATTGAAAAAAAGAATTGATTTGTGCTTTATCTTCTGCACTAACACCTATATGAGGAACTAAACCATCTTGCCATACACCTTGAAAAAAAACACGTTCTTCCGGATCGCTGCACAGATGATATTCGTTATAGATAGGAAGTCCTTTTTCATCATATCCGGTTATGCTTTCACATTCTTCTAGAAAAGCCATCAGCTCTTTATTACGTATATCCGGAACTGGCAAATAGTGTGCACCCCAGGGATATGCACTGATTTTATTTTTCCCACCTACTGCATTTCCGCCAACCGTATCAGCTAATTCTAATAGGCAGATGGATGTATGTCCGTTGCGCTCTAACCATCGTGCTGCCGATAAACCACTTACCCCTCCACCAACTATTACTGTCTTTTTGTATTCTGTAGAAGTTGAAGCCGGAAAATCACCCGAACGCAATCGATGCCCAACCTTTGCTGCTGCGCCAAGAATATTGCCTTTTATAGTTGAAGTATTTTTGTGTAGTAACACTTGTATGAGCTTTCCGCCTGCAAGCACACCTACTGCTGAAACCGCACCCATTACAAATTGTTTTCGCGTTAGTCCGGATTTACTCATAACGTGACCATTCTTTCTCAAAATAATTCACTAAAGCTTGATTATTGAGCTTGTTGACATCTGTTTTTCGTTCCGCCATATCTTGCGGGAAGTTCAACATTTGCTGCATTACAGAGGGTGATACAAAACGCAATCCGGCAGGATAATTTGCTTGTGCTGAATCTTGATATCCGAAATCTGCCATCACATACCCCCATTCGCCAAAGGAAGGTACATAAGCATGATATGGAGTGGTCTTAAATCCCACAGCTTCCAAAGTATGCGCCACACACCAATACGCATTTGGTGCCGCTAAAGGTGATGTAGATTGAACTACCACTCTCCCATCGTCACTCAAATTTTGCTTCACTAATTGGTAAAATGCTGTAGAGTATAACTTACCTAATGAATAATTGGATGGATCAGGAAAGTCGATGATAACTCTATCGAAAGTTGATTGCGATTTTTTCAACCATTGAAATGCATCTTCGTTGATTACTTTCACTTTTGGATTTAATAATGAATGTTGATTGAGTTGAAGTAACAAATTGTTAGAGGTAAACATCTTTGTCATCTCTTGGTCTAGATCCACCAAAGTGATACTATTTATAGATGGATATTTTAATAACTCGCGAACGGCCATTCCATCACCTCCTCCTAGTACCAAGATAGTTTTAGCAGGACTAAGACCTTTCATCACAGGATGAATAAGGGCTTCATGATAACGATACTCATCAGCTGAACTGAATTGTAAATTTCCGTTCAAATACAATCGTATATCGCGAGACCCTCTTGTTATCACAATACGTTGATAGGCTGAAGTCTTAGAGTATATAACATGATCAGCAAAGGTTAAACTTTCTGCAAATGATAGAATTCGATTCGAAAAAACAAATCCCGCAAGTAAGAATACAAGCACAAACAGAGAAAGGGATTTCAGATACTTTGCCCAATGTAATTCTTTTTCCAATTTGATACATAAAACAAATGCCACCAAAACATTCATTATTCCGAAGAAAAAAGAAGTGCGAATTAAACCCAGGTGAGGCACTAAGATCAAAGGAAAAATAACAGAAGCTAACAGCGCGCCTATATAATCGAAGGTAAATACTTTCGATACTAAATCTTTAAACTCAATTTTATCTTTCAGAATTCTGAGCATTAATGGAATTTCCAATCCAACTAATGTACCTGTGATAGCAATTAGCAAATAGAGTATAAATTGAAATGAAGCCACTTGTTCAAACAATACAAATAGTATGGAAGATGAAATTCCGCCTACAAATCCAACAAGTATTTCGATTTGTATAAACCACCCCAAAATATTTTTCTCGAAGTATTTTGAAAGAAAAGATCCTATTCCCATAGAGAATAGATACACGCCAATAATAATTGAAAACTGAGTGACTGAATCGCCCAATAAATAACTTGCTAAAGCACCCGCAACTAATTCATAAATAAGTCCGCAAGTGGCAATAACAAAAACAGAAAAAAGGAGCAGAAACTGCATCGCTTAACCGTGAATTGCTGCGCCTACAATAAATGCAATGGCAAGTATGAAAGCTCCTGCAACAATAGCCACAGCCACATTCTTATTCTCCACTACTTCTTTGTAAATGTTTTGTGGTGTTACCCATTCAATTAAAAGAAAGGAAACTACCAAAATGGTAATCCCAACAAATGAGAATAGCACCGAGTTGGTTAGATTGGTAATATTGATAATGTTTTCCATGATATATTTTATTTATGTTGAAATCCTGAACCGTATGCGTTTTGACTTTGCGACCAGCTAGTTGTAGTGCCAAAACTAAATAACGACTTACCGTTATAGGTATTAAACGTAAAGTACACCCCATATAAAAGTATGAGGACTAAGTATACTATTGTGTATTTATTCCATTTCATCATTCATCATTTTCAATATCAAAAGGGGAATAATCGCTATCCATCCATCGCTTCTCTTCAAAATTTCTACCTCTGAAATATTGGATTAATGGAATAACGGCCAATAACAACATTGATTTAATCAGATTCCACCAAGTAGGCACATCCGAAAACAAACTGATGTTGTAACGAATAATAGAAGCCGTAGGATCTTTAATAGGCGTTACTAATAAATGATATTTCCCGCTTGGTACAGCCTCTATTAATTTATCGCCATTTGTATTTCCCTCCGACCATGTTTCGCCATCAGTATAACCGTGATAATACTCTACTCCATATTCAAAGTCTATATCTTCTCCGGTTTTCTCATTTACTAAAGTAACATCCGTTTCAAACCATTGATTATAGACATCTGAGTTTAACCGATAGCTCAAATTCTTAGGCCCGTTTTTAAGTTCGAAAGATGGAGAAACAAATGCTTTTGCATTGGTACTATCTTCTACAACGGCATCAAAGGTTAATACACGTTGATTTGTAGCGTTTAAATTGAAAACACATTGAATACAGATGAATAGAATCAAACTGAGGCCACTAATCTTAAGCACGGTGTCGAAATCCATGGCAAAAGTTTGCGGTTGAATTACACCAATTCCGTTTCGAAGAGGAACTTCATCAGCATTGAAAATAGCCATTACATCGCCCGGTTCTACATAATATCCCTTCAACCATTGAACGGATTGTTTGGCTACTTCGCGAATAATAATTTCAGGTGCATTAATAAACTCGTGTACCTCCATTGAGGACTCTTCAGATACATCATAATGAAATTCCCCGGCAAGTACAATCGGTTTTGCGATATATTTTGAATATAACCGAAAAGGCAATCCATCGTCTTTAATCTCAATTTGATATTGATCTTGCAATTCAAAATTTTTCGCTGTAGGAGCGAGAAACATCCAATGTCCTTCATATTCAGAAAAAAATCGATAACCTACGATTGGATTAAACAAAGTATACTCGGCCCAATAGAAGTTGTATTTCGCATCTTTCTTTACGGCAAATCCGGTAAAGCGATATTTAATTCCCTTGTGTTCTACAATAGAACCAATCGCAACAATCGGTTTATAATCGACCTCCTTATATTTTTTCTCGTATTGAAGATCCCCTCTATCCAACGTATAAGCAGCACCACATTCACACACCATAAACTTGGCCTGTGCATACAAATAAGAATGCATTTCACCCTTGCACTTTGAACAAGGATAAACTTTATATGCGCTTGGTATGTTTTCTTTAGCCGACAAAAGGTTGCAATTTTCTATACTTTTCAAACTTAAAATAATCCCAACTTAACTTTCGACCCAACAAGTACACCACCTTCTTTTTCGGTGTTTTGAGCAATACACTCGCATTTTTGTTGTTATCTTCGAAAATAAAAAGCAATCCATACTCAAAAGAATCCGGCATTTCAGGCAACTCGCCCTCAATATCCTGATCTTTAATCATGGTTCTTAAAATCATGGTGGCGGCCTCCATTCCTTCGATATTAACAATTGTATTTACCGGAAAATCCCAAAGCTTATTGTTGAACGCTAAGTTTTTATCGCGATTTTGTTGACAGTAATAATATTCACCTGCACTTTCTACTAACCACTCCAGTATATCACCATCTGCAAAATGAATACACCATAAATTATAACATCCCCATGAGGATTGAATTTGATAGCGCCCGATAATTTCGAATTTCTTCAACTCAATAAATCCAATTACTCCAATACAAAGTACATTCATACTTTCGGCAATAGGAAGAACTTTTCGAGGAGAAGCCAAACTGTATTTATATTTGATTTGGCCACAATTAACACAAACCTTTAATGCTGAAAAATCCGACTTGATTTCCATTTTAGCTTCACAGGTTTCGCAATAAAGTTGTTGTCCTTTCCCGTAATACATCTTTATCGTTTAAGTTCAGTTCTTTGTTCACTTTCAGCCTTGAAAAATTGGCACAAATCATCGGCAATATTTCGAGTTTTAGCATCATTTACGCCATTGTAATTCGAAAGAAAAACATCAAAAGTCACTCGTCCATATTCGGGCCAAGTATGCACCGATATATGCGAATCTGTTAAACAAACTACTGCTGTAAATCCTGATGCAGGAAATTGGTGAACCACCTCCCCTAATGAGCAAAGTTGATGCTTTTCAATTTGAGCAACTACCCAAACACGAAAAGCTTCTGCATTTTCCATACTGGAACTATCGTGTGACTGGATATCGCATATAATATGTAGACCGGGTGTATAAGTTGCTTTCATAGCCTGTTGCATCATCTAAAATAATAATATCCATAAAATGAACGAAAAAAAGTATTGGAAACTACTATATATAAAGAGACCCCGCCTAAGCAGGGCCTTTCTATCACTTTTTGGTTGGAGTGAAGATTTGCTTTAATTGATCAATTACTTGATTATTGCCGGTTACAGAAATACTGTTGATCTTCTCTGCAATTCTTTCCACATATTCCATCTCTTTCAATTTGAAAAGCATCTCATTATCTTCCATCAACTTCGCAGTGTTTAGCAAGCTTCTGGTAGAGGCAGTTTCCTCTCTTCGCATGATAGTATTGGCTTGTGCTTTCTTTTCGGCTACCAATACTTGATTAAGAATATCTTTCATGTCGCCAGGCAAGATAACATCTTTGATACCGCAGTTATTTAACTCAACACCAATGGCGTTCAATTTATCTACTACTGCAGCCATCACAAATGGAGCTACTTGCTCTTTGTTTTCCAACAATTCATCTAAAGTATAAGCACCAATGTATTCTCTTAATGCCAATTGTAAAATAGTATATAGTTGTTTCTCGTAGTCTTTGGTTTCAACAACAGCCTTCACCAAATCCTTTACTACATATTGTGCATTGAAATTAACTCTTAGAGCAGCTTTGTCTTTAGTCAATATTTCTTGTCCGGCAATTTCCACTTGCATTTGACGCATATCCACTCGCTCTACACTAATTGGTGTTGCGTTTTTCCAGAAGTAGTAATTTCCGGCAGACAATACTTTCACAAACTTATTGTCGATGAAAAGCAAACCCTTTTCATTTGCACCAACAACATATGCTCTCACATAGATAAGCACCTCTGGCTTCATCATCACAGCTATATCAATAGCATCAATCATTTCAACTTTACTTACATCAACAACAGTGAAAGAATAATCTACGACACCTTTCCAGAAGGCATATCGGCCTGCAGTTAATACACGCTTGAACAAGTTGTTTTCGAATTGCAACACTAACTCCTTATCACTCACGTCTACTACAATCAATCGGTTGGCCAAATTCTCATTCTTCAATAAGATAGACAAATCCATAGGTGCAAGAAATGACTTGGTTAAATCATACTCCATTACATACTCGTTAAGCGCAACGAAATTAAATCCTGCATCCAAGACATTTACCAATGCACCATTTTTAAATACCAAGCCTACATTGTAGGCATCAATTCTTCTGAAAAACATTTTTCTTTTTTTTACTTATTTAGAAATAAGAAAATAGACAACACCCACCATCAGTGTTTAGCGGAGTAGAACTTAAGTAATCTTTCTAAAATCGATTTCCATTAGAGTATTAAACACTCCAGTAGATTCATTCCAGAAAAGCTGCGGTATCCATTCGACTGCTAGCTTCACACCAACTGTAGATGAGCCTTAGGGGCATTGGCCCATCTACGGGCATGTGTTGCTATTTTCTGTTTGCATAGTCGTTTTTAAAGAAGCGACCAACTTCTTTAGGGCAGATGTTGAGTCTGCGCTTGTTGCTATACCCACTTAGCTACTGTTTCTCAAACAGATGGGACTCGAACCCATGACACACAAGTCGGTAAATCTATATGACGGTATATCCATCAATATGTTGACGATACCCGGTGGCTATACAGAAACCACATCTGTCATTTCGATTACCATCCTCCTCACGGAGGAAAAGTTTACCGTTACCGGTTTAAATTTGATGATGACCCAATGTTCGTTTTCCTCACCACTTACACCATTTGGTTTTGGAGGTACTTGAGGCATTGGGCCTGCATTTTGATTTGTTATATTTGTTTTCATTTTACTTCAATTTTTGCTACATCCTTTTTGAATTGTAGCGTTAAATAATTACCCGTCCATCTTTACAATTTTTGGGTGAAATACACCAACGATATTGACTAACTCTGTTTGTGCATTCATTACCGTATGAATATCTTTGTAAGCATGAGGTGCTTCATCTAAACCTCCACCAATCAATTTCACACCATGTGTTTTCAATTCGCTTTTCATGGCTTCATGCGTGATGCTTTGCATAGCTTTCGAACGACTCATTTTCCGACCCGCTCCGTGCGATGCAGAGTTCACAGCACCTTCAACACCTAAGCCTTCAACGATGAATCCTGGGGCAGTCATAGAGCCCGGGATAATCCCCAAAACTCCTTTTCCTGCCGGTGTTGCACCTTTTCGGTGAACAATCACTTCGCGCCCATTCCACATTTCTTTCCACGCAAAATTGTGATGGTTCTCTACCCGAGCAATTGGTTTTTCACCAAGTGCTTTAGCTAATTTTTTGTGAATGATCTGATGACAAGCCGAAGCATAATCACCGGCCAGATTCATGGCTAACCAATACTCCATCCCTTCTTGCGAATTCAAATCCAACCATGCTAAGTGTTTCGCTTCACCCGGTAGTTTTGTTTTCTCCATGGCTATTCGTGTATAGTGTCCGGCTATGGAAGCACCCATTCCACGAGAGCCTGAATGCGACAACAAAGCCACATATTTTCCCGGAGGAATATTCAATGCATTTTGCGTAGAAGCGATTTCCACCACACCCCACTCTACAAAGTGATTTCCGGAACCCGATGATCCTAATTGTCGAGCGGCCTTTGCTTGTAGTCCTTTCACAAATGGAATTTCGTCAAACACTTTATGGTCGAGCACTTCATGAGATGCCATTTGTTTGAATTCTCGTCCTCCTCCAAACAAAGTGTGTTCGCTTAATTCGCGCTCGAAGAATTTATCTCTGTTTTTTAACTCTCCTGCGTCAACATTAAAGACACTCAAACACATTCTACATCCGATGTCAACACCAACTCCATACGGAATCACAGCATTATCGGTGGCTAACACTCCACCAATCGGCAAACCATACCCTTGGTGTGCATCGGGCATCAATGCACCTGCTACAGCAATTGGAAGTTTTGCGGCAATATGCATTTGATTCAATGCTCCTCCCTCAATGTGTTCCATACCATAGGTATTAAACGCAATTCCTTTGGGATTTAATTCGAATAACGTACCGGTTAAACTGTTTAAGTATGCTTTCAAATCTACATCCGAGAGTGTTGCATATTTTTCACGCAACTCGCTTTTTCTTTTTTCTTCCAATAAGCTTTTCGCTATGGGTTCCAGAAGTTCATCTTCAAAAAATGCAGTAGGATTCACCAAAATTGCTTTTAGTATATCGAGTGCATCTTCATGCGAAGTATGCTTAAAGTTTTTCTCCATGGTAGTCATAGCAAGGCTGATAACAGGGCTTTCGGGATATCCGATAGCGCGTAGTTCTTTTCCTTTTAATTTTAACTTTGCCATTGTTTTTGTTTTTAATTTTTAGTGAGCGTAATAGGATTCGAACCTATTAAGCAATGCAATGGTTTTACAGACCATCCCAGCTCTCCATCGCTGGCGCACGCTCTTGGGTGAAGACGAGAATTGAACTCGTGTCTCAGCATTCACAATGCCGTATGTTGCCATTACACTAGCTTCACCATTTTGTGGACAGCAATGGAATCGAACCATTACGCGTGGTGCTTCAAACCACTGCTCTACCATTGGAGCTACCTGTCCTTTTTTGCGGGAGAAGAATGGATCGAACATTCGACATTGTGCTTAACAGGCACACGCTCTGCCACTGAGCTACTCTCCCAAATTGTCCCGGTTGGATTCGAACCAACGCAACCCTCATTAAAAGTGAGGTGCTCTACCACTGAGCTACGAAACATTATTTTAGTTGACCCGGAGCGATTCGAACGCTCACATGAATAAGTTCTAAGCTTATCTCCTCTTCCGTTGGGATACGGGCCATTCTATTTTAGTTGGCGGAGTTGGATTCGAACCAACACAAATCAGAGTCAAAGTCTGATGCCCTACCGGTTAGGCGACCCGCCAATATTTGTTGCGAATCGTCTTGTTGTTTAGTATTCATTGTTTTCATTTTTACTTTTTGTTTTGTATGAGAGACAGGATTCGAACCTATACCTTCTCGGTCCCAAACCGAGTGAACTAGCCATTGTTCAACTCCCATATATTTTCTTGTTTACTTTCTTTACGAGAAATAAAAAAGCCCGACTCGTTCAAACAAGTCGGGCTTTTCGCGCTGAAGTATATTCCTTCAGACACACAAATTCCAGACTTTATATTTTTGATAGCTATAATCAAAATTGCCATTTACATTTTCGCGATTGCTCGGAAACATCTGCAGACATTGCTTTTTAGAACCCACTATCGATTTATGCCAAAACTTTTTCATCACTTAATTTTCAATTCTATTTTCTTAATTCCATTTTTATTGCAATAAAAAACCCGAAACATTTTTTTGTTTCGGGCTCTCGTTTGATTAAAGAAAAAAACTACATAGTCTTCTTCAAACCTTTACGAACAGCCCTATACATGCCATCAAACAGATTCGTTCTTTGCCCGAATGCATTGTTTTGATTTGTATGTTTTATTGTCTTCATCTTGTTTGCTTTTTTTAAAATCGCGTTGCAAATATATGAAGCATTAAATTGCATTTCCAAATTATTTTAAAAATATATTTTTCACAAAGTCACACAACCCTTTATCTGCAAGCATTTCAGAGCACATGTTTTTTTAGAATAATTTTTATAAAATAAAAAGCGGTTACACTTTTCAATGTAACCGCTAAATAAAATGTAAGCAAAAAAATTATTCTTTCACCAATTTCACGGTGTATTTCACAGCGTCACCAACATGTAGCATGTATATTCCACGGGCAACATCAGCAATGGATATGTGCGAAATTTCATTTGTAATTTTTCCATTTAAAAGTTCTCGTCCGGTTAAATCAGTTAATGCATAAGGTAAACCGATTGCTTCTTTTGAAGCTTGAATTTGAACGAATGATGATGCAGGATTAGGATAGACTTTTACTTCAGCAAAAGCAGTTATGTTGTT
This sequence comes from Chitinophagales bacterium, assembly GCA_044226285.1. Taxonomy (GTDB): domain Bacteria; phylum Bacteroidota; class Bacteroidia; order Chitinophagales; family LD1; genus CALAYL01. The sequence continues at coordinate 59,788 of JBGAHI010000012.1, read as the reverse complement.
TACTCCTGTAGGTGTAAATGCAACTTCCGAAGAATCCATTCCACCATTCACCGGCAACGATTTTCCATTTTTATCCACTGCTGTGATACCGGATATAAATGAAACGTTTCTATAATAGCTAAGATTTTTCCCATTGATATTACCGGTAGTTATTGTTGCAATAAACTCTGCAATTTTCCCATTCCCGCTTCGATTCACATGATCGATTCCGGTTACAGCAGTGCGTATTACACCTGCTTTTTTGAAGTCTTTGTGAATGCTGATTTTATTACTGTTCGTTCCAAACCAAGAATTAGTATATCGAAAAACAACAGTATTGGAATCTACAACCTTTGGGTCGTAATTATAACTGAATGCCAAACCATAAATATTTGAAACAGGTGTTGCAGCATCACCTAGAATTAGACTTACAATTAGCGTATCTCCTTCCACCAAAGTATCTTTCGAAAACTGCAAACTCAACTCAGGAGCTCCTGCACGCCAAGGTTCAGGAACATCATCGGTTTTTGCATGTGTTAATCCGAAGTTCAACAAAATCGCTGTAGTATCATTGGCATTAATTACTCCATCACCATTGCAATCAACATGCTTTTGATTTGCACCGTTTGCAATTGTATCCGTCCAATCGGTTGCAGCTTGTCCTTGCCAAACTATAGATGCCCCTGCACGAATAGGACCAGTATTTCCATAAGCAATTCCTATGGGTAGCAAGTCTGCGTTATTGGCTAGTCCATCATGATCAGCATCACCCGGCCAAACAGTACCCGGAGTGAAAACTAGACAGCCATTGGGATTTCCGGCCGTGCACAACGGATAACCGGCTAATGAAGGTGTACTTGATACATTAGCATTTGTTGGATAGTTCGATAAGCATGTAATTCCGGTGCTACTGAAATCTAAAAATGCAACTTTCTTTAACTGCGGTAAACATTTTAAATTAGGATTATTGGCACAAGTAAACGAATAAATTGAATCCGGAAAATCGGCAATACTCGTTATTTGATTGTACGAGCAATCAAAATAAACCAATGCAGGTGGCAAATAAGGAATTTCATTTAACTGTCCATTGGCTACATCCACATCTCCAATAGAATCAGGCAATGCGGGCATAGTACTCAAGAAACTACCACGGCACCAAAGGCGCTTCAAAGAAGCAGGTAACACAGGCAAAGTAACAAACGGATTAGTTCCACAAATTAGACTGATTAAAGTTGGAGGTAGTGGAGGTAACGATGAAAGATTATTCCATTCAACATCTAAATTCTCTAACACTGGCGGAAGTGCAGGAATGATTCCAATCGAATCGTGTTGTGCATCGAGAATGGTTAGATTCTTGAAATATTGAATACCCGAGAGATTGTATATTTTTTGATTACCAATGGTTAAGGTTGTAGTATTCAATACCAACGAGCAAGTTGTATCTAATTGATTGCCTTGCAAACATGCTGAATATCCATTATTTTGTAGCCAAGTAACAAAGGCTGGATCGGGGATTACCACATATTGCGCTCTTGTTGCACTAATACCGGTAAACAAGACGAAGAGCAGTAGTAGTTTTTTCATAATTGTATTTTTAAGATTAGTAATTGTTTTCATGATTTTTTAATCACGATACAAAAGAGCGAGTAAAAAGCGTACAAAAAAAGTACATTATTACAGCTTTATCCATAACATTTATAAATCGACTAAACAAAATAACATTACAATAAGGCATTTTTGACACAAATAAAACTATATTTATCCATAGCATATTTTTTGACATAAATGGAGAATGTAAAGTTTTTTAAGCTACTGCAATCACTCAACACTTACGAGCGAAAGCGCTTCCATAAGTATCTATGCTCGCCTCTGCACAATGAAAATAAAACCTACATTGCGCTCTACGACTTACTTCTACCCTATTTAGAGGAAAGAAGAAGTAACGAACTTAATCGAACAATTATCCAAAAGAAACTATTCCCTAAAAAGCAACTTAGCAACCTTGATTTTGCTCGGTTATTCACCAATTTTTCGAGGCGAATTGAAGGATTTCTTGCATTAGAAAAATATTATGCCGACCCAGTTCGAGAATATGCCGACATTCTGGAATCTATGAACGAAAGGCATTTGGGTAAGTTTTTCCCGGATATGTTCCAGTATGTTAAACAACTTCAAGACAAAACGCCTAATCGTTCCGGTGAATTTTATTTGAATACGTTTCGCATTGAAGTTTTACACCACGATTATTTGGAAGCGCGTCAAGAACGAAGTCCCAACAAAAACTTGTTGGAAACACTTGCAGCACTTGACACCTATTACCTCATCACAAAACTTCGATTCTGTGCTGCGATGCTCCATTACCAAGCATTCCTTTCGCTAAAGGGAGAAGTAGCCTTGTTAAATGAAATTTTGAATTATTGCGCCCATCAACCACTCGAAAAAGAACCATTGCTAAAGGCTTATTATTTGATTGTGTTGTCATTGATTGAGCCGAACACGGAAATCCACTTTCAACAATTGAAAGACATTATTTTTGAGAATACATCGCATTTCAAAATGGATACTGAGCGCGATTTATTTGCCTTTGCGATTAACTATTGCATCAACAGAATTAACAGTGGGCACACCCATTATCAACGTGAAATTTTTGAATTGTATCAGCAGGCCCTACAAAAAAAGATACTGCTTCCACAAGGAGAATTATCGCCTTGGGATTATAAAAACATCACCACTATTGCATTGCGGAATAAGGCTTATCCTTGGACAGAAAAATTTATCGAGGAATATAAAGTGGCATTACCAAAAGCAGAACGCATAAATGCATACACTTTCAATCGCGCTAGATATTACTTTGCTACACAGCAATACGACAAAGTGCTACAGTTACTACAGAATGTAGAGTATAGCGACATATTCTATCTACTCGATTCGAAAACAACGCTCATGAAAACATATTATGAGCTAGGAGAATATCAACCACTTTTATCTTTGAAAGAGAGCTTTCGAATTCTCTTACGTAGGAAGAAACTTATTTCAGAACAGAACAAAACTAACTACGAAAATTTTGCTCGCTTTACCATGAAACTGTTTAGAATTGATGTAAAGGATAAAGCTGCATTTTTGCGATTAAAAACAGACATTCAAAACACGGGCAACATAGCCGATAAAAGTTGGATTCTTGAAAAACTGAATGAATTACAATAAGCTTTTTATTGTTTCGTACGCTCAAACAACCGCCCAAATTGAATAAAACTAGCCAACCCGTAGGCTTTACCCTTTTGTGTTCCGCGCTTAAAGTAATACGATTTATTGCCGATACAAGTAGCTTTACAAACGTTTTTTGAAGTGAGATATCCATCATGTACAGTTGCAATACTATACTCGCGTAATCCTCTATAAGCAAATTTTACCGCTTCGTTATAACTATTTCCATTCACTAAACCTAAATCTAATGCATGCTGTATTCCGTATGCAAACATTGCCGTACAAGAGCTTTCAATGTAATTACCGGCTTCTCCTTTTCTTACGGGTAGTTGATACCAATGTCCGGATTGTTTGTCTTGTAACTCGGGAAGATGAACTACCATTTCTTTCAAATAGCCCGAAAACACATTGTAGTGCACATTCGAAGAAGGTATAACAGATAGAGCATCTGAAAGTGTAACAAAAATCCAACCGTTGCCTCTTCCCCAAATTTCGGGACTTCTGTGCGTTTGTTTATCCGACCAATGGATCTGACTACAAAACATGCAATGCCCCCAATCGCTTTGATCCCATCCATGTACCCATAAGCCCCATTCGTTTACTTGCAACTTATCGCGATGCAACGCCATCTGTTTTGCTAACTCATCGATATATTTTTCATCGCCAGTGGCGCGATACATTTCCAACAAAAACTCTCCTATCATAAATACGGTATCATCCCAAAGCTCTGTAAACAAAGGAATGTGAGATACTGCGCCTTCTTTTGTTCGAGGCGTTTTCATGTAATCGTTGAAAATTTTATCGCATATTTTCTTATACTTTTCATCTTTGGTTATCCGATACAAAAAGGCCATCCCTAAACCTGACGCTACATTGTTTGGTTTCCTTCCATTGGCTACTCCTTTATTTTTATCCATTGCACGTTTGATGTAATCAAAATATATGGACTTTCGTTCATGCGGTACAGTTTGATATTCGTTGACCATCACTTTCAGCAATGCTGCATTTTGCCACGTCCATTGATATTTCTTTGCAGGCAAATAAGCTTCCCGCGCATAATTATCCATGGAATCAACCCACGTCAATGTTTGCGCATTCCCCAACAGTACAAACAACAGAAAAATAATTACCAAAAACTGTTTAAGCATATGCATTATTTTATTTCCAACACCAATCTAAACCCACTATTACTGATATGATGATCGTGTACATCAATATTTCGAGCACGACTCTGACAACGCTGCTCTTCACTTCTCCATGAACCACCTCGAACCAATCGAAACATCGTTTTCTTCATTTGGCACGGATTGTTGGATGGGCTCTTTTCGTAATAATTTCGCTTGTACCAATCCACACACATCTCCCAAACGTTCCCGCTCATATCGTATAAGCCTAACTCGTTCGGTTGCTTCAATCCCACCGGGTGCGTTATCATTCCGCTGTTGGGGGCATACCAAGCTATGTCATCTAAACTATTGGCCCCACAATATTTAAATCCTTTCGATGCTTTACCGCCAATGGCTGCATATTCCCATTCTGCTTCCGTTGGCAAACGATAGTGCTTTCCTGTTAGTTGATTAAGCGTTGTAATAAACACATCGATATTGCTGGGTTTAACATCGTAAACCGGACAACTAGGGCAATCGCTGGAACTCAATGTATCACTGCCCATCACAGCACGCCACACTTGTTGTGTAACTTCGTACTTCCCAATGTAGAAATCATTTAATGTTACGGGATGAACAGGTCGCTCATCCGCTTTACCATTATTACTTCCCATAGAGAATGTCCCGCCATTAACTAGAACCAATGTTGTATCAATAGCTAGAATGCTCAACTGGCAATAGCAATGCAATGTGCAAAAAGTAAAAAACAGTAAAAGGAAATGTTTCATAAAGTGCTGTTGTACAATAATACCTAATCACCAGCACTTTCCATACAAATCGTACGACTGACGTTCCAATTCTTCTCGGTGATTGGGATGCGCAATTTGAATAAGCGTTTTTGCGCGCTGTGCAATATTCTTTCCATAGAGATCGGCTATACCATATTCCGTTACTACATAATGCACGTGGGCACGCGTAGTCACTACACCTGCACCAACTTTCAATGTTGGAACTAATTTCGATATTCCGCTTTTGGTTGTTGAGGGTAAAGCAATTATAGGCTTACCGCCTTCACTCAACGATGCTCCACGGATAAAATCCATCTGCCCTCCTACTCCACTGAAGATATCAGTTCCAATAGAATCGGCACACACTTGTCCGGTTAAATCCACTTCAAGAGCACTATTAATGGCCGTTACTTTCTTGTTCTTACGAATCACAGTAGTATCATTCACATGTCCCACGTCCAACATCAATACTTCCGGGTTATCATCCATGAAATCATATAATTTTCGCGAACCCATGGCAAACGAAGAAACAATTTTACCACGATGAATTTTCTTGGCTTGTCCGTTTATAATACCTTTCTCAATCAGCGGTAATACTCCATCGCTAAACATTTCGGTATGTACACCTAAATTTTTATGATTCCCTAAAAATTGAAGCGCTGCATTTGGAATACCACCAATGCCCATTTGCAAAGTAGCTTCATCTTCCACTAACTCGGCTATGTGCTTTCCGATTTGCATTTCAATATCGCTTGTAGTAGTTGGAGCAGATTCAAAAATAGAATCTTCAGCATAAACCGCTGCAGTAATTCGTGATTGGTGAATCATACTATCGCCAATGGTTCTGGGCATTCTGGGATTAACGAGTGCAATTATCTTCGATGCCATATCACAAGCCGAACGGGTAATGTCAACCGATACGCCTAATGAACAATAGCCATGCTGATCAGGCGGACTAACTTGTATTAGTGCCGTATCTATCGGGAATTTACCACTGCGAATAAACATCGGAATCTCACTCAAGAACATGGGAATATACTGCACATGTTGTTCATTCACATACGGACGAATATTCTTCGCAATAAAAAAAGCGTTTACATGAAAAGCAGCAGCAAATTCAGGACGAGCATAGGACGCTTCGCCTTCGGTATGCATGTGGGTAATCTCAACACCGCTTAACTCCTCATTTCTATTGGTGAGTGCATTCACTAATCGTTCCGGTGTAGCACAACCTCCATGAATAAATACACGTTCATTATTCTTTATCAATCCAACAGCTTCTTCAGCCGATACATGTTGCATAGTAATATTTTGAGATGCTAAGTTAGCCTATCTATTAGAATAGAAGATGATGTTCATCATTAATATTGTTTTCTGTATTTAAAAAAAAATGGTCAGACATTTAGCCTGACCATTTTAATATAAATGAAGTTGATGTTAGAATCCTATCGACAATCCCAAAGTACCAAAGAATTTGCCTGCAATGCCATTAGACGTTATACTAATTGGATTACCCAAAGCATCAAATCCGTTAGTTACCTTTCGGTAAATGTCGGAACGGTAGTTTCCACCAATACTAACGCCCATACTTGAACGACCTCTACTGTACATTTTAAATCCTAAACCTATTGCACCGGTTGGACCACCCCAACTTTTGTCGGTTGGATTTTTTGCAACAAATGGATTTGCCGGATGAAATGCATAACCCGCTTCAACATAATAGAATGGTGTTGCACGGGCTTTCAACATATCGCCTGAAACTGATAAATATAGCGGGATGTACAAGCCGTTGTTTACATTCTTATTGTCGTAAACACCTTTTCCCCAAGAAATCCCTTTACCGAAATATACGCCATCAACACCCAAACCAATGCCCAACGAAACAAAGTGATTAATTTTCACTCCGCGTACTAAACGCAATCCAATGTTATTGATTCCCGGACGAAAATCTATTGTTCCGAAAAATCGATGATTTCGCATGTATGCAGGCTTACGAGAGGTATCGCCCATGCAGTGATGATAACCATAACCCATTTCCTGTCCATGATACGGGCACGCATTAGGTTCTGCCTTTTCGACTTTTGTAGGCTCTTTAGTGATTTTGTACACATCTGTTACAGGAAAAACAATCACACTTCCTCCGGCAATTTGAATCTTAATGCTTTCTCCTAAAATTTGTTCAGTAATTAATCCGCGATACGAACTTCCGTTCTTTAAATACACAACATCTTCCATGTTGCTTTGTGCAATTGCGCCTATAGATACGATAAGCAACAACGCCAATAAAATTGATTTTATGTTTTTCATTTTGATTTAATTTTGAATTACAAAGATATTGAATAATGTAGTAACAATGCGCATTGCACAATGTTTTATAACATTAAACATTTAACGTTTCTGTTAAAACTGAAGCGAAAACATCAATGAAAAAACATCAATTTCAAACCGAAATAAACCAAAATTAAACCCGATAACTTACTGAGGTACAAGAGTATATTCCCTTGAATATGATGACGAAGCAAAGAGGCTGCATAGCCCTTTAAGAAGTCGGTGCTAAACACCACCAGCAAAGCACAAAAGAAGTGAAGAAGAATAAAGGACGCCTGATTATGGTAAGTATTTACGGCTACCATCACTGCACCAAACCAAAAGAAAAACACATTAGGGTTCAAGCTATTGATGAGAAACCCTTTTGTGAAAAAGGTCCAAGGCTTGTCTTGATTCATCTCCATATGACTTTCAGTAATTTTAGATTTCAATACACTCTGCAAGCCCAAAACCACTAAAATCAGTCCACCTACGATATACATCCCTTGCAGAACAGGCGAATCGTGATGCACATTTTTGGCAACGAAGTATATGAAGAGTACAGTAAGTATATCGCTGATGAAAGTACCAAAGGCAATGTAGGCCGCGCCTTTGAGGTTTCCCTTAAGTCCTAAATCTACAACTGCAAAAAAAATCGGACCAATGAATGTTGCTAACACTAACCCTGTAAGTATTCCTTGTCCTATAGCCTCCAACATGCCCTATTAGGATTTTGCCGTGTAGATATTATCTAGGAAATCAAGTACGATTTTATCTAAATCACCCGTACCGGCTAAAGCCCCCATCATCCCATACATAGCTGCTTTGTTTTCATTATCTAAATCTGGTTTGGAATTTTGTTGCAATTTGGCGATGGTTCCTTCAGGAAGCAATGAGCTCAATCCCTTTACTATTGAGCTTTGCAGTTTATTCCCCATTTGCTGCAAACGCTTTTCGCGCACTTCAGCTACAGAAGCTTGTAAGTCGGCAACAAATTCTTCCACCACATCTTTATGAATGTAATTAATGGTAAAATGCAATGTAGGTGGCAACTGCTGTCGTTCGAAATGCCAACCTTTTTTATTCAATACATCGGCCAACATAAACACATCAATTTTTGAAGATTTAAAGGCAACAATACACATGTTGGTTTCACCCATAATCTCTAATTCATCGATGCCACGAATGGCTTTTTTGATGCGCTCTGTTGTATCCATGGTAGCTTTAGCCATTTCTAAATAGCCTTCTCTACCTATCGAACGCAAAGCCCCCCATGCCGCAGCGATATTGCTTCCTGCGCGTGTGCCTGTCATAGTAGGCGAACCATAAATACCCCCGGCCCATTTAGTATATAACGAAAATTGAAAGCGTCTCAATTCGTGATTTTTGTACAACACTACCGATGCTCCTTTAGGTGCGTAGCCGTATTTGTGTACATCAGCCGATAGCGAAGTAACTCCATCCACTTCAAAATCGAATGGAGGAATTGCGTATCCGGATTCTTTTATAAACGGCAAGATAAAACCACCTATACAGGCATCGACATGACAAAGTAAATTCTTTCGTTTCGCAAGAGCGGCAATGTCAACAATTGGATCCATTACTCCATAGGGATATGCCGGGGCTGAACCTACAAGTAATATGGTGTTTGAAGCAATAGCAGCTTCTGTTGCAGCAATATCGGCACTAAAATCTTTACCTGTTCTAGTCACCGTAAAATCAATATTAAAATAATGAAAAGCCTTCATGAAAGCAGGGTGAGCCGATTCAGGAATCACTACATGTGGTTGCGTAATATGCGGACGATGTTGCTTCGCCCAATCGCGTGCAGTTTTTACGGCCAATAAAATACTTTCTGTTCCTCCTGTAGTTACATTACCGCACACCTGTTCATCGCCATGAAACAAATCGGCACACATACTCACCGTTTCTGTTTCGAGTTCTACAATGCTGGGTGTAGCTGTTGGATTCAGCGCATTATCAGCATAATATTGATCGAATATCTGCTTGATGCCTTCTTCACGTTCATCGCCAGGATGATAGATCAAACAAAAGGCACGGCCTTTTCGCCAATCGATATCTTTGGTACGTTTGCTTTTTATCGTATCCAGCAATTCATGAACTGAAGTAGACTTATTGGGGAATGTATGTTGTTGCTTGCTCATTTGAATTCAATTAAAAACTAAACTAATTTATTTTTATTCCTACGAAGTGGTAAATCATCTAAAAAAACAACGCCATCAAAATCGCTTGCGCTAAAGGGCAAGTCTAACATAGGTTTTCGCAAGTAGGTTGTAGCGGAAACTGAAATATGTTTATTAAAACGAGTTGGATAATAATTCATTTCAATTATTATTTGCACGGCCTTTTCTTCTAAGGAAGATAGCATTAAAATTCGCTCCTTTACGTAAGGCGTTTTACAAGCATCAATGGCCTCCATTACAAGATTTTGATTGTACTCAGAAATAACAAAATGTGGATTAGTATCTGTTGCAAAGCTTGGCATAACACCATTCATCCAAAGTGATGTTTGCCCTTCAACTGCGAACGGATCAACCGGTAATCCATTAAGCCAAACATTAAAATGGATATGCGGTATTCCAAAGGGAAATGTAACCGCTCCGTCTATTCCGCTATAACCCGAAATAGCAATAGCTTGACCTCGGTGCAATATATCGCCAGTCTGCACCAAACTTTTAGCTAAATGCGCATAGCAAGTCATTAATCCGTCTCCGTGATCAATGAAAATTTTCAAGCCTCCACGGTTAAATTCTGAAATAACATGTACCACTTTACCTGCTGCAGCAGTGCATACTGTGGTTCCAACAGGAATCGCAAAGTCGGTTCCATTATGACTATCGTACGTTAATCCTCTGCCCCTAAAATCGAGTGTTTGTGTTTTTCGTACCGACCATCCATTTTCGTGCGAGGTGGGTGTGTGATTAAACAAATTAGAGATAATTACTTTGTTTGGAACAAAATAGGTGCCTCGCCAAAGCTTTAAAGCTACTTTGGGATACAACTGCTTTAAACTGCTTAATCCCCATCGAGATGGAGGCACATCTTCTTCACCACGAATGGTTACAAGCGCTTGTTTAATGCGTAACGGGAATGGCGCTAATCCGAGTGTATCGCCTAAAAACCTAATTTTTTCTTTTGCCATATCCGATAATCATAACTAATATAAAACAAAACCGCTATTGAGTTATGCTCAATAGCGGTTTAATAATTGTCAGGATTCGCTTATTTCAATCCTTTCAACAATTCTTTAGCCAACTCATCATTTGGATCCAATTCTAAAGCTTTCTCAAAGTTTTGTTTTGCTTGTGTGTTGTCTTTCGCGTTCATATAGTAAGCACCCATGTATCCATATGCTTCAACAAGATTTCGCTTGTTTTTTGTTACATCGGCTTGTGCTAACTCAATAAACTTCTGATAGAAAGGGAAAGCACTTCCAGCTTTCATTTCAGGGTCGATGCGCGAGTTGCATTTTGCTCTCCATACATAACCATCAGGCGAAGTAGGTTGTTTGGTAACAAACGTAGCGAAAGTAGAGTCTGCAGCTACATAATTTCCGGCAGAAAAATAAGAACGACCTAAGTAGTAGTAATCCAATGCTCCACCGCCAAACTGAGCAATCTTAGCGTTATACTGCATAATAGCATCTGCATAACGTTTCGACTGCCAAAGTGTTTTAGCATATTCAGCAGATAATTCCGGATTGTCTTTTTCTGTTTCCAAAGCAGTTTTAAAGTAGTCGATAGCTTGAACAGTATCGCCATTTAAAGCAGCTAAACGAGCAGAATAAACATAGTCGATAGGTTTTACTTTCTTACCTCTAGAATTTGCCCAAAAACGCTTAGCATATTCGTATCCGTCTTTGTAACGTTTCAATTCGAAGTTAGAGAACGACAAACTTCTCAATAAGATATAGTTGTTTGGATCGTCTTGCAACATTTGTGCAGCTTCTGTAGCTACTTGTTCGTATTCTTTACTTTGGAACAAGAACGAAATAAAACGTGTTTTCGCATCCGCATCATCTTTATTCAATTCGATATAGCGTTTGAACTCAGGTTTAGCCAAATCGTATTTTTTCGACAAATAATAAGCTTCTCCCAATTCTTTATGCGCTAAAGCATTATCCGGCTCTAATGCCAATGCCTTTTTGTAGGCAACAATTGCATCATCGTAAGTTCTAGCACGTACATTCAAACGACCAATTTTCACAAAAGCCATCGTCAATTTGGTATTCACCTCAGCAGCACTTTCGTATTTGCTCATGGCCTTACCGCCTTCATTGTTTTCCAAATAAGCATCACCTAAAGCCAACATATTGGTACTGTTTTTCAAGTCCAATTTATAAGCCTCCTCGAAGTAGTAAATCGCTTCTTTTAAATCGGTAGTTGTTGGTTTAAACCAAGCATCTCCAATTTGATAAAGCACCTCAGAATTTTTCATCTTAGATGTAATAGCCGCTTTATCTAAAAGTCCTTTTGCATCAGCATTCTTTTTGTTGATTATTGCAATACGACCCAAAGCCAAACTTCCGTAAGCAGTTTTGTTGGTCTCACCCAGCATAGCATAAAAAATCTTTGCAGAATCCGGATCATCTGTTTTCAAATAAGCATTCCCTAAATAATAGGCAGCTTGGTTATGATCAACAGATGGGTCAGCCAATAATTTTTTAAGTGAGTTTTTCGCACGGAAAAAATTTTCGTTGTCTATATCTTTTCTCGCTTCTTCAAGCGTTTGAGCCCCTGCAGACAATACTGCCCCAATCATCGCAAATTGCAAAAAGGTTCGTTTCATTTCTTTTGTTTTATTAGTTTACAATGTTACTATTTTTTTACGTCAACGCCATTGCTGTTGATAATGAAATCGCGCTCCGGCATTGTTGTAGGAATAAGGCCGGCTTTTAAAAATATTTTCTGGCCTTGTTTCTTGAAGATGAAATTTGCAAAGCCCGTACCAACTCGCTCGTAGGGATTACAAATCACATAGTTTAACGGTCGGATGAAGGGATAAGCTCCAATCGATATATCGGCCTCAGATGCAACACTGACGGTGGTTCTACCCGTTGAATCCTTCTTTTCCACCGAAATAATATTAACGTTTTTTAGAAGCTGTTGCATCTGCGGATTGTCTTCATCACTAATTTTGGCATACGGTATTGCGCCTATGGCTCCGTCATGTTGATTCACATAATCAATCACCGCTTCTATAGAATCGAGCGCAAATACCTTAAGTGACTTATTAACACCGGAAAACAATTGGAATGATTTGACCAAACTTGTTTGCTTACCATCAAACACAAAAGTGAAATTGTCGTTATTCAACATTTGTTGTTCGTTTGAAAAAAGACGTTCGTAATTCAACGATTTTATGGGTGATTTATTGCCTACTATAAACGCCAAAGCATCTTTAGCCATTAAATGTTCCCTTGGATGTGTTGAATCGATTCGGGTAAGTGCTTCCGATTCTTCTGCTGTGAGCTGTCGACCGATTACCGCCTCCTGTAATTCCCGTTTGTACAGTTTCTTCATTATTTCTGCATCCGACATATAATCGAATGTTATTGATGCCCCCGGATAAATAGCTTCAAAAACCTCGCGCTGTTGCTCCATTACATAACGAAAATCGTTATCGCAGGCAATAACGATATGCCCGTTGTGATACTGATCGGCAGGCAACACTTTCGTATTTTGTTTGCACCCACTCACCGAGAAAAGAAGCACTACCAATAGATAGCCAATGTTACACTTCATCTTTTTGCATTTCGTTGAACTCTTGAAAAAAGCGGTAAAATCGAAATAAACCATAAGCTAAAACCAATATGGCCAATGCAATTCTATAATTGCGTGAAACAAAATAGAGATAATAGGTATTTACGCAAAGGAATGCACCAAGCACAACATAGAGCAGAGCAACTATGCCTCTCAATAAAAGAACGGGATGTTTGAACAATTTCATCATGTCGTTTACTAATAAAAAAGGTCATGGACAAACCATGACCTTCGAAAAAAATATTGTTTGAATTACTGAAGTTTGTAAACCACCGGCAAGCTGTAATACACTTTTACGGCTTTACCTTGTTGTTTACCCGGTTTGAATTTAGGTAACAATCGAATCACACGAACGGCCTCTTTATCCAAACCTGAACTTACACCACGTTTAACGTTAACGTCAGATACCGATCCATCTTCATTCACCGTAAAGCCAACAATAACACGACCTTGAACGTCATTATCACGTTCCATTGGCGGGTATTGTATATTGGATTGGATGAATTTCAACAACTCTGCATCTCCTCCCGGAAACTCAGGCATTTGTTCTACAATAGTAAAAACCTTAGGTGGTTCTACTACAGGTGCTTCTGTAATTACAGGCTCAACTACGGTTGGCTCTGCATTGGCATCACCCTCCTGCGTTTTAGTAGAGATTTCTTGATCTTTAATATCCTTAATCTCTGTGATAGGTTCTTCTTCCTTCACCTCCTCGTTTTTCTTCACAACCATCTCCAAGAACTTCACTGTTGGACGTTGTGGTGGCGGTGGCGGTGGTGGTGGTGGTGGTGGCGGAGCCTTTTCATTTAATGGTGGTGGTTCTGCAAGTGTAACACTAGTTTCAACCACAACCTCTTTTTTCGGTGCTAAAGAAGCCCAATCAATCTTCAAACCAATCAAAAGTGCTGCAGTAATACCGGCTGCAATAAGCAACCCAACCCCTGCGTTCTTTTTGGCAGTTTTACGAAGATCGTAAGCTCCATATGCTTTATTTCGTTGGTCGAAGACGATATCATCGAACGACCACCCGAAATACGATTTTGCTGTTCCTTCCATTATTAAATTATTTCCTTGTTTAGATGCAATTACTAAATAAATTCCACAAAATTAATTCCCAGTGGCGAAAGTTGTTACTTTTCCACCATTATCTACCGCCTCTTTTTCAATAGGAGAATATTCTTGAATCGCATAGACAGGCACTTGTGCAATATCCATTTCATCTAAAATATCTACCATATTTTTATAACGAGAACCCGGCATTAGCTTAATCAAACAGATAAGTGGTCTTGGTTTGTTTGTTTTTGGACTAACCCCACATTCTCTTAATACTCGTTTTTTAGAACGCAAAATTTCTTTACGAATTCCTGCATCACCGGCAAAGGTTGTTTTCTGTAAACCGGCAACAGTAAGACCATCGTAATACCAAACTTGATCCAAGGTATCAACTAACAAGTTCAACACCTGACATTCACGAACTTCTTCGGGTTTATCATCTGGATTTTCAATTTTCTTTGGCATATTCAACTCCATTGCCGATGGCTTATTCAATGTTGTAGTCAACATGAAAAACGTAATCAAAAGGAACGCTAAGTCAACCATTGGAGTAAGGTCGACTTTGGTGGACATTTTCTTCGCACGGACTTTCCCGTCTTTATGTCCACCGCCCCCGGAGGTATCTATTTCTGCCATTTCTTAAAAAATTATTTACTTATAAATTATTATTCCTCTTTTTTCTCTTCGGTAGTAGTAGCTCCACCCAAAGTGGTAATCAGATTGAAACGATGTACATCTGCATCTTTGGTTAGAATTTCTATCACACGCTGAACGTCTTTTATATTCGTTGATTTGTCGCCCTTGATAGCAATCTTCATTTTAGGATTAGCATATCGAGCTGCCCAAATCCAATCCGCTAATTGGTTGTGTACCGAATCGGTTGGAATACCCGGAAGTTTATCTTGGTAGGTTTTGTAGTCCCCGCCATTGAGTTTCAACACTCTTGGTAAATCTTCTAATGGTGTTCCAAACACTTCAATAAAGCCAAATTGTTTTGTTTGCTCCGGAGTGATTGTTTTCAAATCGGGGAAACGTTCTCCCACTCGCTCAACCATTTTCTGCAAAGTTTCTCTTCGCATTTCCTGATCTGCAAAAGCGAGGTAAGCCTTTCCGTCTTTAGATAAAGAGATCACAATTGCTTTTTCGATTTTTGTCATCGAACGAGCAGACGGGATATCAATCATCACCGGATCAGCTGGTTTAAATTTTGATGTGAGGATAAAGAAAGTAAGCAACAAGAAGGATACATCGCACATGGCGGTCATATCTACTGATGTACTTTTCCTCGCAACATTTATTTTAGGCATTGCTAAAGTTTATGCGATGAAAAAAATTATTTCTTATGACCTGCAAACGTTTGTGCAATACTGAAACCGATTTCATCGATAGCGTAAGTCAAACTGTCAATTTTGCTGGTAAGGATGTTGTAAACAATAATCGCAAACGCTGATGTAGCGATACCGATAGCTGTGTTTACAAGAGCCTCTGAGATACCTTGAGAAAGTGCACCCGGATCCGGTGTACCTGAAGTTGCCAAAGCTGCGAACGATTTAATCATACCAATTACCGTTCCCAAAAGAGCTACGAGTGTACCTACTGATGCGATAGTAGCCAATACAGACAAGTTTTTCTGTAAAGACGGCATTTCCAAAGCTGTAGCCTCTTCAATTTCTTTAGAGATATTCAATACTTTTTGTTCTGTTTCTAACTCTGTGTTTTTAGCCATATCTGCATATTTATGCAAACCTGCTTGAACCACGTTAGCAACAGATCCTTTTTGTTTTGTACAAGCATCCAAAGCTCCGTTGATGTTATCAGAAGCTAGATTGCTTTTTACAGTTGCCAAAAACTGATCTACATCGCCAGTTCCTTTTGCTTTACCTAACGTTAATAGACGCTCGAAAGTGAATGCAATTACAGTGAACAACATTGTTAACAAGATAGGAACGATAAATCCTCCCATGTAAATAAGACCTAAAATATCAGCGCTTCCATCGGCTGTTTTCATTGCCTCGTGATGTCCATTAGGAAGTTCGATTGTATGTGCGCGACATACGATGTACCAGAAACTAACTCCAATAATTAATGCCACCGGCATTACAAGAAGAGTTAAATCAAATCCACCACTTTTTTTTGCAGTTGCAGCTTGTGCCATAGTTTTTGTGTTTTTTGTTTTAAATTAAGGATTGTTTGTTTTTTGATTTTTTCAAAAATAGACGAAGTTTTTATTTGTCAAAATATTTAACCGATATTTTTACAAACCGATTTCGAATGATTTTCGAACGTGCTGTTTAAAAGTTTATTGTGTTAATATGAAAAGAGCCTATAAATTATGACAATTGCGTGACAAAGGGCTTAACGTTTCCCTTTCGAAGCATTACTCACACCTTTAAAAGTTTCAGCAATTTTACGGATAATTGAAGCGATTAATTCTGCGATAGCTTTTCCCATAATAGTCGGTTTTATGATTTACAATATTGAAAAGTAATGAAAAAATTGCGGAATTGTTTCAATCCCTTTGAAATAGTTAAAAACCCCATAATGCTCGTTGGGCGAGTGTATCGCATCAGAATCTAGCCCAAAACCCATTAAAACAGATTTGGTGTTCAATTCGCGCTCAAACATAGTTACAATAGGAATACTTCCTCCGGTACGCAATGGAATTGGGGTTTTCCCAAAAGTTACTTCCATGGCTTTCTCTGCCGCTTTATAGGCTTTTGAATCGGTAGGTGTAACCGCAGGCTCACCGCCATGATGTGGCGTTACCTTTACTTTCACACTAGCCGGAGCTATTTTCTTAAAATGTGCTTCAAAAAGCGCGGTTATTTCTTCGTGTGATTGATTGGGCACCAAACGCATACTGATTTTGGCATAAGCCTTAGATGGCAAAACTGTTTTTGCGCCTTGTCCAATATATCCGCCCCAAATGCCATTGACATCTAATGTAGGACGAATCGATACGCGTTCTATCGTACTGTAACCTTCCTCACCCAATACATCATTAATGTCTAAATGTGCTTTGTAATCATCAATGCTAAACGGTGCTTTTGCCATTGCTTCACGCTCTGCAACCGAAACTTCATCTACTTTATCGTAGAAACCGGGAATAGTGATTCGTCTGTGTTCATCGTGCAATGAAGCAATCATATCGCACAATATATTGATAGGATTCGCCACCGCTCCACCATACACCCCACTGTGCAAATCGCGGTTCGGACCGGTAACTTCTACTTCTAAATACGATAAACCACGCAGGCCGGTAGTAATCGAAGGACAATCATTCGCAATCATGGAAGTGTCGCAAATCAACACAGCATCGGATTTCAGACGCTCTTTATTCGCTTTTACAAAGATCTCCAAATTGGTTGATCCTACTTCCTCCTCCCCTTCTATCATGAATTTCACATTGCAAGGCAAACTGTTATTCTGCATCATCATTTCAAAGGCTTTCACCTGCATGTACATTTGGCCTTTGTCATCGGCACTGCCTCGAGCATAAATTTTCCCGTCTTTAATCACCGGTTCGAATGGAGGAGAATCCCACAAATCAATAGGATCAGACGGTTGCACATCGTAATGCCCGTAGCATAATACCGTTGGTTTGCTAGGGTCTATTATTTTTTCGCCATAAACAATAGGAAAACCGGCAGTCTGACAAACCTCTACCTTATCGGCTCCGGCTTTAATCAGTTGCTCTTTCACAAACTCGGCAGTGGCAAAAACATGTTCGCTAAAAGCCGGATCGGCACTTACCGATGGTATCCGTAACAAGGTAAAAAGCTCTTCGAGCATGCGGTCTTTATTGGCCTCTAAATAGTTATTCATGTATGATTTAAGATTTATTGATTTCAGAAAAATGGGTTGGGAGTTGAGTGTTCTTAGTTGAGAGCAATAAAATGGTTTAAAAGATTTGACATCATCTTTTGCTTTTTACTTTCCGGTGAAATTGGGTTTGCGTTTTTCCACAAAGGCTGCCATACCTTCTTTTTGATCTTCAGAAGCGAAAGTGAGATAAAAGTTTTTGCGCTCAAACTGTAAGCCTTCATCCAAAGAAGTTTCAAAGGCTTTTACCACCGATTCTTTAGCTAATCGAACAGCAACAGGAGATTTAGCGGCAATAGTTCTTGCCAAATTCAATGTTTCCTTGAACAAGACTTCTACCGGAACTACTCTATTAATCAATCCGGCATTCAAGGCTTCTTCAGCTGAAATGAATTTACCGGTAAGTACCAATTCCATCGCCAACGCTTTACCTACAGCACGTGTTAAACGCTGTGTACCTCCGGCTCCCGGCATAGTGCCAATATTAATTTCAGGTTGACCGAATTGAGCTGTTTCGGAGGCGACAATCATATCGCAGGTCATAGCTAATTCACAACCACCGCCTAATGCAAAGCCTGAAACAGCTGCAATGATGGGCTTCTTCGTTTTCTTAATTTGATCCCAAGTGCTGAATTGGTCGATATTCAACATACTCATTGCGGTGGCATCTGCCATTTGCTTAATATCAGCTCCTGCTGCAAACACTTTCTCGCCACCCGTGAGAATAACCACTCGAACTTGCTCATCTTCATCCAATTGCAACAGTGCTTCTTTGATTTCCAACATTACTTGTCGGTTCAAGGCATTCAATTCTTTCGGTCGATTAATTTGAATAAGCGCAATATGCTTATCGAATTGGGGATTCACTAAGATAAATTCAGGACTCATGCGTATTGGTTTAAAACTTGAAATAAAAAAGAATTTCGGGTAAACGGAAACAATGTGGAGAAGATAGCCTTTCCTTAACATTCTTGGGCCTTTATAGCAATAGTTATGCACTGCTTTGGTTTGACAAATATTGGATTCATTTATTTTTCTATTTTTAGAACATGAGCAACATAGAAGAAAAGAAAAAGGCATTCGAGCGCATTTTAACGATTATGGATGAATTGCGGGCTCAATGTCCGTGGGATAAAAAACAAACCGTTGAAACGCTTCGGCATTTAACCATTGAAGAAACTTATGAGCTCTCCGATGCCATTGTGCAGAACGATTGGAAAGGGATTAAAGAAGAAGTGGGCGATTTGCTTTTACACATTGTATTTTATGCAAAATTAGGAGAAGAAAAAGAGTTGTTTGATGTGGCCACAATCATCAATACCTTGTGCGATAAATTGATTTCTCGTCACCCGCACATTTATGGCGATGTGAAAGTAGCCGATGAAGAGGAAGTAAAACGCAATTGGGAACAACTGAAAATGAAAGAAGGTCGGAGCTCCGTAATGGGTGGCGTTCCGGCTTCATTGCCATCGCTAATAAAAGCAGTGCGCATTCAAGAAAAAGCCAAACAAGTGGGCTTTGAATGGGATGATATTGAAGATGTATGGAGTAAAGTAACTGAAGAACTGGGCGAATTACGGGAAGAAGTGAAAACGAACCATACCGAAAACATTCAAAAAGAATACGGTGATGTATTATTTGCACTCGTAAACTACGGTCGATTTTTAAATCTAGACCCTGAATATTGCTTAGAACTTTCGAACCAGAAGTTCCTAAAACGTTTCCGATACATCGAAGAACAAGCTGCTTTAGTTAACAAAAAAATGTCCGACATGACATTGGGTGAAATGGATAAAATCTGGAACGAAGCAAAAGAAAAAGGAATCGCATAGTCAAATTAGGTGCGATTTTTGTTAGAATTGATAGTTGGCAATATTTAGAAAACACTAGACGTTTGAAAAAATACACTACATATATTCTTCCTATAATTGGAGTGTTGGCACTACTCTATGTAGTTTTCGTTCCTTCCGAAAAGAATGTAAAAGAATCGGCAGCGGTTTTTAGTAATTACATCATTCAACAAGAGAAAAAATTCGCAGAAGCCTTACCAGCATTATCGGACTCGTTGTGTACAAATTCTGATTTAATTGCATTTAAAGAAGACAAGAAGCTTCCTTTTGACCTCCTGTTGTACAAGAACGATTCCATTGTTGCTTATACTTCAAATCGAAGTATCCCTTCGCTCCCTGTTTCGCTTATTGAACAGCGTTCTGTTATTCTATCGCTGAATAACGGGTGGTATTTCTTGCAGAAAATCAAAAAAAACGATAGAGAAATTGTTGCACTAAGTCTGTTGAAAGACAACTTTAAAATCGAGAATGAATTTTTGAAAAATGAGATTCACTTTTCCAACAATATTTCTTCCAATTTGGCCATTTCCGATCAGAATGTAGAAGGCAGCATTCCAATTCGAAACATAGATGGGAAAAATGCCGGATATGTATACATTAATTCTGCATTACCTGATGCAACATTGAACGTTTATTCGTTGTTGAGTATTTTGGCTATTCTATGTATAGCACTTTTTTACATTTGGCAACTCTGTTATAATGTAGTACAAAAACTGAATCCATTAGCGGGATTCGGCTTAATGGCCATACTCCTTTTTAGCGTGCGTGTGATAATGATTTCCGGTGAGTTTCCAAAAGAATTGAGTCAATTACAATTGTTCTCTCCAACACTTTATGCTTCGTCTTACTTTGCGAATTCACTTGGACAATTATTCATCAGTATTCTATTCCTACTGATTTTAGCAGGATTTGCAACCTATATTAAGATCAAAGATTTTATAATAACTAAGCATTCGAAATTTTTAACGGTTGCCATGGGGTTAGTTACTGCTATACTCACTACAGTTATAGCAGTTCTTTTTAAGTCACTTATTCTTGATTCGATTATTTCTCTAGAGTTGTACGATGTTATCTCTCTTTCAGCCTATAGTATTCTAGCCTTGTTATGTATAATCCTATACCTCGTTATCCATTTGCTATTTTCAAAAATTACATTTTCTATTGGATTGAAAAAAGAGAACATCAAACTGTTCTTACTCAGCACTTCCCTATTTATGCTGCTTTTTGAATATTGGTTTTTAGGAATGGATGAAATTGGCGTTGGGATATACAGCTTCCTATGGATTTTTGTATTTATCTTCATTAGCCATCAGCTACATGAAAGCAAAGGAAAATGGATTTTCTCTTGGAGCTTATCGCCCATGGCACTTTTTATGTACTCCATTCTGATGATGTTTTTGTTAGAGAATTTTTACGAAACGAAAGAGCGACAACAACGTTTATTTTTTGGCAATAAATTAGTGGCAGGGCACAATTATGCTGCAGAATACGGTTTCAAGGAAATTAGCAATCAATTAAAAACCGACAAATTTTTGCAATCGTATTTTTCGTCTAATTTGATTGGATATAGAGAACTGAAAGAAAGACTTTCCGTAATTTATCTCAAAAACTATTTTCAGAATTACGACTATGAAATCTACTTTTTCGATAAGCAAAATCGATGTATTAAATCTTCAGATTCGATTGCCGAAAAACAGATTGTCGACAAAATCGATAATCTGAAAAGCGACAGCCTTATCTTTTTAGAAGACTCCGTTTTTCAAACAGGCTATTTAGGTTTTTTGATTTTAGAAGACGACACTACTTTTTTCGGGAAAGCCGCATTTTTGTTTAAACCCAAACTCTACAATACACAGAACGTTTACCCTGAACTATTGGTAAACAGTAGGATTTGGGCCGGAAACACTAAGAAAAACTACAACTATGCCATATACAGCAACGACAAACTGTTGATTCAAAATGGTGATTATCCGTATCCTTATTACTGGGATAATGCTATGGATAATCAATCGCTTAAAACATATTTTATGGACACCAAAGCATGGGAACACTTGGTGATAAAAGAAAACAATGTAAAAAAGGTGATTGTTTCCATTGAACAAGAAGGTTTCTTTGAACCCCTTGCCAGCTTTTCGTATTTCTTTATTGTACTTACTTTTTTCACTACACTTGGTTGGTTGATTTACCAATTTGTATTGAAAAAGAGAATGAACAGAGAGAATGATGAAATCATCAAAATGTCGTTTCAAAGCAAGATTCAATTGGCGATGTTATCGATTATTGCGTTCTCCTTTTTTGTGATTGGCATTATCACAGTTTCCTTTATCCATAAGCAATACGACAATTATTATTCTGAACGGTTTTCTAGAAAAGTAAAATCCATTCTTACCGGCTTAGAATATGTATTAGAAGACAAAGGATTAAAATCGAACGACCGATCTGATATTTTACAAATTGAAGCTTCAAAACTGAGTGAGATCAACAACATAGACATCAATATCTTCAATACTTCCGGTGAGTTAGAATTAAGTACACGCCCCGAGATATATACCAATGGCTTAACTTCGAAAATGATGTCACCCATTGCTTTCGATAAAATGACTATTAGCAAAGAGAATCAATTTGTGCAACCCGAAAAAATCGGCACCCTCGATTATTCTTCGTTTTATGTGCCATTGCGCAACAAACAAAAAACCACGTTAGGGTATGTCAACATTCCTTATTTCGAAAAATCGAAAGATGTAGATAGTGAAGTATCTTCCTTCTTAGTCACATTGCTAAACGTTTATGCCTTCTTGTTCCTCTGTGCCGGCATTATTTCTTTTTTCATTTCGAATTCCATTACGCGTCCGCTTCGCTTCATTAGCGAGAAAATCCGTAGACTGAATTTGGATAAGCGCAACGAACCTATTCAATGGAAAAGTAATGATGAAATTGGTCGTTTAATTAACGAGTACAACAAAATGATTTATGCGTTGGAAGACAGTGCAAAACAATTGGCGAAGAGTGAACGGGAAACAGCTTGGCGACAGATGGCTCGTCAGATTGCGCATGAAATCAAGAATCCGCTTACTCCAATGAAATTGTCGATTCAATACTTACAGCGCGCTATTGATGAAAACAATCCGAACGTAAATGAAATGGCGAAGAAAGTGAATCGCACACTTATCGAACAAATTGATAACCTGTCGGCTATCGCTACAGCCTTCTCTTCGTTTGCACAAATGCCAAAACCAAACAACGAGTACATTGACCTAAACATAACTATTTCAGACATTGTAGGTTTATTTCAAAACGAAGGAGAAGTGAAACTCACGTTCAATTCATACATTCCTACAGCCGATGTTTTTGCCGATAAAAATCAATTGATTTCGGTCTTCAACAATTTGATTAAAAACGCTATTCAAAGTATTCCGGAAGACAAAGATGGCTTGATTGATGTGATTGTGTTGGAAGAATATGGGCAAATCAAAGTAGTGGTGATGGATAACGGAAGCGGAATCTCAAAAGACCAACAAGACAAAGTATTTGTTCCAAATTTCACCACCAAATCATCGGGTACAGGTTTAGGCTTGGCTATTTCCAAACAAATCATCGACAACAGTAAAGGCAAAATTTGGTTCGAATCGGAAGTTGGTATTGGTACCAAGTTTTATGTTACGCTCCCAAGCGTAATTCCTTCTTAGTGAATCTTTTTCACTATCAAATAGTTGGCGCGAGTGCCCACTACATGAACGTTTGAGCCCATCGGAATAAAAGCACCTTCAGCATTCGCTTCATAGGTTTCATCTTCGATTTCTACTTTTCCTTGCGGACGTAAATCAGTTGTAGCTAAAGCCGTTTTCCCGATTTGTAAATCCAACTTCGATTCTTTAACGCTGAAGCCCTCGTTGGATGTCATTTCAGATTTCACACTCATCTTGCGAAATGCGCGCGAATCAAAAAATCGTTTACCAAAAAATAAGACTAAAGCCAATGGGAAGGCAAGGGCAAGAGAAACAATCAACAACGAATTCGCAAACGACCCCTTGGCTACAAATGTGAAATCGAAAATCAAATTCCTTACCATAGCTAACGATAAGCCTGAAATAATAAACAGAATGCCCAAAATACCGGTGAGTCCGAAGCCCGGAATAACAAAAATTTCAAGTAACAACAACAACAATCCCAAAACAAAAAGCGCAATTTCCCAATTGGCGGCTAATCCATCCATGTATAAAGGCAAGAAATAGAAAACGGCAGCAATTCCTGCAATAGCAATAGGAATAAGTGTTCCGGGAGCCTTAAACTCCATAAACAATCCTCCGAAAATCAGTAGCAACAAAATTCCTGATACAGATGGAGATAAAAAGAAAAGCACTAAAGTGTCCGCAAAAGAATTTTGTTGCTCTACCAATCGTGTATCGTTACTCAACCGATGAAGAATGTCTTTTTCATCATTCACTTTTGCATTGCAATACCCCATTTTGATGGCTTCTTCTGTAGTAAGAGAAACAATTTTCCCGTCTTCTTTCAAACTGTCTATAATCAAATGTTCATCTGCCATACCTTCGGCAACCAAAGGATTTCGCCCTGTTTCCTCGGCCGTAGCACGCATTTTTTTTCGCATATACGACTGGTACTTCTCGGGCATTAATTCGCCTTGTTGATTCACAACACAAGCTGCACCTATCGTAGCACCTGAAGCCATATATATACTATCGCAAGCAATAGCAATCAACGCACCCGCAGAAGCTGCATTGTTTTTCACATACACCAATGTTGGGATTTTGCATTTCAATAACAGTGTTCTGATTTTATCGCCATCATCAACTGTACCGCCATAGGTATCTAGCGTAAGCAGAATAAAATTGGCCTTCTCTTTTTCAGCCTGAGTAAGTGCTGCTTCAGTCAATCTAGTCATAGATGGACCAATCTCTTGGTTAATGGTAAAGTGAAAAACCGTCTGTTGTGCAGCGTTACTGTTTATTATATAGCACAACAACATTAAAAAGGATGTGCATATGTTTTTGTATTTCATGAGGTATAATATAGAAAGTAAATAATTTTGGTCAAAATAATATCAGGATGCAAAAGTACTTTCTTTTCACAGTTTGTTTACTCATCAATGTAATTGCGTTTACGCAGAATAGCGCTAAGTATAAAACGATAACGATTCAACCTAAACAAACGCTTTACGGAATTGCCAGAGAGTACAATGTTCCTGCAAGTGAAATTAAAAAATCTAACCCACAATATGCACCGGATTTTAAGCTCAAAATTGGCGATAAAATCAAAATTCCGGTGAGCACAGCTACTACACCTGCTAAACCTACTGAACCCAAAGCAGAAAGAGCACCTGAGAAAAAAGAGGAAAGCACTTCAAAAACAGTAGAGCCTAAAAAAGAGACTGTTGTCGCAAATGCACCTACCATAAAAACGAATGTTGTTGCTACAACGAGCATTCACGTTGTGAAGAAAGGAGAAACACTAACCGGTATTGCCAAGACTAATGGAATGACATTGAAAGATATTCGTTCACTCAATGGTTTTAGTGAAAATGTAAACGTAAAAATCGGACAAAAAATTAAAGTAAAATCCAAAGAAAAAGCAGTAGCGGTAAAGACAGAAAAAGCGCCTGCTAATCAAATTGTATATAAACCAATTCAAGACAAGCAAGATGTTATCGAAGTAAAAGAGGTTAAAACGGAACGCTCTACCTTAGGCGAAGTACCGGCACCTAAAGAAGAATCAAGACCTGTTAACTACGAAATTACTCCCGCTCCTCTCCCAACAACTGCAGTTGCAACAGCTCCAACTACAACCGGAAAACCAATTACAGGTGAGCTTGAAAACACATACAATACAGCCTTTAATAAAAATTCGAAAAAGACTGTTCGTGGATTAGGTTTTGTTGCTGCGGACAACAATATACCTAACTCTTCCTCTGCCCTTTATAACTATGCCGAAGTGGGGGATGTAATTAAAGTGGTTAACTTGATGAGTAAAAAAGTAGCCTATTTAAAAGTAGTAGGCAAACTAACAATCAATGATGAGACCGGGCAAAACATCATCCAAATACTTCCTGAAACAGCAAAAATGATGAGTGCCAACGAGAATAGATTTTTAGTTGAAGTAACCAGCTACTAAAAAAATAGCTGATTGACGATTTGTTGAACTTCTTCCTTATTAGCGAATTGTAAGTTTAACGATTGTTGTACTATTTTAGGATGAAACTCAACACCATTAAGCATTTCTAACGATACTATCGAGGTAGCACTTTGCACGTTATATATACAACTATTTTCAATACTGAAGGTTAAATCACCCTTTTGGATTTCGGCTTTTGGCGATTTACTATAAATCCAAGCTTTTGTAGCATACTTTTCTTCTGCTAATTGCTGTATTTCTAATAATTGTCCTTCAGTTAAAGCGATCTTATTTACAATCGGAAGATGACTTGTTAAGGTAAATTTGAAATCCTCAAAAGAGGCAGAATAAACTTCGCATAAATTCATCACCGGACTGCGTACAGAAGACACCGCTTTAGTTTCGACAGAAAAATCATTCGGTTTTAAAGCTAAACGCAGTTGCGCTAAGTCCGCATGAAAAAGCAATGTACCATGACTTAGTATATTCTTTCGATTGGTAAACTGTGCATTCCCGGATATCTTTTTACCCTGAAATAGAATATCATTTCGAGGCGAAAAGGTCGCTTCAATACCCATCTTTCCTAACGCATCTACAAGGGGTTGATTGAACCATCTGTAGTTGTTTACCTTTTGTTCATCAAAAGCAGAAATAAAGGAAAAACAAAGATTTCCTTGATCGTGATATACCGTACCCCCTCCAGAAACTCTTCGCACGATTGTACTCTGCTCATCAAAAATGTAATTCCAATTCACTTCGCTCCACAAGCATTGGTTTTTACCAATCACTACACAAGGCTGGTTGACATACACTATCAATACTACATCAGCAAAAGAAGCATTCCGCACCAACCACTCTTCAGCAGCGGCATAGAAATAAGGCGATTGATGTTCAGGTAGTTCGAGTAGTATCACCTGTCAAAACTAATCTTCCATTTCGGATACACAAATCATCACAAAACTGAAATTATTTTAAAGGAAAGCTTTTAAGTCCACACATTTTTTTAAGATTTGTACTGAAGTAGTTATTCTTCATCCAAAACAGATACATTCATTCATGATCAAGCTCACCGAATGCCCACGAGATGCCATGCAAGGCTTGAAAAGGTTCATCCCAACCGACACAAAGGTGGAATACCTTAACAAGTTATTGAAAGTAGGGTATTATGCCCTGGATTTTGGATCATTCGTTTCACCCGGCATTATTCCGCAAATGGCCGATACAGAGCAGATTGTGGATCGATTGGAACTCGACAATACACAAACTAAACTCATCAGCATTATCGCCAATGAACGTGGCGCTGAAAAAGCTGCTAATTTTGCTCAAATTCATTATTTAGGATTCCCGTTTTCAATTTCAGAAACGTTTCAAAAAAGAAATACCAATTCTACTATTGAAGAATCGTTGCATCGTGTAGAGAACATTCAATCGATTTGTGTGAACAACAAAAAAGAGTTGATTTTATATGTTTCGATGGGCTTTGGCAATCATTACGGTGACCCTTATTCTCCGGAAATTGTAGAACAATGGGTAGAAAAACTGCAAGGCTTAGGCATAAAAACCTTTATGCTTTCCGATACAGTTGGTGTTGCCAATCCGCAAACAATTACCCAATTATTCAGCTCGCTTATTCCTAAATATCCTGCATTAGCCATTGGTGCTCACTTGCATACAGCACCGCATAATTGGAAAGAAAAAGTAGATGCCGCTTACAACAGTGGTTGTACTCGTTTTGACTCGGTTATTCGTGGCTTTGGAGGTTGCCCTATGGCAGAAGATGATTTAATTGGCAATATGCCAACTGAAAATTTAATGAATTACTTTGACCCGGCTAAAGATTTCGGTCCGAATTTTTCGTTACACGCCTTTGAAGATGCGTTGAGAGCATCCAATCAAGTATTTTAATACTTATAGCAGATAGGCGTTTACTTTTTTCTTCTCGAATTCCACTAGAATATGTTCTTTCAGTGTTGTTGAAAGCGACATCCCCACAAAATCGGCTGCTACCGGGAAGAGTTTGTGTTTTCTGTCGACCAATACAGCAATTTGCACCTTCTTAGGGTTTTCATCCATAATGGGTTTCAGCGCATAAAACGATGTTTTTCCCGTGTTGGCCACATCATCCACCAATATCACTACCTTATTTTTCAAATTTGTTTTGCCTTTATGAAAAACGATGGCATCGTCTAAAGGATTCAGTTTATTTAATTCCAGGCTCAAAATTTCAATAGCAATATTCGAAAAGGCTTGAATGTTGGCTTTCAGCAATTCAGCATAAGCCAAGCCGTTGGGTACAATACCAATCAACACCAACTCTTTCTCATCAAAGTTTTCTTCAACAATTTGGTAAGCAATGCGCTTCGTTTTCTGCACAATGGTATCGTGATCGAGTATTTGTGTTCTTGACATAGACTAAATTTTGGCGCAAAAATTTGCTTTGCTAAGCAAATATAAAGAAGTGAAATAAGGAAACGTGTAATGAAAATATTATTTCGCAGTGGAAGGGGCTATCTCTTTCTTAGTCCTTTCGCCCGATAAAGTTGATAATTTGACTATTAGAAATAGCGGAATGGCTTATATTCGCACTTTAATCTAAATAAATGATTGGATTTATCATCGAAAGAATAGCCTTTTTTGCGGCTATCGGAGGGGCCGGATATGTTGCTTTTAAAGGCTTCAGCACCATTTACCGCAACATTATGCTGGGTAGAAAAGAAAAGTTGGCCGGCAACTTAAACACCATGCTTTTAGTGGCCTTCGGACAAAAAAAGATGTTCAAACGCCCTGTGGTAGCCGTCTTGCACTTCATTTTTTATGTTGCCTTCATTGTTACACAGATTGAATTGTTAGAAATCATGATTGACGGGGCTTTTGGCACCCATCGTTTCGTTTACCATTTAGTAGAACATATTGCTCCTTTGCGTGCTTTATATGTATTTACGGTGAGTTCCATAGAAGTATTGTCGTTGTTGACGTTCTTCGTTACTATTATTTTCTTCATTAGAAGAGATATGCTCAAAATTCCTCGATTAGCCTCTATCGACTTGGAAGGCTGGCCGAATATGGATGCGCACTTAATTCTCTTAATGGAAATCAACCTTATCGTCAATATCTTTTTGATGAATACTGCAGATATGGCGGCTTCAAATGGTGAATACGGTTTGTGGTTAAGTGGAATATTCTCAGGCGCTTTTGCAGGTTGGGATGTTGAAGTATTGCATATTTTAGAAAAAGTGGGCTGGTGGGGACACTTGGCCGGTGTACTAGGCTTCTTAATGTATCTGTCCATTTCGAAACACTTACACATTTTGTTAGCCTTCCCGAACACGTATTTCTCTCGTCAAACGCCAAAAGGGTACATGGATAACATGGAATCGGTGACGCGTGAGGTGAAATTAATGATGGACCCTAACGCTGCAGTTCCGGAAAGTACTGAAGAAGGTCCGGTGAAATTTGGAGCTAAAGATGTGACCGACTTAAGTTGGAAAAACTTATTAGACGCATATACATGTACGGAGTGTGGAAGATGTACCGCTCAATGCCCTGCAAACATTACCGGTAAAAAATTATCGCCAAGAACGATAATGATGAAAACCCGCGATCGATTAGAAGAAGTTGGCAAAAACATCGATGCGAATGGCGGTATATGGAAAGACGATGGAAAATCGTTAATCGATAACGGCTACATCAGTGTAGAAGAATTAAGAGCTTGTACAACCTGTAATGCTTGTGTAGAGGAATGTCCGGTGAACATTTCGCCATTAAATATCATTATGCAATTGCGAAGAAATCTGATTATGGAGGATTCAAACTCGCCAGCAGAATGGAACGGAATGTTCGCGAACTTAGAAAACAACGCTGCTCCATGGCAGTTTAGTCAGCAAGATCGTTTCAATTGGGCTAAAGAACAATAGAATAATTTTCAAATCATAAATACCAATTTTCAAATTGGGTATTCAATTCATAAACGTCAAATCAAGTATATGCAAGTTAAGGAAATGGCAGAATACGCAGCAAGCGGTGAAACACCGGAAATTTTATTCTGGGTGGGTTGCTCAGGTAGTTTCGATCAACGGGCTCAAAAAATTACCCGTTCGTTTGTAAAAATCCTGAACCACCTCAATATTAAATTCGCTGTTTTAGGAAAAGAAGAAGCTTGTACTGGCGACCCTGCAAAGCGTGCCGGAAACGAGTTTGTATACCAAATGTTGGCCTTGCAAAACATCGAAATTTTGAACGGTTATGGCGTGAAGAAAATCGTTACTACTTGCCCGCATTGCTTTAATATTCTTAAGAATGAATACCCGGCATTGGGCGGAAATTACGAAGTGATTCACCATTCTGAGTTTCTTCAACAGTTGATTAACGAAGGGAAAGTTACGATGGCAGAAGGGGGCTTGTTTAAAGGAAAAACAATCACTTACCACGATTCTTGTTATTTAGGAAGAGCGAATGAAATCTATGAAGCTCCACGTAAAGTGTTAGAGCAATTAGATGCAGAATTAGTAGAAATGAAAAGCTGCAAAACACGTGGTTTGTGTTGTGGAGCCGGTGGTGCACAAATGTTTAAAGAGGAAGAATATGGTAGAACACGTATCAACCAAGAACGAACTGAAGAAGCACTAAGCACAAATGCAACAATAGTAGCAGCTGCTTGTCCGTTTTGCAACACTATGATTACCGATGGAGTGAAAGGAAAAGACAAGCAAGCTTCGGTAAAAGTGTTTGATATAGCCGAATTATTGGCAGCCGGCCAAGGATTGGAGAATATTGTACTTTAATGAAAGATTAGCATAAAAAAAGGTCGCCAAATTTGGCGACCTTTTTTTATGTAGTTGAATTAGAAATTAATCTTCTTGAGTTGCATTTTCCGGCATAGCACCCTTTGGCGCTTTACTTTGATTTTGCTTTTGTTGCGCTTGGTAGGCTTTCAACTTCTCGATTTGTTGAGGCGTTAAAACTTTAACTTCCTTTTGATGTCTTTCTTTTCTTAAACTCTTTAAAGCATCTTTATTTTCATCCGACTTTACCAATTGGTCTTGTTTTGTAAAAAACTCGGTATTGATTTGAATAATAGCAGCTCTTTGCTCATCGGTGAGACTGCAAATTGAAGTAAGTTTTTCAGTACGTCTTTTAACTCGATCGCTAACACTTGCTTTATCGTGTTGTACTTTCGTTTGACGAACCTCCGATTTAGCCTTAAGTTGAGTTGCAGCTTGTTGTGCATTTACTGTGGAGAAAGCGAAAAGCATAGCACCAACAGCGAAAATCATTTTTTTCATAATTGTTTTATTGTTTTACGATTAAGATTGAATTTACAGTAAAAGGATTAATTGCCCCCATGAATTTAACATTCATTTCGACATTTTAGAAATTTGAGTCTCTACCCAAGCACTATTGATAATAAAATCAACTTTCTTCTCCACTAAAAATGAGTCGTTCATAAAATTCAACAAATTAGCCATTTCTACACTACTTAACTGAATTGGATACATGGGTTGATTGTACCACTTCCCTTCCACTAAAACAGAATCTTTCATTCCATTCAAAATTAGCGAAGGCAGCGTTTCGAAATTATTTTTTAAGAATACTGTATTATATAAAGGTGGTACTAAATTTTGCGTTCCTTCTCCATGATCGCCATGGCATGATGCACACTTACTGTAATAAATAACACGGCCCGGATGTTCATAGCTTGAATTCACAAAGGACATGTATAAAAAGAACAGTAAGGCCAATACTGGCGGAACAATCATCAACTTGGTCAACCATTGTTTACTCATTTTGCAATAGTTTAATATCTGCAATCATTTTATCTACGGCAACTTCATCTACACCGTTATAGAAACCTCGAATTCTTCCCTTTGCATCTATTACAATAAAATTCCCATCGTGAATAAAACCTCCGGGTGAATTTGGATCTTCAGCCGCATTCGCCAAAAAGTGATCCGCTACATGATATATAGAATCTTTCTCTCCAGTTAAAAAATCCCAATGCGTATTGGCTACACCCAACTTGGTAGCATAAGCCAATAATGCACTTACCGAATCACGTGCCGGATCAATAGAAATGGAAACAATATGCGGTCCATCTTTAAAAGCAGAATTCACCTTCAATAAATTGCGCTCCATCTTCACACAAATAGAAGGACAATGCGTAAAAAAGAAATCGCATATCCAGATTTTTCCTTTCATATCATCGGAACAAATCGACTTCCCGTGATGATTCGTAAAACAAAAGGATGGAGGCGTTGCCGAAAGTGTATCGTAGTATACATCGCCTTTTGCCGATTTTTTCACTACAATTTTTTCGCCAATTACACGAACCTTTTCAGGCGTAGTATAACAAGCCGACAACAAGAGAACTGAAAGCAATACAACAACGAAACGAAACATGAATCAAACCTACAAAAAATATAGAGATGTGGTTTAGAATTACAACTATCATTCAACAGATTAGATTAAAATCTTTCAGCTGCGATGGTAAATATTTCTTTAGTTTCGCAGGATAAAGATTTTGGGATGGACACAAAAGAGCAAAAGCCAATATTGAGAAAACCGGAGTGGTTGAAAATCAAACTTCCTTCGGGGGAATCGTTTAGCGAAGTGAATCAGAATGTGAAGAACAATCGCTTACACACGATTTGCGAAAGTGGCGCTTGTCCGAACCAAACCGAATGCTGGGGCGTTGGTACTGCCACGTTAATGATTTTAGGCAATGTTTGTACCCGCTCGTGTATGTTTTGCAGTGTGGCCACCGGAAAACCGGAAAATGTAGATATTACAGAACCCTTGCGCGTTGCAGAATCTATAAAACTAATGGGATTAAAACATGCTGTAATTACTTCCGTAGACAGAGATGATTTAGCAGATGGAGGAGCTTCGATTTGGGCAGCTACTGTGCGTGCGGTACGCAGACATGCGCCCGGAGTAACATTGGAGACATTAATCCCCGATTTTCAAGGCAAATGGGAAAACTTGCAACAGATTATAGATGTAAAACCGGAAGTGGTTTCTCACAATATTGAAACGGTAAAACGCCTTACACGTGAAGTGCGCATTCAAGCCAAATACGAACGTAGTTTAGAGGTATTAAAAAGATTGAGCGAAGGAGGTATCGAACGCACGAAATCGGGTATAATGCTTGGCTTAGGAGAAACTAAAGAGGAAACGATTGAAGCTATGCAAGACCTTCGTGATAACGGGGTATCTATTCTTACGTTAGGGCAATACCTTCAACCTACACGAAAACACTTAGCCGTAGAACGCTACATCTCCCCGGCTGAATTTGAAGAGTTCAAAACGATTGGATTAAATATGGGCTTTCGTTTTGTAGAATCGGGTCCGATGGTTCGTTCTTCTTATCATGCAGAAAAGCATATTGTGTGACCTCTACTTCTTCCGCATTAAAAATCTACTTTGCCGGCTCTATCCGAGGTGGACGTGCTGATGCAGCCTTGTATGCCGAGCTTATTACCTATCTACAAACAAAAGGTGAAGTACTAACAGAACACATCGGCATTCCTGATTTAACTGCAAATGGGGAAGCCGGTTTAAGCGACCTCGATATCTACAATCGAGATATGACATGGTTATTATCTTCAGATGTTATTGTGGCAGAAGTTACGCATCCAAGTCTAGGTGTAGGTTTTGAAATTGCTAAAGCCACTAGTGCCGGGAAACGTGTATTGTGTTTGTATCGACCACAACCCGACAAACGTCTTTCCGCCATGATAGCCGGATGTAACGATGTAACCGTTGCCTCTTATCAGACCTTGAATGAGGCAAAGCTCATTATTGATAACTACTTATAGTCTTGTTCTCTTCCTAAACGGTCTATAAATCGTAACAATTTCTTGATAAGTCGGTCATTGACGAACTATATTCTTTTGTACTTTTGCAATGCAACAAAACACTACCCATGAAAAAATTATTACTCTCTATTTTCGCGTTAACGACAATCATCAGTGAGGCGCAGGTTACTACTGTATTTTCAGAAAATGTTGGAAGTCCTGCCGGCACAACAGTATACGCCTCTTATACCGGATGGCAAAATAACGGAACTCTTACCTTTACAGGTACGGGAGATGTACGAAGCACTACACCTTCTACCAATAATTATACCGGAGCTAGTGGAGCGGGCAATGTGTTTTTAACCACAAATGCGACTTCAAAAACATTAATCATTGGTAACATTAATACAGTAGGCTACAGCTCGTTAAATTTGGCTTTCGGTTTGTTTAAAAGTACAACCGCCTCTAATGGCACCGAACTTAGTGTTGAAGTAAGTACCGATGGCGTTGTTTATACAGCCCTTACCTTCCCTGCATTGCCTACAGGCTCCGGCACTGCAAATTGGAAATGGGTGAAAGCCACAGGTACTATACCGTCTGCGGCTAATTTGCGTATCCGCTTTACAAATACAGCTACTATAGGCCCTCAGTTCCGTTTAGATGATATTAAATTGACGGATGGATTAGTTCCTGATTCTATTACCACTACTTCTACCACCTATGGTGCTCCATTTTGTGCAGGTACAGCTATCAAAGTTCCATTTTCGATTTTAGGTGTTTACAACAGTAACAATGTTTTCACTGCTCAACTTTCGGATGCAACAGGTAGTTTCGCCACACCGGTAAGTATTGGCAGCTTAAGTGGTTTGGCCGGAGACACCATCAATGCAACAATTCCTATCAATACTGTTGGTGGAACAGGATATAAGATTCGTGTTGTGTCTTCTTCCCCTGTTGTAACAGGAACAGATAACGGTTCAGGCTTCACGGTAAATGCAGCTGCGATTACTACTTTGTTTGATACAATATGTTCAAACAGCAGCATTGTTTTCAACGGACAAACCATTACTACTGCAGGTGTTTACAAAGATACGTTGACGAGTGTTACCGGATGCGATAGTTTAGTAACATTGAATTTAGCTTTAAAAGCTACAAGTGCATCTAGTATTGTAGATTCAATTTGCCCTAGAGGTAGTTATTCATTTAATGGTCAAACCTTAACGCAAGCCGGAACATACAAAGACACATTAGTATCAGCCAATGGTTGTGATAGTGTGATTACATTAACACTTACATTGAAATCGGTAGCCTCTTCTTCAAAAACAGCATCGATTTGTCCTGGCAGCACTTATAGTTTTGGCAGCAAAACACTTTCACAAGCTGGAACATACAACGACACGCTCACTGCTGCCAATGGATGCGATAGTATTGTTACGCTCACATTGAGTTTGAAACCTGTAGCGAGTTCATCGCAAACAGCGGCTATTTGTCCGGGCAGTACATTTTCTTTCGGTGGACAAAATCTTTCACAGGCCGGAACATATAAAGACACACTTACCGCAGCCAATGGATGCGACAGTATCATCACACTTACATTAACATTGAAAACCATTGCCACAAAAGCAATTGCTGTTTCTATTTGTCCGGGTAGCTCGTATGATTTTGGCGGAAAAAACCTTACCACACCCGGTACATACAAAGACACATTAACCGGTGTAAACAGTTGTGATAGTATTGTAACGCTTACCCTATCGCTTAAAGCGGTAACTACCGGAGCTGTTTCAGCATCTATTTGTCCGGGTAGTTCGTATGATTTTGGAGGGAAGAACCTTACTGCTGCCGGAACTTACAAAGACACAGTAACGGGTTCTAATGGCTGTGATAGCATTGTAACGCTTACACTTAGTTTGAAATCAACTTCTGCTTCTTCAAAATCAGCATCCATTTGTCCGGGTTTCACTTATGCCTTTGGTGGAAAGTTATTGAGTCAGGCTGGAACATACAAAGACACACTAACCGGAGTGAATGGCTGCGACAGTATCGTAACCCTTACTTTAACATTGAAAACAGTTGTTACCGCCAATGTATTCGATTCCATCTGTAGCGGACAAAC
The DNA here is from genome assembly GCA_044226285.1 of Chitinophagales bacterium. Classification (GTDB taxonomy): domain Bacteria; phylum Bacteroidota; class Bacteroidia; order Chitinophagales; family LD1; genus CALAYL01. The sequence goes on along the minus strand of JBGAHI010000012.1, from coordinate 23,861 downwards.
CTACAACTTCAACGGTAAAAGCCTTACCACTGCAGGAGTTTATAACGATACTATTTCATCGTCACAAGGGTGCGACAGTATTATTCACCTCAATTTAGCGGTTGTAACGGTTTCAACACCGGTTATTACAAAAACCGGAACAGTGTTAAGCACAGGAAGTTACAGCAGCTATAAATGGTATAGAAATGGTGTGGCTGTTTCGGGAGGAATAGCTCAGCAATTAACCATTACACAAAACGGAGGATATACTGTTGTTGTAACAGGAGCACATGGTTGTAAAGATTCTTCACAAGTATACAATGTAACAGGAGTGAGTATCGATGAAACGAATGTGCTTTCGTCTTTAGCTTCATATCCAAACCCTGCGAATCAACAGATCACCATTTCATTAGAAGATAACACTTCCAACCCAATACAAGTGAACATTTTAGATGTGTTAGGAAAAACACAAAAACAGATTTCGTTTAAAGGAAGTTCTCAAACCATTGATGTTGCAGATTTAACTGCCGGTATTTACCTAGTTCAAATTACATCTGAAAAACAAACCAAAACGATTCGTTTGGAAATAGCAAAATAATTTGTTTTCGAATGCTATAAAAAGCCTGCATTAATGCAGGCTTTTTTATTTGTTAAACGCTGTTATTTCTGAATAGATGTATATGGTTTGGACCGAATTTGTATATTCAAAACATAAACCAAAGCCATGAAAAGAATCTCATGTATTGTCAGCCTATCCCTTACATTCCTATTCGTTAAAGCACAAGACTTACCTAACTTTAGATATATAAGAATTGTAGATGCTTCCGACTTTAATGAAAGTACCGACAAAGCCGCATTGCAAGCAGCCGATTACATCTTATCGATTCCTCCATCGCCTAAAAACAAAACATGGGCGAGTGCTTCAGATTATTTGTTGAATTGGATGGCCGGAACGCCTAAATACACCTTTACCCTCGATGAAACCGGTGCTGCATTAATTAAGAAAGATGCAAATATTATGTTAGCGTATATGTCGACACTCGTAAAATCTCAATTGGAAGACACTTCATCCATTCCCAACACAAAAAAGGTAAAACTAAATGCAATAAAAAAGCTAATCGCATACGCGAACAACCCGAGTAATGGTATTAAAATCAGCGGTGAACTCAAAAAAATGATAGAGGCTAACAATAAAGGAGAATTGGAAGCTTATCTTAAATTAAAAAATGAGTAGTCTAGTCTTATGCACTATGCTTGTTAGATGAACCATCTCCCGACATTAACTTATACATTACATATCCGAACCCTGCCACTAGGTGAAGCATCACCAAACTAAAGACGACAATTCCTATTGTTCCCATTGCTTTGCTATTATGAGGCAAAGATGAGAAACAACAGTGTCAACTTATGTGACAAATGTCACACAGCGAAATGATAATAACTAGGAGAGCGATTATTCGCTTTTTGCACCACGAACCATTTTCTCGATATCGTCCCATTGCGATTCAGAAACGGCCTCGAACATACTGAACTCCCCTGCCCCATTGAGCCATTCGCCTCCATCGATGGTAATTACATCACCATTTACATAGCCGGAGAAATCAGATACTAAATAAGCGGCTAGGTTTGCTAGTTCTTGATGCTCACCCACACGCTTCAATGGCACACGATTTTTGAGATCAAATTTTTCTTGCAAATCGCCAGGCACTAATCGGTCCCACGCTCCTTTTGTTGGAAACGGACCGGGAGCAATGGCATTCATACGAATACCGTACTTCGCCCATTCAACGGCCAAAGAGCGCGTCATGGCTAAAACCCCTGCTTTTGCTGTAGCGGATGGCACTACATACGGTGAACCTGTCCATGCATAAGTGGTTACAATATTCAACACCACTTTATTGGTTTCTTTATTAGCAATCCAATGTTTACCCAAAGCAAGCGTACAATTGATAGATCCTTCCAAAACAATACCGATAATGGCTTTGAAAGCACCGGCAGATAAGCGTTCTGTTGGAGAAATAAAATTCCCAGCCGCATTATTGAGTAATACGTCCACTTTCCCGAAAGTCGCAATGGCATCATTTACCATGCGCTCAACTTCGTGATACAAGCGTACGTCACATTGCAACGCCAAACATTTACCGCCTGTTTCTGCTTCTAGTTCTGCAGCCGTTTTCTGTAAAACATCTAACTTTCGACTCGTAATCACACAATTAGCCCCTAATTGCAGAAAGTATTTCGTCATCGCTTTCCCTAAGCCAGTTCCACCGCCAGTAATTATGATTGTTTTTCCTTTTAACGCATCATCGCGTAGCATTCCTGTTGTCATATCTATGTTATTTTTTGATTTTATGATTTAGATGTAAGCCTTAACCTAATTAGAACATTCTTTAAAACTGATTTGTTCGTAACATCACGAGTGTACATGCCTCAACTGGTTCTATGTTATTGTCTTTCAACTTTTTTTCGAATTCCGGATTCTCTGTTCCGGGATTAAAAATCACACGATTCGGCTTTAAGGCTAAAATTTGCTCATAATAGCCATGTTGCAAAGAAGGATTAACATAGATTGTGACCGTGTCAAATTTTTCAGACGGGTTAATTTCCGTTGAAATTTGCACTGTATCGATATGCCCGGATTTTACGCCAAGTGCCACTACATCATGGTTATAGGCCCGAAGTAACTTCACCGCCTTATTGGAATAGCGCTCTTCATTTTCTGAAGCACCGACTACTAATGTTCTCTTGTTATTCATAAAACTTTAAATAACTAAAAACTTTTGTAAAAAGCGACCGTATATAGAAACAAATATACCCTATGCTGGCACCTATGATGATTGAAAAAGAAAGTATTGATACCCTAATCTTCTGCGAGGCAAAACTCGGCCCTAAAGAAGTGGAAACGATTACAAAAAAATTATTTGATGCCATGATGCTCGGCAATATGGATCATTACAAGGTAAAAATTTCCTTTAATACCCTTGACGGTATCAAAGAAGTATTCACTACCATTTGGGCTACTACCGATAGGTTTATTGTATTGAAAGGCGGACGCTATATCCCCATCAATTCAATTATTGAAGTAGGTTAGGTTTAAAGGATTAATCCTACCGGAGCCTCCAAGGCCTTTTTCAAAGATTGTAAGAATTTTGCCCCTACTGCTCCATCTACTACGCGGTGATCGGAAGAAAGGGTTACCTTCATCATATTGGCTACTTTGATTTCATTGTTCACTACAACAGGTATTTGACGAATAGCACCTACAGCCAAAATACATGCGTTTGGTTCGTTGATAATGGCTGTAAACTCTTCAATACCAAACATACCCAAGTTAGATACAGTAAAGGTGCTGCCTTCCATTTCTGTAGGCAACAATTTCTTTGTACCTGCTTTCTCTGCCAATGCTTTCGCTTCTTTAGAGATATCTTGAATACTTTTTTGATCGGCAAACTTAATAACAGGTACTAATAAGCCTTCTTCCACGGCAACGGCCATTCCGATGTGAATATGCTCGTACTGACGAATAGTATCACCTAACCACGATGTATTAATCAAAGGATTCTTTCTAATAGCAGAGGCGACCGCTTTCAAAACAATATCGTTGAACGATACTTTTTGTGGCAATACTTCATTTAAATCGGCACGGAGTGACATCGCTTTATCCATATTAATATCCATGGTTAAATAGAAGTGCGGTGCGTTATTTTTGCTTTCACTTAATCTGCGGGCAATGGTTTTACGCATCTGCGAAACACGTAAATCAGAGAACGATTCAGTTGTAACGATTGTTCTTGAAGGCATTGAAGCCGTGTTTGCATTTTCTAAATCGCGTTTTACGATGCGTCCGTCTTCACCGCTCCCATGTACTGATGCCAAATTAATACCTTTCTCTTTAGCTATCAATTTTGCTAAAGGAGAGGCTTTCACACGACCTTGAGCATCAGTTTTAGCGGGTGCAACTTCCACTACTGCAGCTTTTTCTTCCACTTTAGTGGCTACTTTCTCGGCTTCAGGTTTTGTTTCTTGCACAGGAGCTGAAGCCAATAACGCTTGAAAATCTTCGCCTTCTTTTCCTACAATAGCAATCAAATCGCCAATTTTAAGCGAATCGCCTTTCTTGGCAGCAACATGAAGAATTTTTCCTGCAAAATAAGACTCGAGAGGCAATGTTGCTTTATCGGTTTCTACCTCGGCAATGGTATCTCCGGTTTTAATGGTATCGCCCACTTTGATTGTCAGCTCAGCGATATAACCTTCTTCCATTGTATCGGTCATTCGTCCTAATCGTATTGCTTCTGCCATAGTTTTCGTTTAATTCAGCTCAAAAGTGTAAACAATTTCAAATTTTCCCAGCAAAATGCAAGATTATTATTTCGAAACAGTTACAACCTCAAAAATAAGTTTGTAAAAACAATAACAAAACTCCAATTTCAAGCTTTGTTCAAAAAAAGTATTTTTGACCTATGATACCAAACGACCATAATGTTGAAATTGCCAAACAACAAGATTTAATTGCCTCGATGCTGGGCATTGACGGACGCAATTTAATTTTCAACTTTAAAGATAAAAACGGAACTGTTCGCTTCGATTTAGTGACCATCAACCCGAAACACGATCAGTCTTTCTTGTTCCACACCACCAATGGCACCGATAAGGTGGATGCATTGAAAAAGATGTTGGAATACATTGAACAGCATTATGCGCAAGAAAGCAGTATGACTATTCAGTGGATAAAGATTGGTGACGATAAATTGCATACCTCTTATTTCCGCGCAAAAAACATGTACGAAGCCTTAGATAAGTTCTACTACGAACGCGATATGGCGCAGTACAAGATTTTTTCTATCTCCCTTAATCCGGTGAGCTAATTTCGTTTTGCCTTTTTTATTGTAGGAAATAATATTTTATATTGGTTGTAAAATAATGGATAACTCATTCCTCATCACCAAATCAACTGTTATGAAAAAAATAATAGCGTTAGTGTGTATCGTTGCAGCCGCTTTTCAACTAAATGCCATGCAGCAGAAGGCTACTGTTCAAGCAAACAATAAAGGGGCTTCAGTAAAAGGAAGTTCGGGCGGAGGAGTGGCCGTGGAGAAACGACATGTGGAAGCCAAAGGGAAATCCGGAAATGGAGTAGATGTCAATAAAAAAGGGATGGAAGTGAAAGGTACAAAGGGTGGTATGAATATCGACAAAAAAGGTTTGCATATTCAATCAAAGCGCTTAAACGTGCAAATAGGCAAATAAACCATACGTTGATTCTTCATTGTTTGCACAGCTTATTTTAATTTCTCATTATCCAAATGCCGTGTAGCATCGCGTTTGGTTTTCTTTTCGATGTTCTTTTGGAAGGCTTCCGTAAGATTTACACCGGTTTGATTCGCTAAACAAATCAGCACAAACAACACATCTGCCATCTCATCGGAAAGGTTATGCTTATCGGTTTCTTTAGATGATTGTTCGCCATAGGTTCTAGCCATAATGCGTGCTAATTCTCCTACTTCTTCCATAAGAATGGCGGTATTTGTGAGCTCATTAAAATAACGAACACCAATACTTTTGATCCATTCATCGACCGTGGTTTGTGCTTGCTCTATTGTCATATCTTTATTTTTCCAAAGTTACAAAAGCAATTGCATGTGTTTTGATGTGCGACAGCGAAAGATGAATTTCCTTCACGCCTTTGGCTTCCACCATTTCTTTGGTTACACCACTTAATGAAATGAAAGGTTTCCCTAATGCATCGTTCAATACTTCCACCTCATTGATCACCAAACCATCGCGCCAACCTGTACCAAGAGCTTTAAAGAAAGCCTCTTTTGCAGCAAAACGAGCAGCATAACTTTCTGTTCGTTTTGTACTGTCGCAATAGGCGATTTCGCGTTCGGAAAACACTTTCTTTTTGAACGCTTCTTTTGCAATGGCTCGCTCCACACGCTCCACTTCAATTATATCGGTACCAATTCCGTAAATCATAACACAAGTTAATTATTTCTTACAAGCCTCAATCAGTCGTTTGATTTTCTCTACTTCACTTTGGGCATTAACTTCTTTGGTAAGCGCCAACTCAAAATAATGTTGTGCGCCTTTCTTATCGCCTTTCGCTTGAAGATATTCAGCCACCCAATAATAAGCTTCCCAGTAATTAGGATTACGTTGAACAATTTCGGCTAATGTTGTATTGTTGAATGAAGTAAATGCTTTCTGTTTAATGGCCTTTTTGATTTCATTTTTCAACTCGCGATAGCGGAGAAAATCTTTCCATTGCTGTGTTCCAAGAAATGTATCTGCTACAATTGTGAATGTAGTGTCGTACACCACGTGATTTTGCTTTAATGCTTTTGGATTGGCAAAAATCGTATTTAAATCGTAACAAATAAATTTACCCAATTGATAAGGTGATGTGGACACCCAAAATTTCAACTTTTCGGGTTGAAAAATAATACCGTGATGGGCTATCAATTGATTCATTGCTTTTTCGTTTCCGAAACCAATATCGCTACCGCCTTTTCCACGCTGATCGCGAAGCAGGGTTGCGGCATTGGAATAATTCAATTGTTTTGTTTGACCTACCAATTCTGTTAGATGCTGAAAACGATACATAGAGGCACTTTCACGAATATTGTTTATATTATTTTGTTCGTTCTTGAAGGTATCGCTCTGATAATGATTGGCGCACAACAAGTAATGTTTATCGGAAAAAAACAATGCTGTTTTTGTTGGTGACTTTTCAATTAAAGCCGTTTTGTGATCTTTGGCTGAACCAATCATTAAGGTTTCGCTCACAAAGGTTTTTCGTTTTTTGGCAATGGCATAGGCTTCATCAATGGTAGAAGCGTATTGTAATATTTCTCTTCCCAAAATAGATATTGGTGTTGCCGAACCGGTTGGCATATCTGATTTTGCAGCATTTAAGGTAATGGTTAAACCGGCATCGTTCATTCCTGAAACAGCGCCAATCATGCCCGGCCAGGTGAGCATAGCAAACTTATGACCGGCATCGGGATTCACAAACAATACTATTTTGTTTTTGGCAAAATCATCGCCTACATAAAAATCAAAATTCCGGCCGATAATTAACGAGGAATCGGAAGAATATTCATCCCAAGCAGCAAAAGAGGTACAACCCACTAATGCCAAGCTTTGCATAGCATGACCAATATCGTGCGCTGCATGGTAGTTCAGCATTCTATCATATGCCGGTGAGATATAATCGAAATCGTGTGGAGCAGAAAGGGATTCACCATAAATTTCTTCACGGTATTCAATGTCAACATTTTGATCGAGATGTCGATTGAATACCCGTGTAAACATGCCAAGAAAACCCAAGTAGGTATCAGAAGGAACGAGCTCGTGAATTTGATTCACAAAAGCTAATTCTTGATCGTACATCAATTCCTTATTGAGTTTCCCTAAAACAACACCGCGATTAAAAGGCGAACCTTCTACATATTCTTCCCACAATCCGCTGTCGTTGCGTTTCAACCAATTATCGCCCACAAACCACATAGAATCTTTCCCTGTTTGGCGTTGTAACTCCAACACCGATTGATCTTTCACTTGCGGAATATCGGGCTGCAAACCCCATTTCACATAGGCGTAGAACACGCACAGTAAAAGGAAGATAAAGAGAAGAGTGTATAATAGTATCTTAACTAAGCGTTTCATTGGCTTTTCTTATTTTATTCACTAAATATTCTTTCCCTAAAAGGCACGATGTGGTGATAAACGCACCTACAGTAACGCCTAAAACTCCATGTAAAACTATGTTTGCGCCAGTCAAAAACAAATTCGGAATTTTGGTAACAGGCGAAATAGTGGTTTGTAATGGATCATTAAAATCTTTGGCAATGCCATACATATTCCCATCGGCTGTGCCAATATAATCGCGGTACGACAATGGTGTTGACGTATAATAATTTTGTATCGCGCCTTCCAATTCAGGAAAACGTTTATATACTAATGCCAACAACTTTTCAGCTTTCTCTTGCTTGAAGCGTTCGTAGTCTTCTCCCCTACTTTGCTCATCCAATGTAGTGTTCATGGTATCTTTCCATTGAGCCACTTCATCATAACGCATATAAGTCATCAGAATAATTCCATTGGTATAAGCGCTTCCCTTCTCAGGTACATTTTCGAATAATGCATAATGATGTGGCCACTCTTCGGGATGATAATCTACCGTATTCCAAACATCTGTATTGCAGTGATAGTAGTAGTTTCGATTATGAAACAAAACCGTATCGGGCTTCAATACAATATTCACAATAAAAGCCGACACGGTATTTTCAATGCCTTGAATTCTTGATCGATAGGCTTTTCGAAACAATGGAGTATCCGTTAAATCAAGGGTTTGGGCAGGATGCATATTGGAAATAAACTGCGTTCCATAAAAACGTTCACCTGCATCGGTTTCAACATATACAGCTTTATCATTCTCCAATTCAATGTGTGTCACATTCTTTTTCCGCAACACATCGCCTCCTGCTTCACGAATTGATTTTGCTAAAAGCTTTGCCAATTGATCGCCTCCTTTCACACAACGCCATGAACTTTCGATATAGCTATTCACCACAAGTGCATGCACATGTAATGGCGTTTTATTGCGATTGCCTCCATATAATAAATGCGTTCCGGCTAACACAGCGCGTAACTTTTCATTATTGGTCAATGCATCAAAATACGCAGCAGCACTGGTAGTGAAGACTGTTTTATCTTCATACTCATTACCATCTTTGATATTGTACATCGGAAAGTTATTGCAAATCCGTTGCATATCGTTACAATAGGTATCAATAGCTATTTGTTCATCAGGAAAACAAGAGACTAATTTCTCTTTAAACTTATCGTAACCCATGCCATATGGGTATTCTGTGGCATCATCACCTAATAAAATTACGTCAAAACCTTCTTCGTCCATTTTCAACAACTCTAGGCGATCCATTAAACCTAAGTAATTGAAAAACTGATATAGATTTTGGCCTTTGTCCAAGCCACTGATATAGTGTACTCCGGTATCGAACGTTACGCCATCCCGCTTAAACGTTTGCAGATTGCCCCCAATCTGTTCGTTTTTTTCCAGCACACAAACTCGCTGTCCTTCTTTGCTGAGAATTGCTCCACAAACGAGGCCACCAAGTCCACTTCCAATAATTACTGTATCGTATTGCTTTTGCTGATGCATGCTATTGTTGATGCGCCTACTTTTGCTAAAAGTACGTGCTGAACAAATTTAGACAATAGTTACAGAGTAGCAAGGACCCGACAGAATGGAGATTCAAAAAAAATGGAGCGAACAAACTGTCCGCACCATTGCACCAAAAAACAAGAAAATCTTATTGTACGTCTACCTTGTGTTCTTTTTTCTGCGCTAGCTCTGTTTTTGGTAAAGTAATTTCCAGAACACCATTTACACTTTTAGCCGCTATTTGCTCCACATCTATTTGTCCGTTCAAGTATATGGTACGTTCAAAGTTTTTGATAGGAAACTCTTGGCGAGTAAAATTTGGCGATGCTGAATTCTCTTTTTTACCGATAATCAAAAGCACATCGTTTTCCACTTTTAAGCTAATGTCTTCTTTTGAAAAGCCCGTAGCATAAAGTTCAATCAAGAAAGCCTTATCCGTTTCGGTGATGTTCATGGGTACATTGTACTTCGGGCGTTTAAAACCTCTTGAAAAAGGATGTCCGAAATGATTACCATAAAAAGTTCTTCCGTATGCAGGTCCGCAACCTGCGCTGTAACATGAGTGATACATAGTTTTGTTTGTTTTATTGTTGAATTGAATTGTTTGTTGCAGGATGTTGTTCCTGAATGGTCTCATCTGCTTTTTGTTCGTGGCGATTACGTTCACACGATTCGCGTTGATTACAAGGCGAGCAATGTCCATGTCGGTATTTATTGCCCACAAAGGCTTTCAAGCCTACGAAAGTGCCAATGGCTACCAAGAGCACTAAGAAAAATTTAGGTCTTCTGTTCATTTTGTTTATTTATTCTGTTTTTAATATTGACGAATGAATTTCCTTTTTACTTTAATTATCGTTTAGGTAAGTAAACAATATCGGAGTCGGTTCTATATTGTTGGTATTGATCATCCGACATCGAGCGAATGTTATCATTCATCATCATTTGATGATAGCCAAAGTGCCGTGCCATGCGCATTCTGCGGAAAAAGACAATTCGCGAGATGAAAAAGAAGAAGAAAAAGATACCCAAGCAGAACGGCATAAAGAAAATACTCGCTCCAATGATTGCTCCTATAAATAAGGATTTTAGAATTGATGTTCCCATTTTTTGTGGTTTAATTGTTTTAAAATTTTTGTTTATATAAATGAAGACGAGCAACCCGTTTTTTTACTTTAAACAATTTCATTTTTTTGAAAACAATTTTTAAAATCCTTTATCCATAGGCATTTCAAGACATAACAAAAACACAAAACCCACCGAAGTGGGTTGCCGTTAGTTACAATAAAAGAGAGTATAGAAATTTATCTGCCTTCGTAAATCACACCGGAAGTTGGTGTTTCGTTTAATTCGATTTTCGATAATTGCGGAAGTTCGGGTTTGATTTTATTCCACAACCAAATGGCCATTATTTCGCTGGTAGGATTTTCGAGTCCTGGAATATTATTCAGAAATTGATGGTCAATACTCTTGATAATAGGATCGATTACATTTTTCACATCCGTAAAATCGATTACCCAGCCTAGTTTTTCATCGAGGTCGCCATCCAAATAAACCGTTAAATGATAAGTATGACCGTGAATTTCTTTGCATTTATGTCCTACAGGAACATTCGGCAAAAAGTGAGCGGAATCGAAAGTAAACTGTTTGAAAATCTGCATACGGATTATTTCTGCAAATTTGAAAAAAGTAAGGAATAATGCAGTATTTGTGGAGTAATTAATTGAAACAAAGCATTGAAATTAAATCAAAACCTCCTATTTAAATCCTCTTTTTTCGCCTCAATAAATTGAACAATAGTTATTTGAATATATTTAATGAGTTATTATCTTGAGATAAAGAAAAACACACTCCTTGGAATCAAAATCACTGTATATAGTATCGCTCATCCTCTGCACAGTTTTGACTTTTTTGGGCGGAATGCTAAAAATCATGCATTGGCCTGGAGGGAATTATGTATTGAATACAGGTGTTTTGACAAGCTTAATTTATACGCTTATAGCGGTAAATCACATATATGATGTCAACAGGAAACCATTTCGAATAAAGTTGTTATGGACATTTGGATTTGTTGTCTATCCAATAATTATTGGGATAGTGTATTACTATTTTGTTTTTAATAAGACTGAAAGCAAAAGCAACAATAAATAACTGCTATTTTCCGCAACGTTGCTTCCACTGCGCCCTGAACTGCTGACGTTCTTCATCCGACATATTCATGAACTTTTCACGAAATGCGGGGTTGGCAAATGGCGGACGTTTATGCCTACCTCTTCCAAAGCGAAATCCGCCAAAAAGCATCCGAGATAATACAAACAAGCCCATTGCTTGCCAGAAGCTAATAACAGGCAAATGAAATAACACAGGCATCAGCCAATTCCAAAGTAACATCACCGCATAAGTTGCAGCACTTACGCCAACTATGGCCAACAATCCGAAGAAAAATCCTCGTCCTCCACATCTACCGTTAAATCTTCTTCTCATAATTTTAATCGTTTAATTCGTTGTATAAATAACTTAATTTCTTTCTTAAATGCTTGGTAGCATAACCTTTCCGGCTAATCACCGTTTTTAAATTCTCGCCTTGCTTATCTGCAATTTCTTGCAAGGTCATGTCTTCTATCTCATTCAGCACAAATACTTCGCGTTGATTTTCAGGAAGTTCGTCTAAGGCCAACATGAGTTCAGTCCAAAACACTTCTTTAAATGCAGCTAAATCGGGATGCTGACTTTCATCCAACAGTAACATTTCTTTGAAATGAAAGCCTCCCTCTTCATCTTCATTCCTATAATCTTCCAACGATTCATTAGATTTCTTACGATATTTATCGGTTACTTTATTCCGTGCCACTCGATAGAGCCAGGCGCTCAAATTCTCAATTTCGCTGATGTTGCTGATGTTACTTAACTGATACCATACGTCTTGCAAAATATCTTCGGCATCTTCGTTCGTTCGCACCTTCCCACGCACAAAACCAAACAATTTCTTGCCAAATTGTTGTATGGTATTGGTGATCGAATTCGACTTTTCTTCTGCCATAGATAAAGGTATTACCGCGTTCATATCTATGCAGACGAACGACTCGATAATTTACTTTAAAGAAAAGGAAAAAAATTATGCGAACCTAAAAAGGCTTAAAAACGGAAGATGCTGGAGAAGATAATTCGGTTTTCATCTTTTACTAAATCGGCCACAAAACCGGTAGAATTACCTATTGGTGCGTTCCATCCGTTTGGAGAGGTAACCCCACCGTGCCCCGAGAAATAAGGGATATCGGTATGTCGGGTAACAAATTCAACGCCAAAGGTGATAAACTCACTAGGCATAAACTGAATACAAGTTGAAGCATCCCAACCGTGGAACTTATCGCCTGGATTTTGTGTTACTACCCCATTTCCGGCCGGAAGCAAAGCTAAATAACGACCCGGATTACTAATCACACCTCCACCTATTGTCCATGCCCATTGCTGTTTAGGTCCAAACCACAATCGGTTGTAAACCATAGCACTCAAGAAATTTTGTGCCGGTGTTTTTGCATCGCCATTAAACGGCTTAACCCCTCCACCATTTTCGAAACCCAAATCTGCAGTAAGCGAAACAGCTGCTTTTGAAATGAACTTAGCGGAACGTTGATTGTAGTAGCGCATAATGGCACTATTATCGGTATGAAAGCGCATCCGGCTTTTATTATTTGGCGTATCCCAACCTACATAGGAACTGGATAGCACAGACACCCATTCTTTCGGGCGCCACATCACTTGGTAGCCCACTCCGGGCATTTCGTTAAACATACCATAGGTTTGCCAACCGTTTACTAACCACAACTCCACTTTCAAACGATCTGTTGGAAAAATTTGTACTCTTCCGCCTGTAAAAAACCAAGGTGTATTATCGCTAGTGTAGGAGGGTTGGTAATTCCAATTCTCGAAGTTATTGTAAGACAACAATCCTACATACGATTTGAAAATACCGAAATCAATATTAACCCCATACATCTTTTTCAAATGAATACCGGCATAGCCTTCGGTTACATAACGCAATGCATTATACAAATCGAATTGACCGCGTAACGGAGTGTTATCATTTCGTGGAATGCCCGTTGCACGTGTACCGAATTGCAGCATTAACTTTGCCCTTACGCCACTTTTCGGTTCATGCAATTCACCTCCTGCTTCGATGTATGATATGTTGAATTCATTACTTCTAAATGTAGCCGTACTCCCTGAATTAGTATGATCGATAGGGCGATTAAAGGAATAATTATAGTTACAATCAATAGTAACTCCACCGGTAAAATATTTTGAATCGAGGAGCGATTTTGTTTGTCGGTTATTGCCTTGAATCCAAGTGAAATCGCCCCAAGTGAAAGGTTCTTTTTCAGCAACAATACCGGGCTTCGAAAAAGATATCATTTGTGTTGAATTTGAAAAATCCGAGATTTTCAAACTATCCATTATCTCTTTCCGCAATTGATCAATAATGGCTTTTCGATCTTCTGCGGAAATGGTTTGTGCATTCATTTTGAAAACAAAACCAAGTAATATAAGTGTTACAATTTTTTTCATTTTAAATTCTTTAAAAAGTAAATACTTGTCCATCCTGCATTGTAATGGACTTAATAGTTTGATGATCAACAATATCTCCTATTACACAACCAAACGGATCAATACCAATGCTATACTGCTTCGCTTCATCTACTACATGCCATTGTGTGATAAAGGGAGCCCCGCTGCGCGTATCGCCTTTTATAAAGCCAACAATCACACCTTTTATAATCTGATTATTGACTGTATGTATTTCTACCACACGATGAGAACCAGAGAAATAGTGTGTGTAGAATTGGAAACATGAATCCGTTTTCATTTTAGTTCTCTTTTCTATTCAGTTGAATATTGGCTACAGGATGATAGACCAATGGTACATGCTCTACCACAACATCGCTTTTATCGAGTCCAAAAGCCTGCTCATCGCGTTGTCCTAGCCGTTTCAAGAAGAAATACGAGTTCAACAATATACCCTCGCGAAGGGCGAATTCGTTTTCCACCGAAAGATATTTTTCAATCACTACAAATTTGAAATCGGGTTCAGCATTGTATTTAGTGGATCCATCCGGACGAATATGTAAACTCAACTCTTTATTCGCCACTAAATCTTGCACAATACGTTTGAAGTACAATTCTGTGCGGGGTTGAACTCTGAATCCTACATTGATATTGACTTTGATAATCTTATCGTCCACCAATTCCGAAACATCATAATTAAGTGTGTAGGGATGTTCAGTTCGGTTAATATGCACAAACCAATACACATCAGCACGTTTTGGCTTTTTAGCGAAAATAGATTTGACTACTTTTTCTTCAATCTCATGACGAAGATTAGCTTTCGATAAATAGATAAGATGCGTTGAGAATTTTGGGATAGAATCGTCTTCGCTCAAGTCTTTAATTTGCGTTACATACTTTCCAATATCTACAAATTTGGCAAAACGATTATTGATTTTACGAGCGTAATACCAAACATACATGGTACTAAAAATGAATAATTCGAAGAACAAGAACATCCATCTTTCCTTGATTTTAGCCACATTGGCGATGAAGAAAGAAACTTCTATGGTTGCAAAACCAAGAAGAATCAATGCAATTAGCGCCTTGTTCCATTTCAAACGATAAGCTAAGAAATAACCTAACAATACAGTAGTCATCATCATGGCAATGGTGATGGAAAAACCATATGCAGCTTCCATGTGGCTCGATTCTTTGAAATACAAAATCATCAATACACAACCAAACCAAAGAATAGAATTTACGCTAGGGATATAAATTTGCCCTTTCATTTCGGTGGGCTGACGAACAGCTACTCGTGGCCAGAAATTCAAGTTCATCGCTTCACTAATTAACGTATAGCTTCCACTTATCAAGGCTTGGGAGGCAATAATGGTAGCGGCTGTAGCGATCAAAATACTTGGCACTAAAAACCAATGTGGCACAATTTCAAAGAAAGGATTTCTGCCGTTCAATAAAGGTTCATTAAGGCTGAGTATCCATGCAGCTTGTCCCATATAACTAGCCACTAAACTTAACTTAACAAAGCCCCAAGTAATTCTAATGTTTTCTCGTCCACAGTGACCCAAATCGGAATACAATGCTTCCGCACCTGTTGTACAAAGGAATACAGCCCCTAGTAACCAAAACCCGTTGGGATAATACACCAACAATTGATAGCCATAATATGGGTTCAACGAATGCAACACTTGAGGATGTATTGCAATCTGATGAATACCTAAGACTAAAAGCATTGTAAACCAGACCATCATCATGGGTCCGAAAAACTTTCCTATGGCATCGGTCCCAAAACGTTGAAAAAAGAATAACCCCGAAAGAATAGCAATCACAATGCCTATGGTAAGTGAGTTACCCGCTACAATAGTATTTTCAAGTCCTTTCACCATACCAAGTCCTTCAATAGCTGAGGCCACAGAAATTGGTGGTGTTATGATTCCATCGGCTAAAAGTGTTGTTGCCCCTAAAATGGTCGGAATCACTAAATTTTTACCATATCTGCGCACCAATGCATATAATGAAAATATCCCTCCTTCACCTTCGTTATCGGCTTTTAAGGTGAGCCAGATATACTTAATTGTAGTTTGGAACACCAATGTCCAAAAGATGCATGAAACACCACCATATACTAACATCGGTGTAATAGGTCGCTCGCCAATAACTGCGCGCAATGCGTACAAAGGACTTGTTCCAATGTCGCCATATATAATTCCTAATGCTACTAAAAGTGACGCTGCTGTTACTTTCTTCTTCAAATTACTTGTTCCTTTTTCCATACATAATTTTGATGGAGCAAAGGTGCTATGTAATTTGTGAGTGGGTTATAAAACAATAGGGGTTAGTTATAAAGAAAATATAAAGAACAATTATGAAAATCGATAGCCAACACCACTTTCGGTAGCTATGTGTTCCGGTTGGTTAGGGTTAACTTCCACCTTTTTTCTCAACTGTGCTACAAACACACGTAAATACTGGGTTTCAGTTTGATAACCTACTCCCCAAATTTCTTTCAATATATATTGATGCGTCAATACTCGACCTTCATTCTTTGCAAAGAGCGACAACAGATTAAACTCGGTTGAAGTAAGTTTCACCAACACATTATCTTTCTTCACCGTCCGTGCAACAAAATCGATTTGTAGATTTCCAAAAAGGGAAACACTTTTACTTTCATCGGAATTGTTTCTCCGCATGCACGAACGCACACGCGCTAGCAATTCTCCGGTGCGGAAAGGTTTAGTTAAATAATCAGTTGCACCATTATCGAGTGCTGTTATAATATCAGACTCACCGCTTTGCACAGAAAGCATAATAATCGCTTTATTGTACCAAGTTCTTAGTTCTTTCAACACATCCTGTCCACTTTTATCCGGCAATCCAATATCCAGCAAAATCAACTCGGGAGGATGATTGGCGGCCATCAGTATACCTTCATGACCGGATGATGCCTGCAACACCTTATAACCATTGCTTTCTAAATTTATTTCAAGCAATTTTCGAATTTGTGGTTCATCATCAATTATCAAAATTTCTGCCTTATTCATATTTCAGATGATTAATGAATGACGTTTCTGCAGGAATGCGAATGGTGAATACTGCACCACCTGTATTCCTATTTCTCAAAACTATTGTTCCATGATGCGCTTCTACAAAACCTTTGGCAATGGAGAGGCCTAAACCGGTACCACCAGCCTTGGAATACGGCAATCGATAGAATTTATCAAACGCAAAAGCTATTTCACTTTCCGGGAAACCATTTCCGTTATCGGCAATTTCAATCAAACAATATTCATGTTCATAGCTTGCAGTTATTGCAATCACTGTTTGTTCGGGCGTATATTGTACTGCATTATGTAATAGAGTATGCACTACCTCTTCCATCAAAGCTGCATCTAACTTAAACAATGGCAACGTTTCGGAAGGGATAAAAGCTATCGTTTGCTTAATCGTATTCAATTCTATTTTCTGAATGGCGTTATAAATTAATTCGTTGACATCGCACCAATCTGCATTTAACCGTAACATACCTGTTTCAAGCCGACTCATATTCAACAAATTTTCTACCTGACGATTTAATCGAGTAGCGGCTAAATCAATTTCATTTAATAGTGTATGCTGGTGCTCTTTTGACAACTGTGTTTGATGCTCTTTAAGCGTATCCACCGACCCAATAATTGTAGCAATAGGTGTTCTAAGCTCGTGCGATAAAGAATTCAACAATGTATTATACAACTTAATGGCATTCTCTTTTTCCTCTTTGTCGCGCACTTTATTTTCGGCTTCTCGAATTTTAAAGGTCAAAACAGCGTTAACTAATGCAATCACGAAATACATCAAAAACATAAGTAAATCAGCTGTATTGTCGATATGAAAAGTGTAGATAGGTGGAATAAAAAAGAAGTTCCAAATTAAAGCACTTAAAACTGCAGCTAACAATACAGGTAAAATATCGAGTAACATGGCTAAAACAGAAACTGTAACCAACAGTAACAATGCCACTACTTTATAACCGATAATGGATACTGATATAAAACAACCGATAGCTACTGCAAATACTATGAGTGAACTCAATAGCATTTGTAAAGACTTGCTCTTCCCTCTCAAATTAATATGGAACGATGGCTTCATTTTTCTTGAAAACGAAGATACAGTTTCGGGTATAAAGATTTTATAAAGAAAATCCTTATAAACCAAGTAACTTCAAAAAAGCCAAAGCAAAATTATAAGCATCACCTGGCCAACGCGCAGAAACATAGTTGCGGTCAACCACGGTAAAACCTCGGGTTAAATGCTCCATATCATCACGAAACAAAGGCGTAGGTCCATATTGAAAATGAGAAGCATCCGCTAACACGGATTTTACTTCATCTTCCACTGTTATCTCCGGATAGGTCAAATAGTAGTCGTTCAACCAAAGTCGAGTCATGTTATAGGCTAACATTTCTTGTGACTTCAAAAGCGAAGTTGTTTTGTAATCGAATAATACGGATTGATTCGATACCGGATCTATACTTCTGGCGGCTAGCACCACACCATGACAAATAGCGCCAACAGGTTTTGTTGCATTAAAGAATGCCACAACTTGTTGTTGAAGTGTCTTCGATTCTAAATACTCTTTTACGCCTTTATCGTGTCCACCGGGCAACACCAGTCCATCAAAGTCATTTACACAAATATCATTAAAGCTAACGGGGTGACAAAAAGCATTAGATTTTTCCATTGCCCTATAAGCGTCAACTGCATCTTTACTAGCTTTTAGCACGGGTTTCCAAATACCAAGTTCTTCCCCTATCAACATCTTGGTGTCGGTTTTGGCTATTTGTCCGTTGGGTGTAGCGAACACAACCTCTACCCCCCTATCGGTGAGTAATTTCCATGGAATAGCTACTTCTGTTGGGTCGAAACCATAAGAAGGGATTGGAATTAGGACTTTCTTTTTTGTCATAACGAAATATTCAATCCCTATTTAGGTATTTCTAAGGACAACAACAATCGACTCACAAAAAAATCTTCATTATCAAATTAACGAAGCAATACCTTTTTGGTGAGCACTTCTCCATTGCTAAGTTTTACAGCTAGTGTAAAATAAGCCGCTTCTTGCTGCTGTTCAATTTGCTTGGTATACTTTCCTTTGCCAACATATTTCTCGCTTGCTATAGGCTGTCCAAGTACATTATAAATAGCAATGAATGCATCTACAGCACCATACTTACTGAAATCAACCGCAATTTTATTATCGGCTGCATACACATCAATAGAAGATAGATTTGCTACTACTTGTTGTATTTCTGTATTCACTCCGGCTGATACTACAACTTTTGCAGAAGCACTTGAATCGCAGCCATCAGCATTATAAGAGGTAAGGGTGGCGGTATATTCTCCCTCTGCAGCATAACTATGTGTTGGACTGTAAGCTGTTGAAACAGCACTTCCATCACCAAAACTCCATTCGTATGTTGTAGCATTGGTACTGTTATTGATAAAGGTTACAGGTTGATTTACTGAAGGGGTATTCGAAGAGCTATTGAAAGCTGCACTAACCACTGCACCGCTGAAATTGACTTGAATGGCTTTTGAAGTAGTGTACCCCTGCCCATTATTCAATTCCAATTGATACGCTCCAGCATTAACGGCAATTGTTTGTGGATTTTGCTGATTCACTACACCTTGAGCAACAATAGCATTGGTATTGTCTTTCAATAGATAGTTCCAATTTACAGGACCTTCCTGTTGCACATGAATTGAACCTTTTGCAGCACATGTTTGATCAACAGTTTTCAATTCCATAGCCGGTGTAAAATGAAGCATAAACCGATCCCAATTATCGTTTTTCAAGGCATTAAAGGTGTAGTTATTATTATTTCGAATATCTACCCAATTACCTCCAACTTTTTTGTCTTCCAAATAAATGAAAGACGTAGGATCAAATGCACTTATATTGTCAAAACTAAATGTAAATGCGCCATTCGCTCCTGGTTCGAAGCTTAGTGGAACTGCAGCTGTTGTGGTTAAAGACGGTAAAACATTAATAGCCAAATGTTCTGTTCCTGCAAGTGTATATAAGGTTGGCTGTCCTAACTTACTATGGAATTTATTGGCATCAAACACCGGATCAAAACCATTGGAAGCATCGGCATTGAAAGCAATCAATGTCTTATCACTAAAACCGTTACCACTTACATACACCTTCAATTCGTTATCGTTTGCCTTGAAGAAGTTAGTACTTGCAGGGGTATTTGTACATTCTGTTTCACTGAACACAAAACTTCCCGACCCACTTGTACGGTGTGTCATGAAGGCCTGGAATGGTGCAATATTGGCTGTTCCACTACCCATCAACAAAGGCTGATAAGTTCCGGTGTAAGGTCCATTCGTCATCCATACTTGCACTTGATTATCGAAACCTGAATGAGTATTCAAATCAAGATATGCTAAGAACGGATTCCCTACTAAATTCCAACCGCTACTTTGTGGACGACCTTGTAACGTTGTATGTGAAGCCCATCCCGAGTTGGTAAGTGATGGAACCGTAATACTATTTGCTAATTGTGCTTGTCCTGTTAAACTGAAAGTTCCCCCATTTTGATACATAGAATAACCGCGTCCGTTATCGGCTGCTCCGCTCGTTTTAACCTCCCAACCGCCTAAAGAGCAACCTGCGCCTTGGTCTTCATGATATTGGAATACTGAACCATATGGAGATCCGGATTGCAATTGCGTTTCATCACAGTTTGACGTAGGGATAACGAATCCCGAAGTTCCACTTGCTCCAAATTGAGCTAGAGTAGTTGTTTGAAGTGGAGTACTCATGTAATGTTGATTGCTGCCGGTTACAGGAATAAAGCGTTGCGCGATAACTGTACCACTCAATGTTCCTGTATATCCCGGAGAAAAATGATCGAGTGTGGCACAATGAGAGTCGCTTGTACTTAAGAAAATTATGGTTGCATTATTAGTAAAGATACCTGTTTCAAGAGATAAAAGATTGAGAATGGAAACCTCACCTGTATTCGTAACACCTGCACTATTATTAATCAATAATCGATCAAAATCAGTTTTACCTATAATTTGCTGAGGAGTACTTCCTACCATTCGCACACGGCCTGAACCAACAGTAGCGGCATTTGTACCTGTACCGCCTGTCCAATCGCCACAAACATTTATGTTCTGCCCTTGTAAGGTAATCGTAACACCTGCGCCAACACTGATATCTCCTACCTGAAAATCGGCTCCACTAACTGTTGGCATAAATGGTGTACCGCTTGGAATTGTAACGTCTTGGAAACAAGAGTTCGGAACTACTCCGGTTGACCAGTTACCCGGAGTATTCCAATCCGTAGAATTTCCTATCCACACTGCGCTACCACAAGATGTAACACTAATGTTTATCGAATTACTAATACATCCATTGCCTTGTACACGAACCTGATAATTCGGATCCGGTAGTGTTGTAATTGGAATTGTAACAGTTAGCGTAACTAATCCAATTGCGCCCGGAGTATATGTTCCGATATTTGTTGGCGCACTGAACGAACCTGTAGCATCCGAAAGTTCTATCTCGTATGTTGTTGCAGTAGCCATATTGATGGTAAAACTTATATCGATTGTATTTCCGGCACAAACTGTTGTAGAGGAACTACTGATAGCAGAAGCTAAAAACTGACTAACATCTACCGGGCAGTTTACCCCTAACCCTGTACATTTTTCAGCAGGATCACAAGTACCAGTTGATGCCCGACAGATAGATGAACCATCGATGAAATTATCTGCAGGACATGCAGAAGAAACTCCCGTGCATAACTCTGCAAAATCGCATAAACCATTAGAAGATCTACATATTTGACTACTATTTAAAAGTGCATCGGATGGACAAGCAGCACTTGCTCCGGAACAGTTTTCTGCAACATCACAAACACCGGCTGCTACTCTACAAATTGTTGATGCAGACACAAAAACATCGGTTGGACAAGTTGCTGAAACACCCGAGCAGGCTTCACTTAAATCACACACACCTGAAGCAACTCTGCACACAGAACCTGAAGCAATAAAGGCATCTACAGGACAAGTCGTTGTATTCCCATCACAAAGTTCAGCAACATCACACACTCCGGTTGTACTTCTACATATTGTTCCAGAAGCCGTTAATGCATCGACAGGGCAACTCGCATCAGTACCCTTACAACTTTCTGCTACATCACAAACTCCTGCTGATGCTCTACATACAACAGATGATGTTTTGAACGTATTCACCGGACAAGAAACGGTTGCTCCATCACAACTTTCAGCTACATCACAGATTCCTTCAGCAGCTCTACAAACTGTATTTATTGGCGTTACTAAATCAATAGGGCAATTAGCAGATGTACCCGTACACTCTTCTGCTATATCACAAGCTCCGGCCGATACTCTACATACGCGTGTTGCGCAAAGAAATTGATCTGTCGGACATGTTGAACTAACGCCATCACAACGTTCAGGTGCATCACAAACACCTGCTGAGGCGCGGCACATTACATTCGGAACTTCTATGGCATGGCTCACTGTTCCATTGCTGCAAAAATCAGCAGTGCATGCATTGCCGTCATCAACGGTAGGAACTGCAACAGCGAAAGAAACAGAAGCACTCGAACCACATAAATTATTGGCAACAACGATTATATTACCTCCTGTTGTTGAAGTGAAGGTTGTGATCGTATTCGCTGAACTGCTTCCCGCCCAACCCGATGGTAATGTCCAACTATAAGAGCTAACACCCGGAACATGAACCACTCCATAAGTTTGAGTGCTTGTAGGACATACAGGAGAATTACCAATAATAGCGGTTGGTGTTGCCGGTACATCATTTATAGCAAAATCAACACCATTATCAGGCCCAATAGTACTTGGATTACTGCTTGTTATACGTACGCGATAACCGGTTCCAATTGGAATACTTGTTGGCAGTGTATATGCAATACTTCCTGCAGTAACACTTGAAATTGTGCCTAAAGCGGTTGGAGCAGAAAAACTACCGGATGCATCACTCAGTTCAAGCGTAAACACATTACCCGGATTATACAATCCACTAATACTATAACTTACTGTACCGGAATTCCCCTCACAATCTTGAGCAGGCATTGATCCAACAACAGGCTGAGCTATACTTTGCAGCGACAGCAATAAACCAAACATTGAAATAATCTTTTTCATAACCTTTATTTTTAGGGATGATATTTTAGCAATTGATATTTAATGAAACTGAATTAGTTACACAACCACCTCCGGTGACTCTTATTTTGTAACCTGCACTTAGTGTACTTCCGGCAGGTATCGTAACAATTAAATTAATCAGACCTGTTGCACCCGGTGTGTAAGAACCAATAACCGTAGGAGTTGCAAAGGATCCTGATGCATTCGATAATTCAACTTGGAAAGTAGATGCTGTGGCGGCAGTAATGGTAAAACTTACCGTTATATTGGCGCCTTTACAAGCACTAGCGGCACTTGAACTTATTGTAGCCGATAGTACATTACTAAAAATAACATCGGTTGGACAAGCTGCAGCAGCTCCGGTGCAAGCCTCAGCCGGATCGCAAGCATTTATTCCTGCTCTACAAATTACACCTGCTGCTGAAAAAACATTAGCCGGACAAGCTGCGGATACTCCTGTACATGTTTCAGCTACATCACATACTCCTGCCGAAGCCCTACATACTGTGCCGGCTGCAGTTAAAGCATCTGCAGGACATGGTGCTGAAGCTCCGGTACATGTTTCTTGCGGATCACAAGTTCCGGCTGATGCACGACACACTGTACCGGCTGCAGTAAACACATCTGTCGGACACAATACGGATACTCCATTACAAGTTTCAGAAGGATCACAAACACCTGCTGAGGCACGACAGATGGTACCAGCTGCAACTAAACTATTAGCTGGACAAGCAGCTGCAGCTCCAGTGCACAATTCAACTATATCACATACTCCTGTTGAAGCTCTACAAACTGTACTTGAAGAAATAAATACATCACTTGGACATGCAACAGAAGCTCCGGTACATGTTTCTGCAATATCACAAACACCGGCTGAGGCTCTACACACTGTGCCGGCTGCAATAAATCCATCTGAAGGGCAAGCTGCTGATACTCCGGTACATGT
>JBGAHI010000001.1:0-536890 GCA_044226285.1 Chitinophagales bacterium | reverse complement strand
TTTCCGGTTGAACCTGTTACTCCTGTAGAACCAGTTGCACCTGTACTTCCGGTATTTCCTGTTGAACCCGTTGAGCCAGTAGCTCCAGTAATACCTATAGACCCTGTTACTCCAGTCGATCCGGTATTTCCTGTTGCACCTGTTGAGCCCGTACTTCCTGTATCACCAGTTGAGCCTGTTACTCCGGTAGAACCAGTCGAGCCTGTGCTTCCAGTATCTCCTGTTGAGCCCGTTACTCCAGTTGCTCCGGTAGTACCAGTCGAGCCTGTGCTTCCTGTTGATCCAGTTATCCCGGTCGTTCCTGTTGAACCTGTAGAACCCGTATTTCCGGTTGAACCTGTTACTCCTGTAGAACCAGTTGCACCTGTACTTCCGGTATTTCCTGTTGAACCCGTTGAGCCAGTAGCTCCAGTAATACCTATAGACCCTGTTACTCCAGTCGATCCGGTATTTCCTGTTGAGCCAGTTGACCCCGTAAATCCTGTAGAACCTGTAGAGCCAGTCGCTCCTGTTGAGCCAATACTGCCTGTGGAGCCAGTCACACCGGTTGTGCCGGTAGAACCTGTTATACCAGTATTTCCAACTGCTCCTCCCGAAACGCTACATAAGTTAATCCATTGAGAAGAAGAAGTCCTATAGACTATCAAACACTGTGAGTCAGTGTCGTAAATAACCAAACCATTAACAGGAGAAGCAATTGCAGCTTTTACTGTTCGTGGCGCTAAAAATCCTCTGTCGTTGGCCTTCAACTCCAACACTGAAGAGGGATCTGGTGTTAATGTCCCAATCCCAACATTATTTTGCGCATAAACGCTCCCAAAAAACAAAAATGACCAAAGGGTGAAAAGTTTCTTCATTAAAAAAGAGTTTTATTCCTAAAAAAACAATATTCTAGTTCGATTTAAAGATAAGCATAAACAATGTAAAAGTCAATACATATAATAAAAAAAGAATACGAGACCGAAATTATGGTACTTCCTAATAAGAATGTACTAACGAACTAATGTCAAATTACCAGATACAAACTTAACTTGAGTACTCCCATTGAGTTTATATTCTGCTTTCCAAACATATACACCTAATTCTTGAGGCTCATCCCGAAACGTACCATCCCAACCTTCATCGGCATCTGTGGTTTCGAAGACTTTTTCGCCCCAACGATTATACACTTGCAGTTGAAACTGAGACAGGTTGGTATTTCTCACTCTAAATACATCGTTTGATCCGTCTTTATTCGGAGAAAAAGCAGTAGGAATTAATAACTCTTCATCTTGTATCAATAAACGAACTGAATCGGATATCATACAACCAAAATCATCTACCACTCTAAGCGTATAAACAATATTCTCTGATGGGGACGCTGTAGGCGATTTTATATCCGGGAAATCCAGAAATGTAGGCGGTGACCAATCGTAAGCAACTATATTAGTTGAATTCACAGTTGGAGATAAAACTACACTCTGATATGGGTAAACATTTTTATCGGGACCCGCATCTACAACAAATTTCTTAGAGGCTAAAGCAAATGGATATGGATTATAATCTGACCAATTTTTCACCTCCAAGGTATTGAAACCTCCATTAATTGTGGGATTTGCAGCTGCAGTATAATTCCATCGATTGTTTTCCCAATGAGCTACCTCTGTCCATTTTTTATCTATAGATGCATTAAAATAAAACTTCACATCTGCTGGTGCTGTTCCTTCGTTTTGCGAAATGCGGTGGTAGTACAATGGATTTACTTTACACAACACATTATCGACATCATTCACATCATAAGTATCTGCCGTAGGGTCTTTCGCCAGCCGTATTCCATAAGCATTCGATGCACTTGCTGTTGGCTTCATGTCAATCGGACGATAATAAAACGGAGTCCCGGTGGAGGTGGGTGTACCTAAGGGGTAATAATAAGCTGCTACATTATTCGTATGTCGAATTAACTTTCCGGTGTCTAAACTACTCACAAAACCATAACTACCCGATAGTTTTGAATTCAAAACGGCATTGATATTCGGATTCAGCACTACCATATTATATTGCTCCGTTGCCAATTCAACATCATTCAAATTGAGCGTGCCATCCACAAATACATCTACTCCTTGCGTTTTTATCGCTGATGTAGGACCGGTAGTGTATAAATTATGAAAAAGAGTAGGTGTTGTACCTCCTATAAGTTGGTTGTTTCCATAAAGTTCAACTGTATCTTGATTAGAAAACACATTAGAATTATTTATCCAATCACCCAAAACCCTATAATTTCCTGTAGGGGAAGCAATCCCTCCCAACAATGAATCATCATTTACCACGTTGCCTTCAATCACAAACTGCCCACCATTCTCGATATACCCGTTCGCATTATGTACAGAGTTTGTTTTCACGATTACATACCCCCCGGGTTGAATATATATACCTGCCCCCTGATTGGTAACCAGCGGCTGTGCGTGTACACCAACAGATAGAAAAAGCAGAATAAGGATTATATGTTTTCGCATAATCTAGAACTCAAGATACTATATTTAAGAAACTAAAAAAAACTAGTAGCTAAAATTTCTTTCAAGACGTGATAAAAAATACCTTCGTTGCATAAACTGAATAAAAAAATATCGATGAAAGTAGCTGTGGTGGGCGCTACCGGTTTGGTGGGCACAAAAATGTTGCAAGTATTGCAGGAAAGAAACTTTCCGTTAACGGAGTTAATTCCCGTAGCCTCTGAAAAATCTATCGGAAAAACTGTGCTTTTTGCAGGAAAGGAATACCATGTGCGCTTGATGGAAGATGCCATTGCAATGAAACCGGAGATTGCTATTTTTTCAGCCGGTGGAAAAACTTCGCTGGAATGGGCGCCAAAATTTGCCGAAGTGGGTACAACCGTTATCGATAATTCTTCTGCATGGAGAATGGATCCGGATAAAAAATTAATTGTACCGGAAGTAAACGCACATGTACTTACAACATCCGACAAAATTATCGCTAACCCGAATTGCTCTACCATCCAGATGGTGGTTGTATTACAGCCACTTCACTTGAAATACAAAATTAAACGTGTTGTTGTTTCTACCTATCAATCGGTAACCGGAACAGGCAAAAAAGCGGTGGATCAACTGATGAACGAACGAAAAGGAATAGAGGGCGAAATGGCCTATCCATATCCTATCGACATGAATTTGATTCCACACATTGATGTATTTTTGGATAACGGTTACACCAAAGAAGAAATGAAAATGGTGAACGAAACAAAAAAAATTATGGGTGACGAATCGATTCGTGTTACGGCTACAGCCGTTCGTGTGCCTGTAATTGGAGGCCATTCGGAAAGCGTGAACATTGAATTTGAAAACGATTTCGATTTAAATGAATTACGCACCTTATTATCGCATGCAGATGGTGTTTCAGTTGTAGATGATGTGAAAAACAACCAATATCCTATGCCAATGATGGCGCATGATAAAGACGATACATTTGTAGGTCGTTTACGCAGAGATGAAACTCAACCAAACACCCTAAACTGCTGGATAGTTTCTGATAACTTACGAAAAGGTGCAGCTACTAATGCAGTTCAAATTGCAGAATATTTAATGGCGAATAAACTTATTTAATTTGTTGCTATCGCTTGTCATACCCATTTTCAACGAACAAGAGGTTATTCCGGCCCTTTGGCAGGAGGTGTTTCAAGCCATTACATCCATTACAGATGACTTTGAAGTGTTGTTTGTGGATGACGGTAGTACAGATAATAGTTTACAATTGCTTCTTGGCATACAACAATCCGAAAAACGTGCGAAAGTTATTTCGTTATCGAGAAACTTTGGCCACCAAGCCGCATACACTGCAGGCTTAACCTTTGCAAAAGGCGATTTTATTGCTATGATGGATGGCGATTTACAAGATCCGCCTATGCACATCAAACCCATGTTGGAGATGTTGCAAAATCAAAATTTTGAAGTAGTGTACGGCAGCCGAACAGAGCGCAACGAAAGCTATTTTAAACAACAACTTATTGCTGCTTTTCACCGACTGTTCAAGCGGGTGAGCAATATAAACGCACCGGAAAACGTAGGTAATTTCTGTGTGATGACACGCCAAGCTTTGGATACATTTTTAGAACTGAAAGAAAAGAATCGGTATTTACCGGGATTGCGTTTTTTCATTGGATTTAACCAGGGCAAATATGCTTATGAACGGCCTGACAGAACCATTGGCAATGCGAAAATGAGTTACTCCGGCCTCTTCAAATTGGCCTTTGATGCGCTGTTTTCATTTTCGAACTTCCCACTTAAGTTTTGTTTTTACTTAGGGATCTTTGGGGTAGTCATCTTTTTCATTGCCGGTACCATTTCGCTAATTCATAAAATTATTGGGATTGCGTCTCCTGGTTGGTCGTCAACGCTAATCAGTATCTATTTCTTAGGCAGTATACAATTACTTTTCCTAGGTATCATTGGAGAGTATGTGTATCGCATTTATGTTGAATCGCAGAACCGCCCGATATATATCATTAAGCAGTTTTACGATTAATGATCTTACTGCCCTGAAAAAACTAAAAGATATTGGCACATTTTATGTAAAGTAAATTTCTACTTTATAGATTTGCATTCCGAAAAAGATAAACACATGCTGAAGCAACTATTTTTATTTTTTTCACCCCTATGTTTTTTTGGACTAAAAGCCCAAAACACTTATACTATTTCCGGCAAAAATGAATATACTTTTACTGAAACTACAACAGCGCTAAAAGTGAATGAAATATTGTCTGCAGATGATATTCAAGGTTTTAGCTTTGATCCAGTTCGAAACAAAGCGATTGTGGAATTACATTTTCGAGTACCAAACATTTCGAAATATGAGTTAATCATTGTTGAACATGGCGACTCAGTGCGAGGTTTTACACCATGTTTAACAATCAATGTTAAAGAAGAAAAGTTGCTTGGGGAAACGTTTATAAAAATTGACAAATATCCATTACCTTATATCACCAGAACGTATTATAGAGCCAAAAGTGTTACCAGTGATGGCATAATTCGATACTTCCCATTTGTTTTGGAACTACATGATGGCGATAAGGAAAGCATCGAAAGACATAGACTAGAAATTGCAAAGCAAGCACTAGAAAACAAGAAAAAGGAAGAAGATCTATTGAAAATTTGGGAAGAAAACAAAAACAAACCAGTCGATGAATCGTGGAGAAATGTGAAACCGGAGATTGTAAGTGGAAACGCTGTCAAATACAATTCGAACGCAGTAACTGTGGAATGGGATGAAAACAAAGTGAAAGAAGAGAAACAAAAAATTAAAAAAAAGCTTGAACGAGTTAAAGAGATTGAAGATGAGTTGAAACAGAAATTAGAAGAACTCAAAAGTTTATTGGAAGAATAGGGTTACTTTCCGATACAAAACTTAGAAAAAATATTCCCCAATATCTCGTCATTCGTGACTTCCCCGCTGATTTGGCCCAAATAATTCAAGGCATTTTTCAATTCAAAAGCAATCAAATCGGTTGTGATTTTATGGTCAATGCCCTGCAACACTTGTTCTAGCGAAGTGTAAGCATCTTGCAATGCTTGATAGTGGCGAATATTCGTTACTGTATGATCGGCAGTTTTTACCTTTTCAGATAAAATCAAATGGCTTAAAAACTGCTTCAATTCTGCTATTCCGACATTTTCTTTTGCTGAAACCAACAATACGTTCTGGGTGTTTTGCAATTGTGTTCGCATCGCATCGCTACATAAATCGCTTTTATTCGCTATCACCAAATACGGCAAACCAAACGATGCAGCTGCTTGCATCTCTTCCGCTAAATCACTTTCAGAGGCTATGTTTCCGGCATCTGTGATATACAACAACACCGTGGCCGTTTTGATTTTCTCGTAACTGCGCTGAACGCCAATCTTTTCAATAGTATCAAGCGTATCACGTAAACCGGCTGTATCAATAAATCGGAAAGCCACACCATCAATATTTAATACTTCTTCAATGGTATCGCGGGTGGTGCCGGCAATGTCGCTTACAATGGCACGCTCTTCATTCAACAAGGTATTGAGCAAGGTTGATTTTCCGGCATTGGGTTTTCCGGCAATAGCCACAGGAACACCGTTTTTAATTACGTTGCCCAACTTGAATGATTCAATCAACGGACGTAAATGCGCTTGAATAAATTGAATCAACTCCACTAATTTCGTGCGATCGGCAAATTCTACATCTTCTTCAGAAAAATCTAATTCCAGTTCGATATACGAAGCGAAATTGACCAGCTGCGCTCGTAAATCTTTGATTTGATTCGAGAACCCACCTCGCATTTGCTTCAAGGCAATTTCATGCGCTGCGGCTGAGTTTGAAGCAATCAAATCGGCTACGGCTTCGGCCTGACTTAAATCTATTCGTCCGTTCAAAAAGGCACGCAAGGTAAATTCACCGGGATTGGCCAATCGTGCACCATGTTGCAGTAACAATTGTTGAATTTGGTCCTGAATAAAAGGTGAACCGTGACAGGCTATTTCCACCACATCCTCAGTTGTAAAGGATTTTGGCGCGCGGAAAATGCTCACCATCACCTCATCGATTATTTTTTCTCCGTCTACAATATGTCCGTAGTGAATGGTATGTGAAGGCTGCGCTTCCAGATTTTTACCTTTGAACACTCGCTGACAAATCGATAGCGCTTGCTTCCCGGAAAGTCGTATAACGCCTATGGCGCCCATGCCCTGAGCGGTGGCTAATGCTACTATGGTATCGTTGGTGATCATTGTTAGTTGCAAATAAACGTTTTTAACTGCCTTTTTTCAACAAATTTCTTTCGGCATTTATACTTTTAGGGCATGAAAATATTGATGGTTTGTTTAGGGAATATTTGTCGATCGCCTTTAGCCCACGGCATTTTGAAACATAAAGTGCAGCAACAGCATTTGGATTGGGAAGTGGATTCGTGCGGCACCGGAGGCTGGCACGCAGGCGAAAAGCCCGATATGCGTAGCAGAACCATTGCACAGGAAAACGGCATCGACATCAATGCGCAGCGTGCTCGCAAAATTACAGCCGATGATATTGCAAACTTCGATTTGCTTTTTGCGATGGATGCTTCGAACTATCAAGACATCCTGCATTATTGCCACACAGACGAAGAACGCGCAAAGGTGAAAATGATTTTGAATGAAGTTCATCCGGGCATGAACGGCCAAGTACCCGACCCGTATTATGGCGGACCGGACGGATTCAAAAAGGTGTATGCCATGTTGGATGAAGCCTGCGATAAGATAATTGAACACTACCGATAGTTTTTTACGGCTTAGTTTGTAGTTTTACCCAAGTAGGGATTAAGAAAGCATATGAGTGAGATTAAAAAAGTGAAACCTAGTTTGCCGAGTGGCACACGCGATTTTTTGCCGCAGGAAGTGGCGAAGCGGAATTATATTTTCGGCATCATTAAATCAGTTTATGAGCAATACGGGTTTCAGCAAATTGAAACACCGGTGTTGGAGAATTTAAGCACGCTTACCGGTAAATATGGCGAAGAGGGCGATCAGTTGTTGTTCAAAGTATTGAACAGTGGCGATTATTTGAAAGATGCTGATGCAGCAACTTTAAGCAATAAAGATTCGAAAAAATTAACCGCACAAATTGCGGAGCGTGGCTTGCGTTACGACCTTACAGTGCCTTTGGCGCGTTATGTAGTTCAGCACCAAAACGATTTAGTATTTCCATTTAAGCGCTATCATATTGCACCGGTGTGGCGTGCTGATCGTCCGCAGAAAGGGCGTTACAGAGAGTTTTATCAATGTGATGCAGATATTATTGGCAGTAATTCGTTGTTGAATGAGGTGGAGTTGACGCAGATTTTCAGCAAAGTATTTTCAGCATTAAAACTGAATACGGAAATCAGAATTAATAACCGCAAAATTTTGGAAGCAATTGCCGTATATGCCAGCTGTGAAGACAAACTAGAAGCAATGACGGTTGCTATCGACAAGCTAGATAAAATTGGCATCGAAGGCATCAACAATGAACTTTTGAATAGAGGTTTTACAGAGGAACAAATCAACAAAGCAAAACAAGTGCTTGTTGTGAAAAAATTGGAGGAGTTATCAGCTATGTTTGCTTCTATTCCTGTTGGCATACAAGGAATTGAAGAGTTAGCGTATGTAATGAAATTAGCCTCATCGCCATCGGTTGTATTTGATGTTACCCTGGCTCGTGGCTTGAATTATTACACCGGTGTGATTTGGGAAATCAAATCTTTAGATTCATCTATGGGTTCTATTGGAAGTGGTGGCCGTTACGCCAACCTCACTGAAATGTTTGGCGGTAGAGATATGAGCGGTGTGGGCATTTCCTTTGGTGTGGAGCGTATCTACGACATTATGGAGGAATTAAAATTATTTCCGCAAGATGCATTGAAAACCACAGAAGTATTATTTGTTCATTTCAGTGAAGCGAATAGAGATTTTGCGTTCCCGCTGGTTCAGCAACTACGCGATGCAAATGTGGCCACAGAGTTGTATCCGGATAAAGCAAAAATGGAAAAGCAAATGAAATACGCCAATGCCAAAGGGATTCCTTATGTAGTGGTAATTGGCGATAATGAAATGCAATCGGGCAAATTGGCGGTGAAAGATATGCGCAGTGGTACACAGGAGGAAAAAACTTTTGCTGAGATGTTGGCGTTTTTTACTAATAAGCAATAGCACACGATAATTGAATTGATTGAACTAGAAAAATAAATTTTATGAAGTCTTGGTTAACAATTGCAGAGGGTTCCGATTTTTCAATATACAATATTCCTTTTGGGATTTTTAAGACTAAATCGTCAACGCCAAGAGCAGCAAGCATTTTAGGCGACCAAGTAATTGATTTGTATGCATTAGCAAAAGGCGGATATTTAAAAGATGTTCTAGCCGATGCAGAAGTATTGAATCAAAAAACGTTGAATGCTTTTATTGCTTTAGGGAAACCGGTAACGAATGCTGTTCGTCTGAAAATTCAAACTTTGTTTTCGGAAGAAAACGCAGCACAAAAGGATTCGTTAATCGCGTATTTAATTCCGGTGGCGGATGCTGAAATGCTTATGCCTGTTCACATTCCGAACTACACCGATTTTTACAGCAGTCGCGAGCATGCCACAAATGTGGGCACAATGTTCCGCGATCCGAATAATGCATTATTGCCGAATTGGCTGCATCTACCGGTGGGTTATCACGGACGTGCTTCATCCATTGTAGTTAGTGGCACGCCATTACATCGCCCTAAAGGTCAAACCAAAGTGGATGATCAACCGGCACCAACGTTTGGACCTTCGCGCTTATTGGACTTTGAATTGGAAGTTGGCTTTGTTGTTGGAAAAGAAACGCAATTGGGCGATAGTATTTCAACCGCCAATGCTGAAGAGTATATTTTCGGATTGCTTTTGTTCAACGACTGGAGTGCACGCGATGTGCAGAAATGGGAATACGTGCCGCTGGGACCATTCTTGGCGAAGAATTTCGGGTCCTCTGTATCGCCATGGATTGTTACATTGGAAGCCTTAGAACCTTTCCGTGTGGCTTCGCCTGCACAAGAACCAACGCCACTGCCTTACTTGCAATTTAAAGGACAGAAAAATTACGATATTCAATTAGAAGTAGACATCACGGCTGAAAACGGTGCAACAAAAACCGTATCGAAAAGCAATTTCAAATACATGTATTGGAATATGTGTCAGCAATTGGCACACCACACCGTGAATGGCTGTAATGTAGAAGTGGGCGACCTTTACGCATCTGGGACAATCTCGGGACCTGAGAAAGATTCGTATGGTTCCATGCTCGAAATTTCGTGGGGCGGAAAAAACCCGGTAACGATGCCCGATGGTACTGAACGCAAATTTATTTTGGATAACGACACGGTTACCATCAAAGGCCATTGCGTGAAAGATAGTATCCGCGTAGGTTTCGGACAAGTGAGTAATAAAATTTTACCCGCAAAATTGTAAGGCATGAAAACATTTCTTCTGGGCGAAACGCCACAACCAAAATTCCACGAGTTGATGTTGAGTGCTGTTGCTCCTCGTCCGATTGCCTTTGTATCCACCGTGGATAAAGAAGGACAACCTAACCTTTCCCCTTTTAGCTTTTTCAATGTGTTTGGCTCGAACCCACCTATTTGTGCGTTTTCTCCGGCTCGAAGCGGAAGAACAGGACACACAAAAAATACCTTCGACAATGTGATGGAGGTGAAAGAATGCGTGGTGAATATTGTGAACGAAGATATGCTCCATCAAATGAATTTAGCCAGTGGCGAATATCCAAAAGGCGTGAACGAGTTTGTGAAAGCGGGTTTCACGATGTTGGCTTCTGATTTTGTGAGTCCTCCACGTGTCGCAGAATCATTCGCTCAATTGGAATGCAAAGTGCTGAATGTGATTGAAACCGGCACAGGTGGTGGTGCAGGAAATTTAATTATCTGCGAAATTTTGTGTTTGCATTTTAACGAAAAAGTGTTGGACGAGAACAACAGTGTTGATCCTGTGAAAATGAAATACATCGCCCGTATGGGAAGAGATTTTTATTGTAGAGCTGATGCTTCCAACATATTCGAAGTAGCCAAACCTAAAGCCAATTCAAATTTAGGCATAGGTTTCGATGCACTGCCGCACCATATACTTACATCAAACATTCTCACCGGAAATGATTTGGCGCAATTAGCTTCAGTGCATGAAATTCCGGTACTTTCAGCAGATGAAACCGTTTCATTTCAAAAAGAAAATGCACATCAAGCCGCACAACAATTGATTCAGCAAGGTAACTTGACGGATGCTTGGAAAATTCTTTTGGCTTCTCAATCTTAAACTATGGCAGCTTCAAACTTCGTTCAATTTCCACTTCCTCTTTTTTTAGTAAAGAAAGCGATTCGCTCAATTCGCGATAAAGCACAATGGCAAGATATTCAACGGTCTCGCAGAGGCTTTGAGTATATGGTGATGAAATACGATTATAAAAGCAAACGTTGCGATTATCAAACCATTACTATCGACCATTGCAAAGCAGAGTGGATAAATCCGCACAAAGCCCCTGCCGATAAGGTGTTGCTGTATTTTCACGGGGGTGGCTATGCAACGGGTAGTGTGAATACGCACCGTGCTATGCTCACAAAATTAGCTTTAGCAGGCAATGTACGCATCCTCAGTTTTGAATATCGATTAGCGCCTGAGAATCCCTACCCTGCTGCGTTAGAGGATGCCGTGTTGGCCTACGACTGGGTATTGAACAACGGATTTAGTCCAACGGGCGTTTCCTTTGGTGGCGATTCAGCCGGTGGTGGATTGGCTTTGGCTACATTGTTGTATTTGCGCGACCATCATAAACCATTACCGAAATGTGCGATTTTACTTTCGCCATGGACAGACTTAACCTTGAGTGGACCTTCATTCACCGGTTCGCATGTAGATGAACCCATGCTGGTAAAAGAGGCTTTTCATCTTTGGACAAAAAATTATTACACCAGTCACGATCCGCAAACGCCATATATATCTCCGGTATTTGCCGATTTCACAGGGCTACCAAAATTGTTCATTCAAGTGGGAACAGCAGAGGCTTTATTGGATGATTCCTTGCGGGTATATGATAAAGCTAAGGCACAAAACGTGGATATAGAAATCGAAATCTATCAGGATTATTTCCACGTTTTTCAATCGTTTTGGCGACTGTTACCGGAAGCCAAACGAGCCATTAAAAAGCTTGGGGGCTTTGTGGCGAGAGAGTTGGAGATTAAGTAATTTTTTTACGCCCCTCCTTACAAAGGAGGCGTTGAGGTGGTAAAACAATTTCTAATTCTTTCAATAACTTCCGATGTAAACTCAAACACTTCTTTATTCTCAAATCTTATCACTTGTATTCCTAAACTATTCAAAAATATAGTTCGCTCTTCATCATAAGCTATTCCAGCACTTGTATAATGATGTGCACCATCCAACTCAATCGCTAATTTTTCTGCCGGGCAATAAAAATCTAGAATATAATAACCAACACTATGTTGTCTTCGGAATTTCCGACCTTCCAATTGTTTACCTTTCAGAAACTTCCATAATATCGCTTCTGCAGGAGTTAAATTGTTTCTTAATTCCTTTCGAAAATCTTTTAAAACTTTGATATTATTTAGTTGAGTCATGATAACCACCCCTGCCCCTCCTTGGAAAGGAGGGGAGTTGATTTGTGTTAAAAACTATGATTAGAGAACAATAGTATTTTCTTCTAAAAGTTGCTCGGTTTCCCCACACAACTTCATCACAATTCTCGCTACGGTAATTACATCGCGCTGACAATAAGTAACAATGCGCGGCAGTTCTTTTTCTTGCCAATATACTCGCGCTACATCTTTTCCTTCAATATCATCTTTCGGAGAAGGGATATTGAGTGTAGCGGCAATTAACTTCAGTGAAGTGTAATTCTTATAATCGCCAAAACGCCATTGCTGTAAGGTGTCGAAGATATTCATTTCCCATGGTTTGCGACCCGACACATCGAGTATTTCAGGAAGTTCTAAGCCATTAGCCAACATTCTTCGACAGAGGTATGGAATATCAAATTCACGCACATTATGTCCGGTGATTTGCCAGGTATCACTGTCGCGGAAATACTTTCGGAGCATGACCGCTAGCTCTTCTAGTAATGTTTTCTCATCGTCCCCGGAAAAGCTTTTCACGCGAAACATATCGATATCCAATGCTTTATCGCGATGAAAATAACCAACAGAAACACAAATTACTTTCCCGAATTCAGCATAAATACCGGCTCGTGAAGCGTAGCTCTCAGCTTCGGTTTCTTGTATATCGCGAAAGGTGTTGTGTTTCGCTTGCCAAAGGGTTTTCCAATTGTCGCTCAATTCAGCATAGGTTGCATGACGCGACACGGTCTCGATATCCAAAAAGAGCATGTTACGAAGCTGTGGGGATGTACATTTCATAGTTTTAGAATATTTCCCTGGCTTCGGCTTTGAGAAATTCTAAAGCTGTTTGCGAAGGTAGGGGTTGTTCGGAGTGAATAATCGCATTCAAAATCATAGTTGAAAATTCCTGTGCGGAAGTTTCGGCTGTTGTGGCATTGGCCAATATATTAACCATTTTAATGACCTCTGTTTTTGAGGCATTGATTAAATTCCAAGCATCAGAAGAAATATACAATTGCTGTGCATAGTTATGCTCGAATTCAGATTGAATAGTGGTCGTCATCGCAAACTGCAACCCTCTGGCATTCATACCCGGCTCAATCACGCGTTGAATAACAGAAGATGGGTGCATTCTTTCCAACAGTAAAATCATACGCTCATAGGCCTGTAAACGAATCATCGTTACATCCTTATTGGAATTCATTTTGGCTTCTAAGATGCGCATTTGCTGATCTTTATTGATGAACATACGAACGATATACACCACCGCAGCTGCTACAAGTAAAGCAGGAACGGTTAGTTTCATAGCTTCCAATAAATAATAACTCAGGTTGTTCATGTGCTCAAAAATTAAATTACGTGATAAATATAAGTAAATAGATAACGAAATATGAAACGACTTAGTGTATTCGTGGTATTCAATTAATAAACTGTCAAATTTGAAAACAACACGAATGAAATTATGTTTGTAGGAATAACATTAATTCGCACCGCATGAATATTACCATTGTTTCAGGAAGTTCTAGAAATCCAAATTTAAGTCACCGTGTGGCTTTGCACCTGCAGCAAAAGTTGACGGAATTGTATCCGGCTCACCATTATTGCATTCTAGACGTGCGTAACCACCGTTTAGATTTTGTGAATGATGTTTGGATGAAAAAAGAAGATTTACCAAAAGAGCATGAGGCTTTAGGCGAACTGGTATTTGATGCGGATGCTTTTATTTTGGTAACCCCGGAATATAATGGGAGTTATTCAGCAGTAATGAAAAACATGCTCGATCATTTTCCAAAGTATGCGAAACGTGTGTTTGGTATCGTTACCTATTCTACCGGAGCAATGGGTGGCATGCGTGCCGCACATCAGATGCAGCAAATGATTTGTGCATTTATGGGCGTTCCTTCGCCACAAATGTTATTGATTGGAGGAGTTGATAAACGCATCGATGAAACTGGCAACAGCGAAGATGCGGTGATGCACAGAATGTCGAATACATTCTTGAATGAATTTGTGTGGCTGGCTGAAGCAGTGTACGATAAACGAAATTGCGAATTATAATTTGAAGTGACGTAGTCTTCTCACTTCTTCTTCTTCCAAGAATCTCCATTTACCGCGTGGCAAATCCTTTTTCGTTAAACCACCAAAGAAAACGCGATCGAGTTTAATCACTTCATATCCTAACGACTCGAATATTCTACGAACGATACGATTTTTACCACTGTGAATTTCAACACCTACTTCATTTTTGTTTTTAGGATCGGTGTAGGCAACTTCATCTACTTCAGCAATTCCATCATCTAAAACAACACCATGCATGATTTTGGCGAAGTCTTCTGATGAAAGATTTTTATCGAGATGCACGTGGTAAATCTTTCTAATTTCGCGCGAAGGATGGGTAAGGTTTTGGGCCATTTCACCATCGTTTGTAATCAATAAAACGCCTGTAGTGCTTCTATCTAAACGACCCACCGGATATAAGCGCGGTTTGGTTACTGATTTTATTTTCGAATACGCACCTTCTATTAAATCGAGCACTGTCATTCTATCCTTTTCATCGCTGGTAGTGGTAATGCAATTTTTAGGCTTATTCAGCAGAATATATACTTTCTTCTCCGGGTTCAACACCTTATTATCGAACGTTACTTTATCTCCAGGATTAATTTTGTGCCCCATTTCCAATACCACTTCACCATTCACTTTCACTTTCCCTTGTCCGATTAACTCATCGGCCTTTCTGCGTGAAGCGATTCCGGCATGGGCTAAATATTTATTTAAGCGAACCGGTTCTGTAAACGGATCTACTTTCCCTTCATTAATTTTTGATGAGTGTTTGGCGTCAATATCCAAATTATTGATGTGCTTCTCAATTTTCTCATCGAGTGCTGTTCTTTTTCGAGGACGATCGGAAACCGACTTAGTCGTTTTCTTTACGGCAGGAGCAGGGGCAGAAGATTTCTCTTCTTTCAAGAATTTAGAAAAAGGATGTTTACCGGAATTAGACTGCTCTTTAGACACACAAAAAATTTACGGCACGAATTTAAAAAAATAAACCTTGCATACAATTTTATTCTAACTCAATCGAGATAATTTCCACTTTCCGTTCTACGGCTGCGGCAGGATTATACACTGAATTTCGAGTATCTTCACGTGAATCGCTCACTGTTTTTGCAGCTTTCTCTTCACCAATCGATTCGTTTTTCAAAACAAGAGAACCGTTGTCAATAAAGGGTTGGAAGACACCTGCACGATAATGGTAGAAATAATTTTTGAGAGAAGCTATTCGTCTGTACCCTAATTTAATATTGTACTCGTTGTAATTAAGCGGAGAACAATAGCCTTGAATAGTGACCGAAACTTTTTTGCCCATTTGCAGTGCATCTAGCAATTGTGCACTAAACTGAATCAAATCGTGATAGCCTTTCTCGACTTTATCGGTAAACAAATAAAATATTTCTTGTTCAGCAGCGGTTTTCTTTCCTTCTACTAAACCTCTTGCGAAATTTGATTTATAGTCGTTCAGCAAACGCCAATACGCCTCATATGTTGTTACATAATTCAATGGCGTGGAATCGCGCAAATTACAACATTCCGGCTCATCGTTATGAAAATAGAGGGTTACAGGCAACAGTCCTTTCAATTTCGCAGTAGTTGTTTTTGTTTTCGCTAGTTGCAAAATCGTTAAAGAAGAAGAATCAGACACATCAATTTTTTGTGTGATAACGGGTACAGTATCTTTGCTATTTGCTGTAGTCTTTCCTACAATAGTATCTAATTTTAAACTGTCTTTAACCGTTAATGCAACCGGTGGGGCGCTCAGTGTAAGTATTGAATCTATTGCCTTTACAAGCTTTTTCTCTCCGGTAGCATAACTCCAAATATCATAACAACAGGTTTCCGCTTTGATAAAAAATGAACCCTTACGATTCGTAGCGAAATAGGCTTTGCCTCTATCAGCCGACAATACAAAACCAAAGTCGTTTGCCGGAGAATTTATCTTATTGCCTGCATTTTGAGGTATTGTGGCATTCGGCTTCCATTTATAAATATCTAAGCCACCAAAGCCATTCCAGCCTTCTGAAGCAAAATACAATTGATTAGAATCGACATCAAAAAATGGGGTTAATTCGCTTTCTGTTGTATTCACAGTACTTAAAGGCGATGGTGTTAAATAATTGTTTTTCCCGGTTCGCTTTGCCGACCATATATCCGTTGCACCTTTGCCTCCGCTTCTATCGCTTACAAAGTATAATACTTGTTCTCCGGTACTTGTTGTAGCAAGAAAAGGATGGGTATTGGTATAATCATCAGCATTCTGAATCGCCACTTCTTCTATTTTCGACCAATCATCGGCTTTGGATGTAAAGTAAATTTTACATCCTCGTTTGGCATCATCATTACACACTGTAAAGAAAAACTCGCTTTCATTATCAGTGAAATGCCCGTTGGCTATGTGTTTCTGAGGTGCAGCGGTTGCATTTATTTTTTTTAAGAATACAGCCATCGAATCTTGTAATCCATAAAAACGTCCTAAAAATTTTTTATCTGTTTCTGTCTTCCTCAATGAAGAATAAAACAACTGACTTTGATTATCGGTAAACGGATTAAATTCCGAATAGGTCGTATTTACAGGTGCTTCGAGGTGGACTACTTTGATGGAAGATGTATCTTTAGCATGTTCAATGGCCCATTTACAAGATGCTATTTGCTGTGTGAGTTTGTCTTTAATATCTTCTTTCCCTCGATAGGTATATTTTAATTTTTCGAATTGTTTCAATGCCATATCGTACTTTCCTTGCTGGCGAAGCATCACAGCATACCAATAGGCCGCTAAAGGATATTTCTTCTGTGCATCATCCGTTACAACATCCCTATAGCTTTTAGCTGCGCGATCGTAATCGTTATACTTTCTGAGCGACTCCGCTAAACCATACTTGAGGGCTACATTTTCAGGGTATTTCTCAATTCCCATTTGATAGTAATCGGCTGCAGCGTAATAGTCGGCATTTTCGTATGCTTCATCTGCTTTCGCAATAAATTTTTCTACTTTCTGTGCGTTTGAAAGCGAAGAAAAAGCTAGCAACAACAAAGTAAACAGCGTTTTTGCTAAACACCTAAAACTATTATTTTGTCTTGTCCTCATGCTTTTCATCATTAAAAAATCGGACAAGATTTACCAAAACTATTCACCTTTTTCACCTTTGCTAAAATGTAAATAACTGAAACTTCAATGGCACCATACGTGTTTGTAGCACGCTGGAATTTAGACGTATTAATATCATAACTCAAATTCACCTGCCAAGCGTTGTAATCCATGCCCAGCAATAGATAGGCAGCATCGTTATTTCTATAATAAGCGCCAAAATTCAAACATACTTGCGATTCCTTTTGTTTGAACAAATAGGCTTTTGTATGCAATCCGAAAGCCACTTCATGTTTTGTATCTTGTTGCTGAAAAATTAGTTCAGGAACTAAATCCCACTTTTTTGCCACTTTCCAGCGCAATGAGGCATGTGCCACAAAACGCATATTTAAACGCACTTGCTTATCGTTAAAGAAGCTTTGCTGCGGCTGATTAAGATGATGTACCGCAAAACCAATGGTAAAATTTTTCCGCTCACTTAATCGTAGTTTATATGCAAGACCTACATTCACATCCGGATAGGTAAAACTTGTTTTCGGGAAATCTTCGCCACTACCCAAACGACCATCGTAGCGATCGCCATTGTATTGATTATCGAAATACAAGTTTTGATATTGAAATGAACGATTCCCAATGCCAACATTAAAACCTGCTGAAATCGAGTGTTTATCGTCTTTCCCGAAGTTCAAGACATAACTCATCGCTAATAATGCTTGTAGAGAAGTAAACTTAGAATCTCCTGCCCTATCGTAATAAAAGGTCAATCCTCCTCCAACTTTATCATGGTTTTTCAGCGTATATAAATTCATATCTGCCGAAAGTG
Organism: Chitinophagales bacterium; assembly: GCA_044226285.1. GTDB lineage: Bacteria > Bacteroidota > Bacteroidia > Chitinophagales > LD1 > CALAYL01. Next base: position 518,795 of record JBGAHI010000001.1, on the reverse strand, counting down.
AAACCGTATTATAATTCACCGGCACGGTAAACCATTGGTTTCGGTAATTGGCCACAAAACGCACATCGCCATCAAATAGGGCAGTGTATGCAGGATTCAAATTAGCAGGAGAAAAGGAGAACTGAGAGAAATGTATGTCTTGCGCATGAAGAGTTGAGGGTTGCAGGTTGAGGGTTAGGAGTAAAAGCAAGATTACACCATTAACATTAAACGGTACGTTTTGAATGATACTATTTTTACAGCACTTTCTCATCGCAATAGCGTTACATTTCCTTTCAATGAAAACCGTTCATTATTCAAGCACAATCCTTCAATATAAAAACCAAAAACAGAAGGATCCAACTTTGCTCCTTTGAATGTTCCATCCCAACCTTTGTTGATATCGGATGATTCAAACACTTTTTGTCCCCATCGATCAAACACAGCAATGGTGATACTCTTAATATCGTTACCACGTACATACCACACATCGTTTTTCCCATCATTGTTGGGTGAAAACGCATTCGGAATATATACGCCTTCTTTGTTACATGGTGTTCTCAATACCACAATGCGAATATCGCTCACCAACTTACAACCGTTGGTATCGAAAGCAGTGAGTTGATAGGACTGTGTAAAGTGCGGTGCCGCTTTCGGATTAGGAATATCAACAGCCGTCAATGTAGGATCGTTGGCCCATTGAAACTTCACCACTTCAGCCGGATAAGTTGTTTGAATTTGTGAAGTATCACCAAAGAGAATAGTATCAGGTAGAGCTACAATACTTAAATTGCCTAATGTAGATGCGACCTTCACGTAAAACGAATCGCGGTACACGCAACCATTTGCATCTACTCCTGTAACGCGAAATAACGTATCGCGAACCGGTGCACATAATGGATTTGCAGTATTAGCTCCGGATAAAATTTGACTTGCAGGTGTCCATGCATACGTTATAGTATTTGACGTGTTGGCGTTCTTCACTAACAAACGCAATGTATCTTTCGGACAGAACACCTTACCACCGGTAATTTCCAGCGAATCGGATGGCACCTTCACCAACTGTGCAAACGTGTCGGTGCAATAATCGTGGGTATAGAACAATGCATATTGTGTCGTAACATCGGCAGATGAAAAAGGATTCGCAATGGCAGCATCACTTAAAGCGTAAGTAGGCAGCCAATTATATTTTGCATTGGGATCGGAAGAAGGAGGAATTCCAATTTGCACAGAATCAGAAGAACAGATAGTTGCATCGGGAAGAACAGTACTTTGTGCCTGCTGAATAGTGATGGTTTGTTGTGTGGAATCGCTGATATTACAACTAGAAGAATCTACCAGTTTCAAACGTACGATATAAGTTCCTGTATTGGTATAAGTATGTGTAGGATTTGCCGAAGAGCTCGTACTTCCATCGCCAAAGTCCCAATAGTAGTTGGCGTTTGCGCTTACGCGTTTGCTTAAATTTGTGAACGGCAATTGATTCAAATTACAACCTTTTGGGACAGAGAAATCGGCAATGGTAAGTGGAATGTCTAAATCGAATTTGAATAATAAATTATTACAATTATTACTTCGATTGGTTGGAGATACACAGTTTGCCGGATAGGTTGGAAACCGACTTGATGCACCACAACTGGCACATACCGATTGATATACAACCCCTTTCTTATCGAATCGACTAGTACCGCCATCCACATGATCTACTTCGTTAATTCCGCCAATGTACGTTGCATACTGCAATCCGGAAGCATCATCGCGCATAATCATTAGATAGAAGTCATTATTGTCGGTAGTTGATTGATAACAACCAGGTGTTACATCCAAACCTGATGTGCCGTGAACATTGCTTGGCCAGCCGGCTTCAGCGTTTACGGAAGGACTTCCCCATCCACTCACATAAATACTATTACACAAATCCACTAAAAAAGCGGTGGGTGAAATATCGGAAACTCCGGTTCCTCTTCCGAAGCTGGTCGACCAAATCCAACCACTTAAATCGGTTTTGAATTTGGTAATAAACTGTCCGCCATTCGGCTTATTATATGTGGCGTTTTGAATATAATTACTTTGGCTGTTATCGGCTTGCCCTAACACAAAAACCTCTCCCTTTCGATTCGTTTCTACAAAATAAATTTGATCGTATGCGTTGAAACCCTCTAAAGAAGAGGAATACACCACATTCGCATCACTATTGATATGGTAAATCCAACCATCCGTTAAACCACCGCCATATGTTTTTTGCAGTCCTAATCCCGGCACCGGAAAATCGGTTGAAGCTGTTCCTCCTACTACATAAATACTGCTATCTAACCCAAAGGCTACTGAATACGCAGCATCATCACCGCTGCCTCCAAATTTCACACTCCAAATCAGTGAATCTAAATTCGGTGTGAGTTTGGATAAGCAAGCATCAGCATCGCCATTGGGTGAGGCTGTGGAGAGCGAATCAGTTTTCGGATAATTTTTTGAACGTGTAGTAGAGGCGATTACTATATTTCCATCAGGCGCAAAGTCGATTTCTCCGCGTACTTCATCGGCATAATTGTGTCGGGTAAGCGCAGGACTTAACGAAGCAAAAGGATTATTATAATTCAATCCATCATTCGCGCTATCTCCTAAAAATGTAGAAGCCAACAACTGCTTGCCATCTGCACTGAATTTCGAAATCACAATATCGGAACCGGAATAATAAGCAACAGCAATACCATCTAACGGACCGGCATTCGGACCACCATGAAACACAGTATCATAGGCCTGATTAGTCACCGGGAAATTGGCAGAAGCCGTAGTGCCTAAAACATACAGTTGATCATCTTTGTCTACAATTAAACTATGCGGCAAATCGGAACCGTAACCACCAAGAAACGTGGAGAACAAACGATTCGTTCCGGTGGAGTCGTACTTTGTAATACCCATGTCGGTATTGGGATATGTACCGCCATTGGAAAAAACAACTGTTGGTCCGCCTTTGTAGCTCACTTGATAAGCACCCAACGTTGTAGGATAACCTTGTCCGAATGCACTACCTGCAGCAAATCCATTCCCGAATTTATCGTAGGTAGCGGTATATCCGAAATTATCTGTGGTTGAACCTGAATAGGTGGCGAAAACCAAACGAGGATCTATGACCAAAACATAGCGTTCGTCATAGTTTTCAGGCTTGAAATGAACGGTATTATTTTCTTCGTCTAATACAAACTTACATTTCACTTCACGCTTTTCGCCATTAATAGTTTGATAAGTATATGGATGTTGCTCAATGATGTCGCCCAATGAAGTTTTCAAAACTAAGTTTCCTTTGGAATCGACATGTATATTATCAATCCCATCATACCGAATGGCAATTTGAGCAGGATCCGCTCCGGGTTGCACATACATATCGTATTTCAAACCATTGCCTTCTGAATAATATTCTGCATCTATGCCTTCATACAAACTGCGGTAAATTACTTTTCGATAGGCATGACAGCCCCCTTTCCATGCACTTTTATTACGGCCTAGAAAGTAGTTGAAATATTCATTAAGCTGATCATCGGGTTGAATTGTTTTCTGTGCATTGCTATTCTCAAAAATCATTTGATAGGCATGGTAATTCACCAAATAATCGTCATCTGTTTTTGGGGTAGCACTCATACCGTGGCCGATAGCTTTATTTTTCTGAGCTGCATCACAAAGCGAAATGGTAACCCGATCGTTTTCAAAGAATATGGCACCGCTTCCAAAATCGGATTTCAAAAGAATGTTACTCTCCCATTGTCCGCGATTTTCTACAAAATACAAATCGCAACTGCTACACGTAGTATGTGCAAAAGAAGCCAACGAAACCAGCAACAGCGAAATGGTATAAACTATCCTCAAAATGTGTAAAAACTATTCATATCGAATATAAGGAAAGTAATGATGGAAACAAAGGTATATTTTAGGTTAGCGATATGCAATATTGTTCAAAACAAAAAGCCCCCCAAGTTTCCAAGGAGGGCTTTGAATATTATCAATCAAATTACGATGCTTTTCTAGGCGTAGTAATTTTCTTAGGTGGTGCGTTTGTTCTTGGAGCAGCCACTTTAGCTTTAGTAGATGCTTTTTCTGCTTTTGGCTTAGCCGATTTTTCACCGTCTTTATCAGCCGCTTTTTTAGTTGCTTTTTTCGGTTTTTCTTCAGCGCCTCCTTCTGCTTTTTCTTCAGTAGTAACAGTTGCTTCGTCTTTCACCAATTCGTCAATAAGACCTTTCCCATTCAACAAATTGTACCATTTAATCAATTTTTTCATATCACTTAAATACACTTTTACTGTGTCGTAAGTAGGTATGATGCTGCCGAAATACTTTTTAATCTCGTCTTCTTTTCCATTTGGATCGGCTGGCGGATTTTTACCTTCTTGTTTTTTCATTTCGGCCAACACGTCTTTCAAGGCTACCGGCTCATCGGTTGTGTAGATAGTGATGTTATCCAACGTACTGAACATGTGTACACGTCCGGATACAAATTGCGACTTCCCGTCCACCAACGAAGTAACGATAAGACCATCGCCACGCTTTCCTTTTACTTGAAAAATTCCCGGCATTCCGGTTACTGAAACAATTTCTGCTAACTGCATTATTACTAATTTTTGAATTGCGAATATAAAAACTTTCACAATGTAAACCATAGCCTCTTTTTTTCTTGTATTTTGGCCCCTCAACTTTTACCATGTTTGAACTTACATCCAAATACAAGCCGATGGGCGATCAACCCGAAGCCATTCGCCAATTGGTGAAAGGCTTAAATGCGGGTGACCCAAAGCAGGTATTGCTTGGTGTGACAGGCTCCGGGAAGACGTTTACTATTGCCAATGTGATTCAGGAGGTGCAGCGGCCTACCCTTATTCTCACGCACAATAAAACCTTGGTTTCGCAATTGTATGGCGAATTCAAGCAGTTTTTTCCGAATAATGCAGTGGAGTATTTTGTATCTTATTATGATTACTATCAGCCGGAAGCCTATATCGTTTCCTCCGGAACATATATAGAAAAAGACTTATCTATAAATCAAGAAATCGAAAAATTGCGATTAAGCACCACGGCTTCTTTGCTTTCGGGTAGAAGAGATATTATAGTGGTGGCGTCTATTTCCTGTATCTACGGTTTAGGAAACCCCATCGAATATGCCAACTCGGTGATTAAAATTAAGGTAGGGCAAAACTTAAGTCGCAATGCCTTTTTATTGCAATTGGTGGAATCGCTCTATTCGCGTTCTGATTTAGAATTGGTGCGTGGAACTTTTCGACCGAAAGGCGACACCGTTGAAATTGCATTGGCCTACATGGATTATGCGTATCGCGTTACTTTTTTTGATGATGAAATTGAGCGCATCGAAGCCTTTGAACCGAGCACAGGACGAACCTTTGAGAAATATTCGAATGTGGCCATCTTTCCCGCCAACATGTATGTGACATCGAAGGATGTATTGAAATTCACCTTATCGCAAATTAAAGAAGACCTAGACCAGCAAGTGGCGTATTTCAAAGAAGTGGGCAAACATATTGAAGCGGCACGTTTGAAAGAGCGCGTGGAATTTGATATGGAGATGATGCGTGAATTAGGCTACTGTTCGGGCATTGAGAACTATTCGCGCTACATGGACAGACGACAACCGGGCTCGCGGCCGTATTGTTTGTTGGATTATTTTCCGGATGATTTTTTGATGGTGTTGGATGAAAGCCACGTATCGGTGCCACAAATTGGAGCCATGTCGGGTGGCGATAAAAGTAGAAAGTTGAATCTTGTAGAATATGGATTCCGCTTACCTTCAGCGATGGATAACCGTCCGTTGAATTTTTCGGAATTTGAATCGATAACCGGTCAAACCATTTATGTAAGTGCCACTCCGGGCGATTACGAATTAGCACAAACCAATGGAGAAGTGGTGGAACAGATTGTTCGTCCTACAGGATTGCTCGACCCGATTATTGATGTTCGTCCGAGTCTCAACCAAATCGATGATTTGATGGATGAGATTGATGAGCGTATTAAAAAAGATGAACGTGTTTTGGTGACAACGCTTACAAAACGTATGGCAGAAGAGCTCGATAAATATTTATCGCGATTGCATATTAAATGTCGTTACATCCACAGCGGTGTAGATACATTGGATCGAATTGAAATCATTCGCGATTTGCGTTTGGGTAAATTTGATGTATTGATTGGTGTGAACCTATTGCGAGAAGGACTTGATTTACCTGAGGTTTCGTTGGTTGCGATTTTAGATGCGGATAAAGAAGGCTTTTTGCGAAACAGAAAATCGTTGATTCAAACATCGGGACGAGCAGCGCGAAATTCGAACGGAAAAGTAATTATGTATGCCGATCGGATTACCAAATCGATGCAAGAAACCATTGATGAAACCAACCGAAGACGTGAAAAACAAATAGCGTATAACACAGAATTTGGCGTAACGCCTGAAACGGTTTTCAAATCGAAGGAAGAAATTATGAAACAGACTTCGGTGTTGGAAATCAGAAAAGGAGACGGAGTGCCTTATGTAGAACCGGATGAAGCGTTGAGCTTGGTAGCCGATCCAATTGTGAGTATGATGAACAAACAGCAGTTGCAGAAAACGATTGAGAAAACCAGAAACCGAATGAACAAAGCCGCTAAGGAAACCGATTTCTTGCTTGCCGCTAAGTTACGTGACGAAATTCTGCAGTTAGATAAAATGTTGAAGGAGAAATAAGACTATCCTCTATTTCCCACTAGCACCTTTAAACTGATCATCCGCATTTTTGAACAGAATATTGAACGTAGTTAACGAACCGTAGATACGTGTAATGTATTGCTGTAAATCTATTTTATCTTCATCGGTCAACACCTTGTGCGCATTGATGTTCTGCTCCATTACACGCAATCGATCGCGTACCATTACGATTTTATGAAAGAACGTTTCCAAAGGAATTTCTTTGGCTTGTAAACTTGAATCGGAAGGTTTTAAGATCATCATTCCTCCATTCCACCTACTGCCTAAATCTACGATTTCTTGTAAGTCGCTTTTATCATCAATCACATTTCGGATAGCTTTTTCAATATCAGACAGTGTAATAGGATCTACATCCAAACTTACTTTTTCTAGTACAATTAAACCTTGAAACTCTCTATCTATAGACCTTGTAGAATTTCCATCGCTAAACCATATTGTATAATAGGCAGCATCCATTTCTACAATTACTCCTTTCCCGAACTTCGGATGTTCTATTCTTGAACCCACCCCTAATTTTGAATCGCCCATGTTTTTTGTTTTGTGCTAAGTAACTATTTTTAGCTAAAATAATACAATGTTAATGTGCGTATTGTAGTATTATTTTCCAGTTTTTGTACTTTGGATAAACTAAACTAAATCGATATGAAATTAAGTCAATTATTTTGGGGCGAATTGAAAAATGAAGCCGCTAACACAAGAAGGATATTGGCCGCAGTGCCTTTAGACAAAGGTGATTTCAAACCACATGAAAAATCGTTTTCATTGAAAAGACTAGCCGTTCACGTGGCAGAAATCAATGGTTGGTGGAAAGAAACTTTACTGCAAGACGAACTTGATTTTTCAAAAGGTGATTATAAACCCGTTGAAATTAATTCTACTGAAGATCTATTGGCTTTGCACGACCGACTTGTGGCTAATGCAGAAAAGATATTAAGTGAAGTAAGTGAAGAAGAATTCGCTAAACCTTGGTCGATGCGCAATGGTGAACAAATTTATTTTACTATGCCTAAAGGTGAAGTTGCTCGAACTTGGTGTTTAAATCACTTGTATCACCACCGTGCACAGTTAACGGTTTACTTGAGATTATTGGATGTGCCGGTTCCGGGAATGTATGGTCCAACGGCTGATATGCAAGGCTAAATTTTCTGTTATTGTATGAAACTATTTTTGATGCTAATGAATGGAGCATCCGTAATTCTAGGGTTAATCTCGTTTCTCCTTATTGGTTTCGGACTTGAGGAATGCTCCGGGGAAGAATGTATGGTTCAATTGCTTGTTGTAATCGGAGTACCACTTATGGTCATTTCAATGTTGGTTTATTTCTTAACCAAGCGAAGACTAAAACTATATTAGTAGATTTGTCTCTATATGTCTAAAACCAAAACATCCTATTTCTGCCAAAGCTGTGGTGCACAATCGGCCAAGTGGGTAGGAAAGTGCCCCGTTTGTAACGAGTGGAACACCTATGTGGAAGAAGTGATTCAGCGGGACGACACTAAAATTTCGTCCAAATCTTTTTCTGCTAAACGCGAAGCAAAGCCCGTTTTGTTGCGCAATGTAGAGCGCCAAAGCATTGATCGCATCGACACGCAAGATTCCGAATTGAACCGTGTGTTAGGTGGTGGTATAGTTCCGGGTTCCTTGATTTTAATTGGAGGTGAGCCGGGCATTGGCAAATCAACGTTGATGTTGCAACTCGCCATTCAATTGCAAAACCATAAGATACTCTATGTAAGCGGTGAAGAAAGTGAGCAGCAAATCAAAATGCGCGCTGAACGCATTGCTCCACCAGGTGAACACTGTTATATTTTCTCGGAAACGAATACGCAAAACATTTTACGCCAAGCGAATGAATTGCAACCCGATTTAATTATAGTGGATTCCGTTCAAACCCTACATTCATCGCATATTGAATCGCCTCCTGGTTCTGTATCGCAAATTCGAGAATGCACGGGGGAATTTCAACGTTTTGCAAAAGAAGTGGGTGTTCCCGTTTTCTTGATTGGCCACATCACGAAAGATGGCACTATTGCAGGACCAAAATTGTTAGAACACATTGTAGATACAGTATTGCAATTTGAAGGCGATAGAAATTACGCGTATCGAATTTTACGTACACTCAAAAATCGCTTTGGCTCTACCTCCGAAATTGGCATCTATGAAATGTTAGGCAGTGGGTTACGTCAGGTGATTAATCCATCTGAAATTCTACTCACCCATCGCGATGAACAGCCCAGTGGCATTGCCATTGCAGCCATGATGGAAGGCATGCGGCCGTTTTTAATTGAAACGCAAGCATTGGTTTCTCCTGCATTCTACGGCACACCACAACGTTCAGCCACCGGCTTCGATGTGCGCAGAATGAACATGCTTTTGGCAGTGTTGGAGAAACGTAGCGGTTTTCGTTTCGGCACAAAAGATGTGTTCTTGAATATTGCCGGGGGCATTCGCGTAGATGACCCGGCTATTGATTTAGGCGTAATAGCAGCTTTAATTTCTTCGTATGAAGATGTAGCGATTCCGGCCAATGTTTGCTTTGCTGCTGAAGTAGGCTTAAGTGGTGAAGTGCGCGCTGTTGGCCGCATTGAGCAACGCATTGCAGAGGCCGATAAATTGGGTTTTGAAAAAATATTTGTATCCGGCTACAATGGAAAACTAACCGATGCAAAGAAATTCGGCATCGAAGTAATTACAATCAATAAAATTCAGGAGCTCGTGAGAATGCTCGTTTAATTATTTGTTGCTGTAAGATTTATCGATTTAAGATTTTGGGGAAACCTGCTTACTTACCCGTAAACACAGCCTTTCTTTTCTCTACAAATGCATTCACTCCTTCTTTATAGTCTTCTGTGCTTCCTGCAATTTCTTGGCAGTAAGCTTCATATTGTAACATTTCACGCAATGAAGCAGTCATGCCTTTATTCAACATTTTCTTTAATAAACGCATAGCTACCGGAGCTGATTGAATGTACTTATCGGTATATTCTTTCACGGCTGCATCTAAATCATCTACAGTTGGCACCAATTTATTTACGATGCCCCAAGCATGCGCTTCGTTAGAAGAAAATCTACCGCCTAAGGTCACAATTTCAAAAGCTTTGTTGTAAGGAATGGATTGCGGCAAAAAGAACGAACCACCTGAATCGGCCACCAATCCTATGTTAGCGAAAGCTTCCACAAACTGAATATTTTCAGCCGCCACAATAATATCGCAAGCCATAGCCAACGATGCTCCTGCACCGGCAGCTACCCCATTCAACCTGCAAATTACCGGTTTCGGATGTTCGCGTACATTAATAATCATAGGGTTGTATCTTCGAACAACAGAGTCGCCTAAACTTCTTTTCTGATCGCCATTTTTTACATCTTTCAAATCTTGCCCCGAGCAAAATGCTTTTCCTGCTCCGCTTATCACCACAACCTTTACAGCATCATCTTTAGCCGATTTTTTCAATGCATCAATCAGTTCAGCACTCAATTCCTCGTTAAACGAATTGTAACTATCGGGCCGGTTCAATGTGATGTATCCAACGCCTTCTTTAACTTCAAACAAAAGAGAATTATACATAGCGATTAATTATTAAATAACAATTGAAAATAAGGGACAATAGTGAAAGCAACAAACTGCGAAACAAAACCTACCAAATAACCTTGAACAATTTCTTTCGGCTCGTGCGCCTTCAAAACCAAGCGGGCTGTGCCAATCAAACCGGCCAACACCACAAACATTGGAATAAGTATCCCAATATCGTAAACTGTGTACTGCATGGTGCCGAGCATAAAGCCAATCCAACCTCCGGCTGCAATGGTATGTAGGGAAATCTTTCTAAAAATATTAATAAAAAAGGCTACAAAGGTGGCAATCACACTCCCCAACATCATTGACGCAATCAACGGATTTGCGAAAGGTAATCGGTAGCTGGGTTTGTAATAAAAGAATGTCCAGATATAAAAAGTGGCAATAGAAATAAACGGAATCACTCTGTCTTTTTTATCTTCCAAAGTAAGCGATGGAATTAAGTCCAATTTTCGCATCAGCATCAACGATACCACAGGAAAAATAAAAGTGAGAATAAAAATCACAATCACCGACAATTGAAAGGCTTTAGGCGATAGTTGCGCAAAAAAATGAGGCGCAAAAAACGTAATATAAATAGCTCCGTATGTCGGAAAAAGCAACGGATGGAACAGAGCCGATAAGAAATGTGCAATAGATCGCATGATCGAGTTTGATGCCAAGTTGTAAATATTAATCGAGAAAGAAAAACATTATTTTACTGTTAGTCTGAGCTATTAGCCACTAGAAATGCACTACGTAATATGCCCATAGTATAGAGGCATGCTATTCTCCAAATTTCAAGATTCCTTCTCGGTCAACGGGTAGATGATATTTTTCTAAAAGGGCTATTAATTGCTTTTTGAAACCCATACTTATACCCCCTTTCGAACAACAATAACCTCCGGTTCCGCCACACATACACTCACCTTGTCGTTGTACTTTCAAGGGGAAAGAGGCATATAGATTATTCGTCCACAAGCTTACTTGTACAGTTTCTATCACTTTTCCATGCTTGTAGTACATCCATCTTAAATCGTATTCGGGGGTCATAGCCTGACTTTCCCCGTAGGCTTCCTTTTGACGAATCCATTGATTCAATGTAATTGCATCTTCTGTCTTAACTTTTGCTGTTCCTGTGATACGTGTAGTACCAACATTATGGACTTCTTGGGGAAAGTTGGATTCATAAAAAGTTTGAACGACAATGCTGTCAAAATTTTTATACTTATAGCCAATGTTGTTCGATTGCCCATTAAGAGTTACTGCAAGAAACGAAATGATACTAGAAAAAACTGTTTTCATAGATAATCCAACAAGTTATCGAAAACTAACAATTAAACTTACTCCCAACCAACAACGCTCAACCCCTAACTCCTCCTTACAATTCCTTTCTCAAACGCGCCACAGGAATATTCATCTGCTCGCGATACTTAGCCACCGTTCTACGGGCAATGTTGTAGCCTTTTTTGTTGAGTTCGTTTGTGAGTTCTTGATCGGAAATAGGATCCGATTTATCTTCGCCTGAAATCAAATCCGTTAGAATTTTCTTCACCTCGCGGGTAGAAACTTCCTCTCCACTTTCGGTTGAAAGCGATTCAGAGAAAAAGAATTTCAGCAAAAAAGTACCGTATTCGGTTTGCACATATTTGGAGCTGGCCACACGGGAAATGGTAGAAATATCCAATCCGGTTTTATCGGCAATATCCTTTAAAATCATAGGTTTCAGCTGCGTTTCATCACCTGTAGTAAAGAACTCGAACTGAATTTCCATGATGGATTGCATAGTGGAATACAATGTATTCTGGCGCTTCTTAATAGCATCAATAAACCATTTAGCCGATTCAATTTTCTGCTTGATAAACAACAGAGCATCTTTAGTATCCTTGCTTTTTATTTTCGATTTTTTGAAATCGGTCACCATTTCTTTGAACGACTGACTCACTCGCAATTCAGGTGCATTGGCGGAATTGAGTGTAAGAATCAATTCTCCATTGGAGGTAGTGATAATAAAATCTGGAACGATGGTTTGTTCGTGGGTTTGTGTGCCCACGTATGTTCCACCCGGACGAGGATTTAGTTTCGTAATTTCATCAATTACCTTTTTCAATTCGGCAGAACTAATACCCAAACTGCGCTCCAATTTATCATAGTGCTTTTTCACAAAACTCTCGAAATAGTTAGTGAGCACACGTTTGGCGATTTCTGTATATTTGGTTGGCTCTTCTTTTCTCTCGAGCTGAATCAGCAAACACTCTTCCAAAGATCGCGCGCCAACTCCTGCCGGATCAAAGGTTTGAATTTGCTTCAAAATAGCCTCTAACTCTTTGGGTGTGGTATATATGCTTTGGCGGAAGGCTAGATCGTCTACAATAGCATCCAAATCTCTGCGTAAATAACCATCATCATCAATACTTCCTACTAAATGCAGGGCAATATCGTGTTGGTTATCTTCCAAATCCAACATCCCTACTTGTTCATCTAAGTATTCGTGAAACGTTGTGCGTGTAACAATCGGAATGGTTTTGTTATCGTCATCCGGATCGGCAAATTCGTTGGAATCTTTTGTTTTGTAATCGGCCATGCCTTCATCCGCTTCATCGTAGAAGTCGGACATGTCGAGCTCATCATCTAGTTGAGGCGTTTCTTCACCTTCCGAAAAATCGTCTTCACCTTCCGATTCCATTTCCGGCTCAAATTCTTCGGCTTCTTGGCTCGCGGTTAAATCGTCTGAAAAATCATCCGATTCATCTGATAATTCTAGGGCAGGATTTTGTTCGATTTCTTCTTTGATACGCTCTTCCAACTGAGAGGTAGGCACCTGCAACAATTTCATCAACTGAATTTGTTGTGGCGATAGCTTTTGCAGCAATTTTTGACTCAGACCTTGGTGAAGCATGCGTTTTGTACTTACGCCAAATCTATACAATCAAAAACAAGTTCTGAAAAAAATGGAGCAAAAATTGTACCGAAATAGAGAAGTACTCGAATAATCCTCGCTTTCTCTTGTTTGAAAAAATCTTAAAACACTTGATTTTTCAATAGAATATGCCCTGAAGACTTTTATCTGCGTCTCCTTTTTTTATCTTCGCAACCTATGACACACAGATATATTAAGGAACTTGGCAGTTATATAGACCAAGAAGTTGTTTTGAAGGGATGGTTGGCGCAAAAACGCGACAGCAAAGGATTGTTATTTGCCACTATGCGCGATGGAACAGGTTTCGTGCAAGTAGTGATTGATGAGAATGTAGTAGGTAATGAGATTTTTGAGCAGGCTAAGAAAATGGGACAAGAAAGTTCTTTCGCCATTTCAGGAATAGTAAAAAAAGATGAGCGCCAATTTGGTGGCGTGGAGGTGCAAGCCAAAAGCTTTTGCGCTTATGCGAATGCCGAAGATTTCCCGATTACCCCAAAAGAACACGGAGTTGATTTTTTGATGGACAAACGCCATTTGTGGTTACGTTCTAAACGCCAGTGGGCAATTATGCGTGTGCGTAACACTATCATTTTTTCCATTCACGAATTTTTCCAAAACAAAGGCTTTGTACAAATGGATGCGCCTATTTTCACCGGCAACGCTTGTGAAGGAACATCGACTTTATTCGAAACCGATTTTTATGGTGAACCGGCCTATTTATCGCAATCGGGTCAATTGTATGGCGAAGCAATGGCGATGGCGCAGGGCTTGATTTACACGTTCGGACCAACGTTCCGTGCCGAGAAATCAAAAACCAGACGACACCTTTCCGAATTCTGGATGATTGAACCGGAAATGGCTTTTTACGATTTGAAAATGGACATGGATTTAATTGAAGAATTCGTGCAGCATGTGGTAGGGCGTGTGTTGGAAAAGCACCCCTTAGAACTTTCAGTGTTGGAAAGAAACACCGAAATGTTGGAGAAAGTGAAATTGCCGTTTATTCGTATGAAGTACGAAGAGGCTGTAGATATCATCAAAGCTGAAAAAGCGGTGAATGGAAAAACATCTATTCAGTTATTGGAAGAAGATTTGAAAGCATTGAACGATAAGATGGCATCCCTACAATCGGATATTGCAGAACGCGAAGCAAAAATTGCAGGAGGCACACTCACAAAGGGTGAGCGCAACTTCACGCAAAGCAAAATCGACCAGTTGAAAAACGAAGTCAAAGACTTGGAAGAAAAAGCAGGCAACATTCCGGCATGGTTAGAATCAGCTAGAAACTTCAAACGTGGCGATGATTTCGGAGGAAGCGATGAAACAGTGTTAACAAGAATGTTCGGTCAACCCGTGATGGTTTACAACTGGCCGCAAGAGGTGAAAGCCTTTTACATGAAAGAAGACGAAACCGACAAAGGTTATGCGAAAGGTGTGGATTTATTGGCTCCGGAAGGCTATGGCGAAGTTGTTGGCGGTGGCGAACGAGAAACAGATATCGAACGTTTGAAAGGAAAAATCATAGAACATGAATTGCCGATGGAGGCCTTCGAATGGTATTTGGATTTGCGTAAATTCGGCAACGTACCACACTCCGGATTCGGATTAGGATTGGAGCGTATGGTAGCATGGATTTGCGGATTACAGCACATTCGCGAAACGATTCCGTTCCCAAGATCTTACGGTAGATTGTTACCTTAGTAGATATGATAAAAAACACAGTTGCAACTAAAGCTATTGTTACAATAGATTTGGGCGATTTTTTCCCGAAAGCGGAAGAGTGTGTGTACTTAGACATGGCTGCTTTTCTTTTCAAAGGCTTAATATTAAGAGAAGCTGATTTTCGCCAACAAATAAAAGATACAGATTGGTCAACGTTTAGCAATAAATACGTTGGCCTTTTTTGTTCGGTTGATGCCATTGTGCCAATGTGGGCTTACATGGTGATTACTGCCGAATTGAGTGGCATTGCGCGTATGGTTCACT
Organism: Chitinophagales bacterium; assembly: GCA_044226285.1. GTDB lineage: Bacteria > Bacteroidota > Bacteroidia > Chitinophagales > LD1 > CALAYL01. The sequence continues at coordinate 503,619 of JBGAHI010000001.1, read as the reverse complement.
TTGGCAAAAGAGCTGATTTTCCTTTGCTTTTTGTGCATGAAAACATAGCTCTCTTAAACGCATCAGCGTACGAGGGGCAGCGTGTTGTAGTGAAAGGTTGTGGCGATAAGGAAACCGATGAGCAAGCCTTTATTATGATTACGCGAAAACTTGCTCCAGTGGCTAGAGCTATTATGTTTGGAGAGGCTTGTTCTTCGGTTCCGGTTTTTAAACGCGTAGCAAACTAGCAGACGAATTGCAGCTGTCAACAATAATTTATATGTTAGCAAAGTGAGTTACAACCCTATTTACCACTTACTGCTTTATTTTGTACTCCTGTTATCTTTCCCATATGGGAGTTCTGGGCAAAACTACGTAATCAAAAACTACTCAACACTTGATGGCCTACCAAGTAATTTGACCTATCAATGTCAAACAGATGCTGATGGTTTTCTTTGGATTGCAACCAACAATGGTTTAACCAGATTTGATGGAAAGAATTTCAAAATTTTTGGCACACACGAAAAGATATATGGAAATGAAGTGATTGGTGTTAGCAAGTTTGGAAAGGGAATTATCGGGTTTTACTTCAATGGCTGTTTTATTAGAGATGAGAATGGATTTAGAGATTTAACTGATAATCCAATAAACGAAATTCTTATTGGTGACCATATTTTCTGTGAGGAAATTGACACATTGCTTATTGTAACAACAAGGCATTGGATATACTACTTTAACCGAAGCACTATCAAACTAATTAAAAAGGAACTTGCCTACAAGGTCTTTCCTCAAAAACAAAAAAATGGAGAAGTAAAATACTTCATGACAACACCTCTTTTTATCAATCGTGTGTCTAACTTTGATAGCTTGGAGTTATCAAGATCAAATCCAGGAACAAAACTATCCAACCTCGTTATACTGTTTTCTTTAAAACGCGGGTGGATTTATAGTTTCGACAGAAACACCAATACCCTCAATTTGTTATATTACGCCAATCAAAGTATAATCAGTTGCTTATTTGCCAACGATAGTACTTTATATTTTTCAACTACAAGCGGTTTATCCTGTGTCAACATACATACCCAACAAGAAACAAAAATTATTACCGGGACCCAGATAAATTCAGTGTTTGAAAATGAGGATGGAACCTTGTGGGCTTGTTCGGCATCACAAGGAATATTTAGGATAAAAAAAAAGCGGGAAATACTTTATAAAAAAAGTTTTCAAACTGATGTCCCACCGGTTCAATGTGTCTTCAATCTGAAGTACAACCAAATGCTCCTCGGCAATAAAGATGGATCATATACACATTTTTCGTTGCAGAAACAACAAACTAAATACTTAGCAACTAAGCCAACTCAAAATAGAATTACAGACTTCCATTCATAAAATGATGATTTCATATGTTTTACAGATAATTATACGGCCTATAACGATGGAAAAAAATTCGATTCATTATATTGTACAAAGAAGGTCAGTGATTATAATGCAGATACACTCTTAATCAGTACTTGTTGGGGAACTATACTCTTCTCGTTAAAGAGTAAAAAAGAAGTTGCACGAATTTTTGATGAAAGAAGTACAACTAATTTATTAACCCAAAAAGAAAAGTCTTTCTACATAGGCACTCCAACAACGTTGTATTTTAAAAAAGGCATTGCCGACAGTTGTATCCAAATTGCGCTTGAAAAAAAATTACCCACTAAAATCTCTGCATTATGTGAGGATAGCCAGCATAGAATTTGGGTAGGAACCGATGGCTGGGGTATATATCTTTTAAACGACAAACAAAAAGTTATCAAAAAAATTGACAAACAAAACTTACTTGAAAGCGACAATGTCCATACCATTACTATAGATATATTTCAGCGTATTTGGATTGGTACAGATAAGGGCATCACATTATTAGAGGAAAGCAAACAGGGATTTAAACCTTATAAACCATTTGCCGACTTCGACCTGAAAAACTATGAAATAAACTGCTTATTGGTGAGGGAAGATACCGTTTATTTCGCCACATCCAATGAATTTATTGTTGGAGTATACGATAACATTCCAAAATACAGAAATTTAAGTGTACTCATCAAAAATGTGTATGTAAACAATAAAGAAGTGCAGATTAAAAAAAACACTTTCCATCCTGATGAGAACAATATTAAACTGAACCTAGAGTGTCCATTAATCGACTCAGATGAAAAAGCGCTGTTTCAATATGCGCTGATCAAAAATAACACAGATACCATTTGGCAAAAAAGCAGCAACACAAGCATGGAACTCTATTCGCTTTCACCGGGAACTTATACAATGCTCATTAAGGCAGAAGACCCTTCTGTTAGCAAAAGCAAAAGCAATACTATAGTATGGCATTTTACTATAACGGAATACTTCTACAAAACCTGGTGGTTTTATACATTAGTCATTTTCGCTATTTTCTCCATTCTTTTTGGAGTGTACTTTTTTTATAACAAACAAAAACAAAACCGTATCCAAAAAGAACTCGAAGCCGATGCCAAAATAAATGAGTTGAAATTGCAAGGGCTGCTTTCTCAGATGAATCCCCATTTTTTGTTTAACTCGTTGAATGTTATTCAAAAATTCATTACATCAAATGATGATATCAATGCCTTAACTCACCTCTCCGACTTTAGTGACCTGATGCGAGAAAGTTTAGATCAAACCCGAAGAGGCCATATTAGTTTAGAGGACGAGTTTTTGTTTCTGGAACAATATGTTAATCTTGAAAAAAAGAGATTCGACAACGATTTTATTTTTTGTATACATAACGAAATTGATGACGATTTGAGCGATATAATCATTCCTCCTATGCTTATTCAACCTTTGGTCGAAAACGCCATTAAACACGGTGTTGCAAACATGAAATCACCACAGGGCGAAATTCATGTAACATTCCGTTTGTTGCATCATTCGCTATTACAGGTGTGTATACGTGACAATGGAAACCAAAGATCGTCTTCAAGAACAGACAGAAAGAAAAAAGAATCTCATGCCCTTAATATTATCCAAGAAAGAGTAGAACTTATTAAACACGGTGATTTTTCCGGCAAATTCGATATCAAAATCGATGAAATTGGAGCAACAGCCATTTTAAACATCCCAATAGTATGAAAACAATTAAAGCAATTCTTGTAGATGATGAACACAGTAGCATAACCGCCCTTTCCAACCTATTGAAGCGATTTTGCCCTGATGTAGAAATTGTAGCTACAGCAAACCAAATTGACGAGGCTTTTGAAAAGATAAACCAATTCAGTCCTCATATACTATTTTTGGATGTAGATATGGCGCCCTACAGTGGCTTCGATTTGCTACGAAAATTCACCACCATTTCCTTTCGTGTTATTTTTGTTACGGCATACGACTACTACGCCATCGATGCCATAAAATTTTCCGCATCTTACTACTTGCTAAAGCCGGTAAAAATAGAAGAGCTAAGAGAAGCCGTTGAAAAAGCAAAAAATGAGTTCCTAAGCATTACTACACCACATTCCTTAGACCATAGCGTTTTCAACGATCCGAGCAAAATAAAAAGCATAACCATAAGATCACACCAAGGGATCAATATCATTGAATTATGCGACCTCATTTTCTTACAAGCCGATAATTCATACACTACTTTCATTCTTAAATCGGGAGAAAAAATTGTAAGTAGTAAGCCTCTAAAAGAATATGAAGATATGTTGCAAAACAGAGGTTTTTTTCGAACGCATAAATCATATATTGTTAACCTCCAATACGTATCCTCTATTTCAAGCACTGAAGGGGATGTTGTTGTACTAAAGTCAAAAGACAAAGTCCCATTATCTGTAAGAAGAAAAGAAGCGTTCACACAAATACTGGAACAATATCTTTCCTAAAACAAACGTTCCCTTGAAATTCTAATACGTTATCAAAATATTCAACTACGCTCAATAGAAACCAGATTTGCACAAAAGAAAACAACCTTTATTTGGCTTCAAGAAGTGAAAGAGAAGACTCACTACTATATTAAGCGCAAAACCCCCAAAACGGACAGTTGATTTTATGCAATTGTCCGTTTTAATTTTAAAACTGTAATTTTTATTGACAATTCGCTATTCTGCATTACTTTCATGCCATGAACAGTGTGCGTAATCTGCTTATTCTTCTTCTATCCATCAACAGCTATACACAACTTTTAGCGCAAAAGATTGATGTTTCGAGCCCCGTGAAGCTTTCTTCGCGAGTAGACAAGGTAAAGATTGTAGGTAAAAACCAAGATGGATACGTGATAAGACTTTCCGGTGATGAAGAAAATTTTCAGGTATATGGAAACGATATGCGCCTTGTTTTTGCTAAGAAATTAGACTTGCGCAACGGTGATGGTTTTGTACAACACATTCAACTGTATAAAACCGGTGGAGTAGTTTATTTTCTTCGCCCCGAAGGCAGAGCAACGCTTTTAATGGCGCAAGTATTAAATGGTTCTTTTCAAAATGCAGGCGCACCAATACCGGTTGATACGTTTCCCGATAACACCGAAATTACCCAAGCAAATCTACGCGTAAAACAATCTGCGAATCAAGCCTATACTGTGTTTTATGCTCCGGTATTCACAGGCAAAATAGTGAGTAGTATGCAAACCGTGTGCATAGACAAAAACATTAATCGTGTTTATAAGCGATTTCCCGCTGTTGAAAAACCGGAAAAAGAAATGGAGTTCGCGAAATGTTTTGTAGATACAAACGGAACAACCTTACTTGTTTTCAATGATGGGGTAAACGTAATGAAGGTGAGTGTCTGGGGTAAAAATGAAAGCGCTTCTAAAACTTTTTCAGTACCATTTGCAAAGAAAATTTTCAGCGCCCCCTATATCGAATTGGACAACAAAAACAATCAATTACTTTTTGCTGGCTTTTATGATAATGAAGTAGGCATGAGTGAAGCTGCCGCCTATGGCTTCTTTTACAAGACTTATGACTATACTTTAGGAACACTCACTAATCAATCGCTAACGGCATTTCCGGATTCTTTTATTCAGTCGCTTACCGGGCGATTGCCAAGCCAGAACAACAACAGGCTGTATACCTTTTCCATTAAAAAAGTAATACAGCGTATGGATGGTGGGGTGCTGATTGCTGCTGAGTCATCTATCAAAGATCGAAGAGAAGAACCAATCGTTTCGCTTTCTTCCATTAATCCTTACACTTCCTATAGAACAATAAACACGTTTCAATACAACGATATCATCGCCTTTTCCATTAATGCTTCGGGAAACTTGGAATGGAACAGCATTATGCGCAAGAAACAGTATTCAGAGGAAGATAATGGCTTTAACTCTTCTTTCGTTTGTGTAAACCTGAAAGAACAACTTCGATTTATATTTCCTGAAGATATTTCGTTCAGCTCCGATATAGACGAATTCGCATTGCGAAGTACAGGTGAATTCAAGAAACACACGTTGTTTGAGCAAGAAGACAAAGATGTTTTCCTCGTTCCCAAATTAGGTAAGCAAGTAGCTCCAAACGAAGTATTGATACCAAGTATTAAAAAAGGCGAACTACGCATTTTGCGAGTAAAATATTAATCCGGATATGGTACAACTGCTCAAAATAAATAATCCGGGATTGGTTTTCTTTAGCGTATTCCTATCTGTTTGCATACATATATTGGCCGCCATTTTCCCTGCTGATTTTCACTTTTTGGCCAGTTACACTGAACCTTTATCCCATCTCATTTTCCCGAGTATTGTGAACATGGGATCCATGGGATTTTACGTGCTGTTGTTCATTGGTTGCATAGTCCAAATTTTGCAAGCCTTTTTAGTTGATAGCATACTCAACAACTATAAAATCATTGGAAAAAGAAGCTACATAGGAGGTATGGTGTTCGTTTTAGCCAGTAGTCTCGATAAAAGTTGGCTGTTTTTTTCACCCATGCAAATCAGTCTCCTGCTTATTCTCTTGCTTATCAACGATATTTTCGCCCTTTCAAAACAAGAACGATTCTATAAAGAGTTTTTCAATATTGGATTCTCAGTAAGTCTCTCAGTGCTCTTCTACTTCCCTTCCTTATTTTTATTGCTGTTCATTTTCCCTGCACTTTTTTCCGTTCGACCGTTCCATATTAAAGATATGCTTAGAGTGCTAGTGGGCATTGTAACACCAATTTTTATTATCACGTCAATTTATTTCCTCACCGACCAAACCGGAAACTTAGCAGAAGCAATAATGCATCAGTTCAAATTGCCTTTGCTTAGTCTCTCATTATTCACTAAGCAGTCCATTATTGCAATGATTGTAATAGCCGCCTGGCTTGTTTTATCGGGACTTTTCGTAGTTGCGATTCCGTTTTCGATAACCATGCAAACCCGAAAAATGGTTGGTGTTCTCATTATTGAAACCGTGCTTTGTACCTTATTTTTCTTTTTCCCTACCCATTTTTCAATAGCCTATCTCCTTTTGATTTCACCGCTTATTGCTATATTTTTAGCCATTCTTCTTTCAGAAATGAAGAATGATTTGATAGCGAATGTTATCTTTGGGCTGTTAATTGTTTCAACCTTTTCTGTAATTATTTTTAATTGATATCGATATGAAATTTGGTGTAGTTGTTTTCCCGGGATCGAATTGCGATCGTGATATGGTGCATGTTTTGAAAAATGTAATGGGCTGTGAGGTGCGTACCATCTTCCACAAAGAAACATCCTTGGAAGGCTTTAGTCGCTTGGATTGCATTATTTTGCCCGGAGGCTTCAGCTATGGCGATTACTTGAGAACAGGTGCTATTGCTCGTTTTTCGCCTATTATGGAAGCGGTAATTGAGTTTGCGAATAACGGTGGACGGGTATTTGGTATCTGTAACGGTTTCCAAATTTTGTGTGAAGCAGGCTTATTGCCGGGAGCTTTACTTCGTAACACCAACATGAAATACAATTGTAAAAACGTATTGCTGAAACCACAAACCAAAGAATCGCAATTGACCCGTTTTGTCGATACGAATAAAGCGCTAAAAATCCCAATTGCCCATGGCGATGGACGTTATTACTGCGATGCAGATACGCTTAAAACATTGCAGAAAAACGATCAAATTCTTTTCAAATATTGTGATGCAAACGGAAAAATTACCGAGACAGCTAATCCAAACGGTTCCATTGAGAACATTGCCGGAATATGCAACGAAGGCAGAAATGTTTTCGGTATGATGCCACACCCTGAACGTGCATCAGAGTTGGATTTGGGCAATACGGATGGCCGCATCTTATTCGAATCGTTGATAAACAAGGTGTTAGAAACCGCTTAAGTTTTTAGCATTTTTTCACGTTCCACCTTACTGCTTTCTATCGATAATTTGCATCTTTAAACTGCAATTCTCTTAATGCTATTTTAATTTTTACAACATGAAGTCATTCTTTGGTTTAGTTGCGGTGCTATTTACGTTTAGTTCATTCGGACAAATTCTAAACCCCGTAAAATGGTCGTGGAAAGCCGTTCCGGCCGGAAAGGACGAATACAAACTTCAGTTCACAGCGACAATCGACAAAGGATGGCACACCTACTCGCAATTTCAAGGCAACGATGGCGCTGTTCCCACTTCTTTCAAATACGAACCCAACAAAAGTGTAACATTAGTTGGTAAATCCACTGAAACCTGCGCTAAAACCCACGAGGGCATCGATGATGTTTTCGGTGTATTTCAAAAGTCGTTTGAAGAAAAAGTAGTGTTCGAGCAATTGGTTAAAATCTCAGGCCCAACAACACTGAAAGGCTCGTTTGAATTTATGGTGTGCGACAATAAAACGTGTTTGCCTCCTGATACTAAATCCTTTTCTTTTGATTTAACTTTGGCTGGTAGCGAGGGAGAAAAAAAAAAACTGATTGATACAGTTAGCCAAGTTGTAGTAGCAGAGATTGACACTACGGTTACTTCTCCCATTCAAAATGCTGCATCTACTTTAACAGCATACTACCAACACTTTTTCGATAAAGAAAAATTTGGCACCGCCATTAGCGATTGCGGTACAAAAGAAGAACCCATCACCACTTGGCTAGCCTTTATTTTGGGCTTTGGAGGAGGATTGCTAGCACTGCTTACGCCTTGCGTATTTCCAATGATTCCGTTAACCGTGAGTTTCTTCACCAAACGCAATGAAGACAAAGCCAAAGGAAAATTCGAATCTGTATTTTACGGCTTTAGTATTCTGTTGATTTTTGTACTTCTATCCATGCCTTTTTTGATATTCAATTTATCGCCTAACACACTCAACGCAGTAGCCACCAACATTTGGGTGAACCTATTGTTCTTTGTTATCTTCATCGTTTTTGCCTTTTCCTTTTTCGGTTACTACGAAATTGCTTTACCACATACACTAGCCAACAAAGTAGACTCTGCATCTAACCTAGGCGGTTTAGTGGGTATCTTCTTCATGGCATTAACACTGGTTGTAGTTTCCTTTTCATGCACAGGTCCTATTCTAGGCACTTTATTGGGCAGTATGGCCACCGCACCCAACGGCAAATTGAATTTAGTGGTGGGCATGTCGGCCTTTGGATTCGCTATGGGCTTACCGTTCACGCTTTTTGCCTTCTTCCCTAATCTATTGAAATCATTACCAAAATCTGGCTCATGGATGGATGCGCTAAAAGTAGTTTTAGGTTTTGTAGAATTGATTTTAGCCCTCAAGTTTTTATCGAATGCAGATTTAGTGGGCCACTGGGGCATCATTAAGCGCGAATTATTCCTTATTATTTGGTTTATACTAGGAGCCGCTGTGGTGTTGTATCTCACCGGTGTATTAAAAATGAAAGGCAATGAAAATGTAAACCGCAAATCGCCTATTCGTTTGTTTTTTGCTGCTGTATTCTTTGTATTCACTGCTTACTGCGGATATGGATTATTAGGCAACGATTTAAAACAATTCAGTGGGTTCTTGCCACCGAATTATTACTCGTGGTTCGAGAAAAAAACGCAATGCCCGAACAACCTCAGTTGTTTTAAAGATTACGATGAAGCATTGGCTTATGCCAAGCAGCAGAACAAGCCGTTATTAGTGGATTTCACGGGATACAACTGTGCAAACTGCAGAAGAATGGAAGAGAAGATTTGGACCGACCCGGAAGTATTCAAATTGATTAATGAAAAGTATGTTTTAGTGTCGTTGTATGTAGACGACTACGAGAAAAAACTACCCGATTCGTTGCAATATGTATCTCCGTTCAATGGCGAAAAACGAACCTCCTACGGACACAAATGGAGCGACTTCCAAACCGTTTGCTTCAACACCAACACTCAACCACAATACGTTTTGGTATCACCGGATGAAAAGCTCTTGAACACGCCATGGAACGGCTATGATGCCAATCCGGATAAGTATCAAGCCTTTTTGGAATGTGGCTTATCTGCCAACAAACTGAAATAAGTTCATCCGAAATAGTCATTTTGTCACAAAAAACGGAATGGCATAGGGTTTGAAACATCGTTCCTAAACTAAATAGTCATGGAAAAAGGAACGATTAACGTAAGCACGGAAAACATTTTCCCGATCATTAAAAAATTCTTGTATTCCGAACAGGATATTTTCATTCGCGAATTGGTATCGAATGCCATTGATGCCACTACCAAAATCCAAAAACTTGCGCAATTGGGTGAAGCCAAAGGCGATTTGGGCGAATTGAGCATCGAAATAAAACTCGACAAAGAGGCGAAAACATTAACCATTTCCGATAAAGGATTGGGTATGACAGCCGATGAAATCAAAAAATACATCAACACTATTGCGCTTTCTTCTGCGGAAGAATTTATCGAAAAATTCAAAAAGGTAGACGATAAAGCCAGCATTATTGGGCATTTCGGACTTGGATTTTATTCTGCTTTTATGGTGGCTGATGTGGTAGAAGTAGTTTCCAAATCTTACAAAGATGAACCTTCTGCACACTGGACCTGCAACGGTTCTACAGAATTCGAATTGAAAGAAGGCAACCGTACAGAGCGTGGAACGGATATCATTCTTCACCTTTCTGATGAAGCGAAAGATTATTTAGAAGACTACAAAGTGAAAGAAGTACTCGATAAATATTGTCGTTTCTTGGCTTTCCCGATTTTCTTCGGCACTAAAGAATTGACTGAGAAAAATGAAGCAGGCGAGGAAGTAAAAACCACCGTTCCGGCACAAATCAACAACCCGAATCCGGCTTGGGTAAAAAACCCGAAAGATCTTACGGATGAAGATTACATGGCCTTCTATAAAGAATTGTATCCATACGAACCGGATCCTTTATTCTGGATTCACTTGAACACCGACTTCCCTTTCAACTTGAAAGGTGTGTTGTTCTTCCCGAAATTGAAACAAACCTTCGAGTTCCAAAAAGCGAAAATCAACTTGTATTGCAACCAAGTGTTTGTAACTGATGCTGTAGAGCAAATTGTTCCGGAATTTTTGACCTTGTTACAAGGGGTAATTGACTCCCCGGATATCCCGCTAAATGTATCGCGCAGCTATTTACAGGGCGATCCGAATGTGAAAAAAATCACAGCACACATCGTGAAAAAAGTAGCCGATAAATTATCGGAGATTTTCAAAAACGACCGTGCAGGATTTGAAGAAAAATGGGAGTCGTTATCTGTGTTCGTGAAGTATGGTGTAATTAGTGACGAGAAATTTGCTGAGCGCGCAAAAGAATTTGCTTTGGTAGAAAATACAGATAAAAAATATTTCACTATCGAAGAATACAAAGAGAAAATCAAAGCTAATCAAACCGACAAAAACGACAGTTTAGTGGCACTATATACCAATCATGCCGATGCGCAATACAGCTACATTGCTCAGGCACACGACAAGGGCTACGATGTGTTGGTGATGGATTCTACTATCGACAATCACTACATGCAACACTTGGAGTACAAAGGCGAGAAAATGGTATTCAAACGTGTGGATGCCGATACCATGGACAAGCTGATTGAAAAAGATACGAGCAGCGAATCGGTATTGAACAAAGAGGAAGAAGAACAATTGAAAAAATATTTCCAAGAAGTAGTTACAACCCCTACTGCAACAGTAGAGTTAAAGGCGCTTTCACCAACCGACTTTCCGGTGCTCATTACAAAGAACGAATTCATGCGAAGAATGCAAGAAATGACACGTCTTTCCGGTGGTGGCAACAAAATGATGGATATGGACTATTTCAACCTTGTTGTGAATACTAATCACCCGTTAACGGCCAAGTTATTGAAAGCCGATGAAAGTATTCGCGCTGAGCAGATAAAGCACTTATACTCATTGGCTATGCTATCGCAAGGTATGCTGAAAGGAAAAGAATTAGCCGACTTTGTGAAACATTCTTTCGGGCAATTGAATTAAATACTTGACAAAATCAGCTATTTGTTCTTTCTTTAGCAAAACAAGTAGTGGCATGTTATTTGAATTTTTTTCACCCCCCGAAAGAAAACATTTTGAAAGTGAATCCTTTTCACCAACACAGATAGGCGCAAATATCCTACTGAGTGATGGGAAGAAAGTAGACTTACATGAATTCGATTTAGCGATTATAGGTGTGCCCGATGATAGACAATCGTGCAAGAATAAAGGCTCAGCGGATGGTCCTGATATTTTACGCGCAGAACTGTATAAACTACATATTCCTTCGGTAGAGAAGACTATTCGAATCCTTGATTTAGGCAATATCATCAAAGGTGAAACACCGCGCGATACGCATTTTGCATTGGCGTCTTCTGTGTTGGAATTAATCACACACAAAGTGGTGCCAATTATTTTGGGAGGAAGCCACGATAATACGTACGGGCAATATCTCAGTTATCAAGAACTATATGCTTTGGTAAATTTAGTGGTGGTAGATGAGCAAATCGATATCAATGAAGATGAAGAATCGAACACGAACAATTCGTCATCTTTTCTTTCCAATATTTTAGCGCATAATCCGAACTATCTTTTCAACTTAGCGCAAATTGGTTATCAAACTTATTTGAATAATCCGTTTGCCATAGACATGTTAGAATCGTTGAATTTCGATTGTGTTCGCCTTGGACTTGCGCGAAAAAACATTGAACACTTAGAACCTATTTTACGCGATGCTGATTTAGTAAGTATCGACATTTCTTCTATACGCATGAGTGATGCCCCTGCTCACGCTAATGCATCGCCAAACGGATTTAGTGGAGAAGAATTATGCCAGATTGCTCGCTACGCGGGCATCAGTGACAAGCTCACTTCGTTTGGTATTTATGAATTTAATCCTGCGTTCGACATACGAAATCAAACAGCAAAACTATTGGCGCAAACCATATGGTGCTTTATTGATGGGTATTACAATCGAAGAAACGACCACCCGGCCGATAAAGAAAGCTTCCTAAAATTCACCGTGAAAATGGATGAACTAGACCACGAAATTGTGTTCTGGAAAAGCAAAATGACCGACCGTTGGTGGATGGAATTACCTTTTGGCGATAAACAAAAATTTGCGCGTCAGCAAATGGTGCCATGTACATATCAAGATTATGAAATGGCTTGCCGAGAAGAAATTCCTGATCGTTGGATGAAAGTATACAACAAACTAATGGAAGATATTTGATTCCAGCGAGAAACAACCTAGATATTATTTCACCCACTCGTTCAACAAATCAAAGGCAAATTTATTGTTAGCCGAATTGAGCGAAGAAATAATGTTTCGTTTTTCCCTTTCGGTAAGGTGCAGACTAAGCGCAGCTGTTTCTTCTTTTTTCTCCGGCACATATTCGAAGGTGATCATTTGCGTTTTCACTTTCAATGCTTGATTCGTAAAATTAAGTTCTTGATCAATTCTGAAGTCTTGGTAGTTTTCAAGATTGGAAATAAACTGACCAATAGGATCAAGCATAGTACTTACCACCGATTTCTTTTTATAGTTATCTTCTTGGTCATCTTCCTTTTTCGAATCTCGAATCTGAATAATAATCACACCACTTGTATTTTCGTTAATCCAATCCTTAAACGTTTGTAGGAATCGAACTGTTGTTTCTGCGCCAAAATTATCGGCCGCGCCACCATCCATCAAGTATACAGGCGGGTCGGTAGGCAATTGTGTATTGGGCAAAATAAACGGGAACGTGGCATTCATCCGCAAAGCTGAGGTAATTCTTGTGTTTTCCCCTTTTTCCTTTTTGAAATAGGAACAATAATCGATAGCATCTACCTCCGATAATGTATTCGACTGATACTCCTTTGTTTGGCGCATCAGAAAACGAACCGGATGAGGCGAAAAATAAAACCGTCTGGCATCACTCACCACCGTTGTATGCGCAATTAAGAGCGGTACTGTTGCATTAAATTCTAAGTCTTTATAATCTTTGATTCGTTTATCTAGTCGGCCTTCTAGATTTTTCATAAACTGCTGCTCCATCATATAACCGCGATCTTTAAAGTAGACCATGCTGTCTAGTTTGAACCTGTGTATGGGAATAAAAATATCATTGCTTAACAGCGATACAAACATTGGATTCAACAAGTCTCCGGCCAATTCATAAGCATATTTGTGATCATTAATATCAATTTTAGCACCCAATTGCTTCTCTAAAAACAATTCCCGCATTTCCGCTAAACCCAACATACCGCCTGATGCGCCACTCATCAAAAATATTTTATGAAAGAGTTGATGATGCAACAAACTATCGGCATGTTGTAACACTACAGAAGTAAACATGGCCGAACGCGAACCTCCCCCACTGGCATTAATAAAAACAATTTTCGGCTTTGTATATTTCGATTGTTTACTCTTCCAGTTTTCTAAAATTTTGGTGAAATATTTTGTGTCGTTGCGAATATTGCTATCAGATGCCAATGCTCTAAACTCGCGAATATTGTATACTCTTTTTTCCTTCAAGCCATAATCTAAGCCATAAGCAGCACTCTTATAACCCAAAAAATCGTACTGACTGAGATAATTAGCAAACACAAAAAAGAGCACAATGATTACTACCGACCATTTACCGGTCCAAAAAATCATTACGCCAAAAAGCGAAATAAGAATGGATAAAAACAACAAGCAACTGGCAATCACCGGAATTTGAAACAATGGATTATCCATAAAAAAACCGATAGTCAAAATCAACAAGAAAATGCCTACTTGCGCAAACAATGCATTGATGTGATGCTGACGAAATATAATATGTGCTGTTTCGTGTTCATTCAAACTTAAATCGCGCAACTTGATAATGGATAACCTTTGGGTGAGCAGCGACTCGATGCGCACCTTATCAAAATCGGGCTTCGAAAACAAGTCTCTTTTTCGAATCCACATTTTCCATCGCCTATTTTTGTTATCCCGATACTGGATTTTATCTCGATTCGTAAACGAATAATAGAATGAAGTAAACAAAACAATCAAAGTACTACCGGCAATAAATCCGGTCAAATCCATAACAATAGACCAAGTGCTCGAAAACTCATATTTCGACTGGTATTGAACAACATTGTAGAAGTATGCAACTATGAAAATCAACGGAATAATGGAGTTATTGATAAAGAAAATCCCCATTGGCCTTCGGAAACCGGCTAAAAAAGTAAATCGTGGGCTGTGTAAAATGTAACAGTTCAAATTCCACGACACGTAAAAAGCTCCGAAACCCATACCCACCAACACAAAACTGAGGTACCCTGTTTTACCTAAATATTCAGGGTCGAAAAAAAGATTGGGTGCCCCATAGGTAACACCTAACTGGCCGGTGGCTATACTAAGTACTAATAACCAAATCAATAGAAAAATGGGATACCGTCTAATCGACAGTAAAAACAACTGAACAGGTAAAAAATATAAGATTTTCTTCAAAAACGACCCCATGGCATCTAAATTAAAGAAGGTTTTACAATTTGCAATTAAGTATGGCTTTATTTTTGAAAGAATTTAGTGTATCCATGAATTTTGGTAATTTTAAGCTAACTAAACCTGTTTTCGTATGAAAGTTCTTCTACCCGTTATTTTGTTTTTCAGCTTTAGTCTATTATTGGTCGCTTGCAAAACAAATGCTAAAGTTACTTCCTTAGACAGCTACACAAAAAATATGATTGCATTCAGTACAGGCGGAGGATTCACAGGTGTTGAAACTATTTTCACGGTTTTAGAAAATGGCCAAGTGTTTTCAGCTTCAGGTTTAGACCCAAAGAAAACAGTAGCTTTTGGAAGTTTACCCACGAAGACAACCAAGTCATTCTTCGAAAAAGTGAATCAGATAAACTGGGCTAAAGATCCTATCAACGACCCAGGTAATCTATATCATACACTTTCATTTGGCACTAATGGAAACATGAAAAAACAAGTATGGGGAGGAGGAAAAGAAACGCCTTCGAAAGAAATCACAGATTTGTATTATGAGCTTAGCAACACGATAAACGCACTAAAAAAATAAATCTTATCACTAACCCAAAAAACACACTATATGCGTACACATTTACTCTTAGGACTAGCGCTACTAGCCTTTAGCAGCGAAGCCCAAAAAACAAATTCCTTTGCAGGGAAAACCAAAACGCTATCGAATGTTAAACCCACTTTTAGTTACACAACTATCAATGGGCAGCAAAACACATCACAAAGCACAACACCTTTGTTTGGCGCATTGTCGATAACAAGTCCAACATGGAATGTTGTGAAGGACAAAAGCACAGGCTTGCCCATTTCCATTGATGGAATTAAAACACAAAGTTCTTCGCTTGGGTTTTCTCCGGATAGAAGCGAAACGTTTATCAACGAAGCTTTTGCTAGTTTGAAAAACGCACTCAAACTTACAGGTGGCAGAAACGAATTCAAAATACTGCAGCAGGAAGCAGATGCTTATGGAAATTACCATATTAAATTTCAGCAAACGAAAGATGGAGTTGATGTATACGGTGCGCAGGCTTGGTTACATTTCCGAGCAAATGGAACTATCTCTTTTACAGGAAGAACCATTCCTACCCCAAAAACAAATGTTGCTCAAATAAACATTACGCAAGTAGCCGCTGAAAAAATTGCCATGGTGGATATGCAAAAAAAATATCCGTTTACCGAAAAAAGCACACAAGTGCTAAAGGCCTTAAATCTCTTACCTTTTGTTTCTGAGAAAATCTTATTGCCTAACGAAGGAAGCTTGCAAACCGCTTTAGTTTGGCATGTTTCTGTTCGCCCCGATATGATGCATCTTTGGGAATATTTCGTGGATGCAAATAGCGGAGCTATAGTAAATAAATACGATCATACTTGTGCGGTAGGACCCGCTACCGGAACAGCAACTGATTTAAAAGGAGTTACCCAAACCGTAAATTCATTTAATGACGGTTTGTACTACCTTATCAATTCAACTAAATCAATGTATACGGGATCATCATCAGTGAAACCGGGTCCCGGAAAAGGTATTATTATTACACTCGATTTACAAAACACAAACCTGAATAATCCTTCTTATGTTGAAATCACTTCTTCTTCCCCAAATTCATGGACACCTACTGCCGTATCTGCCCATAACAATTCATCTTTAGCATTCAATTACTTTAGAAATACATTCACCCGAAATTCAATTGATGGCAAAGGAGGCGATGTAGTTGCCTTTATCAATGTTGCCGATGATAACGGAGGAGGACTTGATAATGCGTTTTGGAATGGAGAATACATGTTCTATGGCAATGGCGCTTCCTCTTTCAAACCATTGGCACGTGGACTAGATGTTGGGGGTCATGAAATGACACACGGAGTTGTGCAAAACACCGCAGGGCTTGAATATCAAGGCGAATCTGGCGCTATTAACGAATCTATGGCCGATTGCTTTGGCGCGATGATTGAAAATATCAACTACTTGATGGGTGAAGATGTAGTAAAATTATCGGCATATCCATCAGGCGCATTAAGAAACATGCAGGATCCACATAATGGAGGCTCATCATTGGGTGACCCGGGATATCAACCCGCTCACGTCAATGAACAATACAGTGGCTCACAAGACAACGGTGGAGTGCATATCAATAGTGGTATCCCCAACAAAGCGTTTTATTTGATTGCTTCTTCCATTACCAAAGCAAAAGCAGAACAAATTTATTATAAAGCCTTATCGCAATACCTTACTAAATCATCGAAATTTATTGATTTGCGAATCGCTGTAGTTCAAGCTGCTACTGATATTCACGGGGCTGGCTCGAACGAAGTGAATGTGATAAAACAATCGTTTGATGCCGTGGGTATAGTTGATGGTTCAGGAGGAAGCTATCAAAACAACATTCCACAAAATCCGGGTTCTGAAAAACTATTAATTGTAAATACAGATAGTGGAGACCCTAATTCGTTATATCTTACAACCTCAGCAGCCAGCTCTTTTCAGCCTCTAACTACAACCCCACTCAACCGAAAAGCCTCGGTATCAGATGATGGTTCATTTGCTTATTTTGTTGGTACAGATCACAATATTTATGCAGTGCAGCTTTCTTCACCTTTCACACAAACCGCATTAACAAATGATGCCTTTTGGGATAACGTAGCTGTTTCAAAAGATGGGAACAAATTGGCCGCAGTTTCACGATACATTGATACTTCTATCTACATTTATAAACTTGGTAATACCGGTTGGGGTAAATTCAGATTATATACGCCAACAACCGCGCAAGGTGTAGCTGTTGGTGGTGCGTTGTATGCCGATGTATTGGAATGGGATTATAGTGGAAACAAAGTATTGTTCGATTGCTATAATGAAATTAATGGAAGCGGAGGGCAAAAGTTAACCTATTGGGATTTAGGTGTAATGAATGTTTGGAGTACTTCTACCAATAGTTACGGAGATGGTACTATCGCGAAACTCTTTAATTTAGATGAAGGAGAAAGCCTAGGCAATCCAACATATGCTAAGAATTCTCCCTATATTATTTCTTTCGATTACATCAACAACAATACAAGCCAAAATTTCATCCTGGGGTCTAATACAGAAACCGGAGATATAGGAACTATTTTCGACAATGGAGAATTAGGCACACCATCTTACTCGCCTACTGATACAAAACTGGCTTTTAGTAGTTCAGATGCATCTAATGTACCCGTTGTTGGTGTAATAGATTTAGTCGGAGACAAAATAAATGGTACTGCATCAACTGCTGTAGCCATTATCAATGGCGCAAAGTGGCCAACTTGGTTCGCCAACGGATCGAGAGTTTTGAAAGTTGACGAAATTTTGACTTCTACAAATGTGTCTCTTTTCCCAAATCCGGCTGTCGACAAAATCTTCATTGATTTCGAAAACAGTAAAAACGCTGTTGTTGAGATTTACAACACCCTAGGAGAAAAAGTAAATATCAACTATTCTTCAACCGACAAAAGCATTGATATTTCAGCGCTTGCTTCAGGTTCATATATCTTAAACTTAAGAACAGAAAAAGGAAACGTAAGTAAGCGATTCGTGAAAATGTAATCGTTCAAATTTCTCGAAAATAAAAGCAAAAGGCTCGTGAATATCACGAGCCTTTTGCTTTTATAAATTATTGATAAATGGAGTTACTCTTTTTCTATCGCGCCTATTGTTGGCGGACTACTTGAACGAACTCTACAGTACAAATCATCCGTAACGGAACTAGACACGCCAGAATTCAACATTGGAGAACCAGTATCAGGCATAAAATCCCAACCTTCAGGTTTCTTAAACATTGGATCGAGGTTCAATTGGCAGTTCAAAGCATTTACTTTCGAAAAGGTATCTTGTTCTGCCTTCACCAAACAATTGGTGAAATTGATTTGTGCTGAAGGATTTGCAGTTACAAAGGCAAATTCATTTGTAAGTGTTCCGTAAATCACACAGTTAACAAAATTGGCAGATAAGGGTGCTCCATTGTATATAGCATCATCAATATCTTTGATTTGATCGGTAGCTACTAAACTCTCACTTTTGTGATCAACATATTTGGCATAAACATTAGCCATAGTGCAGTGTGTGAATGTATAATCGCCACCCAAGAATAAGCCTGCAGCATTGCCTCCTGTATTGCAAAACAAGCAGTTCGTGGCTTTTAATTCACTATAGATAGCTGTAAGCGCAGTACCTGAAGTATTCTTTATTACTATTTTATTGAGTGTGATTTTAGGTTTTACGGAAGCACCATAATCGGCAATTTTAGAGGTTGTAATGCGAGCTCCAACAATCACATTTAGCAAATGCTCATCGGCTAAACCATACCCCGATTCATTGATTACACATCGAGTCATGTTGATAGCCGTAGTTGGTTTCCGGCCATAGAATATCCCTAGCCACTGCCCGGGTCTATTGTCATAGTAGTGTTCTAATCGAATACCCTCAAACGTAATACTATCGTTGCAACTAGCAATAGCATTCAAAGTACCATCCACTGAAATTAATGCTCCCGGCCCCATGTATATTCTTGTTCCGGACGGAATGTTGAGTGTAACACCTTCTTGTACTTCCAATCCCGGAAAGGAATCTCGTTTCGATAAAATAATATGCGGCTTATCGGTTTTCCATACCGGAGGAGGATTTGAAGTAGAATAGCGCGTTCCTAAATGATAATAGGCATCTTGTCCCCATGCTTCCAACACCACTTTTTGAATTTGATTGCTTACAGAAAACTGCACTTCGTCTGTAATTACATATGGGCTGTTTACATTATTGGGGTTCACGGTTACTTCAACAAAAACAAACATACTGTCTTTCGCCAACACCTCTACATTGTTGAAACTAGAACCTGAAACACCATCTACATTGATGCGAAACTGATTTCCTTGCAACCCCATAAGCTTAATGTTGTTGATTGTAATAGGTTTCGATGTTGTATTGTAAATTAAAAATGAACGCGTTGTAGAACCCAAAGACGTAAAAACGGTATCAAACGTAAGCGTATCCGTGGAAAAAGAAATCCCGGTACCATTCACCAACGGGTCTTTTTTACATTGATTTAAAGAAAGTAAAACGAAGACTGCAAATGTAAAAACAACTAAAAACGACTTTTTCAAAGCGTAGAATTTGGGTGTAAACGTAGAAAATTCAATTTTATTGAACGAAGAAGTTCTTTTTCAATAAAAAAATTGATGTACACCTAATAAGTGCGTTCTGGTTAATATTCAGAAAGGGTTAAACATCAAAACTCCAATCTGCAGCTTCAGTAGCTTTTCTGGAATGATATTTTTGAATTTGCCGTTTGATAATTTCATCGGCAATAATTTCTGCAGGAAGCACCTCAGCGTTCTCAATGAGGAGCTGCTTCAACTTAGATTCGTTTACGTCAATACGATACAGCACCCATTTTAGTTTTTCCATATCGTGGTGAAACAAATAGTCAATCTGTTGCACAAGCCACGCGCGAACTTCAGAGAAGTCGGCAGAAGCGTAACTTAAGATATCTTCAAAACTATTGAGTTGTACATTGCTCATCCTCTAAATATACACTTTTTAAATGATGTATACACAAGGTAGAGATTAATATTGTACAAACTTACAGCCAGCGTTTTCACACTGTGCTTTTGCTGCGGCCTCCTCGCCAGGCTTGTAAGAAATAGAAGACCCATATCGAATACCACATTCACAACGGTAGGTCTTGGTGCAAGCAGACAATCCCAATAAACAAACACTTAGAAGTAAAATGAACTTATTCATATAATTTTTTTATAGTAAAAAAGCAAGAACCGTTCCAATATACATTTTTTATATTCTAAAGAGTAAAGATTTTATACTTTAGCGCTGATGGCAGAGTACATTGTTTCCGCACGAAAATACAGACCAAGTAAGTTTGCAGACTTAATTGGCCAGGAGCATATTTCCGGCACCCTCCAGAATGCAATAAAAAAGGAGCAATTGGCGCATTCGTTTTTGTTTTGTGGACCAAGAGGGGTTGGAAAAACTACAGCTGCTCGTATTTTGGCAAAAACCATCAATTGCGAAAGAATTACACCGGAAATTGAAGCTTGTAACGAATGCGCATCCTGTGTGGCTTTCAACAGTAACTCCTCGTTCAATATTTATGAGCTGGATGCTGCGTCTAATAATTCAGTAGATGATATTCGTCAACTCGTTGAACAGGTGCGCTTCCCGCCACAATCGGCAAAATATAAGATCTATATTATTGATGAGGTTCACATGTTATCGACTGCAGCTTTCAATGCCTTTTTGAAAACGTTGGAAGAGCCTCCGGCTCATTGCAAATTCATACTAGCTACCACCGAAAAACATAAAATTCTTCCAACCATCCTATCGCGATGCCAGATTTTTGATTTCAGAAGGATGTCTATTGACTCGATTGTGAATCATTTAAGTTCAATTGCTTCAAAAGAAAACATACAAGCAGAAGAAGATGCTTTACACATTATTGCGCAAAAATGTGATGGAGGAATGCGCGATGCACTATCGATGTTCGACCGTTTGGCAAGTTTTGCAGGTGGAAAACTAACCTATGCATCTGTATTGGAGAATCTAAATGTATTGGATTACGATTACTTTTTTAAGCTCACCGATTCACTAATTACGCAGGACATACCTGCAGTAATGATTTTCTTTTCTGAAATTCTGAAGAAAGGATTTGAAGGAGATGATTTGATTTTAGGCCTTTGTGAACACTTCCGCAATCTCCTTTTCGCACAAAACGATGCCACTGTTGAGTTAATGGAGGTTAGCGAAATACTTAAAAAACGTTACGCACAGCAAGCAAAACTGGCTACTTCTTCCTTTTTATTAAACTGCCTTAACTATGGCAACCAGTGCGATGTCCAACTTAAATCATCCAAAAACAAGCGGTTATTAGTTGAGCTCACGCTCCTGAAAATGGCTTATGTCAACCAACTTTTAGATGCTGCTGAAGCATCCAAAAAAAAAATAAATCAACCGCAAACTGAGTCAACAACAACCGAAACCAAGCAAAACGACTTGGCACAAAAACCATCTTCTCCGGGTACAATCCCACCCAAAGCACAAGAAGTAGTAACGCTTCGGAAATCTTCAAAAATAATCCGTCACGATGATATTGATATTCACAAAGTTGTGCAAAAAACAACAGATGAAGAAAAAACGGAAATTCGAGAAAACATTCTAAAACAAGCACTAACAAGTGAAACATTACAAGAGGTTTGGAAAAACAATTCAGCTGAGTTAAAAGAAAAAAAACCGAGTTTATCCAACTTAATGGCGCTATTTACTCCTACACTATCGAACAAAACGATTGTACTTAACGTAGAAAGTAGTTTACAGAAACAGTTTTTTGAGGAGCACATCAGTTTCTTAACAACTTTGTTTCAATCCTATTTTATGGAGACAGTAACCTTTGAAATCATCTTATCCGAAGTAAATGGCATTCCCAAAAACAAGCTCTACACTCCACAAGATAAATTCAAGCGACTCGTAGAACTAAATCCCGCAATTGCTAAACTGCATAAAGAATTTGGTTTGGATTTTGATTATAATTAATACAGAGAAATGTTTGATAGATTAAGACAAAAACTTAATAATTTTCTAGAACACCCTCTTCATCCTATACAGGCAATTCTATTATTGTGTTGTATTGGAGCAACAATTTTTGCCCTTACTGAACAAACCGGTAGTGATCAAATAACAAATGCCAATTTTTGTATCGCAATACTATCGTTTTTAGCATTGTTGCTATTGACGTTTACTCCTCTCAAAAAAAACGTGACAGAGTTAAGCTTTTTTTTTATTGCATCGTTCAACCTCCTTAATATTTCTATCATTCACTTCTCTAACTTTGAACCCAAGTTTTATTTTCAATACATCATCTTTTTTTTGCTTTCAAGTTTATTAGTAAACTCTTCGAAAACCTTTCTTTATAACCTTATTACAAACTTAATTGGAATTTTTATTATCTCTATTGTACATGGGGACTATAGTACTATTTACGAATTTCATGCAAACCTACTCTGCTCTGTTTTAACATTAATAATTCTAGGATACAGAAGATTTCGACTTAATACACAAGTACAAGTAAGTGAGGAGAAATACAGACTATTGGCCGAAAATTCCGCAGATGTTATTTGCACTCACCGACAAGGAGGCAATTTTATCTTTGTAAGTCCCTCTATCATTGGCCTTTCAGGATTTGATTATTCTGAATTAGTTGGTAAATCGCCTGCTGAATGGATACACCCAGATGATTTAAATATTTTCATTGCTAATTTCTTTAAAGAGTATAAACCATCGGAATTCAATGTTCCAATTCAGTATCGATTTAAACAAAAATCGGGAGGATATATTTGGGTCGAAACTGTGGTGAAAGTAATTGATACAAAAGATAAAAATAAATTACCGGAAACATTCCTTAGTCAAACCAGAAGCTTCCAACGCAATAAAGAATATCTTTCTCAATTAGAAGAAAACACAAAAAAGCTAGAAAAGAGCTATAAAGACTTAGAGATGTTTGCATATGTAACCTCACACGATATGCAAGAACCGCTCAGAATGATTGGAAATTATATTCAATTAATAAAAAGAAAAATTGAAAAAGGTCCACATGACCAAGACTTAGATGAATATATAGCTTATACTTCAGCTAATACCACAAACCTTCAAACGCTAATCAAGGATATCTTAACCTACTCCACGTCCAACAAAGTTATTCTTCCAGAGGAATACACCCCTACAGAAAACATACTTCAAGAAATTATATCAAGTATCCAACCCATTCTTAACGAAAAAGAAGCCGAAGTTATATTGGCTGACAAGCTTATACCTCTTAAAATCGAAAAAAACTTCCTGAATCAAATCTTTCAAAACCTGATTTTGAATGGCATAAAATACAATACTGCTTCTAAACCCACAGTAGAAATATCGTGTCAGGATACTGAAACAGAAACAATTTATGCTGTAAAGGATAATGGCATTGGAATAGAGGAAAAGTACTTCGAAAAAATATTTGAACCTTTTCAAAGGTTACACAACAAATACGATTTCCCGGGTACTGGGCTAGGTTTATCAATTTGCAAAAAAATCCTTGAAAAGCACAACGGAAAAATGTGGGTAACATCTGAAGAAGGTAAAGGCTCAACATTCTTCATGAGTGTCCCTAAATAAAGGCATTCATTATTTGGGCATTGTGAAATAAAATGAGCTCCCTTTTCCGGGCTCTGATTCTGCCCAAATTTTTCCTCCGTGCTTTTCAATCGCCTTAGCACATATAGCAAGACCTACTCCACTTCCGGTAAATTCACCATCATTATGCAGTCGCTTAAATATCTTGAAAATTTGATCGGCATATTTTTGTTCAAAGCCTATACCATTATCCTTTATGCAAATTAACCAATAAGTACCTTTATCAATAGAATGTGCCACCACCTCTTTCTTTTCACTCCGGTTATATTTAATTCCGTTTTCAATTAAGTTTTGAATTAATTCTGAAAGCATAGTCTCGTTACCGCTCACCTGAGGCATTCTACCAACGTTAACTATTGCACCATTCGACTCAATTAACTCTCTTAATGTAGCTGTTACTTTTTCGAAACATTGACCAAGCTTCAAATTGGGGTTAAAATCTATCTCTTGATCCATGCGCGAATAGTTCAATATATCCAAAACCAACAAATTCATTTTATTAGCACCATGGATAGCCGTTTGAATAAAATCAATGCCATCCGCATCAAACTTGTCTTTGTATCGTTTTTCTAACAAATTCAAGTAAGAAATAACTGTACGTATTGGTTGTTTCATATCGTGAGAAACTACGTATGCAAATTCCTCTAACTCTTTATTCGACTTTTGCAACTTCTGTGCTTTACTCTCAAGCTCTTCCTGAGCATTCTTAAGTTCCGAAATATCCCGAATGATTACCAAATACTCGTTATAACGGAATGGAGCAAAAATCACTTTAAACCAATTCCCTTCATATTGAGTATTTACATCTTTGTATTCAAATGAAAAAATTGAATCAGTTTCAATCACGGCAAACAGCGCGTCCATATATTTAGTCGCAATATTATCCGGCAACACATCATGAAATTTCTGCCCTACAATATTAGTATTGGTCAAATAAGGATTTAAGTTGGTCACTAAATTTGCGCTTGTAAATTTCCCTTCACTGTTCACTGTATACAACCAATCCGGAAGCGCCTTTAATATGGCCTCGTTCGTGTTTTGCACTTCGGCTAACTTATCCTCGGTTGCTTTCCTCGATAGGGCATTAGAAATCATTACCCCCAATACTTTGAGTAATGTATCTTGCGAATCGAATCCGGTGTCGGTATTAATATTATTGATAGCAATAGCTATTCCAATCAAACTGTTTCCCGATACTAAAGGAACAATTGTAATAGTGGTAGTATCTTCTGCAATGGCTAGCTTGAAAAAAAGCGGACAAATATTTTTTCCGTCATCGCTCAATGCAGGGTAATGTACAATTTGGTCTTTAGTTTGTTGCTTGTTCACAATTTTTGCAACTATTGCTTGTGCATGAACACTAGTATTTAAAACATTTATTGGCACATCGGTAATAGTATTAAACCATGCCGTTTCAAGCCTAAATAAATCTTTTGATAAACTGTACACTGCGATAGTATCGATATCTAATTTTGGAGTTGCTTCTGAAAGCAGCTTGTATATTTCCGAACTAATCTGCTTTCGTTGGAGATTAATCAAACTATTGGAATATTTTAGAAATAACGCCTCTATATCTAATTGCTTTTGCAACTCAGCTTCCAATTTCTTTCTTCGTTCGATATTTCGTGTTTCAGCAAAAATTAAATTGGTAGCCATTAAGCCTTCTCCATTTTTGAAATTCCCAAAAATAGATTCTACCCAAATTAATTCTCCCGCCTTAGTCCGAATTTTATACTCAACACTTTTTCGGTCATCGGGAAATTGTATTAGTTCTTTTATAGCATTCTGTACAAGACCTCTATCGGTCTCAAGAATAAATCCAAGAAGGCTTTGTCCTACTAGTTCATCTACCGAATAGCCGGTAGCATTGAAAACAGATTTATTGACATATACATAATTTAAATCCTTATCAAATAAGGCCGAAATATCTCTGGCGTTCTCCGTAAGATTCTTGAACTGGATGCCGCTTTTAGAATTAATTTGAGTTAATCGAATCCTCTGTAAACTCAATAAATAGTTTCCAACAAGTATAAAACCACATTGCATTATACTTAAGGGGTTTAATATTTCTGGAGAATTATCCTTTTTGTAGAAAGCAAATGCAAAAAGTGAGGTTATTTGAAAAACAGAAAGAGTAATTAGTTCCTTTCTATTGTTCACAGCTTGTGTTGATACAACAAATACTACATATACCGTAAGTAGATAAAAAGACTCATTTTCATTGCTTGAATCTGTGCTCTGTGCATAGACATAGCAAATATGCAAGTTGACATAAAAAATTAGTAAAGTAAATGCCGTCTGTGTATACTCTTTGTATTTTGTAAATGAAATTACAACAACTGAAAAAGCTATCAAACATGCAACTATCCATATTAATGGAGGATCATCTATCACTTTAGAAGTCATTAGCTCAATCAAATTACCAAACAAATAAGCTAATGCCAGCAAAATAGAAATGAAACGTTCCTTCCAAAACATTTCATTTTTAAACTTCTGATAAATGGTAACTAAATCCACTTCAATTAATCTGTGTATTTAAAGTAATCAAATATTTACTCCAAAAGGAAAGTAATGTTTCAATAAATACGACAAGTTTGTTGTTAATATTTTAGTTAATAGGACAAATCGAATATATTAGAGGTCATATATATGTATAATGGAAAGAGATTTTTTGAATCTCATCAACAAGTTCATAACAGAAGGTAGAGACGCAGGTCTTTACCATATCCCCTTCCAAAATGAAACATTTGACGGGAAAAACGTAACTGTAAACAAGAAAAATTATATGTTCTGGGGCTCATGTAGCTACATGGGTCTTGAAACTGATCGAAGATTAAAGGATGCTTCTATTGACGCTATTGAAAGATTTGGCACTCAATTTTCCCATTCAAGAACCGGTCTATACTTACCTCTCTATGATGAGTTAGAGGATTTGCTGACTAAAATTTTTGGCCACCCCGCTCTTGTAGCGCCTACTACTACTCTTGCCCACATTTCAGCAATACCGGTGCTTTTAAGAAAGTCTGATGCTGTCATTATTGATCAAAGAGTCCACAATAGCGTCAGAAATGCCTTACAACTTGCCAAAGTTGACGGTGTTTACATGGAACAATTAAAGCATAACCGAATGGATATGCTAGAGACAAGAATTCAAATATTATCACAGAACCACGACAAAGTTTGGTATTTTATTGATGGAGTGTACTCTACCTATGGCGATTTAGCTCCATATGCTGAGCTTAAGTACTTTCTAGAAAAATACGAAAATTTTTACCTGTATGTTGATGACGCCCACGGAATGGGTTGGGCGGGTGAAAAAGGTGTAGGAACAGCAATTCGAGACATGGGCTGGAATCGAAAAATGATACAAACTTCCTCTATGGCAAAAGGATATGGTAGTTGTGGAGGTGTTCTTGTCTTTGATTCAATAGACGACTTAAACCTAGTACGTAATTGTGGCAGTAGTTTTATTTTTTCCGGCCCATTGCAACCAGCAACTCTTGCTTCGTCAATTGCTGCTGCAAATATTTGCCTTAGTGATGACTTCACAAAATATCAATTGGAGATTAATGAGAAAATGCAATTCTTTATTGATTACTGCAAAGAACTTGGCCTTCCATTAGTTAGTACAGATTTTACACCTATATTTTATATTGGCGTTGGTAGTGTAGAAGTCCTTACTAAAATGACTAAGTTTCTTATGACTCAAGGCCATTTCGTTACAAACATGGTTTTCCCAGTAGTACCCGTTAATAATTCAGGATTCAGATTATGCCTTACAAGACACCATACAATTGAGGATATCAAGGAAGTTTTGGATATGATTGCAGACGCGCTCTATATTTACCTGAAAGAGGAAGGCTCTTCAATGGAAGAGATCTATAATGCATTTGGAATAACAGAATTGCAACGATAGAGGACTTTTACTAATAACATAAATGTATTATGTTTGGGACATACTTTTTATGCCCCAATCAAAACTAATTGCAAGTATAGCAGGGAACTACCCTAGATATTCAATGGAACACCGTGCATTGAATATTCTAATATTTTCGTTTTCGATAAACTGCCTAATCGGAAGTGTGTCAGGGTTGATAATAGAGATGGCATATTCAACGATTATTTTCCAACTCATTATTACAATAATAGGAATTGGACTATATATTCTGTCGATAAAAAACAAATGGAAAAAAAACATTGTACCAATTACGGCTACAACCATTCTCATAATATCTGTATTTAGCTGGTTTCAGGAAGGTGGTATAAACGGCCCATTATTTGGAATTGGGACTGGATTCTTTTACTTGTATCTTTCAATCTCTTCTAGTAACACCTTTAGCATTCTTTTCCCAGTTTTTTACATTCTAACAATGTTACTCATTTTTGGATTAAATATTCTTCATCCAGATTGGGTAGTACCGTATTCTTCTACCGAACAACGTTACATAGATTTCATTATAAACTTCTTCCAAACTATCATCCCCGTTTACTTTGTTTATCGCTCTAACCAAGAATGCTACCAATACGAACAACAACAAGTAGAAGAGAAAAACGAGCAACTAGCCATAGCCAATGCCACCAAAGAAAAACTATTCGCTATTATTGGTCACGATTTACGCTCCCCTATTGCTAGTCTCGATAGCTTATTGCTCATGCTCAACGAAGGAAGAATTAGCGAGGAAGAACTTTCGCTCCACTTGCAGCAAATCCAAAACAAAACCGGTCAAATCCGCGATCTGCTCGACAATCTCCTCTATTGGGCAGTATCACAAATGGAGCATTTGCAAACACACCCAATCGAACTTTCCCTCGTCAATATCGTTGAAACTGAACTCAGCATGCTTCGCGAACAAGCTGCCATTAAGCAATTAAAAATAGAAAACAACATCTCGATTAATGCAATCATCTTTGCCGATAGCGAGCAGGCTAAAATTATCCTCCGAAATATTCTCACCAATGCTGTTCGATACACAACAAATGGAGGTAAAATTGTTATCACAACAGCTGAAGATAAGACACAACAAAAGGTTATTGTTACCAACTCGGGCAAGTGGAACGAAGAACAAACTTCAACTGATGCCACCGACCCCAAACGAACAGGCTTTGGTTTGTTTCTCTCAAAAGATTTTGCAAAAAGAAACGGGGGGGATTTAGAAATCGATAAATCTTCTAGCGAAATCGTAACCGTGAAATGGACGGTTACAAAACCTTAAAAAAATTATTTAACTATGCGTAAGCACAAACCCCAATCGTATGAACGCTATCATCATTGAAGACAACACTATAGATTTATTAAATCTAGAATCACTCCTATCAAAATATTTTCCGGAGATTGTAATATTAGGTCATGCAACAAGTGTAAAGTCAGGAATTGAACTTCTTAGTACTACTAAACCCGACCTTGTAATTTCAGATGTGCAATTGCCCGATGGCGTTAGCTTTGACATACTAAATCAACTCGACTCGTTTCCGTTTCAACTCATTGTTATTTCAGCCTTCGATTCTTACGCCATGAACGCCATTAAGATTGGCGCCATCGATTATATTCTCAAGCCGGCCACAAAAGTAACACTTGAAAATGCAATCAATAAAGCAAAGGTACATGTCGATCAAAAAATCCGCATGGAGCAAATGAGTATGATGCTTCAAACCTACTATAAAGGCTCACCTGCGCAACGGATTGCACTACCTAACTCCGAAGGATTACGTTTCGTTAAGCTCGATGAAATCCTGTACTGCAAAGCGGAAGGAAACTACACCTATTTTTACCTGCTCAACAATCGGAAAGAAATCGTAAGCCAAACCCTTAAAGAAGTTGAAACAAAACTTTCTCAGTATGATACCTTCCTACGTATTCATAAAAGTTTCATGGTAAATCTAAAGTATGTTGCCGACTATAAGAAAGGCCGTGGCGGTCAAATTATTTTAGAAGATAATTCAGAACTAGAAGTGGCACCCGACAAAAAGGAAGCACTTTTAAAACGCTTGCAGGGAAAATAAGTCAACCTTTAAAGTCGTTTTACTCGTTGAAATCCCCATTTCACGAACTCAAACCACATGTTTACTCAAAGTTAAAAATGTGTATTCCACTAGTTTACATATTTGCATCGTGAAAGAAGCGATACAAAATATGTTCATTTACTCCGTGATTTTGGCATCACCCCTTGTCAAAATCAAGGAACATCAATTTTGTTTTCATGCCCGCAATACAAAGCGAAACGACTACTCACCCCTGTAGTGCAGTTTCGCTTTGCTATTGCATCATGGAATTAGAATATATTTTGCAATAAACATATTAGCCAAAGTAACGCTAATATACTACTACCCCCTCAACGCACTTTTGCATTCATTTTTATCATTTAGGGGGAAACCATAAAATAAACTTAACTAAAAAATAAGCCCCCGATTGCGCTAACAACCGAGGGCTTTGCAAACGGAGCTTGGCGAAGCTTACCGTTGCAGGTACTAGACCGAGTTTAAATAATTTTGAGCCATGAAAATATAAAAATTAAAACAAGGCTGCAAAGGAGTAGTAGTTGTTTTAGGTTATGAAAGCAACAATCCATAAATGTTGCGCAAATTAAATTACAAAAACCAAAGTTTTTGCCTGCATTGTTTGAATTAAACAAAGAGGAACGATATGAAAAAAGTATTTGGTATTTTATTAATGGTCTTGTTTGCTTCATCAAATATATTTGCAAGCAAAGTTTATGTTGTAATTGATAAAGGAGGGTATCTACAATCACTTTCCATTGAAAAAGTGAAAGGATCAGTTGAAGCTGACCTAAAATATGATGTAAAATCGCAAACATGGTCAATGGCAATAACTCAAGAAAGAGAGGGCGCTCAACCAACCTCAATCATTATAATAAAGAACGTTATAATACTTCCGCCAGCAGTATTAAAAGAAAACAACCTAACTAGCGGAGGTCTTGCAGTAGGTTCATATAAACCCAAAACAGATTCAAGTAACGCACTAACAATAGTCATCAATTTGATCTGTTGGAAATGCACAAATAGTTAATTTTATCTAACCGCCACTAGCAAAGAAATTTGCTAGTGGTTTAAAACAAGTATATGAAAATAAACCTAATAGACTTTGGAGACAACAGCTATCACTTCACCATTAATGTAAAAGTGAATAATATTGATGCCACATTTTTAATCGATACAGGAGCCACCAACACTGTAGTTTTTAAACGATTTTATGAAGAAAATTTTGAAAAAGAAATTTCACTTCAGGTATCGGATATTGCTGCTTCGGCTTCCGGGGAAAATATGGAAACAGGATCAGTAATCGTAGATTCAATTAAGATTGGAAACAAAGAAGTCACAAATTTCAAAATTGGCTGTATGAATATGGATCACATTGAAAACATATACAAAACAACAAACAAAGGGAACATTAATGGTATGATAGGTGCAGATCTCATGTATATCTTAAAGGTGACATTAAACTTTGATAAACTTGAGTATACTGTATAATAGGCAGTAACTTGATTTGGTTATTGCCACGTTCATAAGAAACCCGAATTATACCTGAACAGGAATAGGCCTCTAAAGCACCTGTTCAGAGTTGCAATGTTTTTATAAATAGATCATAGATACATTCAACTTTCTAGGCAACGCGCAAAACATTATTCCAAAACGCTATTTGTTTGGTCAATTGACAGAACAAAGCATCGCCTATATCATTTTCTTTAACTCACCTCTATTGATATGAAACAGCTCATACTTATGGCATTCACTTGTTGGGGTATACTCACCAACGCTCAAACCCACCTCATCACATTAGGTAAAGGTGAAGACTGTTCCGGCTTCAATATCTGTAATCTTCACACCCATACTACTGATTATAAAATATTACCAAATGAAACGCCATTATACATCACAACAACTAAGGACAATAAACTACAATTTAGTTTTCCTAGAAATAAAATGAAGGAAACTGTTTTCTTAAAGTATTTCGCTACAGGTCTCTTTGTTTTGGATGGAGACTACAAACTACCGGAAGACATTATTAAACAATTCAAAATTGCAACGATAAAGACGGGAAAATATAAAGTTATAGCAACTGCAGATAGTTATGAAGTGGTATTTTAAAATTGTATTTACCGTAATTATTTCTTCTGCCTATCATTTGAGTAGAGCACAAACTTCTGCCATTCCTATGCTCTACGAATTCGTAATCGAATGCCCACTACGAAAATGCGATATCATTGGCAACACATTAGACTCCACTGTCTATGTTGCTCCTCCGAAATCAAAATTCACACTCATTGAACTTAAGCAAGATATTTGCATCATTCGTTTTACGCTGCTTAACGCTTCAAAAAAGATAAACACAAATGCATTACCTGTAGAAGACTTTTCAACCTATACTTACTTTTATATTACCAAAGCGCAATTAGATTTCAAAGCAAGGCCCATAACCCGCTCCAATCTCGACCTAGTTGTAGGAAATGTTATCACTCCTGTAAAACTGAGATTCGCCCCGTTTGATTTCACAAAAGATATTACTCTTGGTAGCACCTTCGGAGTAAAATATTCTTTTGCGAAAAAACAAAATGCAGCAGTAGACGGACTCCTAGGTATTGGCGTATCTTCGTTAACCATCGACAGCACTTCGTCACAAGGCAAGACACAACAACCTGTTGATTTGTTAGCCTTCTCAACATCTCTAGGCATCGTAGTTGAATTTGGCAATGCACAAGTTGGCGCATTTCTGGGTTTTGATTTCATCTCCAACAAAAACCAAAACGAATACCATTGGATTTATCGCAACAAGCCTTGGGTTTCATTTGGTTTAGGCTATTCTATTTTTTCATTCAACATCAAAAAATAGTTAACGGCTATTGTTTCCCAATTAATCTCCTTTAACTTGTTATCGTTGAAGACAATAAATCAATAATCAAAATAAATCACTACACTTGTTTAAATATTGTTTCAGATGAAAACATCGCCATTTATTTTCGTTTCGCTAATATACTTACTCATGAATATCGCACCTTCGGCCTCAGGCCAAACCACCATAAAAACAAACGCCATTGACCCATACCACGTAAAAGAATTTACACTCAAAAACGGTCTTAAAGTTTTTATTTCTACTAATAAAACGGCTCCGCGCATCCAAACAATGATTGCCGTTAAAGCCGGCAGTAAATTTGATCCGGCTCAAACCACAGGCTTGGCACATTACCTCGAACACATGATGTTCAAAGGCACACACCGCTATGGTACAATCGATTGGAATAAAGAAAAACTACTACTCGATAAAATTGCCGCTCTATATGAAGACCATCTCAACGAAAAAGACGAAGCCAAAAAGAAAGCTATCTATCACCTTATCGACTCTATGAGCTTCGAAGCTTCCAAGTTAGCGGTTCCAAGCGAGTACGATAAAATGGTAGCCTCAATCGGAGCCAGCGGCACCAATGCTTTTACCAGCAACGACATGACAGTCTATGTAAACGAAATACCTTCAAACTCGCTCGATAAATGGGCAAAACTTGAAGGCGAACGTTTCTCAACCCTTGTACTACGCCTTTTCCATACTGAACTAGAAACCGTTTATGAAGAGTTTAACCGCAACCAAGATGATGATATTCGCTGGTCGAATTTCGCCATCGACAGTATGCTTATGCCTAATCACCCTTATGGAACTCAAACCACCATTGGCCTTGGCGAGCACTTGAAGAATCCTTCCATGATTAACATTCATAACTATTTCGATAAATATTATGTACCGAACAATATGGCGGTTATTCTATGTGGTGATGTAGACGAGAAAATTGTTTTACCAATCCTAGAAAACACACTGGGCAAACTCACACCAAAAGTTGTTGCTCCTTTCGTAAAACAACCTGCAGTTACCATCAATAAAGTACAGGAAAAAGAAATATTTGGACCAACAAAAGAACATGTCTATATCGGCTTCCGCTTCGATGGCGATGGCACCAAAGAAAGCATGACAGCCAAAGTGCTCGACATGATTCTTTCTAACGGTGGAGCAGGTTTGCTCGACTTAAATCTAGTACAGAAACAAAAAGTGCTCACCGCTAGTAGTTATGTAAGCGATTTAAAAGACTATTCAGTATTCAAAATATATGCTGAACCCAAAACCGGACAGCGTTTGGAGGAAGCAAGAGACTTATTGCTATCGCAAATCGACTTGATCAAACAAGGCAATTTCGATGAAACAATCCTGAAAGCAAATGTCGATAATCTTCGTCTACAGCGCCTGCAAAGCATTGAAAGCAATCGTTCTCGCGCCTATTCTATAATGGATGCTTTCGTAAAAGATGTGCCTTGGTCGTATCATGTAAATGAATTAGATGAAATGGCAAAAATCACTAAACAAGATATTGTTGAATTTGCCAACAAACACCTCAATGCCAATTATGCCGTTTGTTATAAACGTATCGGAGAGCCGAATCGCCACAAAGTGGAGAAGCCTGTAATTACTCCGGTTCAACTCAATAAAGATTCCATCTCGGCATTCAAAAAAGAATTTGATGCTATCGCACAAGGCAATAACGTTGCGAAGTTTGTCGACTTCAACAAAGACATCACACATCTTAAACTCGACCGCAGTGGCGACTTCCAATACATCAAAAACGAAGAAGCACCTATCTTCTCGCTTAATCTTACCCACTACCTTGGAACCGACAATATTAAAGAGCTTGGACTAGCTGCTGATTACGCCAATTACCTCGGCACAAAAGATATTTCGGCAGGCGAACTCAAAACAAAGTTTTATAAACTGGGCTTATCCTACAAATTATCAGTGGGTCGAGATCGTTTCACTGTATCGCTTTCCGGCTTAGAAGAAAATCTCAAAGAAGGCATTGAGCTTGCATTGCAAGTAATGCAAAACTATAAGCCTGAAAAAGAAGTATTCCAAAATTTACAAACCGATTTACTGAAAAAACGGGCTAACGCAAAATTAAACAAGGGGGTTATTCTTACGCAAGCCATGATGAATTATGCGAAGTATGGAAAAACAAACCCTTTCACAAATATGCTTTCGGCTGAAGAACTTAAAAACACTGACCCTTCAGCACTTACAGATTTGCTGAAATCGCTAGCAAAGACACCCGATAAAATCACCTACTACGGACATTTACCTGCACAAGAAGCTTATAAAATCATTACAGATCCGCTCAACAAAATCAACACAACAAATAAGCCGGTTCCTGAAGCGAAGAAATTTCCAGAACTGAAAATAACCAAGCCAATTGTTTATTTCTGCAACTACGATATGCGTCAAGCGGAGGTAATTATGCTCTCTCAATCTTCTCGATTCAACAAAGAATGGTTGCCTTATATTCGATTGTATAACGATTATTATGGCTCCGGATTATCATCCATTATGTTTCAAGAAGTGCGCGAAAAAATGGCATTGGCTTATGCTGTTAGCAGCAGTTTTGGTGTGCCGAATTATAAAGACGATTCACACTACATCACTTCATACGTTGGGACACAAGTAGATAAACTGGAAACAGCACTCAATAAAATGGATAACCTTTTAGGGAACATGGTGGTAGTGCCAAAGCAATTCGATGGTGCGAAATCATCAATCGTGCGAAACCTTGAAAGCGATTGGGTTACAGGCGAAGGTGTTTTCGGGCTTTACGATCAAGCGTTGAAACGTGGATTAACCACTGATGTACGTAAAGAGGTTTACTCTGCTATCAAACAACTTAACATCAACGACCTAAAAACATTTTTCGACACCAATGTTAAAGGTAGAGCCAGAGTATATCTTGTTATTGGCAACAAAGACAAAATCAACTTCGATTTGTTGAAGAAAACGGGTGAAGTAAAAGAGCTTTCGCTCGAAGAAGTCTTCGGATATTAATCAGTACTGCAGATACCTGCCGTAAACATACTGTAAATAGGCCTTTGCAGAGTACAGCATATGTTGTGTATCGCAATCGGCTGTCGAAGGCGTTGTTTCAAGTCTATTATTTTTAGCATCGAAGCTCAGCTTGCAATCTTTACTCGTTACTATACCTACACCTTCTGTATAAACAAAACATACGTGTTGATTAGGGGTTGAAGAAAATAAATCTACGTACCATTCATATTCTTTTGCAGTACCAGTGATTAAACGAACAACTGTACCTGCTACATCACACTGTGAAACAGGCGTGGATATTATAGTGCCTTTTAGAGAATCATGCAACACATCGCCCAACAGCAACAACGGAATATGATGATAATCTGCTGTCTTCGGATTTGAATTTTGTGGGCTGTGATGACTGTGATCGGGCACTAAAACAAATAGTGTATTGCTGTACCAATTTTCCTTCCTCGCTTTTCTGAAAAAATCGCCAATACAACTGTCTGAATACAACATTGAATTTGCATAAGCATTATGCTCTCCGGCCCAGGTAATGGTATTGCGTTGGTGCGGATAGTCATAATGAAAGTGTGTGCTCTGTGTAAAAATCGATGCAAAAAATGGCGGCTTCATCTTCGTCAGTTGCTGACTAAATACATCAAATGCATTTTCATCATGCACACCTAACCGTCCTCGATAAAATTTGGAATCCATATCCTTTTCTTCAACTATGGCATCAAATCCCTTTTGATAAATCAAAGCTTTTAAATTTCCATAGGATAAGTCGCCTCCAAACAAAAATAGACTTTGGTATCCCATCGGTTTTAAGGAAGTAGCAATACAGGGTAACTTTTTAATTTTTGGCGACTCGTTGATGATAGAACCAAACGGAAGTGCAGGAAACGAAGTGAGCACAGTTGTTATCCCTTGATCGCTTCGATCTCCAGAGGCATAACACTCCGAAAACAATACACCTTGTTTTGCTAATGAATCAAACACAGGACTCGCACTCTGTTGGGGATTGCCAGAAACACACCCCACCATATCTGCACTCCAGCCTTCTAAGATAAGAAACACAACATTCGGACGATCAGACTTCAACACCTTTGTTTCCAAATGTTCTATAGAATTGCCGAAATTGTTCTCTGCATAACTAGCCAGTTCTTTGTCGCTTAGATAATGATATGGATTACTGGTTTTATTGGCAATTGAACGTGCCACACTTGCATTGAAATTCCAAAATGTATTTACAGTTACATCATTTATCTTCTGTTCCTTCGAAAAATAGCAATCGCTTTCCTGCATGGGTATTTGCTGCCAACCACCACGTATTCCCAAAAGTAGAAGTAGTGCAAAAAGAGGCGTAATCCACATCACACCCTTCTTCTCCTTTTCATGAAAACAACTTTCTACTGATAACCTATTGAACGCATATCGGACAAGAAACAATGAAACCAAAACAACCAGTCCAAAAATAAGATAGTGCTGAAAACTAGCACTACTCAACACTTCATTTGGATGCTGTAAATACAAAAAGATGCGTGAATTGATTTTTACTCCCCATTCTTGATACAAACAAACATCTACAGCATTTAATAAAACAATAAATAATGTTACCGTATAGAAGTATGATTTAAACAATAACGACCACCCTCCCCATGCAATTACACGTTGAAAAAAAGAAAGCAAAAAAGGCAAAAGAAGCAAATAGCAAATCGTTGAAACATCTATTCGGAAAGCATTCCGGGTAATACCTATAACTTCTTCACTAGATATTGATGATACATTAAAGACTATAAAAAAGAATCGGCCTAACCAAAATAACATTAGCCAAATCAGCATCAATCTGAAGGATAGCGCTAAAAAGAAATAGTGTTTGATTGACTTAAACATCTGCACAAGTTGCAGAATAAATTGCAGAGAAAAAAACTACTCCACAGCGTAAACGCCTTCAGCCTCCGGTCTACCGGCCTTGTAAAGATATTGTTGGTAATAAGACTCGCTGATATCGCTAATCATAACCCCATTATGTATGGTAGCATGCGCAAATTTCCCGTGTTGTAAATAGATACCAACATGGGTAATGCTAGAATTATTAATCTTGAAAAACACTAAATCTCCTTCAGCCGCCATATCAACACTCTGAAGCATTGAACACAAGGGAAACATACTTACTGCATTGCCATCGATATTTTTGTTGTAAGCATCTCTATACATTCGCTTCACGAAGTTCGCACAATCAACTCCTTGCATTGAATTGCCACCTAACTTATAGGGCTTCCCCAACCAACGATACACTTCAAAATATAAATCAGGATTTTCCACCCGATTCAAATCAATACTGTTATTAGCATAAAACGTTGTAATGGCCATGGAATCAATATCTGAAGGAATCTTCATGGCGTAGGAATTAATCGAGGTCAACATCCCTATAAGAATATACAGTTGTACTCTTTTACTCATTTGCGTTTTAGTTAGTTAGTTCTAACGCATACGTCAAATCAATAAATTAGTTTCAAAACTTACCCTCAAAATATTGTGGAAAGTACTGGTTTACAACTTGATAGTCCGCATAAAATCTACTGTATTTTGGATATCGTTATAGATAATCCTATCTTTTTCATAGTAAGGTACAATCTTTCTGTACTCCAATTTAATAGACTCAATTAGGGGTGAACTCTTCAGAGGTGAACGGAATTCCAATGCTTGCATGGCACACATAAACTCAATAGCCAATACCTTTTCAATATTATATACGATTTTATAACACTTCACAGCTGCATTCGCTCCCATACTCACATGATCTTCTTGGCCACCGGAAGAGGTAATACTATCTACAGAAGCCGGAGTTGCCAATTGCTTATTCATACTCACAATCGAAGCTGCCGTGTATTGCGGAATCATATATCCGGAATTTAATCCGGAATCTTTCACTAAGAACGGAGGCAAACCTCTGTTGCCACAGGTTAGCTGAAATGTTCTGCGTTCCGAAATACTAGCCAATTCACTCATAGCCATGCCCAAATAATCTAAAGCTAATGCCAATGGCTCTCCGTGGAAATTACCTCCACTAATAATTAAATCTTCATCTTCAAAAACAAGGGGATTGTCGGTTACAGCATTTATCTCGCGATCAAATACACTCTTCACATGTTCAATCACACCACGAACAGCACCATGGACTTGCGGCACACAACGAAATGAATAGGGATCTTGCACATTGTTTTTCGGTTGAGCGGCAATTTCGCTACCTTCCAAAAACTTCAACACATTAGCAGCCGACTCCATTTGTCCGGTATGATTTCTGATTTTTTGAATTGCCGGATGAAAGGGTGCGGTTTGTGCATTAAAGGCATCTACAGAAATGGCCGCTGTTAAATCAGCCAACTTCTCAACCCGCTCACTTTCCATAACACTGAAAGAACCCCAAGCGCTCATAAACTGCGTACCATTCAATAACGCTAAACCTTCTTTGGAATGTAATTTTATCGCTTTGATATTCGCTTGTTTCAGCGCATCTGCTGTTTTCATTCGTTCGCCTTTATAGCGCACTTCGCCCATGCCTAACAGCGGCAAACTCATGTGCGCCAATGGTGCCAAATCCCCGGAAGCACCCAAAGAACCTACTTCCCAAATCAATGGAATTACATCTGCATTATAAAACTCCACAAGCTTCTGAATGGTCTCAATACAAACACCTGATGAGCCTAATGACAAGCCTTTTATCTTCAACAACAGCATCAGCTTTGCCACTTCAGGCTTCACTTCATCGCCCATTCCGCATGCATGGCTCATCACCAAATTCTCTTGGAGTTGTTCAATATTCTCGTTGGAAATCTTCACATCACACAAAGCCCCAAAGCCGGTATTGATACCATAATAACGCGCATTTGGATCTGCCAACTTACGCTCTAAAAACGCTCTGTTTTTGGAAACCACTTCTACAACAGTACTGTCGAGTTTTAATGTATGCGGAGTTTGTGTCAACTGCTTCAACGTTTCAATGGAGAAGCGTTTTGTATCGATAATAAATTCAGCTAAAGCCATATTTTGTTTTGAAATTTCGATTGCAAAATGCAAAAGAATTGCGATTTGAAAAATTCAAACTCTATTTCAATCTCACTTTCATACTCACGGGATTATGGTCGGAATTTTTGAAACCGAAATCATGTCCTTTCACCTCAACAACTTCAACATTTGGCGATACATAGAAATAATCAATTACAGTAGTAAATGTCTTGTCGTTAAACGCATGGTTGTTTTTTCGATTGGTTGGCGTATTCCCATCATAAACATACTTCCAGTCTTTGATGTATGTTGAATCGTTATTCATCAAATACAGGGCATCGCTCTCCTTTTCTTTCTCCCATTTATGCACATTAAAATCAGGAGGAGCAATATTCCAATCGCCACCAATTACCACATAATTTCCTTTGGTATATTCTTGTCCCAATAACTCCTTCATTAGCTTCATTTGGGCACGTTTCACGCCTCCGTCATCATACGCTTCCAAATGTGCATTTACTGTTACAAGTTCCTTGCCGTTGGTTAATTTCATTCGTTGCACCATTAAGCAACGTTCCAAATAAAAAAGCTTTCGCGGAAAATCTGTAATACCGGGTAATGCAATTCGTTTTGTTTCCAATTGGCTTCTATTCGTTAGTGTTTGTAAGCCTCCTAGTATCTTGCCTAACGGCTCTGTCCATGGAAACGGTAAATATTTCACATCGTAGTTCACTGCAAAATAAGAGCTGTATTCCGGCATCACATCGCAAATTCCTTTCTCCATATCAATACTATAACTTCTCTTGCTGGAACGATCTACTTCTTGTAGGAAAATAAAATCCGTGCCTTTTTGTTCTGCCAACGAAGATTTGATACCGTCAAAATATTTGCGCACCCAATCTTCCGGTGTAATCACCATTTTGCCATCATCATAAAAGAAATCTGTTTCAGCACCAAGTCCGCTATACCCCACATTCCAAGTAAAGAAAGTAAAGACAGAATCATTGCCGCTTACTTCTTCTTTCGAAAGTACTGAAGCCTTTACATCCTCAACCGCAGCCGGTTTAAATTTCGTGAGAATAGCATATACGATATTTCCACCTACATAGAGTAAGGGAATGGCAATCAGAACAAGAACAACTTTTAGTATCATCCGCATATCAAATGGTTTATGGTTAAGTGATTGGTCTGGCTACAAAATACAATGAAATTCTTTACTGTATCATTAAATTTAAACATCACGAATCGGCATTTTCAAAAAAGAAGTCTATTTTTAGATAAACAAAATCAATCATGGCATATAAAGAACTCAGTTGGAATCAAGAAGGGACGAAATTATTTGCTCAAGGCTGGACGGTAGAGAACCCGAAGGCTGTGCTATGTATCGTGCATGGCTTTGCTGAACATGGAGGCCGATACGCACGACCGGCAGCATTTTTTAACGAACAAGGAATATCGGTGTTTGCCATCGATCAATTTGGGCACGGGAAAACAGAAGGAACAAGAGGGTATTCTCCTTCATATGAAGCAACGCTTGATTCGGTCGACAAACTTATTGCTGAAGCAAAATCTTTGTCGGGAAATGCACCTGTGTTTCTATGGGGTCATAGTATGGGTGGAAATGTTGTAGTCAACTACCTATTGCGTAGAAAACCGGCTATTCGTGGAGCAATCGCATCAGCACCATGGTTAAGATTGGGCTTTGAACCACCAAAATTCAAAATCATGTTGGCGAAATTCATGAAAAATATTTATCCGAAGTTTCCTGAAAAAGCCAATTTGGATACATCGCACTTATCTCGAGATAAAGAAGAAGTGAAAAAATATGATAACGATCCGTTGGTACACAACCAAGCAACTGCAGGAACCTTTTTCGAAACATTTGATGCGGGCTATTGGGCGATAGAACATGCCGAAGCCTTAAGCAACGATTTGTTCTTATTCCACGGCACAGAAGACAAATTGATTTCTCCGCATGGATCTTCCGATTTTGCTAAAAATGCGCCTAAAAACCACCTTACTTTCAAACTATACGATGGTTTCTACCACGAACTCCACAACGAACCTGAAGTAGATAGAACACGAGTTTTAAATGATATGCTGCAATGGATTAACAGCAAACTTGCTTAACGCATTTAACTGATATGCAATAAAAAAGCCTTCGAAATTCGAAGGCTTTTTTATTGCATCACTTTAAGTATTAATAGTTCCAAAGGTCATGCTCGAACTCAAACATATTTTGTTTTATTCTTTCAGACTCTAACAACTGATCTATACCTGTAGCGTATTCTTTAATGTTTCTATCGTAAACGTTTGATTCTTTATAGATATAACTCTCAAACATTCTCGCTTCGAACAAATCTTCCCAACTTAAACGAACAGCATCATTCTTAGGATTGAACACCTCGTATTTAGCTAAGATAGGACGTAAGTCCGGATAATACACCCAATACATTACCTCATCACCGGCAACTGTTCCATCAGAAAGCACTAACTCACGAACCGGAGCTAATCCAATGATACGACAAACCATAGTTGATGTATTCTCGTTAAATACCCAGTCTTCTTTCAATCGGAACTTGATGATTTTATCCCAAGCCAACTCGTTTTTCACCACTTTAGTTTCTTCTTCCATGGTTACCGGGTTGATTTGTGTAACAGTATCCTCTTTGTATCCGATTTTTTTCACATCTTCTACAGGAAGCACTTGTTTGAATTGATCGCCATCAACAACACTATTATCGTAAACGGTAAGCTCACCATTTTTAGCAGCCGAGTGAATAATTTCAATCAAATATTGTTGAGGATATTTGAACGGTAGGTTCATTTTTTCTCGAACATCAATTGATCTCCAAATTCTTTTAGACCAAAATACATCCGCTTCACGAATAAAGTCGTACGGAATAACTTCCTTTTCTTTAGTCACTACTTTTTGATAAGCACCATCCAAAGGCTCCTGAGCAAAAGCTGCAAGCGCACCCAATGAAAGGGTTATAGTCGCCAATAGATTTTTCATATTCTTCATTGATTAGTTGATTTAGATAATCTGGAACGCAATCTGACCTAATTTTCTTGATTGACCATCCGGTCCAACAACTTTAATGTCATCCAAGAAAATGATATCTTTTGGTTTAGCTCTTCCCATGAAACCTTGCATTTGTGCATTGAATAACGGACCAGAAGTTTCTGAACGATATACATCTCCTTTAGAAGAGTAAATCATAGAGTAACTTTGAACGTTGAAACGTGCTTCAAAATCGAAGTTTTCAAGAATGGCTACAACCCCAGATTGTGCTTTAATTGTTCCTACTTGAGCATTACCTCCTCTCAATTTACCACCTAATGTTGGAACCGGATCCGGGATACGTTTAACACGTACCGGGAATTGGAAACCTTTTCCTCCTGTTACATTCACGTTGATAGTAGCTTGACCAACAGTTGTTGCTCTAGCGATATATTTACCGGGAGCTGCACCTTTACTTACTGATAGCCCACCACCAGTTCCGGAAACACTTGT
This sequence comes from Chitinophagales bacterium, assembly GCA_044226285.1. Classification (GTDB taxonomy): domain Bacteria; phylum Bacteroidota; class Bacteroidia; order Chitinophagales; family LD1; genus CALAYL01. The sequence continues at coordinate 460,264 of JBGAHI010000001.1, read as the reverse complement.
TTTCTCAGCACCTGCGCCAGATGATACGGTAAGTGGGTTGTCAACTCCAATGTAAATTACATTCATTTTGTCCATCATCACCGCTGCACCTGTAGGTGTACCAACGGTATACTTGATATCCTTTTTCAATGTAGCTATTGTTCCATCTGGTTTTGTATAAGATATACTAACCGGAACTGAATGCTCTCCTGCACCTGCAGCCGTAGTTTTGAATGTTGCCATTCCATCTTGCAAAGTAGTTGGAGATCCATTGATAACAATAGTAGGCTTAGAAGCCTCGCTAAATGCACCAACACCTGCATAAACTTCTACTGGATCGCCAGGCATACAATAGTTAGTGTTTGCAGAAGCAATCGCTTGGAATGCATCATAAACAACTTTTACCTGACCAATTTGCTTGAAATAATAGTCAACCATTTGAGCCTCAGCGCTTTTCACATCGCTTTGCAATTTACTCAAAATAGTAAGAGCAGCGATAGTAGGTGTCATGTGGAAATTGCTTTCCGACCATCCTTTACCGTCTTTTGAATATTGAGTTCCAGTATGTGAAGCAGGAATATCCATGCTAATAGGTAACGATTTGTCAAAATCAGCCAAATCCTTTTTAATTGTTTCTTGCAATTTAGGATTATCAGCAAACTCATTAGGGTCTAATACAGCCATGAGTTCTTTCTTAAATTTCAACATTTTATCATATACCTCTGTTCCTTTCTTTTGCTCAATCATCATGTAGGTAGGTGCATCGATATCATCCTCTTTGAATTCTTCGACTCCGTTCTCTACCTTGTAATCTGAACGTTTCTTAAGTTCAAGCTTAGTAGCTTCTAGAAAATTATACAAATCGGAAGACAATGCCTTCACTTTATCAGCTTTAGGTTTCCAAATTGCAGCTTTTGCCGCTGTTTGAGGATCCTTTACTGCCGATTCGAAAGCTTCGTACGTAGATTTGTTTTTATCTCCCACTACGTTGTTGGATTTCATAATGCTATTATTTACGGTCTTAAAAGCATTCAAAATCTCTTTTGATACGTTCAATGCTAGAAGGGCTGTTAACACGAGGTACATCATGTTAATCATCTTCTGCCTTGGCGTTAATTTACCACCTGCCATTTTTTATTTAGTTTTTTGTTGGATTAAAGGGTTGATTCTCTCACTGATTATTGCGGACGCATTGCAGACAACATGTTGCCATACACTGTGTTCAAAGAAGCAAGGTTTTTGTTCAACGCTCCTAATTGCTCTTTAAATTTAACGGCTTCGCTAGCTGTTTCAGTTAAAGCAACAGATGCGGTTTGTAATCCAGACAAAGATTGAGTAGCTGTAGTTGCAGCAGTTGCAAATCCTGTGATTGATCCAGAAGCAGCTTTTGCGTTTTTAGCAAAATCGTTAGAAGCTACTGTAGCGTCAGTTAAATCAGACATTTTAGATACGTTATCGCTCAAAGACGATAATCCTTTTCCCAAACTTCCGATTAATTCTGGACCTACTTTAGCATCTGATAATAATTTATCTAATTGTTGTGTTACAGAACCAGATGTACTAGATACTTTAGGAGCTACAGCTGATTCGCTTAACAATTGAGGATATACGTTTTCCCAGTTATAGTGTTGATCAACAAATTGAGGTTCGAAGGCAGAAACGATGAAGATTAACACCTCTGTTCCCATCCCTGCGATAAGCATGGCATTCGCACCAGGCCAGTGCATGATTTTAAACAAAGCTCCTGCAATTACGACAGCCGCACCGCCCGAGTAAACATAATTCAAAAGTGTTTTACCTTTTTTAGTTTCAAAGATTGATTTTTTTTCTGAAGCCATTTTGTTTTGTTTTTAATTTAAGGTTAAAGAGTTAAATGAATATTTAGGTTTATTGTAAGCTTATTTACTGTCAGCAATATCACGTCCCAAGAAAGTTGTAATACAACGGAAGCCGATATAAGATTTAGCTGAATCTGCATACTCCCAGTGTCTTGTTCCGTTTTCGATATAGTAACCGATGTCTTTCCAAGAACCGCCACGGATTACTTTACGTTTCAATGTTTCAGACTCGTTTTTATCTGCATCGTAACGAATATCAGGGTTCAAGTCGTGAACGAAAGAGTATGAGTTTTCGTAGTAAGCAGAAGAAGTCCATTCTGCAGCATTACCAGCCATATTATACAAACCGTAATCGTTTGGCCAATAAGCATCAGCACGCACGGTGTAGAAGCCACCATCTTCAGGATAGTTTCCTCTTCCCGGTTTGAAGTTAGCCAATACGCAACCTTTAGAGTTTCTTACGTAAGGACCTCCCCAAGGATATGGAGCCAATTTTTTACCTCCACGAGCAGCATATTCCCACTCACTTTCAGTTGGCAAACGGAATTCATCCATCAATGGCTCTCCGTGTAAAGTTTTGTAGTCGGCCCAAAGTCTTGTTCTCCAAGCGCAGAATGCTTTTGACTGTGCAAAGGTAACACCTACTACCGGATAATCATCAAATGCCGGGTGATGGAAATAGTTACGAGTCATTGGCTCGTTATAAGAGTATGTGAAATCACGAACCCAAACTAATGTATCAGGATAAATCTGACATTTTTCATTCTTAATAAATTTGCTACGCTCAGCACCACGATTTTTTGATTTTGCTGCTTCTTTGTAGTCAATCCATTGATATACATACCAAAGTTTGTTCACATCAAGTTCTTTATAGCCAGCGTAACGTTGTGCTTCGGTAACAAAGATTTCTTCCAATTGCTCGTTACCCTCGGTTTTTTTCCAATCAATCTTTTGTTTCCAATCGATTTGTGACTTACCAGAGTTTGCATCTTCTTTTGTGTGTTCCAACATTACATGAGCAACTGAGTCACGCACCCAGTTCACAAACTGACGATACTCATTATTTGTAATTTCTGTATCATCCATATAAAATCCGACAATAGAAACCTGCTTGGCTCTTGCTACTTGAGCATTATTTACATCTTGATCGCTCGGTCCGATGTGCAAAACGCCTGATGGAATAAACACCATGCCATACGGTGTGATAGGATTCCATCGTGGACGGTCAGATTCACCCAACAATTGTCCATTGTAGCCTCCGCTACAACTTGCCAAGAATAAGGCAGTAGCAACAGATCCGATTCCTAGTAATGTTCTAATTTTTTTCATTGGTTATTTTTGAATTACTGTTTTTGGGTCTTTGTTATAATATTTTGAAAGATTGTAAATATAAAACTTTTATTTTTTAAAAACACAAGCAACCTATTAAAAAATTTTACGTCTTAGACTCTTTAAAGTTTCATAATTAACAATCTCTTTATAAAAATCGCGAATTATGATAGTAAGCGCCCTTTATAATCGTTGGTTTATAAGGCATAAAATAAGATAAACTTATTTCATGTGTTCCTGTATTGAACGATCTTAAAAATGAAATATTAGCGTCATAACTATATACAAGTTTAAATCCTTTGAAGTAGCCGCCCAAAAAAAATGAAAATGCATCAATTGTTTTAGCGCTATATCCTCTAAACGCAATTCCTGTCATAATATTGTCACGAATTGTTAAAAGTGTTGACAAATCCATCTGAACTTTTTGAAAGTTAGTCTTCAAAGCCAGTGATGGCTGTAGTTTCAAATTTTTCGACAAAACAAAATTATATCCACCGCTCAATTGAAAATAACGATCATTGGTATAGAAAAACTTGCTTGAAACACCATTAATTTTCTGCGTTGTGTATAGATGATTTGCTGCTACTGAAGCAAAATATTTCTCGTTTCCTAAATAGATACCGACTGAAAAATCGGGCGAAAATGCATTCGAATTTGCAATAGGAAGTTGAGGGTCTTTGTGATTAATGGCTGATGTATACTCGCCATCGGGAGTAATTATTTTACTGCCATCAATATTGGTATTGATAAATCCAACACCGGCCGCAACCCCTAGTGAAAACTGTGAGAATCTTTTTTGATAGGCATACGAAAGTTGTAAACCGGTGCTTCGTTGCAATCCAATCATATCGTTCACCAATGTTAAGCCTACCCCTCCATGGAGCGCAGTAACAGATGAAGAAACGGATAAACCCTGTGTTGTGGAAACCGTATTTGCTAAACCAACATACTGAATACGAGCCACTCCGGTCAATTCTAAACCCTTATTACTCCCCGCATAAGCCGGATTCAACAATAATCGATTGAACATATATTGCGTAAACTGGGGCTCGTTCTGCGCTAACGCAGCATTGCCCCCGTTCAAAAAAGCAATTGCAATAAAAATACTGAAGAATAAAACTCTAGTTGTCATTTCAAACTAAAGTTAAACATTTTACATCAATAATATACAGGATGGAGAATTTATTTTACGTCTTTTAAGTAGCTCTCTAATGCCGATGTAATGGAGGTATGATGATTTAAAGGCGCCATTACATGAATAGAAAGGTTTGCATCGATAACTGCATCTGCAGTAGTTCTTCCATAAATACCAATCTTCATTTTTCCCTGTTTGAATTTCGGGAAATTGTGTAAAAGAGAACTCAATCCGGTTGGACTGAACAAAATCAACATATCATAGTTGGCAATTTTCATGGTACTCAAATCGTTCGGAACGGTCTTATACATTACCGCTTCAACAAACTGAATTCCATTTTCTGACATGAATGAAGTAAGCTCATCTTGACTTCTAGTCTCCGGACAGATGTATAAAAACTTAGTAGTCTCTTTATGTTTGATCATCAAATTTTTCAATTCCTTATTGATGCCTGCATCGCTGAAGAAAACTTTGCGTTTTCGGTATTGTGTATATTTCTGAAGATATAAGGCAATAGCTTCAGAGGTACAGAAGAACTTTGTTTCTTGACTCATCTTTACACGCAACTCATCACACATTCTAAAAAAATGATCGATGGCATTACGACTTGTAAATACAATGCCACTAAAATCGGTAAGTACAATACGTTGCTTTCGAAAATCTTTGGTAGATACCCCTTCAACTTTAATAAACGGAATAAAATCGAACTTGATTCCAAATTTCTTTTCCAATTCGTAATATGGAGATTTTGCGGCCTCGGGTTGAGGTTGTGCAACAATAATATTTTTGAGTTTAGATTTCGGCTCCTGAGAAATGTGCTTATGATAATCGCGAACAGGTTTTTTCGCTACAATTGGAGAATGAGGAGTTTGGGATGGCGTAGAAATCAAAGTAGTAGCAAGTCTGTCGGTTGATTTCTCATCAGCCTTTTTGTTTACAGAATTGCTACTACCGTTAGATTTTTTTAAAAGCGAGGAACTGCTTAGCTTTTTTTTTGAGCTACAGCTTTTTTAGGAGCCGCTTTTTTAGCTGCTGCCTTTTTAGGAGCTGCTTTTTTAGCTGCTGCCTTTTTTGGAGCTGCTTTTTTTGCCGCTGCTTTTTTAGGAGCTGCTTTTTTAGCTACTGCCTTTTTAGGAGCTGCTTTTTTTGCTGCTGCTTTTTTAGGAGCTGCTTTTTTTGCTGCTGCTTTTTTAGGAGCTGCTTTTTTTGCTGCTGCTTTTTTAGGAGCTGCTTTTTTAGCTGGTGCTTTTGTTGCCATGATTAAGAAGCAATTTTGGTTAACAATTTGATTAATAGAAATACACTAAGTATTTCAACGGTGCAAACATAAAGTAAAAAGTGATACACACTTTTATACATCATCTGTATAGATGTGGATAACCCTCGCCATACAAAAATCAGAACATTTAAAATTACAATCACTAAAAACAAATACACAAACATGTATGCATCACTCTTCGATGCAACATAAATCATCAACACTGTTGGAAACACAGCAATTCCAAGCACTTTGACAATCATCATAAAATCATTCACATAACTCTCTGCCGCTTCTTCTTCTTCAAACAAAAAGCCCAACGTGTTTACCACCAATACTTTCAGACCTAAAAAAAATGTGAATAAAAAAATTAGTTTGATAAAGAATTGAATTGTATAATGATTCATTTCGCCATAAAAATACAACAACGTATACATTGTCATTACCGACAAATTCACCACTGCAATCAACAATAACATCAAAGAAAAGTTAGACATAGATGTTCCTTTGTTTCTGTTTATCTGTGTCGCAAGCTGCTTATTCATCAACGATTGAAAGAGTTCTTGAAAATCGCGTTTGTACAACAACCGTATAATCACAAACAAAAACAATGCAACAACAATCCATAAAAAAACAAGAACCGAAGATTGATGTGGACGCAATAATTCAAAATCATTCTTTGTGATTTTTTGTCCGGAAGTAATCCAAGATTGTAGTCTAGATAATGTTTCATTGGATTGTATAAAGCTAGTGTCTATTACTTTAGGCGTAGTATCTATTTGCACTACAACAGGTTGCACTAGTGTATCTGCGTTTTGTGCAACAGCAAAAAAACTATTGAACATCACCATCAAGAAAAGAAAAACACTTGATCGCTTTAGCAATTGAACCCATTTAAAAATAGTTGATATACCCAACATGAATCTTTGACGATTTAAAAGTAATCTTTTCATCTTGCCTTGCACCCAAAGCATAACTGAGCGCAAACATACCGATTTTGGTTTCAATTGCGGCACCCGCACCAAAACCATAAGGAAAATCGAACTGCTGATTTCGTGTTGGACGATTTTCTTTTACCATAGCACTATTCACAAACAAAAAGAAAAAAGCATTCTTTGAAAGCAAGTATCGATATTCAGCATTCAGCATAACATAATATGGGGTGTAGATAGAACGATCATCAAATCCACGAAGTGATGTTGTTCCTCCAATTCGATACAATTCGCTCTCTGTAATTTTATTATTGAAAATGTATTTGGCCTCGAGGTTCGTTCGAATGGTTTGTCGCTTTGCAATTTTCCAATATTTGTCAACAGCAACTGATAGGTTCATCACAAAAGACTTCAACCGAAGGGAATCGTATAAATAACCGAAAGACTTCCCTTCTTGTGTATCAAACAAAGAAGCCACCACATTATTCTTCTTAATATTCTTTAAACCAAATGCAGCCGATACAGCCAGCGTATATCCTGAAGTGGGATTGAAACGGTAATTTAATCGCTGCTGAAAAAACTCTACGGCAATTTGATTTGAATTTACATCCAACACCGGAGGCAATGTTCGGTTTGCTTTTATGTAATTGGTATCAACATTCACCACTATTGTACTTTGCTGTCGATACGACAAACGAATGTAATCGCTCCCGGGCATTTGATATTGGACGCCATAATCGCCACCGATATTTAAAAAGGAGGTGTCCTTTTTGTACAATTGAAATCGAGCATTAACCCCTACAGGCAAACCCAACAGATAAGGATAAATAAGTTGCACGTCTAATGTTTGTGTTTTCGGTTGCAGCTTTTCCCATTTTACCCGGAACTCTTCGCCCATACCAAATGGACTAACTAAATGTAATTGTGCCTGGCCGGTAATTAATAATTTTTGTCCTGCACCGCCTGGCAAAAAGCCCACCAACAAATCGAACTGATTTGCTTTGCGATCTTTTAGAAACACATTTACTTTTGCTTTCCCGTTTTGAAAACTTACTGTTGGTGATTGTGTTTGTTCGGCAAAAGTCAGTAAACTCAAACGGCTTTCCACCTTCTTCACTAATGACTCCTTGTATGATTTACCTGCCTTTATCCCTAAATAGTTTTTTATAAATACACGTCTGATCTTAGTTTGCAGTTTTAATGCAACGGTATCAAATACAAATTTATCGTGTGGCTCAACAAATAGTTTTGCAGAGAACGATTCAGGATTTAAAACGAAACTATCTAAATAACATTCTGCAAATGGATAACCCATTTCTTCTAGGTTTTTGACAACAGCATCTTTAACTCTAGGCAAGTCACTTACATCCGTTGGTTTACTTTTATCTAAATAATTCGATAGCCCCAAACGTGCAACTTGGCCATCTAAAATGTTCCCGTTTTGCAAATAGATTTGCTTTTGTTTTTGTCCTATATATATGTATGTATGAACAACCTCCCCTTCAAAGAAAAACGAATCGATAGAAGCACCTGCATATCCGGCTTCGCGTAGATGACCTGTAAGCCTTGTGAACAAAAGGTTTACGCCTACACTGTCTTTAGTTTGTTTGGGAAACAACTTAGTATTAACTGCAAATGAATCGGCTCTGTGAAAAATGAAAGTCCACTTTCTTTGCCCAAAAGAAAGCTGCGTAAAAAGCAAAAAGAAAAGTAAAAGTTGATTTTTCACTGTATTAAAAATACAAAAACCAAGATGAGAATCTAGTTGAAAAGGATTATTCTCTAGGTAAGATGATTCAACAATGAAATAATTTTCCAATCTTCGAAGTCTCAAACTCAGCAATTGGCAGGCATTTACATTCATATTCCGTTTTGCAAACAAGCATGCACCTATTGCAATTTCTATTTTGTGAATACAGTTTCTCGAAAAGAACAATTTATTGAAGCCTTAATTCATGAAATGGAAATGAGTAAAGACTATCTGCTTGGAGAAACTATTGAAACAATCTACTTAGGAGGAGGCACTCCTTCATTATTAGAACAGCATGATTTAGATCGTATCTTCGATACATTATATAAACTACATCGTATTGATTTGAAAGAATGTACCATCGAGGTTAACCCCGATGATCTGTCAGTAGAAAAGTTAGACATGCTGAAATCCTTTCCAATCGACCGTTTGAGCATAGGGATACAATCGTTTTTTAATCAAGACTTAGCGTTTATGCATAGAGCGCATAACGCCTACGAAGCCGAACAGAGTATTGTAAAAGCACAAAACAAAGGTTTCGATAACATCACCATCGATTTAATTTATGGCACTCCGGGATTAAGCCTGAAGGGATGGGAAGAAAACTTAATGAAAGCAAATTCGCTTGGCGTAAAACATCTTTCGTGTTATGCGCTTACGGTTGAACCCAAAACAAAACTTTATCAATCGGTAAAAAAAGGATTAGCGGCTGCACCAAACGATGAAAAGACAAATGCACAATTTGATTTCTTGATGGACTTTGCTCGGTTAAATGGATTTCAGCATTATGAGATTTCGAATTTTGGGAAAGAAAATTATTTGGCCATCCATAACACCAACTATTGGAAAGGCGAAAAATATTTAGGGCTGGGGCCATCAGCGCATTCTTTCAATCATCACTCCAGAAGATGGAATGTAGCAAACCTGAATAATTACATCAAAGCGATGAGTGCAGGTGAGACATGTTACTCTGAAGAAGTTTTGTCACTAGAAGATCAAACCAACGAATATATCATGACATCGCTAAGAACCCAATGGGGATGCAACACAGAGAAGATTCCAACGCAATTTAAAGACACCTTTTCTGATTCCTTGAAAAAAATCCCTACAGCATACTATCATTTTTCAAACAATCATTTAATATTGACGCAGGCCGGAAAACATTTTGCGGACTATATTGCATCCGAACTTTTTATACTTTAACTATGGCAAACATTAGACCATTTCGCGCATTACGCCCACTGCAACAACTTGTTGAACAGGTAGCTACACTTCCGTACGATGTTATGAATACTGCAGAAGCAAAAGCAATGGCAGAAGGCAACCCAAATTCCTTTTTGCATGTGAGCAGAGCTGAAATCGATTTGCCACAAGAGGTAGATATTCACGCTGCTGCAGTTTATGCGAAAGCAAATGAGAATTTCAGGAAACTAATTGCCAATGGTGTTTTGGTTCAAGAAGAAAAACCTTGCTACTATATTTATGCGCAAACGATGAACGGCAGAAGACAGTTTGGCATCGCTGCATGCTCATCGATTGACGATTATTTTTCTGACACAATTAAGAAACACGAATATACACGTCCGGAAAAAGAGCTCGATAGAATTCAACATATGGAGGCAGTACAAGCACATGTGGGTCCAATATTCCTTACATATCCAACCAATAATACGATAAAAGAAATTGTAGCATCGGTGAGTGCAGGAGCTCCAACTTATGCTTTTACTGCAGTTGATGGTGTAACGCATCAATTATGGATCGTAAATGATGACGCCTTGATTCAAAAAATCTCAACTACGTTTTCTACAGAAATCCCTTTCACTTATATTGCTGATGGGCATCATAGGGCTGCATCGGCTGCCAAAGTGGGTTTAAAATTAAGAGAGAACGGTGGAAATAGTGACGCAGAATACAACTTCTTTTTATCAGTTCTATTTCCATCAGACGAGTTAGCTATTATGGATTACAATCGTTTGGTAAAAGATTTGAACGGCTATTCGGCAAATGAATTTATCGATAAAATAAAAGTGAATTTTGAGTTGAATAGTATTGCTGATACCGAAGCTAAACCTGAACAGCCTAATCACTTTGGGATGTATCTTGACCAACAATGGTACCGATTAACGGCTAAAAGCAATATTATAAAAACTGATCCTATTGGGATTTTAGATGTTACAATACTACAAGACAATGTGCTTGCACCTCTTTTGAACATTATCGATCCGCGAACCGACACACGCATTGATTTTGTTGGAGGAATCAGAGGTCTTGGCGAATTAAAGAAACGAGTTGATAGTGGAGAACATCAAGTTGCTTTTGCACTGTACCCGGTATCATTGGAACAGCTCATTGCGATTGCCGACTCGGGTAATGTAATGCCACCGAAATCAACTTGGTTTGAACCCAAATTGAGAGATGGACTTTTATCTCATTTGTTTTAATGGAGTTTTCCTACAATAGCGGCAGCAATTGTTGCTAACTCTTCTTTAGTAAGTTGTAACTTCGGATCGCTGAAGTTAATGGCGCCAGAATGAAGCGGAATTAGGTGAACGTGTGCGTGTGGAACTTCGAGCCCTACTACTGCAACACCAATTCTTTTACATGGAACTGCGGTTTGTATCGCTAGTGCAATTTTCTTGGACACTTGCATTAATCCTTGATAGATTTCATCGCTTAAATCAAAGATGTAATCTACCTCTTGTTTTGGCACTACAAGTGTGTGGCCTTTGGCTAAGGGACTAATATCTAAAAAGGCAAAATAGTTTTCGTCTTCATAAATCTTATAGCAAGGAATATCGCCATTGATGATTTTTGTAAAAATTGATGCCATTGGATTTTATTTAGATAGAAATAGACAGAATTTCTAATTCCATTGCTCCGGCAGGTGTTTGCGCTACAGCTATTTCACCAATTTTTTTCCCAAGTAATGCTCTGCCAATAGGAGAGTTAGAAGAAATTTTACCAGCCTTTAAATCTGCTTCCGCTTCACTAACTACATTAAACGTTTGTTCCTTATTGAGCTTTTTATTAAACACTTTCACTTTAGAAAGTATGCCTACTTTAGAAATATCCACCTTCGATTCGTCCAAAATACGAGCACTTCCGAATTGGTTTTCCATGTTGGCAATCTTTGCTTCAAGCAAAGCCAGTTCTTCACGTGCAGCATGATATTCGGCATTTTCCGATAAGTCACCCTTTTCTCTTGCTTCTGCAATTGCGTTAGAAATCTCCGGACGTTTTACCGTTTTCAAGAATCTCAACTCCTTTTCCAGGTGCTCATAACCTTCTTTGGTCATATAATTTATATCTGCCATAATACATTTTGGTTTATTCTACTAAAAATCAAAAGACGCCTATTCGGGCGTCTTTTGATTCACAAATTTAGTGCTATTTATGAATTGAACAAGCGATTAATATTCCATGTTCACTTCAACTCTTCTGTTTTTAGCTCTTCCGGCTTCAGAATCGTTTTTGTATTTCGGTTTATCCGGACCAAAAGCAGATGTGCTTACTTTACTTCCGTTAACTCCTTTTGAAGTAACATATGCTTTTACTGCATCAACTCTATCTTGAGAAAGCTTCACATTTTTATCTCTATCACCTACATTATCAGTATGACCGGCAAGTGATAATTTGTATGATGGATTCTTTTTCATGATGTTAATCAAGTAGTTCAAATACGGATAAGATTTTTTCTGAATTACTGCAGAACCCGTTTCGAACTGAACTAAATCGTAATCATTAAATTTCAATTGTGTTTTTCCATCAACAACTACTGTATCTACATCACCACCTTTATAGTCCGTTTTTTCATAAGTCGTAGGAACAAGAATTGTATCTTTTTGGATTACAATTTCTGTTTTAGTAACTTGAACAGTATCAATTTTCACAATCGGTGTTTCTGCTTTTACTTTCAAATCAGCATTAACTTTCAATAAAGAATCTACTAATTGCTGTTTTTCAACTAATTCTACTTCTGCTTTTTTCTTTCCCTTCTTTGAAGTTTTAGCAACAGTTGCTACTTCCTCCTCTTGCATTGCCGATTTAGATGCTGCTTTTTCAGCGTCCTTTTCTTTCTCTTTAGGTGTTCCACCTAAGTTAAATCGAATACCTACTGTATGAGAGCCTGTAAAGTGAGTGTTCAATCCTGTCATGCGATACGCATAATCGATTCCTAAGCTAGAACCAGTTCCATCTTTTTTGAAAGGAACACTAACACTCATTCCTGCAGCAAGACCATTGTAAGCAGTCTTTCTCGTTTCAGTTTTAAAGATTCCATTTTCCATTCTGTATGCTGCGCGCAACATAAATATTTCTTTAAATGCAAACTCTAAGCCTGCGCCATATTGATCGTTACCATAAGCATTCGCAGTAAACTGTGCCATAGGTGTTAAACGAAAATTCTGAGTATATTTCTTTGGTGCGATTTCAATTTTGTTTCCAAAATAGATATCGTACGATGCACCGATATTCAACTGAATTGGCAACTCATACTTGGCTGATTTTCTATCTACTTGCAAAGAGTATCCGCCATCAGTTGTACCATCAATAGCAAAGCCGTCCCCTTTCAACTTCATTGAAGTTCCTATGTTTCGAAGAGAAACCCCGAAATGGATGTTTTCTTTCTTACCTGTGGTATATTGTAAACCAGCATCGAAACTGAATCCTGTTGCACTAATGTTTGAGATTCCTTCCGTTACTAAACGAACGGTAACCCCTCCAGAGATAACATTGCCCCCTGTTAAGGCAGTAGAGCCTAATGCAAAGTTCTTTCCGTAACTCAACCCAATATTAAAGAATGTTGGTTTAAATTGACCGATTCCTCCTTCAGGTGAATTAACAGTCGTTTTTTCAATTGACCCAATGTTTACAGCGTTAATAGAAACGGCAATTGCATTTCCTTTTATACGTTGTGAAACACCGGCTTGAATTAGAGACAACCCTGATCCAGTTAACCAAGAGGTATAGTTTGCAAGAATTTCCGTTCTTTTTGTAAACGCTACTCCAGCAGGATTCAACCGTTCTGCTTCCAAGCCCTGTACTGATGCACAGTTCAATCCCCAAAGACCTGCTGTTCGTCCATAGCCGTTCATATTCAATTCCAATGCGCCAGCTTCCCCCCTTCTATCCGGATTTCCTGCAAATGCACTCACAGCAAGCAATCCAACAATACCGTTTATTAAAATTTTCTTCATACGCTTATCTTTTCAAAAAAATTAGAAATTAGATACATCTGCCGGACGCATTGCGCCAAACCATTTCAATGTTTTGCTGCCAATATTCGGTGCATCAACAACAAATAAATAAACTCCACTCGCTACCGGAACATTTTTCTCGTTTTTCAAATCCCACTCAGCAGAGTTATCCAAGTTTGCTGCACTTCTATCGATATTACTACCATCGGAAATTTCGATAGGCACTCCTGTTTGTGGATCCGGATCAGTTGTGTTTATTGAACGTCTTATAGTTCTAATCAATGTACCATCCAATGCATATACTGTAATTGTACAGTTATTTGGAAGGTTCGTGATTTTAACGCGTGTATCGGCAGCATTTTTTTCGTAAGCAGAATATGCTAAATATGGATTTGGTACAATTCTGATTTTATCCAATGCTGATTTCGCAACTTCAGCTACGTTGTCTTTTGGTCCCATACCAACAGTGCTAAATCTGTAACGAGGGAAAGTATCAGTAGAAGTGGCGTTCGTTGCAAATTTTGCAAACGGTTTCTGAACACGAAGCTTCACAGTAACTGTACTTGGAATTACTCCATCCTGCAAAGAATTCAACTTAAATCCAGGTGTCAAATATGGTATAGAAGTATACATGATTTGACGATACAAATCTGCGTAACCACTTGGATATGCGCTAGTATTGTTTGTTGGCGTGATGCGGAACAACGCTAAAAGACTATCTCTCATGGCTTGTCCTCCATCATATGGCGTTTCCATTACATAAATAAAATGTTTTCCGCCAAAGAATGGAATGTTAGGTATTGTCCCTCCATAATTTAAATCTCCATACACTTTAGATGTCGGATTCCACAACATGTCTCGTCCATTCTCATCCGCGAATTCAGAAGACTCTCCGAATGCAATGTTCAAACGTTGACCTGTTTCTACATTAATTGCATAACCAGGGAACCATGAACGGCCAGTATCTGGTAATGCAGTATTTGGATCGTCAAAGTTGTTTCCATCTTTATCTTTAGAAAGCGCCATTCTTAATTGTCCTTTTCTTGCATTTCTTCCAACAAGGGCAGCACCTTCAGTGTTTGCTTCTTCTTCACCTGTTTCGAACACAATACATTGAGACCATTTACTCTTATCAGATGTAAATACAATATCTACACTTTGTAATCGATCCAAGGTGTTTTGTGGCGGAGCCGGTATATAGGTTGCAGTAGGTAATTTACCCCAAGCATCCCATTTAAAGCCAGGATTGTGAACAGATACGGGTTGTGCCGCATTTGTAGGTGTTCCAACAAAGTGATAGTTGGAAGTTAAACAATATGGCGCCCAAGTTCCACCGGCAATATTTTCAAACCCTTTATCCGGATCCGTGAAAATTTTAGGATTCGGTACACTGATTGTTCCTGAACCATTTGCGGTGTACCAGTTATCATCAAAAACAGTATAAAGAGGATCTGTAGTACCCACCACAGCTTTACCTGAACGAATCCAGTTAGCCGGAGTATTTTGACCGTTATCTGTTACAAACGACAACCATTTTCTGCCTTCGTTTTCATACGTCAAAGAACCTGTAATTGCACTAAATATTGGGCGTTTACTGTATTGATTTTGATATTTAGCAACAGGCGTTCCTAAAGACAATGAGAATCCATAATCTACAGCCTCGCCACCAATTGTAGTAGTGATGATTTGCTCGTAAGGTTTATCTAACGTTCTGTCTGAAGGAATCGTTCTATTATTCGTTAAATCTTTCAAGATCCAATTGGCATCAGAAGATACGCTGTAGCCATTATATGGCGTTGGATCTAGTATCTGTAACTCAAAATCTGCTTCTTTGAGTGCAAGAGGATCTGTTACTCGGAATCCAATTGGATCAGATAACTTTTCATAATCCAAAGTATCGGTAAAACCGGCACCGGCTAAAATCTTCTCAATAGTACTTTTTGTTAAAGAGATGTTATTTCCACCATTTCCTTGACCTTCAATACGTTTTACTTCAACTCCATCACCATACAATGCGTTCATTTTAGTACCTCCATTTCTTGAGTCCTCATCATGTGGAATGGCTGAGTAACGCGCAAAATTCTTTCTACCAACAAGATATGCTACTTTCTGACCTCCGGCAGCAGGATTTAATTGATCGTACTGTTTGAAGTTGTTATGTGCGTATGCTATAGCAGTATAATAGTATGTTTTGTTATTGATAAGGGGTCCGTCAGTGAACAAATCTTTCTCTACCACTAATGAATGCTGCACCCCTTTATCTTCGCCATCAACTCTAATTTTAGGCACTAACAATTGTGTTAAGGCATCTTTTTCAAAGTTGATAATTCTACCTACCCCATCCTTAATATCCATTTGCTTAAGCAAAATGGCTTTATTCGGATTATCCAATTCAGTTGCTGAAACCTTATCATTTAATATTTGGTAGATTTTATAACCTTGGAATGTATACGTAGCATCCATGCCCGGTAAAAATCCTGTTTGTGAAGTAATAGATGCATCTTCTTGATCATAAGACTCACCATAGTTATTACCTGTACGCTCATTCACTAAATTAATGATAAGCTTCTTATCCAATTCTCTAATGTTCAATGTTGGCGCAGAAGGTCCATCAATCAATTTAAATCCGCTTTTGAATAGTGCTTGTGCTTTATCATCGGCTTGACCAATTACGTTATTGAAACTAGGACAAAGACCAGTTCCACCCTGTGGTTGTACGAACATAACCCCTACTGTAATTCGTTGTGCAGCATTAGGCAAGAATGTAAACGGACCTGAAGTCAACAACATCCTTCTGTCGCCATAAGGAATAGCTGCTCCTGATTGCTGATTACACTCACTCCATTGTGTGGCAACTGTAGGATCACCAGGGAAACAATAGTTGGTAGGAGTTGTACCTCCATATCCATTACCCCCTTGAGTAAAATTACTTCCATCTTTCCATCTACCTGTTTGGAAATAACGGTACTCACGAGCTGTTTGAGGGTCAGTAGTAGGTCCTGTTGCTCCGTTATTAAAATAATTGAATGCCGACAATCCCCTTTCTTGACCATTTGTATCCACAGGGCCTTCAAAGAAATCGACACCCAACATCGGAACATCATTACCATAGCCCAATAATCCGGTATTACAACCATTAGGGTCGTTCGCTCGTCCGTTATAAACTACACCTAAGCTTCTTACAGTATCACAACCCAAACGGTCATCGCTGTAACATCCTAAATCCGCATCCACAAACTGAGACATGTAAGTTTGGCTTAATGCAGCCCCACCTTTGTTTACAATATTATAAGTATAGAATGTCATGTTATTAATTTCATCTGCTGTAGCGAACGCAAATGCCAAAGCATTGATTTGTACACCGAGAGGATTACCATTTGTTTCGTTGTGAACATTACCTTTGTCATTGAACACCCAATACACCATTTGGTCACCATAAGCTTCGCTTCCATCTTTCACACTTGGATAATCTCCTTTTACCGGATTATACACACCATCTGCATCGCGATCAAAAAATGGTGCAAGATTGTTGTTCATGTCATAGCCTTTTGCAGTTAGGAAAGAATTTCCTTTGCCTGGCCAGTATAACACGTTATCGGGGATACTTCCAACGGGGATATCAACTCCAGGATTAGCATCCCATATAGCTTGCACTTTTCCAATCTCTGTACCTAACACATTAAAGTGTTTATCCCATTGGTTACAAACCGCTTGTGTTACTTCACCACTGTTATCTAATGGTCCTGAATAATAATCAGAAGTACCTTGACGAAAACGCATTCCGGCCAACTTTAAGTTTCCTGCTGCATCTAAACCTGAAATCCAGATAGCTCCGGCAAATATCGCGTGAACACCAACAGAAGTTCCATCTCCTTTTGGCACCTCGTACTTCGCCTTATCAAAATCCCACCAAAGGTCACCGGCATTTAATAATCGAGCGCGAACGTTATTGATGTCCAAATTATATTGAGAAACAGGCACTTTACAATCACCGGCTTCTACTTTATAACTTGGTTTTGGTGCCGTTGGTTTACCGGCATTTCCACCTATGATGGCGTAAGAGATAGTGTTCCCAAACAAGGTAAACACGAAACCCAATAACAATATTTTCTTTTGCATAATCTGCTATTTATAAATGGACAATTTTCTTAAAATGTAAATGAGGCTCCTAAATAAATTCTGCGTGGCAACGAGTAGTTGTTCGGATCATTGATACGAGCACGATACAAATCTCTATACGACTCAGCATTGTATTTACTGTTGATATCGATTTGTTTGTTTGGAGCATCCAAATAACCATCATCGTTTGCATTTCCTGTATAACGATAAACAGAAATAATGTTTTTAGTATTCAACAAGTTTTGAATCCACAAGTACACACTGAAGTATAATTTCTTAGGATCTTTGTCTTCACCTTTACGAGCAACACTCACTTGGAAGTCTTTGTTGATACGCAAATCGGCACGGAATGTCCAAGGTAAACGTGGACCGTTCAACGACAACGTATTTTGTCTTGTTCCTCCACCGATTGAACCTTCGTCAGAAACAACGCCTGAAGTTGAATAAGGCACACCTGACCGCGCTCTTAATACTAAGTTGATTCCGAAGTTTGCTAAGATTTGTTTGTTACCGACAACCGGACCGTTGTAATCTTTTCCTTCAGCAAAGTGGAAATCGATAGTAGCATTGATTTGGTGACGAGCATCAAAACTTACAGGGAAAATGGTTCTGTAGTTTGGTACATCTGCATCTACTAAGAATCGTTGAGATCCGTCATCAGAACCGGTACCCTCAGCAAATTGCAAAGTGTAGTTTAAGTTGAATTTGAAGTTACCTGTTCTTCTCATATCGTAGATAACATTCAAACCTTTTGTAGAAACGAAGTCAAGGTTATCATACGTAGTGTAAGTAGCAGGGAAAGCATACAACATTTTTCTACGTTGAATCAAATTTCTGTACTCTTTGTAATATGCAGAAATAGTGATGGCAGAGGTTTTAGTTACCACTTGTTTGAAACCAAACTCATAATCAATGGTTGTTTCAGGTTTCAAATTCGGGTTGTTTTTAACACCAGTATTTTCTTGCCAGTATAAATATTCAGCTAAATTCAATTGATTTCTAGATTGAGGTCTTTGGCTCAAGATATCGTAGTGCGCAAAGAATTGTGCCTTATCTGTGATATTAAATGAAAACTGTAAACGAGGCATAAACGTGTACTTGGCGGTGTACTTTACAAACGAACTGTTGGGATCGTAATTGTCTGAATTTGTTTGAACATACGATTTAACGGTTGATGTAGACATAGTATCAATTCCGGCTAAGTTTGCATATGGCAAAGCTCCTTCACTAGATTGGCTAGCAATGTTTCTTCCGGTTGATACGTTGCCGTATTTATCGTACCACTCATCTCCTTTTCTATAACCAATGATTTGAGAGCCTGTTCCGTATTTAGAAACATAAACAGCATAATCATCGCCAATGTTGGAAGGGTGGTTAACCGCTTTTCCATCTAAAGTAGCAACTTCGCTTTTGGTTTTAATGTCATACAAAGAATATGGATCTCTCAACACATATTGATTGGCGTCAAATCTATCAACACGTAAACCCACTAAGAAACCTAAATCTTTGAAGAAGAACTTATCAGAAATATACCCTGAAGCATAAATCGGTTTGTAGGCACCTTGCTGTCTTAAGTATTGACCATCGCTATTTTTAGTATTGAAGAAATCTTTTAGTGATGGGTTATTTTTTAACTCTTTTCCCGTATAATCATAACCGCGTGCAGTTACTATTTCACTTCCTCCGCTGAAATAGCTCATCAATTCATTTGCAGAAAACAAATCAATGCTCAACTTGTCAACATCCACATTGTAAATATCAATTCTGTCGGTTGCACCTAAACCTAAGCGAGCTCTTAGGTTTTTATCGAAATAACCCTGATTTTTAGCATCGGCAGTATATCCGAACTTAATGGTATCGGTATTGAAGAACTGTGGACGAGTAGGATCATTTTGTGTATAATCAACTCCGTTTATTCGGAAGATTGGATTTGAAGTGTCCAATTGAAGATGCTTGTTCACGTTTGTTTTAGCAACATCCCACAAGAATAGAGGATTGATGCTGTATGTTCTTTGAATACGTTGATCAAACTCAATACCCAATTCTATAGAATGTTTGTTAGTGTTTGAAGAACCTTTACCTTGTACGTCAAATGAGGCCTCTATACGCGCACGATATTGATCGATGTTTCCGTCTTTTGAATTGTTCGGATTTCCAATACCATAACCGTTGTACTGACGACCAATGTTATACCAAGTGTTGTAAATAGGCTCTGAACGCTGGTTTGGCAAACGTGCTCCTGACAAAATTTGATCTACACTTTCAGTGAAACCATATTTATTGCTTCCAAGTACTTCGTATGAACCATCTGCATTTTTCTGTGCACCTAACAATTCATAATATTGTTCAACGAATCTAGATCCAAGCGGATTTTCTGTTCCAGGTGTAAACACAACACTTGTATCTCTTGGGTCGCCTGATTGAATCCAACCTTCATAATTTTTACCACCAATAGATTGAGTAGTGTAAGAATAGTTAGTTGCCTTTTTTGAGTTGAAGTGCCCTAAATAACCATAGTTGAACAATTTGTCTTTGTGGTTATCATCGGCATAAACACTTTTGAATTTCTCATAGTCGAATTGCAAAGAGTAAACAAAGTTCTGAACAGCAGAAGATTTCTCTTTTCCGTCTTTCCCTTTCTTACCAGTTAAATCAACAGTATGCGAGAAACGTCCGAAAACACTATAGTTCAATTCTTTTATTTCAGGATTGTTTTCAGCATTCAATAAGGTGTACTCTATCACTTGGTTGTGATATTTGGTGTAGCTCATATCGCCACCAAAGGTAAAATCGATTCCTTTTGCCGGACTTAAATCGAATTGCAATACGCCTTTGTAATCTTGCTGTGCATTATTTGGCTTTGCAGCAGTTAGGTACATATCTTTAAAGGTCAAATTCTCTGATTTGAAAATTAAGTTAGTACCATTTGGATTCTTGAAATATGGATTTGCTTTGATATCATCCAATACGCTTTTTTTCACTTGCCATACGCCTAAAGCAGATGGAGAGCGGTCTTTCTGACCTAAGAACTCGAATGAAGTAGAGAACCCTAAAATTACTTTTTTGTCTTTTCCTTTTCCTTTACTGAATATAGGGCCCATTAAGTTCGCATTGGCTTGATTGTAACCAAATGCATCTAAACCTTGTGATGTTTGAAACGAAATACCACCTTGAAAATCAGCCGAAGGTCCTTTTGTAGTAATATTGATAACACCACCGGTTGCATCACCGTAACGTGCAGGAACACCACCCGTAATTACTGTCAATTGCTCAACACCTTGAACCGGTACGTTTGGCTTACCAATAACTTTTCTACCATTCACATAATATACTGTAGCGTCTTCACGACCCCCACGGATACTGATACCTTTGTTGGCATCTTCTTGATAAACTCCGGCAGTTTGTGATGCTAAGTCGGTAACACTTTGCGTAGGTAAATTTTTAATAGCAGTTGCATCTAAGGTACTACTCATCGTTGTACTTCCTTTCTCAATTAGAGGAATTTTGTAGGCAACTACTTCAACTTCAATCATAGAATTAGCTGCTGGATTAAGCTTAACATCTAAACGTCTTGTCGCATCAGCATTCACGGAAACTCCTTTCTGTATCTGAGCAGCATATCCTATGTAAGAATATTTCACATCATAACTTCCCGGCTTAAGGGGCTTAAGAGAATAATTTCCATCAAAATCGGTAGTTGTACCAAACGAAGTATTCTTACCCGTTGCATCAACGATAATCACGGTTGCCGGGTACAATCCTTCACCATTTTCATCCACCAATTTACCACTAATCTCACCACTCTGAGCCTTAAGCAGTACCGCAACAAAAACCATTAATAGTGTTAATATTTTCTTCATGTGCATTTTATTATTCTTTCACAATAGCCGACAAATATAATTTTTCTGAAACAAATCTAAAATGTGTTAAAAGAAAAAGCAAGTATGCAACGTAGATATTGCAAAGAAATGACAATTCATTCGCCTAAAAACAGCTTGAATGCATCGATTTTTTGTAGTGTAACCGTTGCGATTTTTTCTTTGGATTCGTGTGTCCAACCTGCAATGTGAGGCGTTAAAATAATTTTGTTACTTTCTGTCAATCGCTCTAGAATCAAATGTTCTGAGGTGTTGAGTGTAAATAGCTTTTCATTTTCAAGTACATCCAATGCCATTCCCTTTAGTTTCGCTGAGTCCAACATTTTTATCGCATCGGAAGTATTTAACACTTTACCTCTCGAAGTGTTGACGATAAATATTCTTTTCTTAAATGAATTCAAAAAAGTTTCGTTAATCCATTGATTGGTTTCTGTTGTAAGCGGAAGATGTATACTAAGAATATCGGACTCATTGAAGATATCATCTAAAGTAGATTCTACAATATAATCACTTGATGCGGCAAAACCCTTTCTATACTTATCATATGCTAGTATTTTTACATGGAAAGGAGCTAACAATTTTGCAAAAGCAGCTCCTGTATGGCCGTAACCCAATATGGCCACAGTTTTGCCACTCAACTCATCTCCTCGGTTCTCCTCTCTAATCCATTGTTTATTAGCAACTTCATTATTCGCTTTTACTATGTTGCGCATCAACGCCAAAAGCATTCCTAGCGCATGTTCGGCAACTGCGTTGCAGTTTCCTTCAGGTGTATTAGCATAATGAATTCCGAGCTGATCACAAAGTTCAGTATCAATTACTTCCATACCTGAACCTAAGCGGGTTATCCATTTTAATTTTTGGGCTTTATCTAGCAATTCCTCACCACAAAAAATTTTACTGTTAATGATTAAGCCGGTATAGTTTGCAATGATTGTCAGCGTTTCTTCGGTAGTAATTTCGGGCATAAAATCTACTGTATACCCCCTTTCCTGCAAACCATTTATCAGCAAAGGATGAACATCATCTGTTATCAATACTTTAGCCATTGGAAAGTATATTTGTGAGAACAACAAATTCCTGAACACTCAATTGTTCGGGGCGTTTAGAAGCATACGTTTCCCATACTTCCCCTTTGAAAGCAAATGATTTTAGGCTGTTCGACATCATCTTTCTTCTTTGTGTAAATGCCTGTTTCACGATCTGCCTGAATAATTTTTCATCGCAACCTAATGGTTCTATTTTCCGTTTCATGCGTAAAATTCCACTCATCACTTTGGGTGGAGGAGTGAAACAACCGGGAGGCACATCAAATAAATATTCGCAATCATAAAAGGCTTGTGCCAAAATCCCAATCACACCGTAATCTTTCGAGTTGGGTTTGGCAGCAATGCGCACGGCCATTTCCTTTTGGAACATACCCACCATTTCCTGAATCAACTCGCGGTGTTCAATGATTTTGAAAACGATTTGTGACGATATATTGTATGGAAAATTCCCTACCACACAGGCCGGAGCATTAACGATCACAGCTAAATCCGTTTTCAGAAAATCTTGATTAATAACTGTGAGTTGAGGATATTCGTTTTTCAGGTAGTCGATACAACGCCTATCAATTTCTACTGCCTTGAAATCGGATAATTTTTTTCCGAGCATATAGCGTGTAAGTGCACCATGGCCAGGCCCAATTTCTAACACAGATACATATTGCGCCAAATCACCGATGGCATCGGCAATTTTTTGCAACATATTTTGGTCATGTAAAAAGTGTTGCCCTAAAGATTTTTTTAATTCCACGATTTCATCTACGCTGATTTTAAGGCGCTTGACAAAAATAGAAACATCTGCGAATAGTAACGTTATGGGAGTAATTAAGAATATTGGCATTCGATTTTGGCGACAACTGATTTTTGTTAAATTTGCCTTTTACTAATCCCCTAACAATACCCAATTGAAAGCAAAATTTTATTTCCTTACTCTGCTCTTGTTTCCCTATTCATTTTTAACGGCCCAAAGAGAATGGGGTGAAGTAAATCCGAAACAATTCGACATAAGGGTTTGTCCTATTGACAGCACAGCTAACGCAATGATACTTGCCGATGAAGAGTTAATTAGTTTTGTGTATGAAGAAGATATTGTTTACACCTATTATAAAAGACATAAGCGCATTCAAATCCTCAACAAAGAAGGTTATGAATATGCCAATGTGAAGATTTACACGCTAGGATCGGAATCCATTCAAGATATTAAAGCGCAGACACTAAACAAAGGGAATGGAGACAAAGCCGCAATAACTGTTGTTAATAAGAAGTTGATTTTTAATGAAGCCATCTCGAGAAGAGCTTCCGTAACCAAAATCGCCTTCCCTGATGTTCAGCCGGGCACTATCATTGAATTTGAATATGTTACTCGTGCATACTCCAAGCGTTTCCTGAAGGATTGGTATTTCCAGTCAACACTGCCAACACTATATTCTACTGTAACCCTTCGCTCTCCATTTTTTTATCAGTATGCCTCTATGCTGAAAAGCAATCGAGATTTATCGTCAACAAACAATGCAGAGGTAACAGAGAAGTGGCTAACCTCTTTGTTTGGTAATTCAAGATATGGGGAAGAAAGAACTGATGTCAAATGTTACGAAAGTTCCTATACCATGGAAAACGTACCTGCATTGCACCAAGAAGGATTCGTGAACTGTTTCCAAGATTACTTTTCGAGAATGGAATTTATTTTAACTGCAACGCGTTATCCAAATCGAAATGAGAGACTTTACACTGAAAGCTGGGAAGATGTTATTGCTGAACTTACAAAGAGTAATGATTTCGGACTATTATTGGGTGGAAACGGTGTGCATGTAAAAGAAGCAAAAACGATGACAGCCAATATATCATCAAAGGAAGAGAAACTTAAATTGATTTACAACCATGTTTCCGCCAAAATGAGATGGAATGAATATTTAGGCTTATTCCCTAAAGGTCCTTTAGCGAAAACATATGTAGAAGGCATTGGCAATTCAGCCGACATAAATATGATTTTGATTGATATGTTGCGTGCTTCAGGAATTAAAGCAGACCCTATATTCATTAAAACAAGCGACAATGGTGTTGTACAAAAAGATTTTCCTGAATGGGGGCAGTTTAATAATGTTATTGCTTTAGCAGAAATCGACAGCACGAAATTTTTCTTAGATGCTACAAACCCTAATCTACCTTTCAACTTAGTCGACATTCGAGACCTTAATGAATATGGTTTGCGTATGAATGAAAAAAAAGCGGAATGGCTCAGTATTAGACCAACTGCCAACTCGTTCTCCAATCTTGTGGCAAAAGTAAGTTTAACTTCTGAGGGCAAAATTATTTCGAAAACTATGCTTACCGTAAATGACTATGAAGCTGTCGCTCTCAGAACCCAATTAAAAACAAAAAAAACAGAAGATGCTCTAAATACAATGCTATCTATTGACGAAAATGTAGAAGTGCTCAATACGGAAATCGACAACAAAGACGATAATTATAAAAAATCAAAAGTCACATTTGATGTAAGCAGTAAGAAAACATTCTTAGGTGATAAGCAAATTTACTTAAACCCTTTTCCGGTAAAATTCAGAAAAGAAAACCCTTTCAAACTCAATGAGCGATCATATCCCATAGATTTTCCTTATCCGTTAAAAGAAACTATAAAGCTTACTATTGAAATTCCGGAAGGTTATGAAGTGACGGATCTTCCTAAATCCAAGGAGTTGAAAATTGAAGATGGTTCTGCATCTTTTTTATTTATTGTTGAAAAAACCGAAAAATATATTCAAATCAACAGCACACTTTCCATAAAAAAACAACAGTATCACCCAAGTGTGTATGGAAGCATAAAAGATATTTTCGCTAAGGCAATCGACACTTATAATTCAGTTATAGTACTTGAAAAAAAGTAAGGTTATGATTGACAAAACAAAAACTATCTTTTTGATTGCTGCTATTGCTGTAAGCAGTATATGTAGTGCTCAAAATTACTTGGCATTGTCTACACCCGATTCGTTGCTGAAAAATGCCAATGCCGTAATTCGTCAAAGCTATACGAATGCTACAATTAAGCCTGGCTCTGCTACCTATACCATCGAGGAAACTATTACCATTTTTAATAGCTCTGCCGAAGAATTGGCGGACATTACGATTCCTTACGACAAGCTTCGGAAAATTAAATCTTTTAACGCTGAACTTTATGATAAATTAGGGAATAAAGAAAAGCAATTCGACAAGAGAGATGCAGGGGATTACTCTGCCTCCGGCAATAATTTAGGCGATGAAACGCGCCAAAAGCATTGGAACCTCAAAGGAGCTTCATTTCCATATACTATTCACTATAAGTATGAAATAGAAATGTTATCGCTTTTCTACATCCAAAATTGGGAACCGGTTACAAATGCCGGTATTAGCATAGAAAATGCCACCTTTCACCTAGCGTTTAAAGACGTTAATGTGAGCAATAAAACGCAGTTGGTGAAACTAACATCGAATGTAGCCGGTGAGTATACATGGGAACTCAACGGATTTAAAGCGATTAAACAGCAACCCTTTTTACCCAATAATTACAACTTTTTGCCTTATGTATTGCTATCGGCTGAAACGTTTGAACTTTTCGGTGTAAAAGGCAGTTCAAAAACATGGAACGACTTCGGCCGTTTTATTTATGCATTGAACGAAAACAGAGAAAATCTTGACGATACAAATATCCCTGAAGTCGACCAACAAGTTAACTCCTTGAAAACAAATGAAGAAAAAATTCAATTTCTATATCGCTACTTACAAAACAACTATAGATATGTAAGTATCCAACTTGGCATTGGAGGATGGCAAGCTCAAACAGCAAAATATACGTTGCAACAAAAATTTGGTGACTGTAAAGCGCTTGTAACAATGATGAAAGGCTTACTTAAAAAAGCAGGTATTACGTCCTATATGGCTTTGGTGAGCGCCAACAAGAACAGAATTGAGCCTCAACCCGATTTTGTACATAACCGCTTTAATCATGTAATACTTTGTGTGCCGAATAAAAGTGACACGATTTGGCTTGAATGCACAAACCACATAAATCCTTACAACTATTTAGGGAGTTTTACCGAAGGTCGGAACGTTTTGATTTTAGATGAAAATGGAGGTACAATTGCTCGGACACCCACATACACTGAAGCAACTAACAGATGTACAGCTTCAACATCGGTTCAATTTATAGAAGATGGTAGCTGTTTACTTTCCTCACATATAACGTTTAGTGGCGAAAAACAAGATTTACTTCGATTGATTAACTCAGAGAGCGATAAGAAGAGATTACAATTAGCAGTGATTCATGAAATGGACCTATCTAACGCCAAACTCGTTTCATTCAACATCAATAAAATCGACTCTATCCTTCCTCAATTATCGTTTGCTTCAACATTATCCGATAACAACACCATGAAAAAAATGGGATCGCGCATCATGATTAATCCAAGTCTATTAGATCCTTTTAAAGACTTTAGTGGCAAAACCGAAAACCGAAGTCTTCCGTTTAACATTGCAGAAGGAGTAACTTACACTGATACCATCACATTTGAATTACCCCCTCAATTCCTCCCTGAAAACTTCAAAGCTGATGAACACAAAGAAATCACTACGCCTTTCGGCACAGCTTCTTTTTCACTAATGTATAAGGCTACTAACAACCAACTCATTCTTTACAGAAAAGGGAGCATCAAAGAACAAGTTTATCCATACTCCGATTATAAAGCTTTTAGGCAGTTTATGCTGGATGCAGAAAACATATACTCGCCCAATCTAGTGCTTAAGAAAACAGAATAGTTTTTTTTAACAGCACAACCAAGGGGTAAGAGTTGATTTTTTTGATTATTCAAATTAAAATCTTCAATTATTATACTTTTACACTCTTAAATTTCAATTCATGCTTAAAATATCTCTTGCTAAAGATGCTTCTGCAAGTTCGCATCATATCATACTAGCCTCAAAATCAACCAAAATTTCTACCCTTCATTTACCTAAAGACGATGAAGCGAATGCAAAAAAAGCGTTAGACGCAAAGCAACCCACCTATCAACGTTATGACGGCTCGAAAAGCCTCTCTATTGTTTTCGTTGACGATTCAAAAGAAGCCTATAAAACCAACGAAGCTATTCGTAAAGCGGCAAATAGTTTAGTGAAGTTTTTTAATGGTCAGAAAGTAAAATCAGCTGTAGTTACTTCATACTTAAACAATACGGCTTCACTTGCCTTTGCTGAAGGAGCGGCCTTAAGTTCATATCAGTTTTTGAAATATAGAACGAAAGAAAAAACACCGAATACATTTGTTGAATTATTTGTGAACGACAAACAAGTGACCAAAGACAAAGTAGCCGAGTTGCAAGTAATTATTGAAGCGAACTTATTGGCTAGAACGTTGGTGAATGAACCATTGTCGTACTTAACTGCTGTTCAGTTGTCAAAAGATATTCAGAAAGCAGGAAAAGAAGCCGGCTTCAAAGTAGAGGTGATGGACAAGAAAAAAATCGCTTCATTGAAAATGGGTGGCTTATTGGCTGTAAACCGTGGAAGTCAAGATCCACCAACGTTTAACGTTTTAGAGTACAAATCACCAAAGGCAAAAAACAAAAAACCGATTGTATTGGTTGGAAAGGGAATTGTGTACGATACTGGTGGTTTGAGCTTGAAGCCAACACCTAATTCTATGGACATGATGAAATGCGACATGGCCGGTGCAGCTACAGTGGTAGCAACGCTTTCAGCAATTGCAAAATTGAAATTACCGGTACACGTTGTGGGACTTATTCCTGCAACAGATAACCGTCCGGGCGAAAACGCTTACACACCGGGAGATGTTGTGCCAATGATGAACGGCATGAATGTAGAGGTTTTGAATACTGATGCAGAAGGACGAATGGTATTAGCCGATGCCCTTGCATTTGCTTCACGCTACAAACCTGAATTGGTAATGGATTTCGCCACTTTAACCGGAGCAGCCAAAGCGGCAATTGGTTCTATGGGAACTATTTTCATGGGAACTGCAACAGATGATGTAAAACAAAAACTTACCACTTCAGGTAATAATGTTTACGAGCGTTTGGTAGAGTTTCCGTTCTGGGATGAGTATGGACAATTAATCAAATCAGATGTTGCCGATATCAAAAATGTTGGAGGTCCAGAAGCAGGAATGATCACTGCAGGTAAATTTTTGGAGCATTTTACGGATTACCCTTGGTTGCATTTTGATATTGCCGGAACGGCTTATTTAATGGGCGAAGACAGCTACCGCGGCAAATACGGAACAGGTGTTGGTGTTCGTTTGTTAGTGGACTATTTGAAAGGTATTTAATCGATGACTCATTTGAGTTTATAATTAGCAAAACGTGGATAGAAGAATAAAAGTTGGAATTACCATTGGCGACTATAATGGCGTTGGTCCGGAAATCATTGTACGATTGCTGGAAGACGATCGTATTTTCAAATTCTGCGATATTATAGTGTATGGCCAAAAGCCGATTTTGAACTTTTATGCGAAAGCATTAAAAGCACACAACTTTCAAACGCAGGAAGTAAAAGATACGGAGAAATTGAATCCGAAAATTGGCAACGTCATTAACTGCTTTGAAGAGCAGGTAAAAATTGAACCGGGTATTGAAACGGCTGAGGCTGGAAAATATGCGTTGATTTGCTTAGACAAAGCTATTGCTGATGTTTTAGCCAAAGAAATAGATGTTTTAGTTACCGGTCCGGTAAACAAAAATATGATTGCGCAACACGAGCCAAACTTCCACGGACAAACAGAATACATTGCTGAAAAAACAGGTGGTGAAAAATCGTTGATGTTGTTGGCCGATGAAAATTTGCGTATTGGTTTGGCAACAAATCATGTTCCTGTAAAAGATGTAGCGCAGAAGATTGATTCGGTTTCATTAATGCAGAAATTGGAATTGTTTTATCAATCGTTACAAAAAGATTATTTGATTAATAAACCGCGAATTGCAGTGCTAGGACTTAACCCACACAGTGGTGATGGCGGATTGATTGGAAAAGAAGAAAAAGACATTATTGCGCCAACCGTTCAAAAAGCCCGCGATAAGGGCATGATAACGCTTGGACCATTTGCGGCAGACGGCTTTTTCGGTACAGGCAACTATATGAAATTTGATGGCGTTTTAGCGATGTATCACGATCAAGGATTGGTGCCATTTAAAACGATTTCGTTTAACTCGGGGGTGAATTTTACAGCCGGATTAAAAGTCATTCGCACTTCACCGGATCATGGGACTGGCTATGATATTGCCGGTAAAAATATGGCGAGTTGCGATTCGCTGAGAGCTGCCGTTTTCATGGGCATCGACATTCACAAAAACCGATTAGTATACGCAGAAATGACCGCTAATCCGGTAGAGAAAGTACGCTTGAACGAAGAAAGAGAAGGTTAATTCACCGATTTCAAATATTCATAGATTTTTTCCCAATCGCGCGATTCTACAGCAATGTATTCTTGCAATGCATCGCTGCTCAATTCAATTTCGCCACCGCCTAAGTTACGGCCATCGTTTAACCAAAAGCATTTAGCGCCTAGGTTTTTAGCCAACATCACATCGGTAATACGATCGCCAATAACGAAAGAATTTTTCAAATCGTATTCGGGTGAGAAATACTCTTTCAACATACCTACACCAGGTTTTCTAGTGTCTTTGTCTTCATTCGGGAATGTACGGTCGATATGTTCAGCCGCAAAGTGAATGCCTTGATCAGCAAAGGTTCTCATCACAAATTTATGCGTTGTAAAAAAAGGTTCATCCGGGAAAAAATCGGAACCCAAACCATCTTGATTAGTGACCAACACCAATTTGTAGTCGAACTCTTCTACAATTTTTCCCAGCCAATAAAACACCTTCGGGTAAAATGTAATCTTCTCGTATGTTTCAATCATGAAATCGTCTGTTTCGAGGATAATTGTTCCATCGCGATCAATGAATAATACTTTTTGCATAACTTATATTTTACCCACTCTTGCCAACCATTTTGGCAGAATGACAATTCCAACAATGATATAAAAATAGAAATTAAATCCTCTCCAAATGAGGGTTACAATGGGGGCTAATCCGTCTTTGATAAACTCGCAATTCAATGCCATAAACGATAATTCTGCAATACCGCTACCACCCGGAGTGGCAGGAATAATAACAATTACACGATGAACATACTGTCGTGCGAACACATCTAAATTATCGAATAAGCCCGAAGCAAAACCATAGATCAACACATTCGCCAATGCATAACGTGCACACCAAGAAATGGTAGTGCCGATTAGTAATTTAACCACAAAACCTGTCCCCTTATTTTTGAATTCAATAGAGGTGTGCATAATATCCAAACTGATGTGATGAATCTGCCTTTCCCAACGGTTGATGAATTTGATTTTTCCGATTTTATTCAAAAATGAAACTGCGTATTGCGGACGAATAAACAACGAAAAACCCAATATCATTCCCGACATGGCAACGGCTAGAAAGCCAATCCAAACATACTCGCCAACAGAGCGAAACGCTTTAACTGCGGACAGTTGATCCAAACTTCCACAAGTGGCTGAAAGATCAAACATGTGATGGCCCAATATCAAATACAAGGTACCAAACACTATCACAAAAGCGATATTGTCTAGATAAGAACAAAGCATAAGTATGGACGTAGCTTTCCCAGGTTTTATGCCTTCTTTATACAGAATCAAAAACGCCATGGATACACCGCCAAACGAAGCAGGAGTTACAGATGAGCCAAACTCCCACAGAAAAATAATCTCAATACATTTAGCAATACTCAGCTTACGATCATTCAACTCCCACATGCGATACACATAAGCAGCATCGCGGATAAATACTGTACCAACAGCTAAAAGTAGAATGGATACCAGATGACCTGTTAGTGTTATTGTTGCGACTTGTGCATAGTCAACTTTCGACAAAAGATAGATAAGGTAAGCCGTTGCCAATAGGGTTATCCCAATCGGCAAAAGCATATTCCGCCACGAAAAAATTGATCTGGGATTTGTTTCCTGCATTTCGCATGAAAGTAAAAAAAGTTGAGTGAACTTTTGCGAAAATGTTTGACCAGAATATCAAACGTCTATCATTAATGCGCCTCCAACCAATTTTGACCAACTCCAATTTCCACCTCAATTGGAACATTAAGGTTTATGGCATTCACCATACAATCAGCAATTATTGGTTTTACGATTTCGAGTTCATCATTCAACACATCAAAGACTAACTCATCATGCACTTGCAATGTCATTTTCGACTGAATGTTCTGCTCGCTGAATTGCTTATGAATGTTAATCATAGCTATCTTAATCATGTCGGCTGCAGACCCCTGTACCGGTGCGTTAATGGCCTCACGTTCCGCAAAGCCACGCACAGTAAAGTTTTTGGAGTTGATGTCTTTTAGATAACGCCTTCGTCCCATAATTGTTTTTACAAAACCATTTTCACGGGCAAACACCAAAGTATCGTCCATATACTTTTTGATTCCGGGATATTGAATGAAATAATTTTCAATCAACGAAGCCGCTTCTTTTCTGGGAATTCCCAGGCGTTGCGACAAACCAAAGGCTGAAATAGAATAGATAATACCGAAGTTGACCATCTTTGCTTTTGAACGCATTTCCTTTGTTACTTCAGTAGTTGGCACACCGAAAACCCTTGCTGCTGTAGCGGTGTGGATGTCGATACCATCCCG
Source organism: Chitinophagales bacterium (assembly GCA_044226285.1). Classification (GTDB taxonomy): domain Bacteria; phylum Bacteroidota; class Bacteroidia; order Chitinophagales; family LD1; genus CALAYL01. The sequence goes on along the minus strand of JBGAHI010000001.1, from coordinate 428,100 downwards.
AAAATCTTTGAGCATATTTTCTTCGTTACTGATTTCAGCTACTAAACGCAATTCGATTTGTGAATAATCGGCTGATATTAGCGTGTGGTTTTCATCGCGTGGAATAAATGCTCTTCTGATTTTCATACCGCGTTCCGAACGGATTGGAATGTTCTGTAAATTTGGATTGATAGAGCTCAAACGTCCGGTTGCGGCAATCGTTTGATTGAATGTAGTATGTACCCGGCCTGTTTTTTCATGAATCAATTCGGGCAATGCATCTACATAGGTTGATTTCAATTTTGCAATTTCGCGATAATCCAAAATTTTAGCAGCAATCGGATACTCCGGAGCCAAGCGCTGCAGCACTTCCTCGTTTGTAGATGCCTGGCCAGTAGCCGTTTTTTTGTCTTGCGGTAGTTTCAAATGTTTAAACAACACTTCTCCCATTTGTTTAGGGGAGTCGAGGTTAAACTTTAAACCGGCAAGGCTAAATATTTCCTCACTTACTACATCAATTTCATATTTCAGATTCGCTGAATATTCATTCAAAAATTCCTTATCGATTTTCACCCCTTGTCGCTCCATATCGCCCAACACAGGAATCAACGGCAATTCAATGTCTTGTAACACATTCACAACTTCACGTTCTTGCACACTCGGCTCAAAAATTTGCTTCAATTGAAAAGTAATATCCGCATCCTCCGCAGCATACTCGGCAATCTTCTCCAACTCTACATCACGCATGGTGCCTTGGTTCTTGCCTTTCTTGCCAATCAACGTTTCGATAGACACCGGAGAATAACCTAAATACGATTCACTCAGAAAATCCATACCGTGTTTCATATCCGGTTCCAACAAATAATGCGCTAACATGGTATCGTAAATTGGCAAACTAACTTCAATATCGTATTGCTTTAATACATGCCAATCGAACTTCACGTTTTGTCCGATTTTCACAATGCTTGTCGATTCAAAAAAAGGTTTAAAATGGCTCAAAACAGCAATGGCTTCGCTTCTTTCAGCAGGTACCGGCACATAATAACCTTCACCACTTTTGTACGAAAAAGAAAGTCCAACAATTTCTAAATCGAAATAATCTAAGGATGTTGTTTCTGTATCAAAGCACACTTCCTTTTCTTGCAATAACGATTTGACAAAAGCACCATAATCCGATGAAATCACAACATAATTGTGTTCCGTGTTCGCAATATTTTTCCCTGCTACTTTTTGCGAAAACAAATCAGGTGTATCATTCGCAAATTCTTTTTTCGATACTTTCTCCTCTACTGCATTTCCAAACAAGTCGGTAGAGCCTGTTGGTTTTGGCGGTGCTGCAGTTGTTGTATTCACTGAAAAATCGCTACCTAAAACGCGTCTGCCTATCGTTCTAAATTCCAATTCAGAAAAAACCTCTGTCAATCGTTCTTTATTAGGCGGATCCATTTTCAATTCATCATCCGTAACATCAATGGGAACATCAAGAATAATGGTAGCGAGCTTTTTAGAGATTAAACCCTGTTCCGAAAAAGCAGCAATATTTTCACCAAGCTTTCCTTTGATATTTGGTGCATTGGCAATTACATTCTCCATTGAACCATATTCCTTAATGAGTTTTTTGGCCGTTTTCTCTCCTACACCCGGAATACCCGGAATATTATCTACTGCATCGCCCCACATGCCCAAAATATCGATTACCTGCTCCGGACGTTCAATTTCCCATTTCTCCAAAATTTCTTTCACACCTAAAATTTCCATCTCGTTGCCCATACGTGCAGGCTTATACATGTAGATGTTTTCTTCTACCAATTGTCCGAAATCTTTATCAGGTGTTACCATGTATACGACATGCCCTTCTTTAGCTTTTTTCTTGGCAATCGTACCAATAATGTCATCAGCCTCATATCCCGAAAACTCTAAAATGGGAATGTGAAACCCTTTCAAAATCTCTTTTATCCAAGGCACTGCAATGGTGATATCTTCAGGCGTTTCTTGTCGGTTTGCTTTGTAGAACTCATGTTCCGTTGCTCGATCGGTAGGCCCTGCTGAATCGAAAACCACAGCCAAATGCGTTGGTTTTTCTTTATTCATCAAATCAAGCAATGTGGTGGTGAAGCCGTTAATGGCAGACACGTTCATGCCTTTTGAATTAATCAGCGGATTTTTGGCAAAGGCATAGTATGAGCGAAAAATAAGCGCAAATGCATCTAGGAGAAAGAGTTTCGGTTCAGCCATAATTGAATTTATTGGAGCAAAATAATTAGTAATTGTGAATTATTTTGGAAAAATACTTGTGCGATAAAAATATCATTTACCTTCACGGCTATGCTTTCAAACCGACAACTCTTTTTATCGCACATTGCCCAAACAAGTCCGGCACCTATGCTTTTAGAACTTGCACGCGGTGAAGGTATTTATTTGTACGACACGCAAGACAAAGCCTATATCGATTTGATTTCAGGGTTTGCCGTAAGTAACATCGGGCACTCGCATCCGAAAGTGTTGGAAGCTGTGCGCACACAAACAGAAAAATACATGCACTTAATGGTGTATGGCGAAGTAGTACAAACGCCACAAGTATTATATGCAAAGGCATTGACAGATCATCTCCCCAAACAACTGAATACAGTTTACTTCACCAATTCCGGTGCTGAAGCTACTGAAGGCGCGATGAAATTAGCGAAGCGTGTCACCGGTCGTTCCCAATTTGTGCATTTCAAAAATTCGTATCACGGCTCCACACAAGGCGCATTAAGTGTGATGGGAGATGAATATTTCAAACAAAGTTTTCGTCCGTTATTACCCGATGTATTAATGTTAGACTATAACAATAGCCAACAACTCAGCGCCATTAGCGAGAAAACTGCAGCTGTGCTTATCGATCCTGTTCAAGCGGAATCCGGAGCTACAGTTCCTTCATCAGAATTTATGAAAGCATTCAGAGAGCGATGTACAGCAACTGGAGCATTATTAATTATGGATGAAGCACAAACAGGATTCGGTAGAACCGGCAAGCTGTGGGGTTTTCAGCATTTCGATTGCGAACCGGATATTTTGTTGTTGGCCAAAGCGATTGGAGGCGGAATGCCTTTAGGTGCGTTCATTGCTTCGCAAGAACACATGCGCACATTCACTGAAAATCCTGTGCTTGGTCATATCACTACTTTTGGCGGACATCCGGTATCGTGTGCATCGGGGCTAGCTGCGTTTAATGTATTGATGGAGGGAAACCTCATCGCTTCGGTGGAATCGAAAGGACAATTATTTGAATCATTGCTCACCGAAAATCAACACATCAAATCGTTTCGCAGAAAGGGTTTGATGATGGCATTGGAATTTGAAAGTGCTGAACTGAATCAAAAAATAGTTCATCAATGCGTGAAAAATGGGTTGGTTACCGATTGGTTTTTATTCGCTCCACATTGTTTGCGTATTTGTCCACCCCTCACTATTTCACCTACACAAATTGAAGTAGCTTGTTTATTGCTTTTGAAAAGTATTGCAGAAATCACAAACTGATTATATTAGTAGCATGGAAATCGCCTACAAAAATCGTTTGTTGATTGCGGTGTTGCTGTTGAGCTGCATTTTAGGCGCATGTAATAAAGATAAAATCACCCTACAAACACAAGAAATTCAAACACCAACCAGCGATGATTTGAATACTGTTTTCTTCGTAGATGCTCGCCATGGTTTTGCAGCAGGTGGAACAAAATATGATCGAGGCATATTGGTTAAAACCAATGATGGCGGGCAAAGTTGGTCATCAGCCGATTCAGTGGGCCCAAAAGCTATTTACACTTCGCATTTTTTTACCGCAGAAAAAGGATTTATTGGGGCTTATGATTCGCATATAGGCTATACAACAGATTCCGGGAAAACCTTTTCAGATAAGGTTTTTAATTACATTCCTATTCGCGGATTGGCGTTTTTTGATACACAAAATGGCGTTTTTGCCGCAGGCTCAAACTACAGCGATGGTTCGTGGGCGGTAACACACGATGGAGGAATGCATTGGGCCGAATCACCATTGCAGATTCATTCGTTCCGCTGTGTGGATTATGCCGATGCACAAAATGTATGTGTAGGTGGCTATGGAACATTATTACATTCCGGAGATGGAGGAGACCACTTTGATGTTGTAAAAAAAGAAGGCGATTTTTACACCGGTCTACAATTCATGAACGACAGTAGAGGTGTGGCTGTGGGGTATCAAGGAGAAATTCTTTTAACCACAGATAAAGGTCTCTCTTGGCGGAAAGTTAAATCCATCAATCAACCTTTTGAAGCGCAAGATCACTTCTTAGGTGTTTCCTTTTTTGATGCTCAACATGGTTATGCGGTTGGCGAAAGCGGACTCATGATGCGCACAACCGATGGTGGTGAAAGCTGGAAACGCGTGAAAACATTTACCGATAAATCGCTGCGTGCTGTTCAACTGCTAACAGCTACAAGTGGCGTTATTGTTGCGGAAGGAGGTAAAGTCTTTTTGTTCAAAGAATAATCAATTGATGCATTTATGTCGTTTCTCACTTCTCCGATAGAATACCTGAAAGGCGTTGGCCCACAACGTGCAGAAGTGATGCGCAAGGAATTGGAGATTCATACCTTTGGAGATTTACTGCATTACTTCCCCTATCGTTATGTGGATCGCTCGCAGATCTTTCAGATCCGAGACATCAATCCTAATACACAATTCATTCAATTGAAAGGTGAGATGGAGAGCTTTAAAATGGAAGGCGCAGGAAGAACAAAACGACTAAAAGCTTCTTTTTCTGATGCCACCGGAACCATTGAATTGGTTTGGTTTCAGGGTGCTGAATGGGTATTGAAGAATCTTCGACCGAATGTAGAATACATTATTTTCGGCAAACCAAATTTGTTCAACAGTAGCTTTTCAATACCACATCCCGAAATTGAATTGGTAACACAACAAAAACTGGAAGAGAAAAAAGGCTTACAACCATTATACTCTACTTCGGAACGTGCAAAGAAAAAATTTCTGGATAGCAAGGCCCTTCAAAAGGTGACACGGCAACTGATTGATAGCATCAAAGAAAACGACATACCCGAGTATTTACCAAAGTCAATCCTCGAATCGCAACATTTAATTTCGCGCTATAGTGCTTATCAAAACATTCATTTCCCAAAAAGTGAAAATGTATTAGACGATGCTAAATACCGCATCAAATTTGAAGAATTGTTTTTGATTCAGTTGCGCTTGTTGAAGATGAAACACAACAGGGGCAATACGGTTAGAGGTTACGTGTTTGAAAAAATTGATCATTATTTCGATAAATTTTACAAAGAAAAATTACCCTTCGAATTAACCGGTGCGCAAAAAAGAGTGTTGAAAGAAATTCGCAAAGACACGCTTTCCGGCAAACAAATGAATCGTTTAGTGCAAGGTGATGTGGGGAGTGGGAAAACAATTGTAGCGCTACTCACTATGTTAATGGGCATTGACAATGGATTTCAAGCATGCTTAATGGCACCAACAGAAATCCTTGCGCAACAACACTTTGAGAGTATTGAGCCCTTAGTGCGTGGACTTGGTATTGAAGTAGTTTTACTCACCGGAAGCGTGAAAGGAAAAACACGAAAATACATTCTGAATAACTTAGCCGAAGGTAATATTCACATCATTATCGGTACCCATGCATTGATTGAAGACCATGTGGTATTCAAAAATTTAGGCATGGTGGTGGTAGATGAACAACATCGATTTGGGGTGGCACAACGTGCGAAGTTATGGGCGAAAGGAGCAACACCACCACATGTGTTGGTAATGTCGGCCACACCTATTCCACGTACATTGGCTATGACGCTTTATGGTGACTTAGATAATTCTATCATTGACGAACTTCCTCCAGGCAGAAAACCCATTAAAACAGTAATGCGCACCGATGCGGATCGTTCGCGGGTATTTGGATTTATGCGCGATGAAATTGCCTCAGGTCGACAAATTTACATCGTGTATCCACTTATCGAAGAGTCGGAAAAGCTTGATTTGAAAGACTTACAGGATGGATATGAAAGTATTTCAAGAGCCTTTCCTCGTCCGCAATACCAAATTGGTATTGTTCACGGACGAATGAAACCTGCCGACAAAGACTTCGAAATGCAACGCTTTGCACGCAACGAAACACAAATTCTGATTGCCACTACTGTTATTGAGGTAGGGGTAAATATTCCGAATGCTTCGGTAATGATTATTGAAAATGCAGAACGCTTTGGATTATCACAACTGCATCAATTACGCGGAAGAGTTGGCCGTGGGGCAGAGCAATCGTATTGTATTTTAATGACGCATTCTAAAATAGGAAACGATTCACGCAAAAGAATTCAAGTGATGTGCAATACTAACGATGGTTTTGTAATTGCTGAAGAAGATTTAAAACTGCGCGGACCGGGCGATTTAGACGGCACACAACAAAGTGGTGCGGTAAATTTAAAATTGGCGAACATTACAGAAGACGTTCACATTTTGGAACAAGCCCGCGAAATTGCATTTGCTATTATAGATAAAGACCCAAACCTTACTCAGCCCGAAAATCAACCATTACGCAGACATATCGATTCGATTCTGCACAACAATCCTTGGAGTAAAATTTCTTAGTTACTTTTTGCGTGGCATCACATCGCTCTTTGGCTTTGTGTAGCGCGGTATATCAGGCTTTTGCGCTCCGGGCTTCGTTTTTTTCATTTTTTCCGGCATTGAATTCGCATAGGTAGGACAACTGATTTTATTGCTGTTGCATGAATGTATCCCTGCTACCGCAAGTGCAAATAAAAAACAGATGGAATATTTTTTCATGTTGTATTAATTCGTTTTGAAAGATAATGGAATTCTTATTCTTGTGTTGATTTTCAGCTCGATTTTCAACTTCACGTAAATAGTATAATCGACTTATACTATAATATAGATGTAATTCCTCTCTTTTTCTAGTATACAGGGCTTACCCTTAAACTGTTTCAGCCCAAAATCGCAAAAAAACACAGCTCATTTTCATATAAACAAGCACGATTTGACCCGAAACCGTTATCATTATTACATTACAAGTCAATAATTATCCACATGAAAAAAAAATTAAAACATTCTTTGTAGCTATACAAGTAATTGATTTTTAGCTATTTAGTGCTCTATTTGCAAACTATTTATAACGAAAGCCGCATTTATCAACACTTTCGGAGTACACAACGCTTGGAAACAACTATCAATGCTACTATTTTTGGCAAGTAATCATTATTAAACAAAAAAACTCAAAAAAAATGAACAAAGGAGAATTAATCGATGCAATTGCAGCTGGTTCTAAATTGACAAAAGCTGATGCAGGTAGAGCTTTAGATGCTACGTTGGCAGCTATCACTAAAACACTTAAAAAAGGTGACAAAGTAACTCTAGTAGGATTCGGAACTTTCTCTACAGCAAAAAGAGCTGCTAGAACAGGACGTAACCCACAAACTGGAAAAGCTATCAAAATCGCTGCTAAAAAAGTAGCTAAATTTAAAGCTGGAGCTGATCTTTCTAAAACTGTAAACAAGTAAGAAAGACCAAGCCTTAATAGTCTTCTTTGACTGTTAGAGTCGAAAAACCTGTCTGTTTCTACACCGACAGGTTTTTTTGTGCCCAAAAACCACTATTATCGCCTTTCTAACAAGGCTTTTTCGCCATCCACTTTGAAAATGTGGAAAACTTATTATCTTCGCACTCCATTTTTTAACCAAATAAAAGCAGACAGACATGCTGAATCAGTACGAAACTACATTCATCCTGACTCCTGTGTTATCAGACGATGACACTAAACAGACGGTCAACGCTTACGTTGACTTGCTGAAAGCCCAGGGAGCAGAAGTAATCCGCCAGGACCACTGGGGATTAAAAAACCTTGTTTATCCTATTAATAAGAAAACAACGGGTATTTATCACCACATCGAGTTCAAAGCTCCTGCAAAAGCTATTGCCACTTTGGAAATTGCTTACAGACGAGACGAGAACGTTTTCCGTTACTTAACGGTAAAACTCGATAAATATGCAATTGCATACAACGAGTCGCGTAAAGAATCGAAAGGCTCTAAAGGAAGAAAAGTTAGTTCACCTAAAAAATCGAATGACTAATGAGCAAAGCATCTGATCAAATTAAATACTTAACTGCCACAAAGCTTGGTAGCACTAAGAAAAAATACTGTCGATTTAAAAAGAACAACATTCGTTATATCGACTATAAAGATCCTGAATTCTTGTTGACGTTCGTGAACGAGCAAGGAAAAATTCTTCCAAGAAGATTAACAGGAAACTCATTAAAGTATCAACGAAAAATTGCACAAGCCGTTAAACGTGCTAGACACTTGTCATTGATGCCATTCGTAACCGATTTGTTGAAATAATTAAAACGAAGAAATCATGGAAGTTATCTTAATAAAAGACGTAGAGAAATTGGGTTATGCTGACGAAACAGTAAATGTGAAGCCGGGATATGCCTTGAATTACCTTTTGCCAGAAGGTTATGCAGTTGCTAACAACAGCACTAACCAACGCTTATTGGCAGAAAGATTGAAAGTTGCCGAGAAAAAAGAAGCGAAATTAGTAGCTCAAATCGGTGATGTGAAAGCAAGATTGGAAGGCGTGAAATTAACTATCGAAGCGAAAGCCGGAACAAGCGGAAAAATCTTCGGAAGTGTTACCGGATACCATGTTGCTGACGCGATTCGCAAAACAGCTAACATCGAAGTAGATCGTAAAAAAATCACTATCGTTGAAGGTGAAGTGAAAAACTTAGGAGACTATACTGCAGAAGTTGGCCTTGGAAAAGAACACAAAGTAACTGTAGCTTTTGAAGTAGTTGCAGGTTAATTACTGAAACTCAAATAGCAAACAGGCCAATTCGAAAGAGTTGGCCTGTTTTGTTTTAGATCAAAGCCCACACCACCGCTCACTCTCTGCCCACAATTTCTTTTGCAAAGCCATATCTCCGGCCAATGGATTCGGTTCTCGAGTACTACATTTATCAAAATATTTACCGCTCACATTTTTCACTTCATCAGAAGAAGCTAAATAGATAGAGGTTTTAGCACCTTCTTCCACCGAAATAGCGCCAATGCGCGCCATCATCGTCCAAATCCAACTCGCATACCACTGTGTGCCTTTGGTGCCGATATCCGTTTTCACAAAACCGGGATGCAGCGCATTCACAGTAACATGTGAGTCTTGCAAGCGTTCCGCCAATTCTTGTGTGAACAGCACATTCGCTAACTTACTTTGCTCATAAGCTTTCATAATAAAATAACCCTTATCAGCTGTAAACGAATCGAAATCTATTTTGCCTTTATAATGCGAATTTGACGACACATTCACGATACGTGCATAATCTGATTTTTTTATAGTGTCCAAGAGCAAATTCGTCAGTAAAAAGTAAGCAAAGTGGTTAGTGGCAATGGTCATTTCCAAGCCATCTTCCGATTTCATAAATGTTGGGAAAACTCCACCGGCATTGTTAATCAGCACATCCAAAACAGGCAATTTAGCTTTAACAGCCTCTGCCAATTGGCGAATAGACGACTGTGAAGATAAATTCGCTATAAAATAGTCGGCTTTACTATTTCCGGATTCAGTATTAATCTGTTTCACAGCTGTTTCTGCCTTTTCTTGATTCCGAGAAACGATATATACATTTGCTCCTTGTTTAGCCATGGCAATAGCTGTAGCCAAACCAATACCGGCATTTCCGCCCGTAATTAACACGTTTCTGTTTTTCATATTCAAATGCTTTAACTAAATATATCTTTTTTATTTAGCTCCATTCAACTTTTGACGCAGTAAAAAATTAGCTTTGCAGATTCGCAAAAAAGATGAGTAAAGAAGTTTTAGAACCCGATTTTATTGATGTGTTTGGCGCTCGGGTGCATAACCTGAAAGATATTGACGTGAGCATCCCCCGCAACAAACTGGTGGTGATTACCGGCTTGAGTGGTAGCGGAAAATCATCGCTAGCTTTCGACACTATTTATGCCGAAGGACAACGAAGATATTTGGAAAGCTTTTCTGCATATGCGCGCCAGTTTATTGGTGGTTTGGAACGCCCCGATGTAGATAAAATCACCGGACTATCACCTGTTATTTCTATCGAACAAAAATCAACCAACCGCAACCCCCGCTCTACAGTGGGCACGGTTACTGAAATTTACGATTTCTTACGTTTGCTCTATGCGCGTACGGCTGATGCTTTTTCGTACAACACCGGCAAAAAAATGGTACGGTTCACGGAAGAACAAATGCTCGAAAATTTGTTGCAACATCAAAACGGAAAGAAGCTATTAGTACTAGCGCCTTTGGTACGCGGACGAAAAGGCCACTACCGCGAATTGTTTGAAAGTGTTCGAAAACAAGGCTATTTGAAGATTCGAGTGGATGGGGAAATTGTGGACATCAAGCCGAAAATGCAACTCGATCGTTTTGTGATTCACGACATTGAGTTGATTATAGACACCATGACGGTGAACGAAAAGAATAAGGACCGTCTGCGTGCCTCATTACAACTCGGTTTAAAGCAAGGTAAAGGCCTTATCATGTTGTTGGATACCGATACCGATAAAACTTTTTTCTTTTCTAAATTTTTAATGTGCCCCGAATCAGGCATTTCGTACGAAGAGCCATCACCGAATACATTTTCGTTCAACTCGCCTTATGGTGCTTGTCCGAAATGCAACGGCCTTGGTGTTACTTACGAAGTAAGTCGAGAAACTATCATCCCCGATGAAAGTGTTTCTATTGCTAAGGGTGGAGTGTTGCCCTTCGGTGAAACAAGAGATAATTTCATCTTCAAAGAACTGAATGAAATTGCCAAGAAATATAAATTTTCGCTTACAACACCTATTGCAAAAATTCCGAAAGAGGCATTGAATTATATTCTTTACGGAAACGGAACGGAAGAAACAATAGAGGAGGAAATTGAAATTCACGATTTTGACGATCGTTGGTACACCATCAAAAAGGGAGGCTTAGTAGGTATGCTGAAACGCTGTTTTCGTGCAACTTCCAGCGATGGTATCCGCAATTGGGCAGAAGGTTTTATGGACGCTATGCCTTGCGAAGATTGTAAGGGCACACGTTTGCGCAAAGAATCGTTGTTCTTCAAAATTGATGAAAAAAATATTGGTGAGTTAGCGGCTATGGACATCGTGCAATTAGCCAATTGGTTTGAAACATTGGACGGTCGTCTTTCTGAAAGACAGCTCACTATTGCCCGAGAATTATTGAAAGAAATTCGTTCACGAATTCAGTTCATTTTGGATGTGGGCTTGAATTATTTATCGTTGAACCGACCGGCTAAATCCCTATCGGGTGGTGAATCGCAGCGAATTCGTTTAGCTACGCAAATCGGTTCACAACTTTCGGGTATCACCTACATTTTAGATGAGCCGAGTATTGGTTTACATCAACGCGATAACCATCAATTGATTAAAGCGTTGCGCAAATTGAGTGATGCACCGAATACCGTGTTAGTTGTAGAGCACGATAAAGACATCATGCTGGAAAGCGACTATATTATTGACATTGGGCCCGGTGCAGGCGAACATGGTGGTAGAATTATCGCACAAGGCACACCGGCTGAATTCAAGAAAAACAATACCACTACTGCAAAGTATCTGAACAATAAAGTGAGTATTGAAGTGCCAAAAAGTTATCGCGAAGGCAACGGAAAATTCCTAGAAATTGTTGGTGCGAAAGGACATAACTTGAAGAACCTACATGTGAAATTTCCTTTAGGAAAATTGATTTGTGTAACAGGTGTTTCGGGCAGTGGAAAATCGTCATTGATTACACAAACATTGTACCCTATTCTGTCGAAGCATTTCTACAGAAGCAACATGAAACCTTTGCCCTACAAGGAAGTGAAGGGCTTGGAGCATATCGACAAAGTCATTGAAATTGATCAAACACCTATCGGAAGAACACCACGTTCCAACCCTTCTACCTACATCAAAATGTTTGATGAGATTCGAAAATTGTTTGCGCAATTACCCGAAGCAAAAATCAGAGGTTATCAGCCGGGTAGATTTTCGTTTAACGTAAAAGGAGGTAGATGCGAGGAATGTCAAGGCGGTGGAATGAAAATGATTGAAATGAATTTCTTGCCCGATGTAGAAGTGGTGTGTGAGAAATGTCAAGGCAAACGTTACAACCGCGAAACATTGGAAGTGCGCTACAAAGGTAAATCCATCAACGATGTGTTGAACATGACTGTCGAAGATGCATTACCTTTCTTTGAAAATATTCCATCGATTCATCCAAAAGTAAAAACATTGAACGATGTGGGGCTGGGCTATATCCGTTTGGGACAATCGTCTACAACCCTTTCCGGTGGTGAAGCACAACGTGTGAAGTTAGCTGCCGAATTATCGAAAAAAGATACCGGCAACACCTTTTATATTTTAGATGAACCTACTACCGGTTTGCACTTTGATGATATCAGAGTGTTACTGGGTGTAATCAATCGCCTAGTGAACAAAGGCAATACCGTATTGATTATCGAACACAATATGGATGTGGTAAAGGTTTCCGACTATGTGATTGATATTGGCTTAGAAGGCGGAAATGGCGGAGGAAACATTGTTGCACAAGGCACTCCAAAAGAAGTGGCTAAAAACAAAGAAAGCCATACTGCAAGATTTTTGAAGGAGGAGTTAAAGTAAAACTAATTACGAAAGGGATATAAAAAGGAAAAGCAGAATAAACAATGTTTATTCTGCTTTTCCTTTTCTAGAGACTAGCTTCTAGCGACTTACTCTAAAACCAACCTCTTACTCCATTTTTTACACGTACACCCAACATATAAATGGATGGTACAACGAGCAATGTTAAGAATGTAGCAACAACCAATCCGTATATCATTGTCCAGGCCAATGGCCCCCAGAACGAAACGTTATCGCCTCCAATATAGAAGTGCGGATTAAACTCGCTAAATAGTGTCTCAAAATCGATATTCAAGCCAATAGCTAGCGGAATCAAACCAAGGATTGCCGACATAGCGGTAAGTATCACCGGAGTAATACGCGTAGCACCTCCTTCCACAATGGCGTCTTCTACATTCTTGCCACGTGCGCGTAACTCATCAATGAACTCAATCAACAAAATCCCGTTTCGAATAACAATACCTGCCAACGAGAAGAACCCTACCCCTGTCATTACCACCGACACCTTCATTCCGAAAAGTGCATTACCAAAGAATACACCAATCAAACTGAACAATACAGAGCCTGCAATAATTAATGGTTTAGCTAACGAGTTGAACTGTGTTACCATAATCATAATCATCAATGCCAAAGCAATGCCGAAAGCCTTAGCCAAGAAATCGCCAGTCTCTTTTTGTTGCTCTTGTTCTCCTGTCATTACAATATCATAGCCTTCCGGTTTATCGATATTGCTGATGATTTTTTCTACATCAGGCACCACTTGATTGGCAGAATAACCCTCCGCTAAATCTGAAGCTAGTGTAGCCACTCTTCGCTGATTTTTACGGTTGATTTGATTAAATGAAGTTGTATAACGCAATGTAGCAATAGATGAAATCGGCACCTGACGGAATGATCCGGTAGAGAAGTCCATGTATGAAATATTCAAATTCATCAAATCGTCTACTTTCGTTCTGTACTTCTCTTGTAAACGCAATTGAATAGGTGCATCATCATTAGCATCGCGGAATTTCGACACTTCTTTTCCAAATAAGGCAGAACGTAATTCCACAGCCACTTGGCCCAACGAAATACCTTCCCGGTTCATTTTTTCACGATCAATATCCAAACTGATTTCCGGTTTTGATAATTGTAAATCTGACTTCAATTCGTTAATTCCTTTGATACCCGATTTGTCGATTTCGTTTTTCACTTTTTGCGACAAAGCCGACAACACTTCAAAGTCATCGCCCGTAATCTCAATATTGATAGGCTTTCCAACCGGTGGACCATTTCGCTCTTTTTCCACCGATATATCAGCTCCGGCTACACCATCTTTAAATTCATCTTGCAACTTTTTCAACAACTTAGATGTTTCAGGATCTTTTCTATCGGCAAAACGTTTGAATGCCACCGTTACTTTACTCTTGAATGGTGTAGCTACTTTATCCGGATTTTGCGGATCCCCGGCACCTAATCCAACGTTAGTGATAACAGAAGTTACATCAGGATTATTTGCACCTAGTACTTTATATACACGCTTCTCGATAATCTTAGTTACTGAATCCGTTACAATTGCATCTGTACCCATAGGTAACTTGCAATATACATATGCAAAGTTAGGCTCTGAATTCGGGAAGAATTCTACTTGTGGTTTCGTTAATATCAAAACCGCAATACTCAATAAAAGCAAGCCGAATGTTACAATAGGCACATAGATTGGAGCATTACCGTGAATTAGTTTTCGCAAAAATGTTTTGTATCCATTCAAAAATTTCGGCCATACTTTTTCTTGGAAAGCAGTAATCGCAAACTGCAATACAAACACATACAACAATAACATCAAAGCAGAGAACACCGAGAAGTTAGCTATTCCAAAGTGATGTGTGGCATATCCGCCAACTGCAGTGGCAACAAATACTACAAACCAAATGCGAACATCTTTAAGTGTTACCACATGCGTATCGTCTTCGCGCTTCATGAATGTTACAGCAAATACAGGATTTATCACAAAGGCCACAAACAATGATGCACCTAAAGTAATAATCAATGTGAGCGGTAAGTTTTTCATAAATTTACCAACAACACCAGGCCAGAATAATAACGGGAAGAATGGAGCTAATGTTGTTAGCGTTCCCGCTAATACTGGGATGAACACCTCACCTGCTGCATATTTCGCAGCTTGTATAATAGTAAATTCAGGATGTTGGTGGAAGATTCGGTGTGTATTTTCTATCACCACGATGGCATCATCTACAATGATTCCCAATGCCAAAAGTAATGCAAACAAAACGATAACGTTCATCGTTAAACCTAATCCCGGCATCAACAAGAAGGCAATCAAACAAGATAACGGCACTGCCAATCCCACAAAGAATGCATTTTGGAAGCCCATGAAGAACATCAACACAAAAACTACTAACACAAATCCGATGATTACTGTATTCACCAAATCGTGCAATTGAATTCTTGTGTTATCTGATGTGTCTCCCGTTACTTGTACTTTTACGCCTTTAGGGAAACGATTCGCTTGATAATCATCGAGCGTTTCATAAATTTTATCGGTAGCGTCCAAAAGGTTCTCTCCACTACGTTTTATTACATTCAGAGTAACAACAGTCTTGTTATCCAAACGCGCAAAATCTTGTTTATCTTTTGCGCCATCGCGAATCTCAGCGATATCTTTGATGAATACCGGATTCCCCGTGAAGGAACGTACTACAATGTTTCCAATGTCTTTTGGATCGCTAAACTCACCGGTTACACGTAGATTTCTTCGCACGTCACCCACACGAAGTTCACCGCCTGATACGTTTAGATTTTCACGAGAGATGGCATTTTCAATATCCATGAGTGTGATTCCGGATGCTGTCATTTTATACAAATCAACATTCACCTGAATTTCACGCTCATAACCTCCGATAATATCAACACGCGTAATCTCTTTTTGCGATTCAATTTTATCTTGTAAATCCTCTGCATATTTTTTCAATTGCTGTAAGGGAATATCTCCTGCAAGGTTGATATTCATAATCGGCATTTCCGAGATATCAAACTCTTGAATTTGCGGATCGTTCTTCAAATCGCTTGGCAAATCCTTTTTCCCTTTATCTACAGCATCTGTAACTTTTTGCTTACAAACTTTAGCATCTTGATCCGTGTTGAATTCTGCTGTGATTAAACAGAAATCAGACATCGAGTTACTTGTTATTTTCTTAATACCATTGATAGATTTGATTTGTTTCTCCAATGGTTTGGTCACTAAGTTCTCAATATCTGAAGGTGTTGCACCGGGATAAATAGTAGCTACCGTAATAGTTGGCACTACTACATCGGGGAACAATTCTTTGGGTAGGTTTTTATAAATCATGGCTCCAACAACAGAGATCAGAATAGTGAAAATGTACACACTAGTTCTGTTTTCGACACACCATGCCGTAAACTTCAATTCCTTTAATCGATCTAAATTCATACTTCAATTTTTCTTTACGAAAAAATGCGCAAGCGCAACTCTCCCTTTTGTTTTAGAATTCTACTTTCTGTCCGTCTACCACTTCAGTATAGCCAAATGTGATTAACTTATCACCTACCGTTAAACCTTCTGTTACAACAATTTTCCCGTCATAAGACATACCTGTTTTAACCGTTTTCTTTACTGCTCTTCCGTTCTCGGCAACTAGTACATATTCGCCCATCTCTGAACGCTGTACTACGTTTTCAGGAATAACTATAACAGCTTTTTCGGTGTCGTCATTAATCATCAATTTCGTAATCATATTCGCTTTATATTCGCTTGATGGATTGCTTAAGCGAACCTCTACGTTAAACGTACGCGTTTGTTTATCTACCGTTTGCCCCACGTGAGATACAGTAGCATCAATGGTTTTGTTGATGTCAGGGAAGCTCACTTTTACTTTATCGCCTTCTTTTACTTTTCCGATTTGCGAATCAGATAATTTTGCTTTCACTACTAAATTCGAAAAGTTAACCACACGAATACCAGGCATCAATTGGCTAGGAGCTGCCATATCACCCAATTTCACACGCACCTCATCTACTGTTCCATTAATAGGCGATTTACACTTTGTCATTTCTAAAGCTGCACGTAAGTTACCCATTTGTTTTTCTAATGTTTCCTTGCCGGTCTTCGCTTGCAAATATTGCAACTCACTTCCAATATTTTGATCCCACAATTTCTTTTGTTTTTCGAAAGCTGTTTTAGCCAAATCGTATTGCGATTCTACTACTTCCATTTGCTTTTCATAAGTACTGGCATCAGTGGCAAACAATACCTGTCCTTTAGCTACGCGATCGCCTTCTTTCACATAAATGGCGGTAACCATTCCCGGAATTTGTTGTAACGCTAAGTTATTTTCTAATGCATCTACCGATCCTTGAATCTCTATGTAATGCTTAAAATCAGATGTAGTCACTGTATCGATACCTATTCGTTTTGCTTTACCTTGGCTAGCAGCAGCAGGATCTAGTTTCGCAATTTCAGATTCCAATTTTGCGATTCGTGCTTGAATAGTTTGGTTGTCTTTTTTCAAATCATCCAATTCTTCACGTTTACCCGACAAATCTTCTTTGTATTTCTTTCCACCACACGAAACCATAACTGCTCCTACGATGATGGCTAATGCTAAAAACTTTACTTTATTCATATTGATTGTTTTAATATTCTTCGATTGTGTTTTCTTATTTAATTCCTTGCGCTTTGTCTAAATCGGCTTTAGTAGTCAACACGCTCAATGTGTTGTTGATTTTTTTCAATTGGTTAGTAATGAATTCTTGCTCAGCCTGTGCGAGCTCGAAGCTAGAACCCACACCTTCCTTGAATTTCACACGACTTTTGTTGTAAATTTTCTCACTCAATTCTAATGATCGTTTTGCATTCAACTCCTCGCGTAACGATGCATTGAAATTGGTCTGAGATACTTGCAATTGCAACTCCACACCTTTTAGGAAATTATCAAAATCATTCTTCGCTTTAGCTTCTGCAATTTTTCCTTGCTTCACTTGCGCATTGCGTTGCCCCGAATCAAAGATTGGCACTTTCAACGATAAACCTACTAAGCCTTGTTGAAACCAATTATTCTTTCCGGTTGTGGCATCTTTCTTAAAAATATCTACAAACTTATCGGTCTGCGAACCTCCTCCATAACTCAAGAACGCTGCTAATGTCGGCATATATCCTGCAGCTCGTTGCTTTGTATCGTGACCTTTGATACGCATCACAGTTTCCAATAAATCATATTCAGGACGCTGGTTTGGACTGAATGTTAGAGCTGCCGGACCAATTTTTTCCCGTAGCGATTCTAGCTTATCGGTTAAAACAATTTGATCAGAAACCGAAAGTCCCATTTGAAACTTAAGATTGGCTAAGGCCACCTCTGCCAATTGTTCTTGCGTTTGAATCTGACTTTTCAGATTTATTAAAATCAAATCCAACCGATTCACATCTAACTCTTCTATAAAACCAGCCTTGTACACTTCACGATTATCCGACACCAACTTTTCAAGTACCAATTCATTATCATGCAATAAACTTATTGCCTGCTGGGCAGCTTGTGCCTGATAATAAGCTTTTCGAACACTATAACGAATATCTTGGTCAGATACATTTTTAGAAAGCAATGCGGCTTTCATAAAGTCTTTGGTGGCTTTTAATCCGACCATGTAACGACCGTCAAACAACAACTCTGATACTTGAACTCCGGCTTGTAAACTGTGGGGAAGAACGAAGGAAATAGGACCTGAGTTTTTGGCAGCTTCAGCTAATATAGGACCAATTTCAGCCGGGTATTTTTGCGCGAGCACACCATAAATTTGGTTAGTTGTACTCTTAGGATCAGAAAAAAACTTAGATAAAGCAGGTGATTCCGGACGCTTAAAGTAATAAGTATAATCAGCACTACCACTCACTACCGGCAAACCTGTGGCGATAATTTCCCAATTACGCGCTTTGGCTTCATCTATGCCTAGTTGTGCATTTTTCGCTTCCGATTTGTTTTGCAAAGCATACTCTTCTGCATCCTTTAAGCTGAACGTTTTGAGAGGCTGTTGCTGTGCATAGGCTGAAAAGAGTGCAAACACAGCCAAGTTCGCTACTAAAATTCTTTTCACTAAAAACGTGTTCTTTATTTCTAACATAATACGCTGATTATTTTTTTACCAATTTTTTTTGTTCTACATATTTCAATCCCTTTACCGATAATATTCCGTGCAAATGGTACGTCATAAACTCACGATACAAATCAGGGAATGCATATTGCTTTACCGGAAACAATTTTTGATCGAACAAAAACACTACTGCCGATATATAAATTTTAGAAACGATATCTGCATTCATATCAGCTCTGTAAAACCCTTCTGCGATACCCCGCTCTAGGTTCTTACTGATTTTTGTTTGAATCTGACACTCCGTATATTCATTAAACAATGCATATGCTTTAGGGTAATACTTTTGCATTTCATATATCATATTGCCGCTTACACCCCGGATATGATCCATGATATACTCAAACATCAATAATGTTTCGTCAATTGCATTTTTGGCTTTGCCTTCTATCAACATCAAGTCACACTCTTCCTTTTTGATGTGTGCACGCATCGATTTCTCAATCAAGTCAGCTTTGTTTTCACAATACTGGTAGATGGTTTTCTTCGACATTCCCAATTCTCGAGCAATTTCATCCATAGTCAGGTTTTTCAATCCGTATTTGATGAATAACTCTGTAGACTTTGCCAGTATTTGTTGTTCTATTGTCATTTGCGGGGCGAATATAAGGGCAAAAAAACTTAGGAAACAAATTTTTTCTCGAAAGTTTCCAAAGTTTTTTCATTTCACTCATTTTCAACGAAAGCCACTTATTCCCCAACTTGCATTTAATTCACCCCTCTCTATAGGCATTCCCGTTTTAAGCTATTTTTAAGCTAAGTAGTTGTTAAAGGTTGTAAAAGCTAAAGGCTTGGTACATTGACTTAATCAAAAAAGGCATTAGATTTGTTTTAAGCAATTCGAGAACAATTTGTATCAAAAAATTAAACAACAAGAACAATGAAAAAAATTATGATGATTGTAGCTTTCGCTGGTTTTTCAGCAGCTATGAACGCTCAGGATGCTCCAGCTACTGCTCCGGATCCAAACGCGGCAGATATTAAGTGGGAGTCTACTGCCATTGATTACGGTAACGTGAAAAAAGGAGATGAAAGTAGCGCAACTCGCGAATTCAAATTCACTAACGTTGGAAAATCACCACTTATCTTATCTTCTTGTAGAGGAAGTTGTGGTTGTACGGTTCCAACATGTCCTACTGAACCAATCTTGCCTGGAAAATCAGGAACAATCAAAGTCCACTACGATATTAACCGTGTTGGTCCGTTCACTAAAACAGTAAGTGTTTCTTCTAACGCTAAACAAGCGAACGAAACATTGAAAATTTCAGGAACTGTGCTTGATGAAGCAGCTCCAACTTCTGGAACTGTAACGCCTACACCGGCACCGGCAGCAACACCGGCAAAATCTGAGCCTGCGAAAACAGCTCCTGCCAAAACGGAGTCTAAAGGCAAGTCTACAAAAGGACAACCGGCTAAAAAATAATTTAGCTTAGTTTTATAAAAAAGCCCACTCAAACGAGTGGGCTTTTTTATTGCCTCAATTAGATTAGGCATTATCATCAAAAAGCTTTAAAACAGATTGCTAATTGGAATAAATTAGAACCTTGAAGTAACCCATTTGTTATTGAATGTATCAGCAATTTGAGTAATTACAACATATTTATCAAAGCCTCTCCAGCTTTGCGTTACACTTCAGCAACAACTACATTATCCAAGAAAATGGCACAGTAAAATCACAACAATTAGTTGTTTGGGAAACAAACAATTCTAAGCTAAACTTACAAAGCAAAGGATTGTCAAAAACGCTAATGCAACGTATAAAAACTAAGCTTGAAAGCACTTCTGTTGCCTTGCCTTGATTAAGTTTAAGCGCTACTTATTGAGCTAACGATAAACGCAATTGCAATCCCCCTTTCACATTAGTGGTAGGATACCCGGTAGAAATACGAGGAATGGTTTTGTTGTAATCCACAAACAATCGAACATTGATTCTATTGTTGATGACATAATCAATAGACGGGCTCACTGTAATATTCGTTGAACCGCTTGTAATCTGTGGTGTAAACTGATCCACACGGTGATTGATAATTACTCCATCACGATAAGACACATCACACTTAAATTTCAAATCATTATCCAATCGTGGCTTTTTGCCCTTTATCTTAAATGGCATTTTTAATCCACGAATCGTATAGCCAAGTCCCGCAGTGATTGTTGTCGATTTATTTTCAATCATTTGGTAATCACTGAAACTCATGGTGAGTGTTCGTGATTTTTTGTAATCAAAACGCACAAGGATATTGTTTTTAAACGTGATGTCCACACCAATTAATGGAGAAAATTGCTCATTCACAATAACGCTTGGAATGGCATAATTGGCAAAGAAGTTACCACTCAGCGAGTCTTTCTTTACGGTGTTTCCATTCGCATCGATTTCTGCATTCAAATTCGTTTGGAAGCTATTAATGGTCATGGTAGAGTTATAACCGTGGGTCAACGAAATTGAAGTAAACACCGGTTGCAGCCATTTGATTTTCGACAATCCATTGTACGATATTCTCCAGTTAGGCAATGGAATCTGACTAAACAACCCAAGCTTGTATTTATTCGGATCTTTCCCGGAATAGGCACTCAAGAATGCAGGAATCAATACCTCTTGTGATTTCGGGCCATAACCATCTTTGTAATTTGGATTGGTCGTACTGTCGCTCGGATTATAGTAATAATCACTTGGATTCGAATTTGGATTCGCTTTCGCCAATCGCTCCGAGAAGACTTCTCTGTTTTTCAAGAACTGATTGTAAGTTTCTGAAGAACCATCTTTCCCTATTGGCTTAAAGAATGTATTCACCGGCACATAAGAAATGCTGTATGAGCCCATTTCCACCGGATTCAAGTGTTCCCAATCGCCATTTGCGCTCACCTTTTTAAAGAACTCGCTGTGGTTATCCGTAAACTCGCGGAACATATTCAAATCCACCTTTAAATCAGGGAAAGGTTCGAAGTTTGCAGTAACATCTAATCTACTTTGCCGTGTTTGAATAAATTTCTGATTCAACAACGTATCGCCTGTTATCCATCCTTTATCGGCAGCTCGATCTAGCCATTGTTCTCTCGATTTATTATCAGCCCCAAAGAAAAACTTATCGCCAGGCTGCGCACCAAAGGCAAATCCATAACCAGGAGCACTTTGTTTAATATCGTTTCCTAGTATTTGGCTAGAAGGCATAAATCCGGGTAACGTGGTACTCTTCGTTTCTTTGTATTCTACAGAGATTTTTCGCAATGAAAGTAACGGTCGCATCACAATAGAGATAAACGGATCCGGTGGCATCTGTTTCGCGTTGTAGTCTTTACGTTTCTGACGAATCTGACCTTTCACCGCTTTAATGTCCTTCTTGATTTGCTTAATCTTCACTGCACGCACAGAATCTGTCAACTTAACATCATTCTTAGTAGATACTAAATCTGCTTTCAGTTTATCACGTTTCTCTTTTAACTTATCGATGTCTTCGCTGATTTTCTCACGCGCTTTTCGCACTGCTTCTCGCTTCTTCTGGTTCTCTTTTTTATCTCCGGGATTTTGACTAGGTGTACTATACGTTTTTAAAAAAGGAACCTTGTCGTAGATCTTTTTGAAGTTGAAATCTACTTTCGCTTTATCGGCTTGATTATTTGTTATCAAATTACCTAGCGGATTTGCTTTAAAACCATTGGTAGCAGAATCGCGAACTTGTGGTGAAGCAGTCCACGCATAACCGGTGTTGTAGCTCACATTGGCGGTAATGAAATCAAACAATGGAATTTTATTGATAGGTAATGTGTAACCCACATTAAACGTTTGATTGTAATTCGTATTACGGCCTCCTTTTCCGATGTTACTCCATATAATATCCTTCTCCGCTTTTGTATCAATGGCACCATCCGGCTCATCAATTCTAGATTGATTATTAGCGGCATAGTCAATGCTTAACGATTTAAATGGATTGTATTTAAAGATGTAAGATCGATTCCATTTGAAATATTTATTGTAGGTAGTAGGAACCGCATAATCGTTATCGCCTAACGCACGGAGCTTAATTACACCAAACTGTCGACTCATATCGGTATTGAAGCTCAATGTTGCCGGCATCAAATTGACATTGAAATCGCGAATGATATCTAACCACTTCGATTTTGATTTAATCAATTTCTTGAAAGGCGTATACTCTTTAGCTTGTGGCGCATAATTCCATGTAATTTGTCCGTAATAATCTTTTTTCGAATTCTTTTCGATAAATGGATCAGTAAACAGCAATTCATTAAATGAATAAGTGAATGCAAAATTACCCGGATCCCAAATTTGCGGACTCGTAGCTTTCAATTTAGGCATAAATCGAACACCTGAAAAATTGTATCCTCTACGAGTAGTAATGGTTTGAATCTGACTTAAGTAATGTTTAGCAGAATCTCCACCATACTTGGCTTTCACGCTCGATATCATATTTTTCGAACTTACGTCCAATTGATACGGATCAAATTCAGGTGTGCTGAAAATCTGACTAATTCCTCCATAGAACGGAATACGAATACCGGCCTTCTCCGGCAATAATTTTCCTAACTCCAAATTCGAAGACACCGAATATTGATACATGTTATCCTTATAACGTTTATCAATTTTCTGTTCGATTTGTCCAAACCCTCTGGTATGCATACTTCCGGAAACATTCAACTTACCGAAATCGGCCAATTTAATTGCCACCTCCGCTAAGGCTGCAGAACCGCCACGTTCATCAAAATCACTCAAGCGTAATTCGTTGAACCACACTTCCACACATTTCGATTGACCATCATCACTTTGCGGTAACGGATTATTCGCATCCCCACGCAGTGGGTTCTTGATACCTAACATCACGGTCTTCACACTCCCCAAATCCGGATTACCTACAATGGTTAAAATACGGCCGTTTGACGTGATAGTATAAGGAACTGTTTTTGGGTAGCCGTCTTGTGCATTTCGGGCTAACTTCAAATTCACTAACTCTTCCAACGAAATATCTACGGTATTGCTTTCCGGCCAAACAGAATCTCTGTCTGCTGTAACATCATTACTGTACACAGAACCGTCTGCCGTCATTTTCAACGGAATCTCATACTGATAATAGTTGTCTTTAAAGTCGGTTCCTAAACGTACGAAAGCGGTTACCTCTTTGTCTTTCACCGGAATGGCACCTTCTTTACGATTGGCGTGAACAAACATTTTCAAACGTTTGTATCTTCTCACATCCAATGTCAAATTTTTGAAAACAGCTTTTGATTTTCCGTCTTCCAAACCGCAAACATTCAATGCCATAGCTTGCTCGTTTTGTGCAACAAACTGATTAGTTTGAGTTCCTATCGTTTGTGTTCGCTCAATATTTGGAGGTAAAACGTAATTCACCGGGCTCTTCGAGCTATTCTCTTCAATGCTCACTTTCGTTACACTGAAACGTGTCTGACTTTCCGGATCAATCGGAGTATTATCGGAACCCGGATCAATGGGCAAATTGTATGCTCTCCACTGGTTACGCACTAAATCTAAAGTGGCGAAACGCAACACCACACTATCGCTCCAGCCATGCACAAACATTCGCATAAACTGAATGGATTTAAAATCCGGAATATTCCCAACGCGGTTATCGTATTCGCGAATTGGAATTCTGAATTGCAACCACTTTCCGGCAGGAACACCTGACGCAGCAGGAACATCCACATGCGAAATGATATACTTGTTGTTCGACTCATCCATGCCCGGCAACATATCTACTCGATATTGATAATAGGCTTCTGTTTCGTTCAACGTGTTATCACGGTTCAAATCCTCAACATCCGGAATAGATGAACCAGAATTCGTTAACTGAGAGTTACCGCTTTGAACCGGTGAATTAGCTTCGTGATTGTTGTAATTTTTATAACGTTGTAAAATAGATGGCTCCGATTTTATAGCATCGTCTAAATAATACTGATAGTTATCGGAGGATGGATCTTCTATCAATTTTTGCGAAGCTCCGGGCAACATGAAACCGCCAACATTGGCCAAGAAAGTAGAGGTATATCGTTCCGTTTCCTCTGCATTACTCATCCCGTCTAGTCCTTTATCTTGCTCGGGGCGTTTAGCAGGATCGTTATCAAAGGCATTCACTAGAGGCGCTATCTTAGGTACTCTTCCCCAATTAGTTGAATCGGTGCTTGTTTTATCATTGCTTAATCCATTTTCAAATTGCATTCGCGAATCGCGCAAAATATCTTCCGATACATTACCCAAGTTCAAATACAACTTACCTCCGGAGCTGGTCGGACTCTTAGCAAACGGATCCATCATCCAAAACTCAACAAATTCGGTATTGTTTGCTTCCAAATCCGTATTCTCCAACGAGCGCATAATACCACCCCATCGTGTTTCCGGGTCTTTCAAACTTCCATCCGGATTCACACCCATCGATACGCCCGGAGTAATGCCTAACTTATCTTCGTAGTTATACGGACCTCTTTCTTTCGGGAAGAAGGCTAAATCAAGTGTATAAATATTGTTGTCAATAGCGTTCTGATTCGGACGATTCGGGAAGACCTCGCTTTGCTTAACAATGCGTACATAAGGATCATTCAGCAAACCCGGATTGTCTTTAAACACTTGTGGAGTAAGTGTTCCGGTAGAATAAAAAGTATTATCGATTTTATACCAAGCTAATTTCGCACGATTAAAACCGTAGCGTAAATCATTTGAAAATTTTGCTTCCGGAAATAATTCTTTTCCGTTTGGACCCGGTGCATCTTGTGGTGTTGACGCTAACTTCCAATTCGTCACCGGCTCTTTAATGGAGTATGAAGAATTGGCGCCTTCAAAATCATCAACATAAACTTGCCCTTTTCCGTTTTGATCATTAATCGCTTTTTGGTGACTTGGTGCTAAGTGCGCAAACTCGCCATAGGCCGAAATGGTAGACATTTCCTTCGTTGCATACAACGGTAATTTATCCAATGCTTTAGTCAGCCAAGGTGCATCCGTTTCGTAACGAATATCTGCTCCGAAAATGGTATTCGAAATCGGGTCTTCGCCAATATTTACTTTTTGTGTGAACGGCCTTTCCGTTAATCGCATCACCGTGGCACCAATGTTGAACTTTTTGCTGATGCGGTAGTCCAAACGTGTACCCATCAATGATTTCACTTGGAAACCGAATTGATTATTATTCTCGTAATCGATTTTGATTTGTTGTCCGGAATTCAAAATTCCTTGATTCAAAATCGTTACTTTTCCTAACGAATAATCTACCGAGAAATCTACATCTTCTTTTAATTTTTGGCCACCAGCCGTTACCACCACAGAGCCTCTTGGAATATTAAATCCACCCAACGAAATCTCCTTACTGTTTGTTCCTTTGTATTGACCTTTAATTACGAAACGATTGTATTCCGGATATTGTTGCGCTACAAATTTTGTTGAATCATAGAGTTGATCATATACATATTGATCGGCCACCTGTCCTGATCCGCATTCAGTAAACTTATCGCGCAAACGTTGACCAAAAGGTTCTTTCACCGGGAAGATTAAACGCCCTGTAGTTGGAATAATCGTGACTCCGGGAATAAAGTCAAACAAACCATCGGGCTGTGCATCGTTATTGGTGTTTACGTTATCGAGGTTCATCACTTTCAACAACTGTACACCTTTCAAACAGCCTTTTGGCATATATCTTTTCTCGCCTCCACCCGGATCGTTGTATGTAATATCCAAACGAAACTCATCATTACTTACTTGAAATGCGCCTAAAGAATAGACGTTTTTCATCATCAAATTCCAAATTGGATTGCGTACACGAACCGTTGTTCCTTTCAACAATTTCAAATACAAAACTTTACTAGTTGTATTCGAATCCGGTGGCACCTGATCGGCAAATTCTCCTACCTGATAGATCTTCCCATTTACCTCGTATTGATAGGCCACAGCCAATACCTCGTTCGGGTTGAGTGAACTGTTCAACGATAAAAATCCGAGTTGTGGGTTGTATGTGTACTCTGTAGTGGCTAGTCTTCTCGCATAGGTTTTCTCGAAATCTTCTCCATTCACCAATCCTACTTTAGCTGTTAAATCGGTTACCGTGTTATTGATGAAACGCGTATTAGGACTTGACACCAATGTATAATACAAACTGTTTGCATCGTTGCTGGCATGGTCATCAGCCGTAGGATTTGCCGGATAATGATACGGTGTTTTTTCACCTAAATCTGCCAACGCCACTACATCTCGTACGTTTTGGGTTGTACCGTTTCGATTGGTTACCCAAACCTCCATACGGGTAATGTTGTTCACCGATTTAATAATCGGTAAGCCTGAAAGCGCATAATCGTATTGGTTGTAGAAATACTGTCCCAAGAAATAGTGGCGGTTTTCATCGTATTGATCGGCTTTAATTTCAAACGGAGTTCGTTGTGTTCCGTTTTCAATGACAACTGATTCTCGCTTGGATTTCTGTTGCGAAATAATGCTCGTCCACGTCAATCGTCCGAATTGCAATTTAGTCTTCAAGCCAAACAGCGCCTGACTTCCGCTAATCAATCGCGTAGGCAAAGGTAGACTTACGTTTCCAATGGAGATTTCTTTTACGATATCATCTTCATCGCCCGTCCAACCTAATTTCACTTGATTATCAAAATCAAAACCTGATTGCGTATTGTACTTAATCCCTAACTGCACTTTATCGCCAATCTTACCAATCACGTTCATGTTGATATTCATGTCGAAGTCCATTCCACCGGTCTTTCTGTTACGCAACGGAATGTTAGGATTATCGATTTTTTGTGAACTTCCGCCAAGGGTGAGCTCTAAATTTCCTTGGGGTTTAATTTCGATTTTAGTACCGCCAAACAAACGATCTAAAATCGGATTTTTCATGTCCACGGAAGGAATCAAACCTTTCTGCTCAATCAATTGAACGGCATTCGAACGGCTTTTGAAATAGGCATCCCGTTCTTGTTTCTCAGTATATTTCAAATATTCCTCGTAGGTGAGGTAAAGGGGTTCCTTTACATTCTGATCGCCCACTTTTTCGGTAACAACATATTTGCCTGTGGTGGGGTCGTATTCCACATCTTTTTTGATGTTAGACGGATCCGGCAAATAAAAAGGATCTTTCGGCTTGTCGGTAACGTGGTCTCCACTGTGTTCTTTAATCGGGTATTTCAGGGTGCTGGAAGGGGAATCGGGCAAAGGACTTGGCTCGGCAGCCACCGGATAGAGCATCTTTTGCGTTCGCTGACCGGAATACCCAATCAACGCTGTAAACACCGTGAAACCTGCAAAACTACTAATTACAATATGTCGAATCGTCATCTAAAAAAATCAAAAACAGCACGTAGCTTATGAGCAAATATTTTTTTGTTATAAAACTTTTAACCCCTCTTTTATCAATGTCTCCACGCCTAAACTTGGATTAGCCATCAGCAACCGATTGAGCACTTTCTCAATAGCCGGCTTGCCAAACCCAAGCGTAACGAGTGCATTTAACGCTTCTTCACGATTATTATTGTGGACTTTCACAGATATTTCTGTATTATCACCCAAAGGCTTACCTACTTTATCTTTCAGCTCTAAAATGATGCGTTTAGCCGACTTCGGACCAATGCCTTTTACCGATTGAATCATGCCTTCATTCTCAGAAATAATGGCTTGTATCACCTCATCGGGCTTGAACGAAGAGAGCATCATACGTGCAGTTGATGCACCTACGCCTGAAACTGAAATCATCCGTTCGAACAAGTCGCGCTCTTGCTCTGTGGCAAAGCCGTATAGGTCGTAACCTACAACCGATTGATTTTCATTCTTCACCACCAGCGAAGTATAGAGCATACAATGCTCCAACGACTGAATAGCAGAGTACGTATTAAGTGAAATTTTCAATAAATAGCCGAAACCGTCCCGATCAAGAATAACACTTGTGGGGGTTTTTTCAACTAGCTTTCCTTTAATATACGTTATCATCGGTTTTTGAGAATCGCTAATTTAAAAGGATTTGGCAGAATTTGTGAAAAAAGGAGGGTTTTTAGAGGGAAAAGAGAAACAACAAGACCAACTTCAAAAGTATATCATCTCTTTTGAAACACTGTTTGTCGAAAATTCGCTATACCCTAAAACAGAAAAACAATATAAAAACAGTGGCTTACACACCAAACTGCCCCAAGTGATGGTTCAAATGTTTGTAAAACATATTGTTCCATTCTGTTGCAGTTAACGCACCAAAGGAATGCGATTCTTTTCCTTCGAAATGGGAAGCGCCAAGTTCTTGGGTTTTGGTAATGAAACCAATTAAGCGATTTTTTTGAGCAACAAATTCCGGTTCATTTTTGATAATAAAATCGGGGCCGGTATTACTATTGTGTTTATACAGTTCTTCACTAACTACCGTTTTCTTTACCAATGTTTTCAAAATAAAGCGCATGAAAACATTTGGCTTTGCGTATTTATCTTCATACACATATTCGTAAGTTACATTGCAATGCGCCAACATTTGAGCAACACTCATTTTCCCCCATTGCGCCTTACTTTCAGGTGTCAACGTATTAATACGCGCAATTAAACTATCGGCAACTTCTTTAGTGAATATGTTGGGTAAAGCCATGATATTTAAGATTTATTGATTTAAGATATCTGATTTCTGCAATTTTTCTAGAAGCCAATTTCCTTTGCAAAAGCCATCAATTTACCATCTTCAAGTTTATCTGCCATCAACTGAATGCCAATCGGCAAACCTTGTGCATCTTTCGCCACCGGAATCGACAAGCCCGGAATTGCCACCAAATTGGCCAAAACCGTGTATATATCTGCTAAGTACATCGCAATTGGATCGTCTGTTTTTTCCCCAATTTTGAAAGCAACTGATGGTGCTGTGGGCATCAAAATAAAATCGTAATCCTTGAAAATGGATCTGATTTGCTCTTTCAAAATTCTACGCACTTTTTGTGCTCTTGAATAGTACGCATCATAGTATCCCGAACTCAACACAAAGGTGCCCAACATAATTCTGTTCTTCACCTCTTTTCCAAAACCTTCGCTACGCGATTTTTTGTACACCGTTTCCATATCTACCGCATTCGGTGAACGGAACCCAAAATGTACACCATCGTAACGTGCTAAGTTTGACGAAGCTTCAGCTGTAGTCAAAACATAATAAGTGGGAATCAAATAATCCATTAAATCGAAAGCAACCTCTTCCACACTGTGCCCTTTCGCTTTCAAATCGGCAATAAAGGTTTCCGTTGCTTGTTTCACATCGGCATGAATACCGGGATGATCCACTGTATTTTTCAATACAGCAATTTTTGCTTTGCCGGGAAAAGTTTGCGAAGCATAAGCAGGGATTGGTTTCTGTGAAGCGGTGCTATCGAAATCATCGGCACCGGCAATCACCTCCAAAATCAAAGCCGAATCTTCAACAGATTTTGTCAATGTACCAATTTGATCGAATGATGAAGCATAAGCCAACAAGCCATAACGAGAAACCAAGCCATACGTGGGTTTCACACCTACTACTCCACAAAACGATGCAGGCTGACGAATAGAACCTCCGGTATCACTGCCCAATGTAGCATGACATAAATCGGCTTGCACCGCAACAGCCGAACCACCCGAAGAACCGCCCGGTACACGGGTTTCATCCAATGCGTTCTTCACATTTCCGTAGGCAGAATTTTCATTGCTGGAACCCATTGCAAATTCATCACAGTTCAAACGCCCAATAATAATGGCATCTTCAGCCAATAATCGCTCTACCACTGTAGCACTATAAATCGAAGTGAAGTTTTCTAAGATCTTAGAGCCACCGGTCACTTTATGTCCGGCATAACAAATATTATCCTTAATACCAATCACTAAACCGTGCAATTTACCTAACGGCTGCCCCGATTTTCTTTTTTCATCCAACTGCAGAGCACGCTGTTGTGCTTCTTCCGTAAATACTTCTAAAAAAGCATTGAGCTGCTTTTTCGCATCAATGGTTTTGATGTATTGATCAACAATGGCTGAAACCGTGGTTTCGCCTGCCGTTAAAGCCGTTTGAAGGGAGCGTATAGTGTTGTATGAACTCACGAAATAAAGGGAGATAAATTAAAATGAAACAATAAAAAATGCCGAGAGACAACTCGCGGCAAGTGATTTAAAAAAGCAATAGTTATGCTTCTTCTTTCTTTTCTGTCGGTTGAACAGGGGTAGGCTTTTCGCGCATGCCCTCTTCAATTTCTGTTTTGATGTTGGCTTTAGCAGCATTGAATTCACGCACACCTTGTCCAAGGCCTCGCATCAATTCAGGTATTTTTTTACCACCAAACAACAACAAAACAACGACTAGAATAATTATAATTTCAGGTGTTCCTAAGCCAAACATGATTCTTAATTTTGTGTCAAAAATAAGGAATTAATTGACCAAAATGTCAATTTGCCAAATATTAACGCAGAAATCGAACACGAAAAGGCGCGAATACACAAAGAATATTCCCTTTTTTTTAGCTTCGCAGCATAATTTTAAAAAGTCATGATAGAAATTCAAATCATCCGCCAGTCGCCCGAATTAGTGAAACAGAAACTGAGCGTGAAGAACTTTTCGGATCTTCATTTGGTGGACGAAATTCTACAAGCCGATGAAGAGCGAAGAGCCATACAGAAACAATTAGACGATATAAGAAGCCGCGAAAATACTATTGCGAAAGAAATTGGCGTGTTGTTCAAAGAAGGGAAAAAAGACGAGGCGGAAGCGAAAAAAGCGGAAACCATTAGCTTGAAAGAAGAAAGCACATCGTTAACCAATCGCTTCACTGAAACAGAAAAAAAACAATTCGATTTGTTGGTGCAATTGCCAAACCTTCCATGCGATATCGTACCGAAAGGGAAAACAGCTGAAGATAATATCGTAGCCAAACAAGTAGGCGACATCCCTGTATTACATGCTAATGCCCAGCCACACTGGGAGTTAGGCAAAAAATACGATTTGTTCGATTTGGAATTAGGCGTAAAAATTACCGGTGCAGGATTCCCTGTTTACAAAGGAAAAGGCGCAAAATTACAACGTGCATTGATTTCTTTTTTCTTGGATAAAGCCATTGAGGCGGGCTACAACGAAGTAATTCCTCCGCACATGGTGAATGAAGCATCTGCTTTCGGCACGGGTCAGTTGCCCGACAAAGAAGGACAAATGTATTACGCTACTGCCGATAATTTGTATTTGATTCCAACAGCCGAAGTGCCGGTAACCAATATTGTTCGCGATGAAATTTTTGACGAAAAACAATTGCCGATTAAAATGACGGCCTACTCGCCATGTTTCAGAAGGGAAGCAGGTTCTTACGGAAAAGATGTGCGCGGATTGAATCGTGTACATCAATTCGATAAAGTGGAAATTGTGCAAATCCAACACCCTGCAAAATCATATGAAACCTTGGACAGTATGTGCGCACACGTAGAATCGTTGTTGCAAGCATTAGAGTTGCCGTACCGAATTTTGCGATTGTGTGGAGGCGATATGAGTTTCTCTTCTGCTTTAACGTATGATTTCGAAGTATACAGTACCGCACAACAACGCTGGCTGGAAGTGAGCTCTGTATCTAACTTTGAGACCTTTCAAACCAACCGTATGAAAGTGCGTTATCGCGATGAAAACAAGAAAACAATTCTTTGTCACTCGTTGAACGGCAGCGCTATGGCGTTACCAAGAATTGTTGCAGGTATTTTAGAAAACCATCAGAAAGAAGATGGTATCTACATTCCAAAGGCATTACAGCCATATACAGGCTTCGATAAAATTGTTTAAAGCAATGTTCAACTTTCTTAAAAACAGTTCACCATACCTAAAAAAAATAGGAATCGCAGGATTCCTGTTTTTTCTTATTAAAGGTTTGATTTGGCTAGGCGTATTTGCCGTAGCCTATCTGAAGTTGAAAGATTAATTGGTATTACTGAATACCAAGTGGAGCTGGCGGGATTTGAACCCGCGTCCGGACAAGATGAAGATAGACCTACTACATGCTTAGTTCCTTATTAATTGCCGAGAATAATGCGCGTTAAGAAACCCACCACACTATTCCGTGCATTCGAAAATGTCTTCAAAAGATGTGAATGATGCACCTTTCAAATAAGCCACTAGTTTTTGATTTCTAGCTCGCTGTGTAAGTAGCCTCAAGCGAGGAGAAAATGGTGGTTAATCTCTTAGATTAAGCAGCCATAGCGAAAGATTCTTCGCCAGTTATTGTTTGTTGTACATGGATTAAAGTGCTATGTACACCCACTGCATGCAAGTTTACCGACATGACCTCCCGTCAATACCTGTCAGCCCCAATAAAAAAAGAACATTTCGAACATAAGACTCGAATAAACCCAAAGGTTTAATCCGGCTTAAGCCACCATCAATTTATTTACGTTTAAACGATTGAATTTTTCCTCACAATAGTCGCGGTTAATGGTAAAGCGCTCTATTCCTTCCTCCGAAGGCAATTCATACATCGCATCTGTCATCACCGCTTCACAAATCGAACGCAAACCACGTGCGCCTAAATTGTATTCCATCGCTTTTTCTACCATGAATTCTTTTGCGTCTTTCGCAAATTCCAATTTAATGCCTTCCAACTTGAACAGTTTCTGATACTGTTTCAACAAGGCATTTTTCGGCTCCTCCAAAATTGCCATTAATGCCTCTTTGCTCAATGGATCTAAGTGCACTAAAACAGGCAAACGACCTATCAATTCCGGAATTAATCCGAATGAACGAATATCAGCCGGAGAAACATACTGCAAGAAATTCTCGTTATCCATTTTCTCTTTATCGCGTCCTTTCTTGAAACCAATTTTTGCTTGATTCAAGCGCGAAGCAATCATCTTGTCGATACCTTCAAAAGCACCTCCGCAAATGAAAAGAATATTCGAAGTATTCAACTTCACCATTTTCGCATCCGGATGCTTTCTTCCGCCCTGAGGTGGAACGAGTACATCTGTACCCTCTAATAGCTTCAATAAGCCCTGTTGAACGCCTTCACCTGATACATCTCTGGTAATGGAAGGATTATCGCTTTTTCGGGCAATTTTGTCCACTTCATCCACATAAATGATACCGCGCTCGGCAGCTTCCACATTGTAATCACAAGATTGTAATAATCTCGACAAGATACTTTCTACATCTTCGCCTACATAACCTGCTTCTGTAAACACAGTAGCATCAACAATGGTAAAAGGAACGTTCAAATATTTAGCAATGGTTTTCGCCAACAAGGTTTTTCCGGTACCGGTTTGTCCAACCACCAAAATATTCGATTTTTCAATCTCCACTTCATCATCAATGCGCTGATTCAAGCGCTTGTAGTGGTTATAAACCGCCACTGATAAATATTTTTTCGCATCCTCTTGTCCAATTACATATTGATCCAAGAAAGACGATATATCTTTAGGTTTCACGCCTTTCGGCAATACATAACTAAAGTTTTTCGATTTGTCGTTCAGTTCTTCCTCGATGATATGACGCGCCTGTGTAACACACTGATCGCATATCTGACCATCAATGCCTGTAATTAACAACTGTACCTCTTTCTTTTTGCGACCGCAAAACGAGCAGGATTGTTCTGTTTCTTTCTTCTGTGCCATCTTCTTTGATTACGTAAACAGTTAGTTTTTGTTGTACAAACGAACCTTACGCTTCTTTATTACCTTTATTTCTCACCAAAACTTCGTCAATCATACCATATTCTTTGGCTTCTTGTGCACGCATCCAATAATCGCGATCTGCATCACGCACAATTTTGTCCATTGGTTGACCGGAATGTTGCTCTAAAATCACGTACAATTCTTCTTTGATTTTACGCATCTCTTGCAACGAAATCATGATATCGCTGGTTTTACCCCCAATACCGCCAAGAGGTTGATGTATCATTACTCGTGCATGACGCAATGCAGTACGTTTTCCTTTTTGCCCTGCACACAATAACACCGCAGCCATTGATGCTGCCATACCTGTACAGATTGTCGCAACATCCATATTCACATATTGCATGGTATCATAAATGCCTAAACCGGAATAGACTTCACCACCCGGAGAGTTGATATAAATCTGCACATCGCTTCTGTTGTCAGACGATTCCAAAAACAACAATTGCGCTTGAATAATACTCGCGATATAATCATTCACATCTGAGCCTAAGAAGATAATTCTATCCATCATCAATCGAGAGAAAACATCTACCTCTCTAAATGGCATCGGACGCTCTTCAATTACTGTTCGCGTTAAATTATGAATACCGCTTTGTCCAACTGCATCCATATATTTCTCTACATGCATGCTGCTCATTCCATGATGCTTCACTGCATAATTCTTAAAATCTTTCGCTTCTTTGATATTCATACTAAAATTTGTTTGTCAAATAAATAACAATAATGTATAACTCAAAATTTATTCCAAAACTTTATGAGTCCTTAATATCTGCCAAACCTACACAAAATTTTTGTTCCGAATTCTGAACTGACTGAATGGCGCATTTTTTGGAGGAAGCTGTTAGCTTCTAGCCGCTAGCTATTAGAAAAGAAGGCTAGCTAACGAACGACTTTTCAATCTTCTTCAAGTAGCTAAAAGCTAGTAGCTAGAGGCTAATCCTAGTTCTTTTCTACCAAACGTTTGGTAAATCATGTTAGAACGGTATTTTTGAGGCGCAAATCGGATTATCCGATAAAACTATAGAATAGTGCCGAAACAAAAAGTAGACGAAAGCTTCATCATCTTGCAATCCCTGAAATTATTCAGAAAGCAAAGTTATTATCACACTTCGATGAGTGATATTGCTTCGGCATGTGGATTGCAGAAAGGTAGTCTCTATCACTATTTCCCGAGCAAAGAAGAATTGATGAAAAAGGTAATTGTTACTGTTCATCAATATTTCAAAGACACTGTATTTTTTCATGCTTACGACAAAAAGAAATCGCCAACGAAACGTTTAGAATTGCTTTTTGAAAGTGCCGAGAAAATATTCATGGATGATGAAACCGGTTCATTGATGGGCAACGTGGGTGTTGAAACTGCTTTAATGATTCCTGAATTTGCCGATTTGGTGAAGCAGTTTTTTACCGATTTTTTCCATGCTGTGAAAACAATATATTTAGATAAATACAGCGAAGAAATTGCGAATGAATTAGCAGAACGGTCTGTAGCAGAAATTGAAGGAAGCCTAATGTTTGCAAGGGTTTTCAACGACCACTCTTTCCTTAAAAACTCTATTAAACGAATACTATCGAGAACAGAAACAAAAGCAAAGTCATCAACAAAATAAAAGATGAGTGTCAACAAAAAAGGCTACCCATTGGTAGCCTTTTTTGTTGAATATGTTTGTTGTTTTAGAACTTAGGACAGAAAATAGTCTGTGGTCTTGTTCTTGGGAAGCAACCAATATAACCCGCGTGAATTTCAAATGCACCAAAGGTTTTAGAAGCATTCACCAATTGCGATACGTTAATATCGTAAGCTACACCAACTGTAATCTTAGAGAATTCAATAGCTGCATTTAAAATAACAGCTTCCGGATTCAACACTTTATCTTTCCAAGCCGCTTTGTTATCGCCACCTACCATTCTGAACATAGCTCCGAAACGGAAGTTATTGCCTTCCGGCTCACGCTCTTCAAAAATAAATCTGAAATCGTTACCTATGTTCAACTCGTGACTCACGCCCTGATTCATGTATATGAATTTAGGTTGTGCATCAAAACGACCTTTAATTTTGAAACGGAAACCTCCGTGGAATGTGAATTTCATTGGTACACGAACACTTTTATCGCCCAAGAAAGATTCTGTTGGACGCGTTAAGTGATGGGCTGCTGCACCAATATATCCACTAGAACGACCACTTCTACCAAAACGACCGGTATACAATAATCCTGCAGAGATATCCCACGACAAGAAATTATTATTCACTAAGTATTCGCCATTAGGCAATGAGCCGTCAAAAGAGCCATTGTTGTTTTGTAAAGGAAATTGTAATCCATCATAACTGATAGAACGTTGCCAAATTTCAGATTGAAAACCAACACTCACAAAATGCTCGCTTCTTCTATCCAATGCTTGGTGATAGGCTAATGATAAACCCACACGATTAGTCATAAATTTCGATTGCCCTGCACGATCGCTCAAACCGCTCAAACCAAAACCAAAAGCACCACTAGGTGTAAAGCCCTTGTTCGTTCTAAAGTCTAATCCAATAGCCGGTGTACTGAACATTGGAACCGCATCTTCTTTCAATACAGAACCCCATTGTGTTCGATAAATAGCAGTAATTCGATAATTACAATCAAATGCACCTGTCATGGCAGGATTAAGCGTTAACGGTGCTCCGTAAAATTGAGAGAAATGCGGATCTGCAGCGCCTCCTGAACTTTGAGCTACAGCACCCATTGAAAACAACGAGAGCGCAGTTAAGGTATATAAAATTCGTTTCATGGTTAAGTTACTTAGTTTTGATATACGGTAGTTAGGTAATAAAGTTATATTTTTTTATCGAATTAATGTAATACTTCCAAATTTATGTTTTTTTCTTCCGTTCAAATATTCCAATTCTGCATTGTAAGTATATAATCCCGGATTGAGCAGAACACCCTTGTAGGTACCATCCCAAGACACCCATTGATTATCGGAGTCAAAAACTTTTTCACCCCAACGGTTAAAAATGGTAAGTCCTACAGTTTTAAGTCCGCTTCCATACACTTCTAACAAATCATTTTTGCCATCACCGTTTGGAGAGAACGCATTAGGTATATAAAAATCAGGTTCTTCGCCCACTTTTACAGTTACTGTTCCTTTAGCAACACAATTCGCCCAATAATAAATTGTTAAGGTGTATTGTGTTTCAAAATAAGGCGAAGCGACAGGATTAGCGCAATCGCTGCAGCTCAAACCATCAGATGGTGACCAAGAATATCCATTAATTTGTCCGGAAGGATAATTACTGATGATTGGAGATATAGTAACTGATTTACCTAAACCTATTGAATCCATTGGTTCTAAAAGGAAAACCAACTCTTGAGGTGCTTCTACAACCAAAGTGGTGTCTTTCACACATCCGTTGGCATCCTTAATATATACAGTATATGTTCCGTTCGCAAGACTATCAAATATTGAACTGTTTTGATATGATATTCCGTCAATAGAATATGTATACGGTTGCGTTGTTCCCGGAGTTCCACCTTGTACTTCTAAATAAATTTTTCCGTCTTTGTATTGCGGACAAGAAATCGAATCTGTTTTCGCCAATAAAATTTCGATTGGTGTTGGGTTAGCATAAACTAAATTCAAAACTGTATCGCAACCCTTAGCATCAGCCACAGTTATTTGATATGTACCAGTGGCTATGTTATTTCTTATATCGCCATTGTAGCTATCGCTCCAAACATAAGAGTATGGTTGTGTACCACCGGTAGCTATCACTACCGCTTTCCCATCATCTGCATTTGCACAAGTAATATCGGTTTGTGTAACTGCTACTACTACTGAAATTGGATTTACTATGGTTACAGAACCTAATCCTGTACAAGCATTGGCATCAGTTGCTGTTACCGTATAGGTGCCTGCGGGTATGAAAAACACAGAGTCTTTTGTAGAAGAAGTACTCCACAAATAATTAAATGCGCCTGTTCCGCCACTGGCTGAAGCCCAAGCATAACCATCAGATTTACCCGGACAATTTGGATCTACTCCCCCTGTAGACACTACAACCGGTGTTGGCTCATTCACCTGAATAGAGACCGTTGTAGCACAATTTTTAGCATCAGTTACTGTTACTGTTACTAATCCTGCTGCGGATGTTGTTGTATTCGAATTGCCTAATGCTGTTGACCAAACATAATTGTAGGCAGCTAATCCATTTAATGGTGTGGCTGTTACTACTCCGTCTGCAGCACCAAAACAAGTTGCATCTGTTTGTGACAAAGAAGCATGTAGAACATAATTTGTATCAATCACGAAAGATGTGTTAGTAACACAATTTTTACTATCAGTTACAACAACATCGTGCGTTCCTGTAGCAAGATTAGTTATCGGATTTGGGCCAACATTACCATCCCAAACATATGTATTACCCGGAGTTCCGTTGGTTACAACAAAAGCCGAACCATCACCACTTGTTGCACAACTAGCGTTAGTTGGAGTCACTGTTGCATGTAATACATAGTTGGTATCTACTGTAAATGTTGTTGTTGCAACACAACCTTTCGAATCGGTTACAGATACGCTATGCAAACCTGCACTTAAACCTGCTTGTGGGTTTGAACCTACCGTTCCATCCCAAGAATAAGTATAACCCGGTGTTCCATTAGCAGTGATCACGGCAGATCCATCATTACTTGTTGCACAACTTGCGTTTGTTGGAGTAGCAATTGGGTGTAAAACATAGTCAGTATCAACAACAAAGGAAGTAGTTGTTGCACATCCTTTTGAATCTGTTACAGAAACGGTATGCGTTCCTGTACTTAAACCTGTTTGTGGATTCGAACCTGCCGATCCATCCCAAAGATAGGTGTAGCCTGGTGTTCCGTTGGCGGTTACCAAAGCCGATCCATCGTTACTTGTTGCGCAGCTTGCATTAGTAGGTGTTGCTGAAGCATGTAAAACATAAACGGTATCGATAATATAGTTTGTGCTTACTGAACAACCGTTAGCATCGGTAACAGTTACACTATGGCTTCCTGCTAACAATCCACTCGTTGGATTAACGCCAACAGTGCCATCCCATTCGTAGATGTAATTTGGTGTTCCTCCAACAATATTAGCCTGAGCGCCTCCATCGCTACTAACTTGACAACTTGCGCTTATAGGAGTAACTGTAAGTTGAATTTGAGCGGGCTCCGTAACTGTGAGATTGGTTGTCGTTGTACAATTATTGGCATCTGTAACTGTTACTGTCCAATTTCCAGCAGGTAAATCTGTGGCTGAAGATGATATTGATGAGCCAGTACTCCATGCATACGTGTAATTGGGTGTACCTCCTGTGGCTTGAACTGTAGCCTGACCATCGCTTGCACCAAAACAAGATGTAGGAACAGTTGATGTAATTGTGGCAATCAGCGAATCGGGTTGCGATAAATTAGCCGAAACGCTAGTCGTACAATTGTTCGCATCAGTTACAGTTACTACATACGTTCCGGATGTTAGCCCTGTTTTAGGATTGGCAGTAGTTCCTCCGGTCCAAGCATAGAAATAACCCGGTATACCTCCGCTTACAATTGCTTGTAGGGAGCCATTGTTACCTCCTCTACACAAGATAGATACACTATCTATAGTAATGCTAATTGGCGTAGGCTCGGCAATTACAACATTTCCAGATACCGTTATACCGGCACTATCAGCAACGGTAACGGTATAAGTACCGGCTTTGAGACCGGTAATGGTGTCGTTAACAACACCATTATTCCATGTGAACGTATAAGGTAATATTCCACCCACTGCCGAAACGGTTGCAATGGCATTAGAATCGTTAGAACATAAATTATTGGAGTGTGTAAATGTCAAAATAATTGGAGGAGGATCGGAGATAAACACGCTGTCAGATTTGCAACACAAATTCGCATCACAAACGGTAACATAGTACGTTCCTTTAGGTTTATTCACAATAGAATCTTTCGTAGTACCATCGCTCCACAAATAGGTGTAAGGCGCTTTTCCGCCAGTAGCTGTTACTTTAGCTTTTCCGTCAGTTCCTCCGAATGAGGTGGCGTTACTGCTCGTCATGCTTGTTGCGAGTGCAGTAGGTTGAGTGATATTACGCTGCCCTGTAACCGAGCAACCATTATTATCTGTTACCGTTAGCCTATAAAGACCCGGTGTCAATCCTGAAATGGACGGGACGTTTGCATTTGCAGGGTTCCATGTATAAGTATATGGCGTTATGCCTCCTGATACAGTAGCATTTACCTGTCCGTTACCGGCTGCATTGCATTTAATATTTACAGAGTCTAATACCAATGTAAGTGCCGATGGTTGTGTTAAGGTAGCTGTGGCTGAACCGGCACAACCTTTACTATCGGTAACTGTTACACTATAGGTATTTGGTCCGGCATTAACAATTGAATCGGTGGTGGAGAGATTTGGACTCCAATTGTACGTCATTGGTGGAACACCACCACTAAGTACCACTTTAACTTTACCGTTAGAGGCGTTGAAACAGGTGATGGAATCCAGCTTTAATGATACTGGCAATCCGCTTCCAACAATAACATTTACGCTATCGGCTTTCACACAAGAACCACCTGTAACCACACATTTATATAGAGTAGGTTGTGTGGGATTCACAATCGGATTGGCAAATCCAGCGCCTAATCCTGAAGGTGGAGCAGCACCAACAGAAGCCGTCCAAGTATAGGTAAACTGTTGACCAGGCAGTGGACTTCCGGTCATATTTGCATGCAACTGTATAGGCACTAACGAACAAATAAAAGTATCAGGAGTAACATCTAACTTCAAACTCGTGTCTACAAGCACGGTAACAAAATCGCTACCCACGCAGCCGTTCGGATCTATTACATTAGCTATATATTGTGTTGTGCTAACAGGATGAGCTAATGTAGTGTCGTTGTTTAACGGGTTAGGCGCATTAGGTCCTGAACTTGGTGTCCAATTAATATTCGCAGTTGCTAAATCGGCAACGCACACATTAAATTGGAATGAAGGACGCTGAAAGAAGGTTGCAAAAACCGGAGTTGAAGGTTGTGAACCTGTAATGCCGCACTGACTACCCGCATTACTCCAAGTGTACCACTGCGATCGATAAGATGTGGCATTGATTTCCATTTTATTGTTGATAGCACTTCCGGCAGGATTAGAAAAGCAGATATCTATAATCAAATTCGACACGCCATCCCAATCGTAAAACTGATCAAGGGTATGTGTATTCCAACCCAATTGTGGAGTAACATTCTTTGCATTAAACACAGTAATTAGGTTGTTATTATAACCGGTTAAACTGTCTTGACTTGTACAGCCCATCTGTATTGTAAATCCTTGCAAAGTAGAAGTACTGTTCAATGTAGCAATCTTTAACCCTACACTCTTTATCTGCCCTCCGGAGCCAATGACTGAAACTAACTCACTGGCTTTAATCAAATATTGGTGCCTTGCGCTTTTAAAGGCATTTCCATAAGGCGAAGGATAAGCAGAACCACCTCCGGCTTGAATGGTAGGACTGTTTGATACTATTGCGGGCACATTTTTTCCATTACACAAAGCCAACGGGATTCCACAAATAGACGGGTTCGCAACAATAGTAAGGGTAACAGGATTACCCGGACAGATATTGTTTACATCCGACTTTGCTACGATAGCAGGAGCTACTCCGGCAACGTTTACAGTAACCGTAT
This sequence comes from Chitinophagales bacterium, assembly GCA_044226285.1. Lineage (GTDB taxonomy): Bacteria > Bacteroidota > Bacteroidia > Chitinophagales > LD1 > CALAYL01. Next base: position 385,953 of record JBGAHI010000001.1, on the reverse strand, counting down.
CTGTTCTAACACAACCATTGGATGCGGTGAAATATACAGTATACGTTTGTGTTGTTGGGGGACTAGCAACAGGATTTAAAACACTATCGGTAGGCAATCCGGTGACAGGGTTTAAAAGACCGGATGAAGACACCCACTTAATTTTGTATGGCGAATAGAGATTATCAACCGTAGCGTTCAGTTGAATTTGTCCGTTTCTACAAATGGAACCTCCAACACCTGCATCCATTGTAAAAGGCGGTCGAACAATGATAAGCGATGTATCTGAACCACAATCGCTGGAGAATGTATATTTGGTATCAACAGCAGGGGCTGCCAAAGGAGTATAGGTATTTGTGGCACTCAAACCCGCTGGAGGGGTCCAACTAAAGTTAGAACCACCGGTGGCTTTGAGCTGGATTGGAGTACCGCAATAAACTGCAAAATGGGGAGAAACGGTTACTTTGTTAAGTACACAAATTTGGTACACCTTAGTAGATGCCCCATTAATAGGGCAGTCGTCATTTTTGGTAATGATATTAAAGTAATGACAACCCGTATCTGCAATGGTAGGTGTCCAACGAACCCGTGCATAAACAGTATCCCACGGAGCTGTTCCAACACGCAATGTATCGAATATAGCACCCGGAATTGCCGAAGGGGTTGAAGAAATATTACTGGTTAGGTTCAAGTTTTTATTCGCTACGTCAGTAGTTAAAATTTTCATTTCCACTTGTGTACCCGGACAAGCTTGCACAGTATAGCCACCGGTAGCATTACCATTCTGTACATTACTAATAGTATCTTGTTTTGGAATTGAAACTAGACAATTGATGACCACCAACTGAATATCACGCATGGTTGAACCAATCAATACTCCATTTCTATATTCATCGACACGCATCGCCAATACATCTTGCTCGGTACTAGCCGGAGTGAAAGTTAACTGACCGGTTTGGGTGTTGAAACCAAATGAGTTTGGCGGAGATGTTTTCACCGGATTGGTAACAGACCAACCTGCACTGTAATTAATATTTGTGTATGGTAAAGTACCTCCTTGTAGTGGATTAACCTGTGTATATACAAGAGAATCACCATCCACATCTACTGCACCGTGATTAAAATTCACCGGATTGTTAACGCATACAAAGGTTACAGGTAATGTGGTGAAGGCCACAGATGTGTTGCAATAAGGCTGACCGGTTTGTGGGTCAATAGTAGTGTTGATTGACGCTTGAATACTTCCATCCAACGATCCGGGTGAAGGTAGATTGGAGATAGAACCGTTTCTGCAACAATCGGTAACTCCCAATAAAATATTAGCACATCCAATTGGAACCAGAATAACCGCTTTATAGATATATAACTCTACACCCGGATAAGGCGGATTTCCGGCACCTGCCCAACCACAACCGCTTTGGCTTATTTGCGAAGCACACAATGCTGTTACTTGACAGCCTGATTTGTTTGGACATGTACCTGTGTTATCCATGTTTAATGTAGCCGTACTTGTGGTTCCGGTACATTGGTTTCTGATATTCAACGTCATTGAGCCCGGAGCAGATGCAGCTTGTCCATTTATAGAGTTATCCCAACAATTTCTATAGTATCGTAAAGTTACTTCGTATTGCAAATTACCACCTACGACCCCAAGACACTTATACTCCAAGTCTTTCCCCATGTTGTGTGTAGCAAAAAGAAAAGACGGAATAAGCAACAATAAGGTGGTGAATAGGTGTAAACGTTTAGTCAAAAAATTCATGTTTTATTTAATTCAAATTTAATTATGCCTAAAAGAGTGCTAAATATAGCACTTTGGTTGTAAACCTCCTCATTTTTATTTTATTCAAAAAAAGCAGATTAAGTTTTGCCAATAAAAGTATTTTTACGCCCTCAAAAACTATAAACGCATGTTTCGTACAAAAAATTGTGGTGAATTACGCCTCAACCACAAAGGAGAAGAGGTAACTTTAGCCGGCTGGGTGCAGCGGGTGCGCAATATTGGTCACTTGGTATTTATCGATTTACGCGACCGATATGGCATTACTCAGCTTTCTTTCGATCAAAATTCGAATAAAGATTTGTGCGACAGCGCCACCAAATTGGGTCGAGAGTTTGTGATTCAAGTGAAGGGAAGTGTACGTGAACGTTCCGCCAAAAACGCAAATATTCCAACGGGTGAAATAGAAATCGATGTTCACAGCTTTGTTATTCTAAACGAATCTGAAACACCTCCTTTCACTATCGAAAATAATACGGATGGAAGCGAAGAATTACGTTTGAAATATCGTTATTTAGACATTCGCAGACCTCATTTGAAAGACACATTGATTACACGCGCCAAAATGATTAAAGCGATGCGTGAATATTTGGACGGTCAAGGATTCATTGAGATTGAAACACCTAATCTAATCAAGTCTACACCGGAGGGTGCTCGCGACTTTTTAGTGCCTTCTCGTTTGCAACATGGATCCTTTTACGCTTTGCCCCAATCGCCACAAATCTTGAAACAGTTGTTGATGGTGGCTGGTATGGATCGCTACTACCAAGTGGTAAAATGCTACCGTGACGAGGATTTCAGAGGCGATCGTCAACCTGAATTTACACAACTCGACTGTGAAATGAGTTTTGTGGAGCAAGAAGATATTTTCCAAAACTTTGAAGGCATGACTAAACATGTTTTCAAACAAGCTAAAGGTATTGAACTCGCTGATTTTCCAAGAATCACTTTTGCGGATGCCATGAAATATTACGGAAGTGACAAACCGGATTTGCGTTTCGATTGTAAAATCGTGGAACTCAATGCTGTATTACCGAAAACAGATTTTGTGGTCTTCAACAACGCTATTGAAAATGGTGGATTGGTTGCGGGAATTAATGCCAAAAAATGCGCCAACTACACACGAAAACAATTGGATGAAATTACAGAATTCGTGAAAGCAACACATCGTGGTTTGGGCGGAATTGTAAACATCCGTTTTGCTGAAGACGGCACCGTGAAATCGAGTATAGATAAATTTTTCAGTGAAGAACAATTGCGTGAAATCGGAAAACAGTTTAATGCTGAAAAAGGCGATTTAATTTTGATTGCGGCCGATAAAATTTCAAAAGTGCGTAAATCGCTTGGCGACTTGCGTTTGGATTTAGCGAAGAAAGAAAATTGGTTCGATAAAGATGCATGGTCGGTGCTTTGGGTAATTGACTTCCCCTTGTTCGAAAAAGATGAAGAAACCGGTGAAATCATTTTCGTTCACCACCCTTTTTGCTCACCGCATCCAGAAGATTTGCAATACTTTGATAGCGACCCAACACGTGTTCGTGCCCAAACATATGACCTAGTGATGAATGGCAATGAAATTCTTTCGGGATCTATTCGTATTCACCAAAAAGATTTACAAGACCGTGTATTCGCTAAACTAGGTTTAACACCTGAAGAAGTTGACGCTAAATTCGGCTTTATGCTAAATGCTTTCCGTTATGGTGCACCACCCCACGGTGGCTGTGCTTTTGGTTTAGATAGATGGGTAATGTTAATGACGGGAGGCGAAACTATCCGCGATGCCATGGCCTTCCCGAAAGCTAGCAGTGGAAAGGATTTGATGATGGATGCTCCTGCTGTTGTAGACGTAAAACAATTGGTGGAATTAGGCATTAAAACTATAGCATAAACATTGCTATCTAATTGCTAATGTGGCTCGGGCAGGTTATTCAATATAACGTTTCTGAGCCACTTTTTCTTCTACCAATTGGCTATGCTCCGGAAACTTTAGTTCGCGTTGCCAATATTTTAAGGCTTCTTTTTCGCGACCAAGTTTAAACAGGATATTGCCATAACGTTCGTTATAACCGGCCCGTTTTCCTGCCCCAAGATCCATTGCCTTACGTTGATTCTTTTCAGCATCGATATAGTTACCGTTCATGAATAAAAAGGCAGCATAAGTGTCGAGCTTTTCTCTATCGTTCGGATCTAATCGTATTGCCTCAGCAATCATCAGCAATGCTTCTTCAAGATTTATTTTTTTGACTAAACAATACCAAGCATAGTTATTCATCGCATCTATATTTCCTTGAAGTGCAGATTTTTTAAACCACCTAAGTGCTTCAATTGTATCGGCTTTAACGAATTTTCCTTTTTCATAATAAAAACCTAGTGAGTTTTGCGCTTCATCATCATTTAAATCAGCCGCTTTACTATAATAACTGAAGGCCATTGAGTCGTTTTGGACTACACCTAAGCCATCGGAATATAATCTTGCTAATTTCCTTAAGGCTCGAGGATTATTCTGTTGTGCAGAAATTTGGTACCAATTAAAGGCCTCTGTATAATCGCGTTCAACCCCAACAGCATAGTGATAACAAGCGCCTACGTTGCACTGTCCTACATCATCTCCATTTTGGGCGGCTTTATAATAAAGTTCAAACGCCTTTTTTTCATCTTTAGGCACACCTTCCCCTTTCTCATAAGCATACCCCAAATTACAATAAGCTCTAGCATTTCCATTTGCAATTGCTTTGCGATACCATTCGTTCGCTTTTGCATAATCCTTAGGAACTGCTTTTCCATTCGTGTATAGAAACCCTAGTGATGCTTGGGCCGGGCCATAATTTTTTCCCGCTGCAAAGGCATACAATTCCATTGCTTTCTGATAGTCTTGCTTTATCCCTTTTCCTAACTCGTAGTGATAGGCAAGATTGAAGTAAGATTCTACATTACTTAGCGCCACCCCTTTTTGATAATACTGAATAGCTGTGCTATCGTTTTGGGATACTCCATAACCAAACTCGTAAAGCACACCTAAATAGTAAAAAGAACTTGCATTATTCTGTAAGGCAGCCTGTTCTAGGTATCGTTTAGCGGCTTCGTAGTTTTGAGCCACACCAAAGCCATACAAATGCATATACCCTAGGTAATACAATCCAATTGGATTTTCTAATGCAGCTGCTTGTTTATAACACTTTACAGCTTCGGCAATATTTGTATCGACACCTTCCCCAAATTGATACGCATTTGCAAGGTATACCAATGCTTCGGCATTGTTTAACACGGCCGACTTTTGAATATAACGAAAGGCAACTTTCAGGTTATTTTGCGAACGCAATAATTTTGCAGTATCGAGATATAAAACTGCAGTGCGTTGCGTTGGGGTTAGTGTGTCTTCCTTTTGTGCAGATACCTTAGTAATGGAGAAAAACAGGAGAATACTCAGGGCAATAGTGAATGTATATTTCATAATGAGGGTTTACCTCAAAATTACATTTATTTCTAAATTTATGGTACTGGATCGTAACCGCTTCCGCCCCATGGATGACAGCTTAAAATACGTTTTATCCCCAAATACAACCCTTTGATCGGTCCGTGTTTTTCTAATGCCTCTATCATATATTGGCTGCAACTTGGTGTGTATCGGCATTGTTGCGGAAAGTTAGGTGAAATAATGAGTTGATAGCCACGCACCAATACCTTAAGCAGCCATGTAATTGGATAAAGCAGTGTTTTCATGCGAATTTTTTCAATTATCAAGATATGTTTTTATCGAAGGAAAAATGACTTTCCCTAACGATATTATTCCGGTAATCAAGACTAATACTAAAACGGTTTGCTTGAACTGCTTTTCGCTCATTCGTTCTAATATTTTTTTCCCGATATAAGTCCCTAGAATACTTGCCATCAAAAGCATAGGCAATAAATACAAATCATCTTTGTGAACATAACCGTTTAAATAATACACTACACCCCGACTAGAATCAATCCCTAAATCAATGAGTGCTGATGTTGCGATAAATGAGTCGCGCGTTAGATTAAATGCAGCCAAGGTAATACCTCGAATAGCTCCACCTGTCCCAATTAACCCGGCAATAAAACCTGAAAGAGCTCCTCCTCCAATAGCATTGAACAGGGTTGGCTTAAGCACAATCTCTTTAAAAATCAGAAAAGTTAAACTCACACCAATAAGAAATATGGCTAATAGAATTTCAAGGATGCCGGTTTGAATATATTTTCCAAGATAGGCTCCTAATACCACAAAAATAACGGCAGGAATTCCAATGGATATAATCAGTTTTTTATCAAACCCTTTACGAAAGAAAAACAATTTGGTGATATTACTCATCACATGAAACATTGCCGTAATCCCCAATACAGAATGCAAATCGATAAAGTAACTGGCAATAGGCACAAAAAAGAGCGAAGAACCGAAACCTCCGATGGTGCCAAGTATCTCTGCCAATAATGACAGAAAAATAAATAAGGGTAAATGTTCCAATGCGTTCAATTGAGCTGTTCGGTTATACCATCAGCAAAAACGCTGACTATTATTACAATCCGTTAAACGAAATTCCAACAGAAAACTCGTTTGCTTGCGGACCTCTATTATTCTTGAATACGCCTAATATTCCATAGTAAGCGGTAAGATTGAAACTAGAATAACCTATACGAATAAAAGGGCCTGCATGAAACAAATTCAAATCAGGAAACGGCTTCAACTTGACAATTTCTTTAGGTGTTTTGGTTGATGTTTTGGTATGCCCATCTACACGAATACCTGCCTTAAATCCGGCAACAAATTTCCACGAATTGTCTAATCTATCCGGTTTAGTTCTGAAACGAAACTCGATAGGAATATCGATATAGGTGAGCGACAGCTTATTCACTTTGTAATTATCGGGATTCGTTAATGGCTTAAATTGAATGCCCGGGCCGGTAGAATCCGTCATTTCAGAACGATGATAAATATTTGAGCAACTTACCCCAATACCCGGAGCAATACTGAAGAACGATTTTTTGATTTGAAAATCGTAGTTAAAGTATATGTTAATACCTCTTGAGTACCACTTGATATTCAAACCCGGGATTTTATGAATCCAGTTTGTTCCGTTCAAATCTATTGCAATTCTGTCTTTGCTGAATTTAGTGTAGCGTTTAGAAAAGCCCGCCTTCGCAGTATCTACCTGCGCGAATGCAGAAAATGAAATTACAACAAGGATTATGGCAACAAATTTCTTCATAACTAATTTTACAATACGCTAAACTAAAATAAAAACGATAAATGCTCGGAAATTGCAATAAAGTGTATGCGGGGTTAACATTTCTTTGAGACTTGATTAAAAGCGAGAATAGTAGCCTGTTCCATCATACACACGTTTGGCCGGAGAAGCTTTGCATGCTGAAGAGCAACATCCATCCATTTCCCAACCACATTTTTCGCACAATACAAAGTGCTCGTTGCAATCGGCATTGGCGCAGTTTACCATATGTGTAGAAAGCGTTCCACACACTTTGCAAGTGGAAACTACATTAGGGTTCACGGAATTTACCGGAACGGATACACGTTTATCGAACACATAACAATTGCCTTCAAAATCTTTGCCTTGAGCCTCTTTTCCGTATTTTACGATACCTCCATGAAGCTGATACACATTTTCAAAACCCTGTGAAAGCAAGAAGGCGCTTGCCTTTTCGCACTTTATACCTCCGGTGCAATACGTCAGAATTTTTTTATCCTTCAAATTTCGAATGGCTTCTAATTGCTCCGGAAACTCTCTAAAATTATCGATATCCAATCGCATCGCATTTTTAAAATGCCCTAACTCGTGTTCGTACTTCGAGCGAACATCTAACACTACCACGTTTTCTTCATCTTTCATGGCAGCGAAGTCTTTAGGCTCCAAATGAATTCCAGTTTTTACGGTTGGATCAACTAAGGAAGCATCGCGCAATCCAGAATGCACAATTTCGGGCTTAAACCGAACATGTAAAGCCATAAAAGAAGGCTCATCCACCTCATCGATTTTAAAATCAATACCATCCAAAATTGGATCGGCATTCAGTTTATCCATATATTTTTGGCATTGTACAATGGTGCCGGAAATAGTACCATTAATCCCTTCTTCAGCTACAATGATTCTTCCTACTATACCAATACGCTCACAAAATGCTTGATGCTCGCGACAAAATTCTTCCGCATTCGGGATACGAGCATACTTATAATAAAGCAGTGTTCTGAAAGGTTTCATGCTAATAATCAATTTGATATATGGCGCAAAAGTAGCGATTCTGTTGCGCTTTGCATAGCAAAACACCGATTCAATTTTGAAGCCTGAAAAATCCATTATCTTGCCGAAAATTAGAACCATGTATACCTTGAAAGAAAAACTAAGCGCAGAACTGGAAAGCATAAAGGAAAACGGTTTATATAAATCGGAACGCATTATTGTTTCGCCACAGGATGCAGAGATCAAGCTGGATAGCGGTAAAACAGTATTGAATTTTTGTGCAAACAACTACTTGGGTTTATCATCGCATCCGAAGGTGATTGAAGCAGCGAAAAACGCCATCGATACACATGGTTTTGGGATGTCGAGTGTTCGTTTTATTTGCGGCACACAAGACATTCATAAAACATTGGAACAAAAAATTGCCGACTTCCATCAAACGGAAGACACTATACTTTATGCAGCAGCATTTGATGCCAATGGAGGTGTGTTTGAACCTTTATTTGACGAAAATGATGCCATTATTTCTGATGCATTAAACCATGCCTCTATTATTGATGGTGTTCGATTAACGAAATCGGTTCGCTATCGTTATGCCAACAACGATATGAATGATTTAGAAGAACAACTCAAAAAAGCACAGGCACAAAAGCATCGCATTATAGTGACCGATGGTGTTTTTTCAATGGATGGCTATGTGGCTCAAATCGATAAAATTTGCGACTTAGCCGATAAATACAACGCATTGGTGATGGTAGATGAATGTCACGCTACCGGATTCATTGGCAAAACAGGACGAGGCTCAATAGAATTAAGAAATGCTATGGGCCGTGTAGATATTATCACCGGAACCCTCGGCAAAGCTTTAGGCGGAGCTATGGGTGGTTTCACTACCGGAAAAAAAGAAATTATCGAGCTATTACGGCAACGTTCTCGTCCGTATTTGTTTTCTAATTCACTGGCACCGTCTATTGTTGGGGCATCCATTGCTGTGTTTGATATGCTCAACGAAACCACCGATTTACGTGACAAATTAGAGTGGAACGTGAACTATTTCAAAACCGGCTTACGCAAAACGGGTTTGCCGTTTAAGGATGGCGAATCGGCTATTGTTCCGGTGATGTTACACGATGCAAAACTGGCACAAACTTTTGCTACTGAGTTGTTGAAAGAAGATATTTATGTGATTGGCTTTTTCTTTCCGGTGGTACCGAAAGGGGAAGCTCGCATCCGCGTACAACTCTCTGCGGCTCACCAACAAATTCACTTAGACAAAGCGTTGGCGGCCTTTGAAAAGGTTGGAAAAGCATTGGGCGTGATTTAGTTTATTCTTCGTACCGAACAATGGAGTTACTACCTTTGAGTGGACGAAAATCTAGAGAGGAAAAGTTAACTTCAAAACATGAAACAATCAAATCGAAGTTATAGCCTTGAGTATAAAATTAAGGCTGTAGAGTTAAGTAATCATCGTGGCTCACTTGAGTCAGTTGCTAATGAATTAGGCATTTCCTCCAAAAATATTAGTCGGTGGAGGCAACAATATAATGCTGGTATGCTTAGTAATTCAGAACCACCACAGGTAGTTAAAAGTAAAGAAGCCATTGAAAATATAGCATTACGAAAAGCACTTAAAGATGCTGAACTAGAAAGAGATATTTTAAAAAAGGCTCTTGGCATCTTCTCCAAGAGCGACAGGTAAAATTTAAGTTCATACAAGATCATCAAACTTTATTTCCTGTTGAGAAGATGTGTAGCGTATTTAAAGTAAGTAAAAGCGGTTATTACAAGTGGTTACATCAAAGGCCAAGTCTTCGAAAATTGCGCAATGCCATGTTACATAAAGAGATAGAAAATGTATATGTCAATAGTAAGCGTAGATATGGAAGTCCAAGAATCACCATAGAGCTCCAGCGTAATGGGATTAAAGTATCAAAAGTTCTAGTTGCAAAAATAATGAAACAGCATCATCTAAGAAGCATTGTAAAGAAGCGGTACAAGGTAACAACTGACTCTAAACATAATTATCCAGTAGTTGAAAATGTACTGAATAGACAATTTACTACTCGTAAAGAGAATGAAGTATGGGTATCTGATATTACTTACATAGCAACCGGACAAGGGTGGTTATACTTGACTACAGTAATCGACTTGTTTGACAGGAAAGTAATTGGATGGGCATTAAGCGATAGGATGAAGGCTAATCAAACAGTTATTCCAGCCTTTAAAATGGCTAAAACAAATAGACCAATACAGAAGCATCATCAACTCGTTTTCCATTCGGATCGTGGTGTTCAATATGCTTGTGATGAATTTACGGCTTTGCTAAAGCCCTGTAAGAACATTGTAAGAAGTATGAGTAGAAAAGGAAATTGTTGGGATAATGCAGTCGCTGAAAGTTTTTTCAAAACATTAAAAACTGAACTTATCTATCATCAAAAATTCGAAACAAAAATGCAAGCAGAGTTAGCAATTTTTGAATACATAGAAACCTTCTATAACACGCAAAGAAGACATCAAAAACTAAAAAACCTTACAATAACAGAATATCATAAACTATTTAATAACCATCTAAAAAACGCAGCTTGATTCTCTGTATAATTTTGTCCACTTTTTATTTGGAACTCCACAATAAAACGTTATTTTCGTAGTTATTATTTAAAACAAACAATATGAAACTTAAATTCTTTTTCATTTGGACCATCTGCATTGGTTTGGTTGTAAGCAGCTGTAAAAAAGCTGATAACAATACGGTGAACCGTACTGCAGACCCAAATGCCAAGCAACACAATGAGGACGTATCTAATACTAAGTCAGAATCTGATAATTTGAACACTGACGTAAACAATGCACTATCCAATATCACCGGATTCGGTAAAACAGATAAAGCTGAAGCATTGAGCATTTGTGGAGCAACAATTGATTCTTCACACCAAAACGACCCTATTCCATATATCACAATTACATTTGACGGAACAACGAATTGCAACAACAGAATTCGAGGTGGAGTTGTAAAAGTAGAATTGATTGCAGGAGCGAAATGGTCTGATGTTGGAGCTAAACTTCGCATAACGCATACTAACTACAAAGTTATTTTCCCTTCATTGAATAACCATTTTGTAACCTTTAATGGAACAAAATATCTTACAGACGTAAACGGGATCGACTGGTTGGGAATTTATTTCGGCACAAAAACAGCTTTATTACGCGAACGTTGCTACGACATGACTGTAACCTTTGAAAACGGACAAACTTCATTATGGAAGTCGGCAAGAACATCGGAATGGGGCATTAAAAACTATGCAGAGATATACGCAACAGTCAATGGAGACACTATTATCAACGGCAAAACCATTGACTCATGGGGAGTTACACGTTTCGGAACGAATTTCGTAACCGAAATGATTCAACCATGGAAATCGGGAACAGCATGCGGATGGTGGAGACCAACACAAGGAAAATACACGAGTACTACCGACAACTTCAGTATTACAGCCACTTTCGGAACAGATAACAATGGCAATCAAGTTACTTCAGGTTGTGCATACGGATTTAAATTAGATTGGACACTCAACAATCCAAGTAGTTCAGGAAATGCGGTATTGGCATACTTTTAATCTAATATTTTAAAACAAAAAAAGGCTCATCCGTTGGATGAGCCTTTTTTGATTCAATACCGTTTATTATTTAATCATCACTTTCTGTGTAACTGTTCCAGATGCATCTTGCTTAGAAAGCAAGTACTCTCCTTTCCGAAGACCCAGGTCTTTCGTAGTCACCTCTATCTGCTGTTCACTATGTGCCGCTTCAACTTTTTTCTCCCATACTTTTCTACCAAGCAAATCGGTTAAGATTAACTCCGAAGTCTGTTCAGCTTTCAACCTAACCGTGAAAGAAGTACTTGCCGGATTAGGGAACACCTCAAAATCAGAAGTAGGATTAACCTCATTTTTCGCTGCAAGCGGAAAGTCTGTTTTCACAATAGAAAACTCATCGCCTATACTGCCATCGCCTTTTAAATAGCGCGATGTTAATGTGTCTTTATTGACATCGATTACTAACGAACCAACACATTCATCGCACCCGTCTTCCACCAACATAATTGGACAAGTAAAAGGCGGGTTGGTTTCTGAACTTCCTGCATTACCGCAAACTACATACACTGTCCCTTTCCCGGCCATAGGTCCGTGAAACGATTTTCGATAGGGTTTTCCTGAAGCCAAACTTCCGATGGTTGAATCCAAAATCATTGAAGAATCGAGTGTACTCCAATCGCCAAAGAAACCATTCATAAAATAAGATCGTTCATACACGTGACTATGTCCCCCAAGCACAATATCTACACCATATTTTTCGAACAACGGACACCATTTTTTCCGAATAGCTGCACCTTGAATCTCAATGGGTGATGATGAAACATGCGAACCTGCTGTATGTGGCACTTGATGAAAATAAACAATAGTAAAACGTCTAGTATTTTGTTGCAAATCTTGCTCCAACCATGCTCGCATTGGGGAACGCGCAAAGTTAGAATCTGCATTTGCCCCAATACCCAACCAATCGTGATCTTTATTGCTTAATGATGCCAATTCTGTGTTGATGGATACAAAATGCACTTCGCCATAATTAAAAGAGTAATACTGCTTAGTACCGGATGGCACGCCACCATTTTCTCCTTGCTTAGGAACATCAATTACATCGAGATACGTCCCGGTTTGAACCAATGGATCTACCGTGCTAAATACAGGAGAGAACGAATTATAATCGTGATTGCCGGGCGCAGGATGAAACGTCATGCGCTTAAACAAATTTCCGTAGGCAAAAACAGTATCAAACACCTTTGCTGAATATTCTGCATCTGTTCCATCTTGATACGCATTATCTCCAAGCCATAACCAAACATCAGTTTTATGCTCCCAATCATAATTTTCAAATGCATTTCGAACACGCTTTTGGCGGTCATTAGCCTTTCCAAAATCACCAATGGCCCAAATTCGTGTTGGTATAGAAACGTTTTGTAAAGGAAACGTTGTAAAATAAACATTAGCATCAGCAGACGTAAACATTGAACTGCTGTTTCCTATTCTATAAAAATAACTTGTTTTTGGTTGCAAACCACTTACCACAACACGGTGCTCCGTTGTTGTTGTCGTATCCAAAATCGTATTGGAAATTCCTGCAAGCGTACTGCCAAATTGTACTTTGGAATCAGTAGGTACATCTGTACGCCATCGCACCACAATTGATGAAGGTGTTGGATTCTGTAGATAAGGCCCACGAACCACATTCTGGGCAAACAGACTCATAGATCCTAAGCAAAGTGTAATAAAGAGTAATGATTTTCGCATGTTAAATGGTTTGATTTTTCCGAAAGCTCTAACTCTAATTTAAGCTAATTATTAAGAGCAAGAAAAGATATTATCAATATTCAGCATTCAATAATTCCACAAGCCAAAAGAGCTTTCATTACTGTTCTTGCGCATTAACTTGTGTATATCTGAGAAATGGTGTTTATTTACGATTCAAGAATATCTAATGATGAAACGATTTACAGCTACAGTAGGATTTACTTTTTTCTTGCTTTTTATGGCGAAAGCCAACTATTTGTTGTTGCCGATGGACAACACGCAAAAAAACCATTTAAAAGCCTATGGCATTGCCTTTCAAACGTTGAAAAATGAAGGCACAGTGCAATGGTTGCTCAACTACAGAGGAGGAAGTTTTATCTTAGCAGACAACGAAAGTAACAAGCAAACATTAGCATTGACAGATGTTACGTTTGAAATCCTTACCGACAATCAAACCGCTGACATTGTCAACGTTGTGCTTAAAGGCGATAAAGGAACAAACCTAGTTTCTCTAAGCAAGCTGCCGAAAATTGCTGTTTATGCTCCTCCTTACAACAAACCTTATGATGATGCAGTAACTTTGGCTTTGCAATATGCCGGCATCGATTATAAAACTATCTATGATCGTGAAGTGTTACGTAACGACCTCAATCAATACGATTGGATTCACTTACATCACGAAGATTTTACCGGCCAATACAGTAAATGGAATTACTTCTACAGCAATGCAGCTTGGTATAAGAGCCAGAAAGCAGATGCGGAAAAAGAAGCTACTGCACTGGGTTTCAAAAAAGTAGCGGACATGAAATTAGCCGTAGCCAAAAAACTGAAATCGTTTGTTGAAAATGGCGGACAATTATTTGCCATGTGTACAGCTACAGAAGCCTTAGATGTTGCATTAGCAGCTGATGGGGTAGATATTATTCCTGCTGAAATTGATGGCACAGTAGCGGATGTTGATGCCAACAAAAAGCTAAACTTTAACAACACATTTGCATTCCAAAATTTTACGGTGAACACCAGTGCTCGCGTTGATGATTTTTCGAATATCGATATTGCCGTTGCTAATAGAGATTTGACCAAAGACCCAATTCTATTGTCATTGGTGGATGCTCGAAAAGATGTTACCGGAGCTATGCTTACACAAAATCACACCACAAGCATCACCGGCTTTGCGGGTCAAACAACAGCCTACAACCGATCATTTGTAAAACCGAATGTGGCAGTATTGGCTACCAACTCCAATCCGCAAGAAGTGCGCTATTTGCACGGTCATATAGGTGCTGGAACATTCACATTCTTGGGTGGACATGATCCTGCAGTTGCTCGTCATTATGTTGGAGGAGCGAATACTAATTTGGAAAACAACAAAACATCTTCAGGCTATCGATTAATTTTGAACAACGTGCTTTTCCCTTCGGCTCGTAATAAGGCTGCAAGTGTAAATAACTTACCAAATATACAATTGGCTGTATTCCCAAATCCAATGGTGAAATACGTTAACATAGAATTAAAATCAACTGATGTTAAACGTATCAAAGTGGCATTGTATTCTTTGAGCGGACAAATTACCTTCCAAGAAAACATTGAATTGGAGCAAGGTGCATTCGCTAAAAAGTACAACACCGCTGATTTAGCGGCCGGCATTTATATCGTTGAAGTTACTTCTGAAAAAGGAGTGCTTACGCAACAAATGATTGTGAAAGCAGACGAATAAACAAAAACAACATCCTATGGCAGAAATTATCCGAACACAAATTGTAATTATTGGTGCAGGTTTTGGCGGCATAGGAATGGCCATCCGGCTTAAACAATCGGGTATTAACGATTTTATTATTCTGGAACGCGACCCGAAAATTGGCGGTACTTGGCGCGATAACACCTACCCCGGTGCGGCTTGCGATGTGTCTTCGCATCTCTATTCTTTTTCGTTTGAACCGAATCCGGGTTGGAGTCGAATGTTTTCACCTCACAATGAGATTCAAGATTACATGTACCATTGCTACAACAAGTATAATCTTGCGCCATTCACACACTTAGGTGAAAACGTGGATAGTATGGCCTTTGACGATGAGCAAGCGTTGTGGATTGTTCATACTGCTTCCGGTAAACAATATCATGCGCAATTTTTGGTGAATGCAATGGGACCTCTGAACCGTGCAGTAACACCGGACATTAAAGGATTGGAAAACTTTAAAGGTACTACGTTTCACTCTTCGTATTGGAATCATGCCTACGATTTGACAAACAAAAAAGTAGCTGTAATTGGCACGGGTGCAAGCGCGATACAAATTGTGCCGAACATTGTAAACGAAGTAAAGGAACTGCATTTGTTTCAACGCACCGCGCCATGGATTATACCAAAACGCGACCGAGCAATGAAAGAGTGGGAAAAGCGATTGTTTAAAACTTTGCCGTTCACACAACGTTGGCTGCGTAACAAAGTATATCTCATCAACGAACTCACCGCAATAGGCATGGTGATTAACCCCGGCATCTTGAAAGTATTGGAAAGACTGGCGTTGCTGTTCTTGAAGAAATCGGTGCCCGATGAAACATTGCGCAAAAAAGTAACACCGAACTTTAGCATTGGATGTAAGCGTATTTTATTATCGAACGAATACTATCCGGCCATTTGCAAAAGCAATGTGGAGGTGATTACCGATGGTATTGCAGAAATAAAAAGCAACAGTATTGTAACGAAAGATGGCAAAGAAACTGCTGTAGATGCTATCATCTTCGCTACCGGTTTTAATGCTGCTGAATACCCAAAAGAACTCATCGTGAAAGGCAGTAAAGGCATTGTGTTGGGTGATGTATGGGAAAGCGGACCGGAAGCTTATTTGGGAACAGCAGTCCATGGTTTCCCGAATATGTTTTTAGTTATTGGACCGAATACGGGCTTGGGGCACAACTCGATGGTGTTTATGATTGAATCGCAAATTGAATACATTTTGCAGAGCATTCAATTATTAAACAAAGCAGGCAAAAAGAAAATCGAAGTAAAGCAAACAGTTCAAGACGAGTACAACAAAACGCTTCAAGAAAAACTAAAAAACACCATTTGGAACTCAGGCTGTAAGAGTTGGTACACCACATCTACCGGCAAAAACACGTCCATTTGGCCCGGCTTCACTTTTCAGTTTTGGTGGAAAGTAAAACACTTGAAGGCGAGTGATTTTGTAGTGGAATAAAAAGGACTTAGTTAGCAATTTTATTTTTGACGCAATAGCTCTTTTGAGATTTCTTTTGCCATAACGTTGTAACCTATGTTTTTATAATGACAATCAATTGGCCAAAATAAGCTATCTATATTAAAAGTATTGACCTCGAGATTAACAAAAGCTGGCAACGTATTGATTGTTGATATTCCATTGTTATTACAATACTCTAAAACTTGAATATATGTTAGTTTCTTAGATAAAACCTCATCTCTCATTGGATGAAAAATTACACGAAAAGTTATTTTGTTTGTGTAACAAAGCGAATTCATGTTTTTAAAACATTCATTAATTTTTTCAACAGCTATTTGTGTTTCTTTTTGCTTTCTCTCTTTTGTCATAAACAAAAAATCCAACCCACACTTTCTTGCAATAAATCTAACTATGTATGATTTTGCAAAGAAAAACTCCCACCATGGTCCATTTTTGAATTGAACTGCACTGTCAGAAAGAAACCTTTCAAAACCACCGCGTGTAATCACATCGTAAACATCAGAAGTGTTCATCGTGACTAACACTTCATCCGGCTTATATTTTAACAACTTGTCGCGGAGTAAAACATATCCAAAAAACGGATCAGAACCTGATACTCCTGCGTTACAAACATCAAAACTATCCCCAATTATTCTTTGCAAAATTCTCGGATAAGTAGAATCATTACTTGAACCAACACCTTGAGTAAATGAATCCCCAATACAAAACAATCGTTTCTTTCCTTGCGCCTTTTTTACAGTCCATTCGAGATCAAATAGGCCTAAAGAATTTGCAAAAAAAACATTCTTAAATTCTTTTTTGTTCATCACTTGCTTTTCAGACGGTTCCCATACCCAATAAAAACCATGTACACCGGAATCGTTAAAAGGCGAGTTATATCCGCCATCTCCGTTAGCCTCACTGTATGTGTCATCCCAACCCACAATTCGCAAGAACAGTTCAACAGAAACTATACTTGTAAGGATACACACTAACAAAACAAGTATGTATTGTCTCCAGTCATTCTTAATATCTGAAAGAAAAGCCTTTGCTTTGTTTTGGAGATAACGTAAAACACTACCCCACTCTACTTTTGTTAACTTATAAACGAAATGGACTAATCCATAAACACTAAAGAAGTATAAACCAATTACATGAAGTTCTCCAAAATGTTGAAATGCACCCTTGAAATGCATTAGTGTTTTTTTAAAAAGTAGGACTTCGGCAACAAACCACTTTTCTAAAAAACTTCTAAAATTCAATATCGCTAATCCTATAAGAAATAAGGCAAATATATACACTAATGTTTTAGTCCGCTTCAACATCCTTATGCGTTAAATTTCCTTCGAATAAAAATTATAAATAATGGTATAGCTTGACTTGTTTACTTAAATCATTTACTCCACAACAAACTTCTGTTTCGCATCCCCAATACTAATTAAGTACAAGCCTTTGCTGTATTCCTTTACTACTAGTATCAACTCCGTTTCTGTCATTTTGAGTTTATTCACCACTCGGCCATTGGCATCGGTTACTTTTAATTCTTCGCCCAATTGATTCGGGTTGATGTGAATGATAGCTATGTCTTTTGCCGGGTTAGGATAGATTTTAATGGCTGTGTTTGAGGCTACATCATTCAATCCACTCACTACATAATTATACATATTCGTCCAACCGGTACAACCATTGCTATTCGTTATTTGCGCTTGATAACTTCCTGCTGCTCCAGGAGTAATTGTAGGCGAATTGGTATTGATGACTTGTCCGTTTTGATACCATACAATACTACCGCCATTTAGATTGTTCAAGGTTAAATCGTTGCCTTGTTGTGTGATGCTTACTTGAGGAGTATCTACTACTGTTACATTTTGCGAAGCAGGTGTTGCAGTCCCACAAGTATTTTGTGCACTCACGCTCAAACTGTTTGCTCCAGCAGGTCCTACGGCCAACACATAAATAGAATCTGTTCCCGTTCCATTCACTACTTGAAAGCCCGGATTTGTCCAACCGATAGTGCCGGTACCGGTTATATTCACTTTATAGCCTGCATTTTTTCCAAGACAAACAGTTGATGGTCCGTTGATAGAGCCCAAAACAGGAGTCGCATTCACTTGTACCGTTAATGATGAAGGAGTGCTGTTACCGCAATTATTTGCAGCAGCAACGGTGATTTGACCGGATACGGCATTCGCTGATGGCGTTAACGTAATGGTATTTGAATTACTTGCTCCGCTTACATTCCAGCCCGAAGGATAGGTCCAAGTATACGCAGTAGCTCCTGAAACCGTTGCAATGGAATAATTACCCGATGCAGACTTACAGAGCGTTTGAGAACCGGTGATAGCACCTGCTGTTCCTAAATTGGAAGGCAACACAACTACCGACTTCTGACTTGCAGCACTTGTACCACAACTGTTTTGAGCCGTTACTTGCACTGTACCTCCGGTAGTTCCTGAAGTTGCTTGAATGCTATTCGTGTTATTACCTTGTGTAATCGACCAACCTGAAGGCAAGGTCCAATTGTATTGCGTTGCAGCTGGGTCGTTGGTAACAGAGGCTGTAATACCGGCAATGCCTGTGCATACCGTATCGTTAAGGGAAATGGCTGAAGGTGTTGCCGGTGTTGACTTTTGTGTTATTGTTGCAGTTGCTGCGGGTAAAGAACATACACCATTTCCAACCACAACACTATAGGTGCCTGCAGCGTTTACACTTAATGTATTAGCCGTTGAATTGTTATTCCAAACATAACTGAAACCTGCAGGATTAGCGGTAAGCGTGGTGCTTTGACCGGTGCAGAATGATAGAGTCCCTGTAATACTTTGGTTTGCAGGAATAGTATTCGTACAACTTCTTTGCAATGCATCTACAGTGTTTGATGAATAACGCGATTCAAATAACGTCCATGCAGCACAATCGCCTTTCAAATAATAATCTAAATATGGTATAAGATAGAACAATGTTTTATCGATTTGCTGCTGACGTGTAAGCGATGAGCTGGCACAACCCGATGTTCCTTCGCCAAAACTACAGGCCGTGTTAGCGCTTCCATATTGACAATGCAAGCCATTCAAAATATTAATCAAAAACTTACATGGAGCTGCAGACGAGTCGTACATAGGCTTTTGGTGCGTGGCAATAGGCGCAATACAATCTTTACTTCCGGCAAAAGACAAATACGGTTTCGTCATAAATTTTGCTGCAGTAATAGAAGATGGATTTGTTGTAGCGGCAGAAAAAGTAAAACTGCACTGCTGAGGATTTCCATACTGAGCAGATAGCACTGTACTTCCTCCACCCATAGAATGCCCACCAAATGCACCTTTCGGTAAAACCTTTTGGTAGAATATGGATGCACTATTGGTATTGGATTCAGAGATTAATTTACTGTACATGAAAATTAAATCTTGTGCAAAGTTCGCATGACTTGGCGACAAGCCCGTTTCTGTAGTCAACAAACCAACTATATATCCACGCTTAGCTAATGAATCCGCATAAGGCAAATAGGGCGCTTGATCCATCGAAAATCCGTGCGCAAAAATCACAAACGGAAATTGTCCGGTAGCAACAGCCGTGTTGGTTCCGGGGAATCTAAATTGCAATCCCACAGATCGGTTACTTCTAGCCGGGTCGGTATAGGTAATTGTTTTATCGCCTACTGTGTATTGAGCGAACACACTAAAAGTAAAGCAACACAAGGCTGCAAACAAGGAAAATTTTCTCATTTCGGTTGGTTTTGGTCAATGAATATAAGAATAGAAATTGAGGTTTCAACTTCTAACAAAAAAATGCGCAACAAGTTTTGAAGGGAATTATTTCCACTTGAAGGTTTCCAAGAAATGGTCGAGATCTTTCTTCACGAAATCAATCACCGGAGCCATGCTATCAGTGTTTGGTTCGTTATTGAAATAAAGGGCACCACGGATGTAGTGATGTGTAGTATCGGTTAAGAAAAACTGAATGTTAGAAGCCGCATCGCCACCTACGTTGTACAATAAACCACCTACACCGTTCTTGTTGGAAATCAACACTTCATCAATATAATTTGCTTTTTTTGAATGCTTGAACGACATTTTATGCGCATCTTCAATCAACTTATTCAAGTTGTTTTCTTTCGTGATTTCTTTGTAGGTAAGATTTATCGTTCCATTAAAATCAGGGAATTCAATATTCATCCAACATGGCTCCAAGAGCTTCTTACCCATGAACACAGTATCAATTTTAATTTGTGCATACACCGGTTTTTCAAACTCATACGGACAAGTACTTGGCGAATACAATTCATATTTTTTCTCGGGATAAACCACACGCGGATAGGCCTTTTGTTTCGGTGTAAAATCGCCATGGCATGCCGATAACAAACCTGCAAATGCAACACAAAGCAAAAATGTGATACGATTGAAAACCAATGAAACAATAGATGCTACGTGCTTAAACATGTTTATGATTGCGGTGTGTTATTGAATATTTTCAATTTCTCGATACGATTTTTTTTGAACGACAACACTTTAAACTTATAGTTTTTCAGCGCAATTTCTTCACCGGTTTTCGGAATTCTACCAAAGAGTTCTACGACCAAACCACCTACCGTTTCTGCATCACCTTTTGCTTCTTCAAAATAATCGTTTTCCAATTCTAATCCTTTTGCTAAATCGCCCAATTGCATTATACCTTCAACAATGTAGGAACCATCAGGGTTTCGCTTTAATTGAGAATCAGCCGATTCATCTGATTCATCGTTGATATCACCAATTACTTCTTCTACAATATCCTCTAATGTTACAATACCCGATGTTCCGCCAAATTCATCCACCACAATAGCCAAGTGCTTTCTGGTTTCCTGAAATTCGCGCAACAAATCATCAATCTTCTTGGTTTCAGGCGTGTGCAAGGCTTCGCGAATGAGCTTCTGCCATTGAAAATCTTTGCCTTGATGAATGTGTTCCAACAAATCTTTGATGTACAATACACCCTGAATATTGTCAATCGATTCTTTAAACACCGGCAAACGAGAGTACCCGTTTTCTTTCACAAACAAAATCAATTTCAAGAAATCCCATTCTACATCGGCTGCGGCTACATCCATACGCGGACGCATCACCTGACGCACTGTGATGTTTCCGAAATGCACAATACCTTTCAACATTTTCACATCGTTTTTCGATGCTTTGTTATCAACCGTAATGTCGATGGCTTTATTGATTTCATCGATATCAATTTCAGCATTATGACGCTTAATGCGCTTTTCAATAACGGCCGTAGAGTTCACCAATAAATAATTAATAGGGCTCAACAGTTTATTCAAAAAAGTAAACAAACCACTCACCGAACGAGCAATTGGCAATTTGTTGTGTGTGGCATATACCTTAGGAATGGCTTCACCAAAAAGGACTAAGAAAAAAGTAACAATGATAACGTTCACAATAAAGTCGAACACTCCCTTCGGTAAAACGAAAAAGCCTAGGTCCACATCTTCAAAACTGAATACGTTGGTGATGATGAAATAAGAAATAACAATAACACCAATGTTAATGAGGTTATTTCCAATCAAAATGGTGGAGAGCAAATACTTCGGACGTTCTAGTAATTTGACTAAACGTTGATCGCTGCGCTCTTCACTTTCTTTCAGTTCATCGAGTTCTGCTGCAGAGATGGAGAAGAAAGCAATTTCGGAAGCAGCCATAACAGCCGAACACATAATGAGCAAAAGCATAACAAATGCGGACGCCATTACGCCTGATGAAGGAACATGTACAATACTGTAGATTACTACCAATAAATGCGGATTTAGAATTCCGCTAATCGAGCCACTGGGGTCCAAGTTATTTGTTTTAAGTTAACGAATACGATGATTAAATTTTAAAAAGGTAAATCATCGGAGAAATCAGAACTGCCGCTATTACTGTTGTTTTGAGCCGGGCCGGAATCGTTGGAAGAGCCATAGTTTCCACCTCCGCCACCTTCGCCACCACTGTTTTCGCGCTTATCGAGTGGCTTGAATGTTTCCGCTACAATTTCGGTGATATATCGTTTGTTGCCGTCTTTATCGTCATACGAACGCGTTTTGATTTTACCTTCGATATACACCAAACTGCCTTTTCTTAGGATTTTTTCTGCGCGTTCCGCCATCCATTTAAAAGGCAATTTCACATTATGCCAATCGGTAATTTCAATCCATTTTCCTTCGCGATCTTTATATGTTTCGGTTGTTGCCAACGGAAATTCAGCAATCGCATTGTCGTTAGAAAAGTTCTTAACTTGGGGGTCCTTTCCTAATCTTCCCAATAGAGTTACCTTGTTTACCATGATTCTGTTTGAATTTTTACACCCCTAAATTAATTTTTTTTCCGTTAGATACAAGTGTAGCGTTTTAGGGAAGGCGAATTCATCGAGCGTTTTCTTAGCAACAAACTGCCAATTTTCTTGCAATAAAGATTTCAAATTGGGCACCGAAATACGCAACACTCGGCTGTGAATTTTTTGGTGAGAAAGGAGTTGCACATGCGTCCATTCATCTTCTATTGTATATGCTGTATCAACAGGAAGCATCTTTTTAAGTTCTGTTTTGATGCCTTTTTTGGGTGGAGCAGCCAGTTCAATAAGCGGAAACTGCCATAAATCTTGCCAGATATCTTTTGAGGTGCGTTGCTGTAATACAATACCACTTTTGTTTTCAAGGTGCAGAAAAAAGAAATAGCGATTTTTGATGGTTAGTTTTTTGGAGCGAAATGGCAAGGCGTCAATCATTTCTTTTTGATAGGCGAAGCAGCTAGCCGAAAACGGACAGCTTCCGCACTTTGGACTTTTAGGAGCACAAACAGTAGCGCCAAAATCCATGATGGCCTGATTGTAGAGTGCAGGATTTTTTTTGTCGATGAGGGATGTTGCTTTTTCGTCAAAGGCCTTTTTTCCGGCACCAGTATCAAATGGTTCTTCAATGCCGAAAATGCGCGACAGTACCCGAATCACATTTCCATCTACCACTGCACATGGTTCGCCAAAGGCAAAAGAAGCAATGGCTGCGGCTGTGTATGGACCAACACCTTTCAGTTTCAGCATCTCAGAATAGGAGGATGGAAACACATCTTTATACTGTGTGTGAATGAGCTCAGCTGTGGCTTTCAAATTGCGGGCGCGGGAATAATAGCCCAGACCTTGCCAATCGCGTAACACAGTATCCATGGGGGCTAGCGCTAAATCGCGAACGGTTGGGTAATGCATTTTGAACTTCAGATAATAAGGCAACCCTTGTTCGGAACGCGTTTGTTGCATAATGATTTCCGATAACCAGATATAGTATGGATTCTTCTCGCCACGCCAAGGGTAAGAACGGAAATTTTCGTGTTCGTGCCAATGCAACAACTTAGTTGAAAACCCCGAAATGCGACTATTATTATCCATTTATCTGATTAAAATCATTTACAAATAACTAAAAAGTTCAAAAATTGTTTCCAATTTCGCTCTCCATATAAAACAACCTTATGAGAAAAGTAGATGTAGTTACACGTGTTGCCGATTTGACCGGAGTTCCAAAAGTAGATGTTTTGGTTTCATTAGAAGCATTTTTTAAAGAAGTAAAGAATTCGCTTAAAGAAGGTGAAAACGTTTATGTGCGAGGTTTTGGTTCTTTCATTGTAAAGAAAAGAGCAGCTAAAATCGGTCGTAACATTAAAAAAGGTACTGCAGTAGAAATTCCTGAGCACTTTATTCCTGCTTTCAAACCGGCTAAAACCTTTGTTGAGGCGGTGAAAAAAGGAAAGGGCGGCAAAAAATAATCGGTTCCCGTTTATACAGCGCATCACTCCATTACAATAGTCCGATAACAGAAAGAGCAACTACTTTTTATCGGACGGTGTGGCTTTTATCCATTGTATTTTTACTTTAGCGCGATGAAACAGCCTTTGGGTGTGGAGGTATTGTCCGTTCGACTTTCTTATTGGCCGTTTTCCATAAAATGCAACCATGAAACTTTCAAAAAATCAACTCATTACAGTATTGTCTTTTGTTGTATTAGCTATTGGCAGCTATGTATTTTTGCCTATGGTGAACAAAGACAAAAAGCCCAAACCGGCTGCCATGGAAAGTACAGCTAAAGAAACTCCTGCATTCGACTTTACTGCGTACTTAGCTAAAGTTAAGGCATCGGTAACCAATGCGGACACAACGAAGCTCATCGACCAATGGGAAAATAGTAATGACTATAATGCACTAACACTCTTATTTCATGAAAAAGGAGAATCGGTAGTGGAAGCTTACTACACTGCTAAAGCCGGAGAAATCGAAAAGAGTAAAGAGAAATTAGAGCGTGCCGGAGACTTGTTTGAGGCCACATCTGGCATCAGTAATTCAGACGACATGAAAGGCTATTTGCTGGAAAAAGCAGTAGAAAGCTACCAAAACGCTTACAATTTAGACAGCACGAATATTAATTTACGCATGAAGTATGCCGGATCGTTGATTGAACAAGGAGCAAGCCCAATGCAAGGAATAGCAATGCTTCTAGACATTGTAAAAAAAGATCCAGACAACGCTGACGCTCAATTAATGCTCGGAAAATTCGCCATGATGAGCGGTCAATTTGAAAAAGCTGTGCAAAGATTGGAAAAAGTTATATCTTTGCGACCCCAATCAAATGACGCATTGTTTTTGTTGGCTATGGCTTACGAGAATAAAGGAGATAAAGGAAAGGCTTTAGAGATTCTACAAAAGTGTGAATCGCGAGAGAAAAACCCGGAATTGAAAAAGGAGATTGGAAGCTATATAGAAAGATTAAAAAAATCATAATTTATTAACCTAAATAACGTAGGATATGCCTTGCGGAAAGAAAAGAAAAAGACATAAAATCGCTACTCACAAGCGTAAAAAACGACTTCGTAAAAATCGTCATAAAAAGAAATAATCTTTTTTAGGCGCACCTTATCGTTCGCATCCGATATTGCTTTTCAACGAGCGATATCGGTATGTTGACGTAGGAGATTGTTTTCTTTCTGTTTAAAAAGGTATTCCTGCCTTTTTCAACTAACTGTACATTGAACAAAGAATTAATTATACATTCTACTCCTACTGGCGTGGATGTAGCTTTGCTCGAAGATAAAAAGCTCATTGAGCTACATCAAGAGCGGCACACAAACCATTTTTTGGTTGGCGACATTTATTTGGCGCGAATCAAGAAGGTAATGCCCGGATTAAACGCGGCATTCATCGATATCGGCTACGAGAAAGACGCTTTCTTGCACTACACCGACCTTAGTCCGGAATTTAGAACCTTACTCAAATTCACAGGGCAAGCGGTTGCTGGTCATTCCGATGGTACACTTAATACACTTGAAATTTTACCGGAAATCGACAAAGGGGGTAACATTAAAGATGTACTGAATAACAAAAACCAAGTTTTGGTACAGGTTCTTAAAGAGCCTATTTCATCTAAAGGTCCGCGCTTAACGTGCGAGATTACCTTAGCCGGACGATTTTTAGTACTCTCTCCTTTTACGAATGCTGTTGGAGTTTCCCGAAAAATTGATTCGGCTGACGAACGCAAACGTTTGAAAGTTTTGGTAGAAAGTTTGAAACCGAAAAACTTTGGCGTTATCGTAAGAACTGTAGCTGAAGGACAAGACTCTAAAACTTTACACGAAGATTTACTGGAGTTGCAAAACCGTTGGACAGAAATGTGCAATAATTTACGTGGTGCCCAGCCTATTAAAAAGGTATTGAGCGAAGTGGATAAAACATCAGGGCTTTTGCGCGATATGTTGAATCCTGATTTCGAGCGCGTAGCCACGAACAGTCCGGTATTAGCTAAAGAACTAGAAACTTATATCGAACGCATAGCGCCTGATAAAAAAGGGATTGTGAGTCGGCATACCGGCAACACGCCAATTTTCGATCATTATGGGGTTACCAAACAAATCAAATCGCTCTTCGGCAAGAAAGTAAATGTAGGTACTACTGGCGCTTACTTAATTATAGAGAAAACGGAGGCTTGTCATGTAATTGATGTGAACTCGGGTTTCCGAATGTCGAACGAAAACGGACAAGAAGACAATGCCTTAAGCATCAACTTAGAAGCGGCACAAGAAGTAGCTCGTCAGTTAAAGTTGCGCGACTTAGGTGGCATTATTGTGATAGACTTCATCGACTTAAAATCTGCTGAAAACAAACGTTTGGTGCAAGATCGTATGCGCGAATTGATGGAAACGGACAAGGCTACGCACACGATTCTACCATTGTCGAAATTCAACTTGATGGAGATTACGCGCGAACGCGTTCGTCCGGAAGTGGAAATCAACACCTCGGAAGAGTGCCCAACATGTGGTGGAACGGGATCTATCAAGAGCTCGTTGCTGTTGATTGACGATATTGAAAACGATTTGTTCCATGTATTGAACACACACAAAACGGTGAAACTTTTTGTTCACCCAATTATTGAGGCTTATTTGAAAAAAGGATTCCCTTCATTCCGTTTACAATGGAGTTGGAAATTCAAGAAATACATTCGCATTTTTGCCAACGAAAACTTGACGTTTAACGACTATAAGTTTTTCGACACGAATGATGAAGAGATTATTCTCGAATAAGGAGTTTTAATACATTTACGAAAAGCTTCACGCATGCAAAACACAAAACATATCGCACTATTTCTGCTGAGTTTTGCAATGCTCTCTGCCTGTAATTTCAAAAAGAAAGCTAAAGACACCGAAACCAATGAATACTACGCAGACTATGTTGCTATTTACAAAAACTACAAACATGTTAGTGTAGATTCAACAAAGCAGGCATTAGAAACGTACTTGATAAAATTTCCTTTGGAAGCCAAAGCTTGGTCCTTTTTAGGCACAGTGCATTTAGATCAAAAAGAGTACGATGTGGCGCTTCCCATTTTTCAAAAAGCAATTGTATTGGATTCTAATTTAGCGCATCCATATTCGGCTTTAGGCTTTTTGTACTACAAGAAAAAAGAGTTTGCGAATGCGGAAAGCAATTATATAAAAGGAATGCTGAAAGGAGATTCTTCATTGCAAAGCAGCGTCAACAGGTTGGTATTGCATAGTTTTACCACTCCGTCCGACTCATGCAGAAAGGAAATTGCACAACTTCAAAACAAAACAATTAAGGAACAGCAATTTCTTTTCGCAATTGGTTGCGTTTATCACCGAATACACGATACCGCTAAAAGAGATTCGTTTTTAAGCATTTGCGAAGCCACTAAAACACTTCAAAAAAAGGATAGAGATGCAATTTTAAAGGACGAAATCAGCATTTCAGATTTTCAAGAAAGCATTTCGAAATAATGGTTTTTAATTTCTCATTTTTACAGCATGCGTAAACACATTTGGCTCTACATCGTTCAGGAAATAGTTTGGATTCTTATTGCTTTGCTGATTGCAGCATTTGCCGTTTTCCCGCTTGTTATGAAATTAAACTACGTGTTCCTTGTAGAAAATGTATGCTTTGCATTTTATGCTGTAACACTTGTACGTTTGGTGGTGTTTTTCAAAAGTGTGCCTTGGTTAAAACCAACGTGGGTGCGCTTTCTCTTGTTTGTAATTAACATCAACCTCTTTATTTTTATTGTCAGAAAAGAGCAAAATTTCATCTCTATATACGACTCGTTCACCATTGAAGATTTAGGAATTCCGAAAAAGACATTAAGTTTAACCGAGATGGAAACGCTCTACAATTATTTCTACACCGAAATCAATTTAGTTGTAGTTTCTTGCTTGATATTAATTTTAGCCTTCTGTGCTCGACTCGTACTATCGTATTGGAGTTTGGCTAAAACAAGGCTATATGTAGATGAGAAATAAGCGTTATGCTTTTAGCCCCTGCCGCACTTGTTCACACAAGTAACGCGAAGCCATAGCAAACAACAATAATTTGCCACTTTGAATAATCTAACTTTTCGGGCAAATTTCTATTTTCACTGTTCAATCAAAAGCCATGAAAAAATTCTCAGAATTAGAATACAGAAGACCGGATTTAGATGCGGTTAAGTCGAAATTTAAATCGCTATTGGAACAATTCGATAGTGCCAAAAACTTCACTACACAAGAAGATGCGTTGAAAGAAATCAATGCATTACGAGCCGAGTTTTCAACTGCTGCAAGTATAGCATCAGTAAGAAATACAATCGACACATCCAATCAGTATTATGAGTTGGAGCAGGATTTTTTCGACCAAACCGGACCCATTTTTCAAGACTTGAACATTCAGTTTTATCGTTCCCTCAGTAAATCACCTTTTCAAAAAGATTTGCGCGATAAATTCGGCAACCAATTGTTTGATATTGCTGAAGCCAATGTACGGTCCTTTGACGCAAGCGTTATTGCTGATATTCAGGAAGAAAACAAATTGTCTACAGAATACTCGAAACTAGTAGCCTCTGCAGAAATTGAGTTTGATGGAAAGAAATTGAATTTGGCGGGACTAGACCCATACTTGCAATCAACTGATCGCACGGTTAGAAAAAATGCAGCCGATACTAACTATGTATGGTGGTCGAAAAATGCAAAAGTTTTTGATGAATTGTACGACAAGTTGGTAAAAATCAGAGCCAGAATAGCAAAGAAATTAGGGTACAACAACTTTGTTGAATTGGGTTACGATCGTATGAACCGCACCGACTACAATGCCGAGGATGTGAAAAAATTCCGTCAGCAAGTAGTTGATTTTGTAGTGCCGCTTTCGGTAGAGTTAAGAGCACGTCAAGCCAAGCGTTTAGGCTTAGATGAATTGTACTACTACGATATGAATTTGAATTTCACTTCGGGTAATCCAACACCTAAAGGCGACCCGGATTGGATTTTGGAGAATGGCAAAAAAATGTACAACGAGCTTTCGCCTGAAACAAAAGAATTTTTCGAGTTCATGACCACATACGAATTGTTGGATTTAGTGAATAAGAAAAACAAACAGGCTGGAGGGTATTGCACGCATTTTTCAAAATATAAAGCACCGTTTATTTTCTCGAATTTTAACGGCACATCCCACGATATTGATGTTTTGACACACGAGGCTGGGCATGCCTTCCAATGCTTCCAAAGTCGCGATCACGAAATGGAGGAATATTTATGGCCAACTTACGAAGCGTGTGAAATTCACTCGATGAGCATGGAGTTTTTTGCATGGCCTTGGATGGAAAGTTTCTTCAAAGAAGATACAGGAAAATATAAGTTCCAACACTTAGCCGGCACTATTCTATTCTTGCCCTATGGTTGTGCAGTGGATGAATTCCAACACATCATCTACGAAAACCCCGATTATACACCGGAGCAGCGTAACGCTGTGTGGGCAGAGATGGAAAAGAAATACAGACCTTGGATTAACTTTGGTGATAATGAATATTTGAAAGGCGGTGGCATGTGGAAACGTCAAGGACATATTTACCGCTCACCATTCTACTACATCGATTATTGCTTGGCACAAATTTGTGCGTTGCAGTTTTGGAGTCGATCACAAAAAGATTTCAAAGGTGCTTGGTCCGATTATTTAACGCTTTGCAAAGCCGGTGGAAGTAAGCCTTTCATTGAATTAGTTGCATTGGCGGGACTCAACAATCCTTTCCAAGAAACAACCGTGAAGCCTGTAATTACTGAAGTTAAGGCTTGGTTGGATAGCATTGACGACACAAAGTATTAATACAAAACAATAACATTGGAAACCACTGCTTCAAAAAGGCAGTGGTTTTTTTGTTACCCTATTTTCACTGAAGTCATACTCAACGAACCTGCCAACAGCTTATCGTTAAAGAGCGATAGACTTTCTGATTTGTTTTTAAAACCTAGTGCATAAACTAAAGGCAGATAATGATCGGGTGTAGGAACCGCTAATTGTATGGCTTTCGATTGCTTATCATAATCAACAATAGGTAGGAAGTTGTCATCCAATAACCAGCTATTGATTTGCTGTCGGGCTTCAACCGCCCAATCGAAACCATAATCTACTTTATTAATATTTTGAAAATCGACTAAGCCTAAATTGTGCACGATGTTACCACTACCAATAATGAGTATGCCTTTGTCGCGCAACACAGCCAAGCGTTTTGCTAATTCGTAATGATAGCTGGCCGGCTTAGTGTAATCAATACTGAGTTGTATGACAGGAATATCGGCATTCGGATACAAGTGCATAATTACTGTCCATGCCCCATGATCGAGTCCCCAACTTTCATCCAATTCAATAGGAGTTGGTGATAGCAATTGTTGTGTTTCTTTAGCTAATTGTGGACTCCCTTTAGCAGGATATTGTACATCGTACAAAGCTTTCGGGAAGCCACCAAAATCGTGTATTGTAGGCGGCATATCCATTGCAGTTACCTTAGTACCTTTGATAAACCAATGCGCAGAAACACATAGAATAGCTTTTGGTTTTGGTAAGGTTTTCGCCACATTGCGGAAGCCTTGCACAAATTCATTTTCTTCAATGGCATTCATTGGGTTTCCGTGCCCGAGAAACAAAACCGGCATTCGCTCAACGTTAGGAAGCGAGGTCGAAAATTGATGTAAAGCATTAAGACTGTCGATATGCATAGCTAAAGAAGATAATCCAACGAATCTGATAAATTTTTTCCTATCCATAAACGATGAAACTAAGGCAAAAACAACTCGAATGTACCAACAGCTTGTAATACATCTTGGCGATTCAATACCCGCACTGAATAACGACCCGGGGAATTAAAATACACCGATTGCCACACATAAATCCAATCGGATTTAACGGATTGATCTAAACGTGAATAAAATTTTTCTTGTCCGTTTTTATCGATGCTATTCATCACAAAATGGAGAGAATCCGTATTGAAGCCATTTACATTTGAAGCCAATAAACTCACTTTTTGCAACAAACTATCCGGACTACTAAAAAACTTATTGTTCTGTAGCATACAACCTCCATCGGCATTCACCGATGCACAAAACCGAATACTGGATTGACTTTTGGCAGACACAGCCAATATAACGAATACGGCTAACAGAATAGTACGCATGGTGTATTTTTAGGAAAGTTACTTTATTTTATAGAAATGCTACTTATGCCTAGCGCAATTGTTTCTTTGTTTTACTTTTGTGATGTGATACCAATAGCAGACATAGAAAAGGAATTAAATTGGAAAACCTCTCGCAGCAGCGGAAAGGGCGGACAAAACGTGAATAAAGTAGAAACCAAAGTAGAACTGCTATGGGAGTATAGTGCGTCTGCATTATTGACTGATCCGCAGAAAACAAAAATTGTAGAGAAGCTTACAAGTGTTATCAATAAAGAGGGACAACTTTCTGTTACCTGCGAAACCAGTCGCTCTCAATTAAAGAATAAAGAATTAGCGATAAAGAAACTAAACACGCTATTACAAAAAGCGTTTGCGGAAAAGAAAAAACGATTGGCTACAAAGCCCAGTAAAGCTAGTGTTGAAAGAAAAATAACGAAAAAGAAAAACAGAGGAACAATTAAAGCCACCCGCAAAAAAGTAAAGCCAGAGGAATAATACAACTAGATTTACTTAGATAATCACTCATCAAAAGCCTCCTCTATGAAAACTAAACTTTTCTTTTTTATAATGCTGTTCATAAGCTATAATAGTATTGTTTTTGGACAATCGTTTAAAAATATTCTGATTCATAATTTCGGACAACCCAACGAACCTTCTATTGTTATCGATCCTAAAAACCCTGCGCATATAATGGCTGCATCAAACGTAGACAACGTCTACGAGTCTGTTGATAGCGGTAAAACGTGGAACAAACAAAAGCTAACATCGAGTTATGGTGTATTTGGAGATCCTTGTTTAATAACCGATACGAGCCATCATTTCTATTATTTTCATTTGGCACAAAACCCTTTGATTACGGTTTGGCCGAAATGGGCAGATAGAGTGGTTTGCCAGCGTTTCCCTGATGTTTCGAATAATTGGACCAATGGAGGCTATGCAGGCTTAAATCCGGGCTATATGCAAGATAAGGAGTGGGCCGTGTTTGATTCGAAAACAAACAGAATATACACCACATGGACGCAATTCGATAACTACGGAAGTACAAATCCGGAAGACAGCTCTAACATTTTGTTCTCTTACTCCGACAATCAAGGCGATTCTTGGTCTCCGGCTAAAATCATCAGCCAAATGCCCGGCAATTGCGAAGATGACGACAAAACCGTTGAAGGTGCCGTTCCAACAGTGGGATCCAATGGCGAAGTATTTGTGGCATGGGCTTATCACGATTCGATTTTTTTCGACCGTTCTTTTGATGGCGGAAATACTTGGCTTCAGAACGATATTTTTATTGACAAACAAACGCTGGGCTGGGACTATACGATTAGCGGCTTAAGTAGATGCAATGGCTTGCCCATATTGGATTGCGACAGAAGTAACAGCATACACAAAGGCACATTGTATGTGAATTGGTCCGATAAACGAAATGGCGCAAATGATGCGGATGTTTTCGTCTCACGTTCTTTGGATGGTGGTTCGAATTGGTCTGCACCTATTCGCGTGAATAATGATCTAGCCGGTAGAGAAAACTTCATGAGTTGGCTTACTGTTGATCAATCGAATGGCGATGTATATGTACTATTCTATGATAGAAGAAATCATAATAACGACAGCACTGATGTATATCTTGCACGATCTATTGATGGTGGAATTACATTCACGAACTATAAAGTTAGCGAAACCCCATTTCTGCCCATCAGTACTTTTTTCTTTGGTGATTACGTAAACATATCTGCTGTAAAAGGCATGGTTCGCCCCATTTGGACAACCATGAATGGCAGCTCACAAACCAATGTGTATACAGCTCTTGTAGATTTTAGCGATAGTATTAAAACTAGCGTAGAAAATTTAGGACCTCCACAACTTAGCATGTATATATTCCCCAATCCGGCTAAAAACCTTTGCACGATTGAAGTTGACATAAACAATAACATTACTTTATCGGCAAAAGTATATGATATAACGAATCGTGAAGTGCTTGATTTGTTTCAAAACATTACTTTTTCTGAAACGCAAAAATCGTTTTCTTTTAATGTAAAAAGCAGTGGACTTTCATCCGGAATGTATACAATACTTATCGGTAATAACGAACACACAAAAGTGCTGAAATTCGCTGTAGAATAGCTTTTCGAAGATTAGTTAGATACGAGTGTTCCTACTTTTTCACCTTCCACAATACGTTGTAAATTACCTTTGCGATTCATATCGAACACCATAATGGGAATGTTATTTTCTTGACACAACGTGAAAGCAGTCATATCCATTACGTTCAACTTTTTGCTGATAGCTTCTTGGAAAGTAACTTGCTCGTATCGAACAGCATTTGGATTTTTTTCAGGATCACTATCGTAAATTCCATCTACACGCGTTCCTTTCAAAATCACATCAGCTTCAATTTCAGTGGCGCGCAATGCAGCAGCTGTATCGGTTGTGAAGTAAGGGTTTCCGGTACCTGCTCCAAAAATCACTACTCGTCCTTTTTCCAAATGGCGAACCGCTCGTCTTTTGATAAACGGTTCTGCAACTTGTCGAATTTCAAGCGCTGTGAGTAAACGCGTGCTAACCCCTAATTTTTCGATACCGCTCTGCAAGGCCATGCTGTTGATTACCGTAGCCAACATGCCCATATAATCGCCTTGTACACGGTCTATTCCGGTTCTAGAAGCTTCAATGCCACGATAGATGTTTCCACCTCCGATAACGATTGCCACTTCAGCGCCTTTGTCAACAATGGATTTGATTTCTTCAGCATATTGGAGTACCACGTTGGTATCAATGCCGAATTTTTGCTCACCCATAAGGGCTTCTCCGCTTAGCTTCAGGAGAATTCGTTTGTAGTTTGCCATATCGGACTTAAATGTAATGAGATATAGCGAATAAAAAAACAGCCCCTCAAAATGAAGAGCTGTTTTCCGTTGAATTCGAGTATTATTTATTTTACGCCCAATGCAATTCGTTTGAAAGCGGTAACAGTCAATCCTTTTTCAGCCTCTGCTAAAAATTGAGTAACATTTTTGCTTCCGTCTTTTACGAATGGTTGAGTAAGTAATGTATTTTCTTTTAAGAACGTATTTGCTGCTCCTTCTGCAATTTTATCTAAAATGTTAGCCGGTTTTCCTGCAGCAACTGCTTTTTCTTTAGCAATAGCTACTTCACGATCCACTACTTCTTGAGCAACACCTGATGCATCAACAGCCAAAGGATTCATCGCTGCCACTTGCATAGCTACGTCTTTTCCTGCCTCAACGTTAACGTCTGATTTAGGGTTGTTCAATGCTACCAATACACCGATTTTGTTACCTGCGTGATTATAAGCTACAACCGTTTCTCCTGTCAATTTTTCGTAAGCGGCTAATTGAATTAACTCTCCGATTGCAGATACTTTCTCTTGTAATTTATCGGCAATTTTAGTTCCGTCTAACGTCAATTCCAATACTTCTTCTTTTGTAGATGCGCCTGCTGCCAAAGCCGCATTAGCAACTGAAGTAGCGAAAGCTCTGAACTCTTCGTTTTTAGAAACGAAATCGGTTTCGCAAGAAACGTAAGCGATAACGCCTAATTTAGCATCTGCTGTAGTAACTGCTACGATACAACCTTCCGTTGTTTCACGTCCTGCTCTTAATTCAGCGATTTTAGCTCCTTTTTTTCTTAGGTAGTCGAATGCTGCTTGAATATCTCCGTTTGATTCTGTAAGGGCTTTTTTACAATCCATTAATCCTGAACCTGTCATGGTTCTTAATTCGTTTACTTGTGCTGCTGTGATTTGCATGATATTTTTTTGTTTAATTTATTTTTTGATGAGAGCTATATTTTGACAAAATGCCAAATAATGTGTTTCAATATTTGGCATTTTGTGGTATAGTAGGTTGTAGCTTATTTTCTTGGTGCTCCTCCCGCTTTTCCGCGTCCTCCGCCAGAGTTACCTGTACGTTTTCTAGGACCGTTACCAGCGCCTTTTTTTCTGTCTCCGTCTCCTTCGCCATCAGCGTCAAAACGGATTCTTTCTGCTGTTTCTTCTTCTGTTTCTTCTTCTTTACTATCTGCTCTTTCTGCTAATCCTTCTGCAATTGCATCAGCGATATAGTTACAAAGAATAGAGATCGATTTTGAAGCATCGTCATTTCCTGGGATAGCAAAGTCAACTTTAGTAGGATCGCAGTTTGTATCAACGATTCCGAACGTGTTGATGTTCAAACGCTGAGCCTCTTTCAATGCGATATGCTCGTGTCCGATATCTACTAAGAAAACGGCTGCCGGTACACGATTCAAGTTCGCAATACCACCTAACACACGCTCCATTTTTTGTTTTTCGCGGGTTAATACCAATTTCTCTTTTTTAGTAACGCTCTCTAATGTTCCGTCATGCAACATCTTGTCGATGCCTTGCATTTTCTTTACAGACTTACGAATAGTAGCGAAGTTCGTTAACATTCCTCCTAACCAACGATCGGTTACGAAAGGCATATTTACACGCGTTGCCGCTTCTTTTACTACTTCTTTTGCTTGCTTTTTAGTAGCAACAAACAAAACTTTTTTACCTGATTTGGCAATAGATTTAGCTGCAGCTGCGGCTTCTTCCAACTTATCAGTTGTTTTATTTAAATCAATTACGTGTACACCTTTACGTTCTGCGAAGATGTATGGTAACATTTTAGGATTCCATTTTCTACGTAAGTGACCAAAATGAACACCCGCTTCCAATAATTCTTGATGAGATACTTTTGACATATTTTTCTCTTTAAATTGTTCAACCAAATATTAACGTTTAGAGAATTGCTCTTGTTTACGTGCTTTGCGAAGACCTGTTTTCTTACGCTCAACAACACGGGCATCTCTTCGAAGCATTTTTGCTTTTTTCAAAGCCGGGCGATTCTCTGCGTTGTCATTTACTAACGAACGTGCAATTCCCAATACGATAGCTTCAGCTTGTCCTTTCACACCACCACCAAAAACATTGGCTGTAACGTCAAATTTTCCAACAACATCTGCAGTTGTAAATACCGCCTCGATTTTTCTTACCAAGTGATCTACTGCAAAATATTCTTTGTAATCTTTACCATTCACCACTACTGATCCACTTCCCGGAACGATAGAAACACGAGCTACGGCTGCTTTTCTACGACCTACTGTTTGTTTATTCTTTTCCATGATTATAATGCTTTTGGTTTTTGTGCTGTATGCGGATGCGTATCCTCTTTATACACAAATAATTTTTTGTACATCTGACGACCTAATGAATTTTTAGGTAACATCCCTTTCACTGCCAATTCTATCAACTCGTTAGAGTTTTTCGCCATAATTTCTTTTGGCGAACGATGGATTTGACCTCCCGGATAACCTGTGTAGTGAACACGAGTCTTTTCGTTTAACTTATTACCGGTCAATTTTACTTTCCCGCTATTAATAACGATTACGAAATCTCCACAATCAGCATGTGGCGTAAAGGTAGGTTTGTGTTTGCCTCTCAATACTGAAGCAATTTTCGAAGCCATACGACCTAATGTTAGGTTTTCAGCGTCCACGATAAACCACTCACGCTTTACTTCGTGTGCAGCCACCGATTTGGTTTTGTAACTTAGTGCATCCATTATCTATACTTTAATTCTTGTTTTTTTGAAAAATGGACTGCAAAGCTATCTTTCTCTCCCGTTTCTGCAAATATTTTCCCCTAATTATTTTACTCGACCTTTATAACTTGTTGAAAATCAGCATAAAAATGGCAAATATTTTTTATTGATAATTTTGTGAAGGATGAATTTCCGACATCATTTTAGGCTGTTTAGCTCTGGTCGGCAGGGATCCCGACCATCAAGAGTGAATATTTGCCCTTGGTTGGCATCCTTGCCGACCAATTCAAAAGAGAAAGTATTAGTAATATACTTCAATACTTAAACATGTTAAATACTATATCCAATCCTCATATCTCGACAAAAAAGAGAAACTTAAATCACCTGCTAAGTAAAAACGAGCCGAAGAATAAAAATAATCTTCCTCGCGTTGACAAAGGTTCCACTTCTCTTGCAACGGATTGTTGTGTATATAATCTACTTTCTGTTCTGCAACTTGGCGATTATAAATACCTATTGTTCTCGAGCGCCTTTCCCAAAAATGAAATTCTCTATCCTCTTGCGTTGACGTATATTGTTGAAGCAGAGATGGATCTTGGTGTAACAAATATTCCCTAAACTGAGAACCGGTGTAACTCTTTATCCTTCCTCCGAGATCATAATTGGCATCCAGTTTGGTCCACAAAACATGAAAATGATTTGGCATTATCACAAAGGCATGCACTTTTGCCTTGTCAGTTTTTACTACCCAGTCCAAAGAATGAACAATACACAATTTCAGCTTATCGTCTGTCAATAAAGGCTTCCAAGAGTTGATGGTTGAGGTGAAGAATTCCATAGTATGAAAATAAGGAATTTTCTTGGTCGGCAGGGATGCCGACCAGAGACATCTCTGATGGTGGTCGACATCTCTGCCGACCAGTCTAATAGGCAAATGGAATAAAATTCTTAAGTCTGTTGGAATCAGCCCTATTAGTACTGAATAATATTAGGAACGATAATGCCGCGTGAAGGGTTGTAGCGGAAAGCCCACAGTGTCGCTGGAAGCGGCACGAGGACTTGCAGCGAAAAACCTGACCCGCTTCTTAGTGGGACATGCACAAAGAAATTGCTTTTCAAACTAAATAAGGCAGTGGTCGGCAGGGATGCCAACCACCAAAAGAAAAATGGCAAATATTTTTTATTGATAATTCGGACGCACTTCTAAATTCTCCCCAAAAACCCACTCACCGACCGATAGAAATAGCTAGTGGCCTCGAAAAAACCCATGTGGCCGCACTCCGGCAGAAAATGGAAATCGCCAAATTTTGGAATGGAGGCCATGCGAAACGAAATGGAACTGGCAATGGCCGTATCCTGACCTCCGCAAAACATAAATACGGGGTGTTCGAATTGAGCAAGTATTGGCGCGTAATCCGGACGATCAATCATGGCTTTCGCTCCTTGCGCAATGGCCTCTGCCGAAATGTACTTGCCCGCCTCTTGTAATTTCCGAATGGTTGGGATATGCTGTGAAACATGTTCCGGAGCAAATAAGTTGCCGTAGAATTCTTTCAAAAATACCCCTGTACCATGGCGATGAATAAAGTGTATCGATTTTCTGCGATTGGCTATCCGATCGGGCGAATCTTGAAA
This sequence comes from Chitinophagales bacterium, assembly GCA_044226285.1. Taxonomy (GTDB): domain Bacteria; phylum Bacteroidota; class Bacteroidia; order Chitinophagales; family LD1; genus CALAYL01. The sequence goes on along the minus strand of JBGAHI010000001.1, from coordinate 347,261 downwards.
ACAATGCGAATGTATCAAGCCCAAACCATTTAACTGGTTGGGGAAACGAGCGGCATAGGCCAAGGCAACATATCCGCCCATAGAGTGTCCCATGATAGTAAATTGCTTTATGGCCAGACCTTCCATAATTTGATGCACAATGGAAGTTAGGTCGTCTATTGTATATTCAGAGGTGAGCAGTGTCGATTGTCCGAACCCCGGCAAATCAATAGCTACAAACAAATGCTTTGCTCGATGCGCCTCCATCCATTGTTGCCATACACTACTGTCTTCGCAATAGCCATGCAACAATACCACCGGCTTTCCTTTGCCGTGTATTTTATAATGAATCCGCCCTCCTTTATAACTCGTGAAAAAACTTTGCATCCTGAACAATCAAAAACATTAAACTTGCACACAAATAAATTGCATTATTTCCATTTTCAATAACTAATTGGAATTAACCATTCCTTTCATCATTTGTCAATTCATGGGCGGTAGAAAAAACAAAAAGAAAAAAATTGCAGCGGTAGACACCTTTCCGAATGTATTTCAGAATCCCGATTTTCAAGATCCGCACTTGTATAGTTCCGAAGGACAACAACTGGATGTGAAAGGCAAGTGGAACGAACTTATCTTTAAAAACAATCAACCAATTACCTTGGAGTTGGCTTGCGGTAAAGGGGAATACACCGTAAACCTGGCCAAAAAATATCCGGAAAGAAACTTTATCGGCATCGATTTTCGTGGACCGCGAATTTTCACCGGAGCGAAAATAGCCCTCGATGAACAGTTGACCAATGTTGCGTTTGCGCGCATGAAAATCGAAAACATCACTAACTTTTTTGCGACCGAAGAGGTAGCTGAAATCTGGATTACTTTCCCCGATCCATTCCCGAAAGACAAACACGAAAAGCATCGTTTAACCTTCCCGAAATTTTTGGAGCGCTACAAACAAATCCTAAAAAAAGACGCGATTTTGCAATTGAAAACCGATGATATTGATTTGTTCCGCTACACCAAAAGTGTGATTGAAAGTGAAAAGCTAAACCTGGTTTATTACAAAGAAGATATTTATGCAACACCTCTCGATTTCGAAGTTTTAGAGATTAAAACTTTCTACGAAAAACAGTTTTTAGCGCAAGGAAAAAGCATCAATTATTTGCAATTCAAATTCGCATGAACCATTCCGAATCCACGCGCAATTTCTTCGAAGATGTTTACGATGTAGTTCGTCTGATTCCAAAAGGCAGAGTAACTTCGTATGGCGCCATTGCCGCTTATTTGGGCAGTCGCGGTTCTTCGCGCATGGTGGGTTGGGCAATGAATGCGGCACACGGACAAAAACCTCCCGTACCGGCACATCGTGTGGTGAACAGAAGCGGTTTACTCACCGGCAAACATCATTTTGAAACACCAACTAAAATGGAAGAACTGCTTAAAAAAGAAGGTGTAATCGTAGAAAAAGAAGCGGTAAAAGAATTCAAAAAACTATTCTGGGATCCTTCCGCTGAGTTATTGTAAAGCCTCCAGTTTTTTAACGGCACGGTCGTGGTAAACACCCGTTGTTTTTGTCAAGGATTGCAAGAGTTCTTTAGCCTCGGCTGTCTTTCCTTTCTTCAACAAAATATTTGCCTTGTACCATTTCGAGCCTTCGACATAAACACCTCTGCGCAAAAGCTTGTCGAATTGTTGTTCTGCCTTAGCGGTGTTACCGTTAATGTAGGTGCTCACCCCGCCAAAGTATGCAGCATCAGCATTGTCGGGCGATTTGGCTAATACTTCATTGAACTTTGTTTCAGCGTTTTTGTAATCACCATTCGTAAACAAACTCATTCCCTGAGCAATTTCCGTTTGAGGTACAGCTTCTTTCTCTTCGGCAACTGCTTTCTTAGCAGAAGCAGCCGGAGCTGTAGAAACATCAGCAGCTTTAGCCTTATTCAATGTTGCAATATCATCTTTATATCCTACTTGCACCGGGGCCGCAGCTACTGCACCGGAAATATTTTCATCCGACATTTCTGCTCTAGAAGACTTGTCTACAACCGGTTCCATCGACATACTGCCAGGCGCTGTTGTTGCATTCTCAGCCACTGCAACAGTTGTTACACCAATTGAATCAGAGACCACTTCAAGTGGTGCAAGGGTTGAATCGGACACTGTTTTGCTCGCCATAAGTGCCGCATCAATACTGTCTTGATTCACCGTTTCTACCATCGCCAATTCTGTTTTTGGTTGTTGTTGATAGAACATAAAAATCACACCAACACCTACCACTATCGCCACTAAGGCCGCTGCATAGGCAAAAACAGACCAATGTACCTGGAGTGATTTTGTATTTGCCTTTGCTAAACCCGTTCTATTGCGGATATTGGTTTTGATTTCTTCCACAGCAGAAAAACCCTGCGAAACACTTGTACCGGCTTTCATGCCTTCAATAGCATCTTGCGCAAACGGATCATTCGCTAAAATAGCCTCGAACTCTTTGCGTTGCTCTTCTGAAAGCGAACCTTCCATATAGCATCGCACCGCCTCCTCGGTGAGTAAGCCGTTTTGCGTTAATCCTATATTTCTTTGTTTAGCCATTTTTATTCTCAGTCAAAAACAATTTCAAATTCCGTTTCCCATTTTGTATGTGACTCTTCACATCATTCAAACTAAAGCCCGTTTTTTCGGCAATGTCCTTGTAGCTTAGCTCTTCCAAATAGAAGAGCTTCACACATTGCTGTTGCTCGGGTTTCAGTGCCGAAAGTCCTTTTTCAAGTCCGTTCAGCATCATTTCCTTTTCCGCTTTTTCATCAAGATGCGCATCCACATCCGTTTCCACATTTTGCTGCTGTTCCTTTACAATTTTTTGCGTATTCGTTTTCTGTGAAGCAGCTTTCCGGAACTCCATCATACAATAGTTCTTCACCACCATATATAACCAAGGCTTGAAGGCGGTTATATGATGCTTTTTCAACTCTTTCAACAACTTCTCGAAGATCTGCATGGTAGCATCCTTCGCATCGTTATCGTTCTGTAAATACTTCATGCAAACCCCATACACCAAGTGGGTGTAGCGGGTATATAACTCCCCCACATATACCGTATCGTGCGAGTTTCGGTAATACTCGACCAAGTCTTCGTCTGATACGCTATTGTAGTTATTTTTGCTCAAATGGTATATCGCTTGAAGTCGAATATACTAGCTAATTCCATACCAAAAACTACCATATCCACCTTGTGCAAAAAGAAGTGCAGTAAAGTAGGCAATTTTCCCCCGTACTAAGTAAATGTAAAGAAATGTAAAATTGAAATTAGATTTATGGAATAATTGTTGCAAACCATCTTATTGTTCAAAACACAAACATATGCGTTCGAAAAAATCATCGTCTATTCTTCTCCTCTCTTTAGCCACACTTACCGGCTCCCTACTCTATGGATTTGCTGCAGCATTCCCGTTTGCCAATGAATCGGCAGTGTTGAAAAAAGTAAGAGGCTTGTTCGAATCTTTTCAAAAAGAAAACCGAAACGAGCGAATCTATATTCAAACCGATAAGACCTATTACAAGCCGGGTGAAGCCGTTTGGTTTTCGGCTTTTGTGCGCAATGAAGATGACTTGAAAGCATCCGATTACTCCGATATCATTCATGTCGAATTGATTTCTCCGCGTGGTAATGTAGACAAACAATATCGCTTAATTGCCGAAAACGGTGTAGCGAAAGGTGATTTCGATTTGACCGGTTATTTGGGTGGCATCTACAAGATTCGCGTATTTACGGAATATCAAAAAAACGATTCGAGCATTCTAAAAGCTGAAAAGGAAATTACCCTTCAAACTGCTGTATTGCCGCGCTTGAAAATGAAGTTAGATTTCGACAAAAAAAGCTATGGCAAAGGCGATAAAGTACATGGCGATTTGAGTTTCACATCAAATGAAAACAAGGCCATTGCAAACACTAAAGTAGATTATACCATTTCGTTGAATGGCATTGCATTGTTGGAACAGAGCACAACCACAAATGCAGAGGGTAAGGCTAATTTAGATTTCACTTTGCCTAAAGATTTAAAGACCACCGATGTGTTCGCTAACGTGAAAATTAATTTTGAAGGCAACACCGAATCAATATCAAGAACGGTACCTGTAGTGTTGAATCAAATTGCATTAAGCTTCTTCCCTGAAGGAGGCGATATGATAGACGATGTAGCCGGCAAATTGGCCTTCCGCGCATTGAACGAATTCGACAAACCGGTAGATATTTCGGGATTTGTATTTGACGATAACGACAAAGTGATCACCACTTTTACATCATTGCATGCCGGCATTGGGGCTTTTAATTTCACACCGAAAAAAGGAGCCACTTACCACGCCAAAATCACGAAACCGGAAGGCGTTTCTGAAATCTATACTTTGCCGGATGCCATTGGCAACGGATATCAATTGAGTGTGAAATCAAACAACAGTTCTACGCTGAATTTGGGCATATACAGCTTCAAAGCTGATTCGGTTTCCATTTTAGCACAAACACGCGGCAAAGTATACCACAGCTCATCTTTTGCAGCCGTGAAAGGACTAAACAACCTCACCATCAACACGGATAAAATGCCGGTGGGTGTTTCGCAAATTACTTTGTTTGACGGCAAAGGTATTCCACGCGCTGAACGTTTAGTTTTTGTGAACGAAGCGAAACAATTGAGCGTGAAAATTACACCCGATAAACCGCAGTACAAACCGCGCGAAAAAGTAACCTTAAATATTCGCACACTTGATGAAAACGGATTACCGGTAAGTAGCGATTTGGCCTTGAGTGTGGTAGATGATAATTTACTTTCTTTTGCTGATGATAAACAAGGGAATATTTTATCGAAAATGTTGTTGGAACCGGAGTTGAAAGAATCGGTGTTTGAACCGAATTTTTATTTCGACAAAAAAGAAGCGAAAGCTAAAGAAGCGCTGGATAATTTGTTGCTGACCAGCGGTTGGAGACGATACACTTGGAAAGAAATTACTGCAGCTAACCGTCCTACCTTTCAACACAAAGCAGAGAAAGCAATTTTAGCCGGAACGGTTTACGATGCCAACAAATCAAGACCCTTACCTGGGGCAAAACTGACCTTGAAAAAATCGGGCAAAACGGTAACTACCGATAAAGAAGGGAAATTTACGTTGACGAATTTCAACATCAGCGATGACCATGAATTATTGATTAAAGCCGATGGACTGGGTGAAAACACCGTTCACTTTTCGATGTACGAACAAGATGTAACCTATTACCTCTATGGTCCGCAATTTATGTACAAAGGAGGCGACAGACCTCGTCCTGTCCCTATGGCTGCTCGCGGTGGCAGAGGTGAGATGATGAAAAATAAAAATGTTGAAATCATGGAAGGGGCTATGATGATGGAAGATGCAGTAGCTGCACCTGCAGCCGCAGAAATGATCGTAGATGTGGCTTCAGCAAAAGATGAAGCCGACCTGAAAGATTTAGGCGAAGTATTCCAACAAGTTCCTGCAGAGTTATTGGAAAAAGAAGAAGTAGGCGACTTGCGTTTTGCGGAGATAAAAAAAGCAGATCGCAAACAAATGCCGGAGCAAGTAACGTATTATCGTGCGAAAGAATTTCCAAAACGTGTGTATGCTAAAAACGATACTACGCGTTCTGATTTAGCCACAACAGCCTATTGGAACGGGCATGTAACAACCGACATGAACGGAAAAGCCAAAGTAGAATTTGTAGCGAACGATTTAATTTCTTCGTTCAGTGCCGTGGCAGAAGGCTTTGGTGCTGATGGCGAAATTGGAAGAGGAGAAAGCAGTTACATCACGAACATTCCTTTTTCCGTTGATGCAAAATTACCTTCTGAAATGGTGAGTGGCGACCAAGCCAACGTAGCCGTGTTTTTGAAAAACAATACGGATGAAAAAATTGAAGGGGTGTTGGATGTGAAAACGAATCGTTGCATTAAAACCGGTGGAAAGGGCACAAGCACTATCTCTCTTGCTCCGAAAGAATCGAAATTGGTGAACATCCCATTGGAAGCAACCTCTACGATTGGAGAAGGCAAAGTTGACATTTCGTTTAGAGGGAACTACAACGACTTCTTAAGCAAGTCTATTAAAATTGTAGCGAAAGGATTTCCAGCCAACATTGCGCTTGCCGGACAGCAATTGCAGAAAACACATTTCATTCATGTGCAAAATATAATTCCCGGTTCAATGAAGGTGACCTTCAATGCTTATCCAAGTGTTATGACCGAATTAATGAAAGGCATAGAAGCTATATTACAAGAGCCTTATGGCTGTTTCGAGCAAACGTCATCTTCGAACTATCCGAACATTATGGCGATTGACTATCTGCATAAAATGGACATCAAAAATCCGGAATTGGAGAAAAAAGCCATGGACTTATTAGACAAAGGCTATCAGAAATTAGTGTCGTTCGAAACCAAAGAAAATGGCTACGAGTGGTTTGGTGCAGCTCCGGCTCACGAAGCACTTACCGCCTATGGTTTACTGGAATTCGAAGACATGAAAAAAGTGTATCCGAAAGTAGATCAAGCCATGATCGATAGAACAAGAAAATTGTTGTTGGATAAACGCGATGGCAAAGGCGGTTTCGTGAAAAACCCAAGAGCGCTCGATAGCTTTGGTGGTGCCGATGAGGATATTACGAATGCGTACATTGTGTATGCTATGACCGAAAGCGGTTACAAAGATTTGCAGAAAGAATTGGATGCTGTTTACGCGAGCGCCAAGAAAACCAAAGACGCTTATATTTTAGCTTTGGCGGCTAATTCGCTGTACAATGTAAGCGATAACAAACGTGCCGATGAGTTGATGGACATCCTCGTGAAAAAACAAAACGACTTCGGCTATTGGACCGGTGATCGTCATTCTATCACCCGTTCCACAGGCGATGCACTGAAAATTGAAACCACTTCATTGGTTGGTTTAGCAATGATGAAAACGGAAAACTCAAATCAAATGGCATTGCAAAATGGTGTGCGTTATTTAGTGGGTGCAAGAAACGGCTTAGGTGGTTTTGGTTCATCACAGTCGACTATTTTAGCATTGAAAGCCTTAACAAAATATGCGCAATACAGCAAAAAAACTGATGAATCGGGTACTGTTGAAATCTATGTAAATGATAAACTGGTGGGCTCTAAAGCTTACGAAAAAGGCGAAAAGAAAAACGTGACCATTGATAGTTTACAAGGCTTTTTCAAAGAAGGCAAACAGAAAGTGGAAGTGAAATTCAAAGGTTGCAAAAATGCACTTCCATATTCAATGAGCGTGGCCTACAACACCAGCTTACCACAATCGTCAAAAGAATGTGTGTTGGGATTAGAAACCAAGCTAAGCACGGCAAATACAAAAGTGGGAGAAACTGTTCGTCTTTCTGCAGTGTTGAAAAACGTAACCGATAAAGGTCAACCGATGAGCATGGCTATTTTAGGCATTCCAGCAGGACTTTCAGTTCAACCGTTTCAGTTGAAAGAATTAATGGATAAACATGTGATTGATTTCTATGAAACCACCGGGAACAATGTGGTGTGTTACTATCGTTCGTTGGCACCCAACGAAAGCAAAAACATCAATCTAGATTTGAAAGCTGATATTGCGGGAACATACGAGGCCCCTGCTTCTTCTGCATATTTGTATTACACGAACGAGTTGAAAACTTGGAACAGCGGAGCAAAAATCACAATTAATTAACCGTTACCCGCACAAAAACAAAAAGCCGCAAGTTGCACTTCTTGCGGCTTTTTCAATGTATTGTAAATCGTTATTTAGTACACGTAAATTCTAACTCCAATTTAAGTGGAGCAGAATTGATGATTGTATCGTAAGAGGTAGAGTACACCAAATTACTTTTGTCTAACTTTTTGATTTTAAAGAGTGTTGTAGTACCAGCGTCTGTTACTGTGATCTCGTCTCCGTTTTTATTGATTTCGTATAGAAAAGGAGTAGGATTTGTGCCTGTTAAATTAATTGTTCCGCTGCACTGCGATGACTTAGCAGAACACTCATCGAATTGGATAGTAGCGTTGGTGTAGCCTAACTGCGCCATGTCTAATGTAATGCCTAACGCGCTGATTTTAGTATAACGCCAAGAACCTTTCAGCTTATTAAGCGCCATTTGATCTTTAGCACATGAGGAAATCAGGAATAAAAAAGCGATAAGGATACCGCCAACGAGGGTTGATTTTTTCATAATAGATGTTGTTTATTTATAACGAAAGTATTGTTTTTATAGCAAACAGCTAAATTTTCATCATCAATGGAATTTTATAGCACAATAAATTTTTAGTTATACGTTCTAGTTTCAAAATTAAATACATGAACAGAAACTCTACTCCACTCTCCGACAAAAAAGATATGCTGAAAAACAATTTGATTGAAAAAATGGACGCGGAACTCAGTCGTCATTTCCACAACAGAATGATGAAGCCTAGCGAAACCAGCCTGAACATCATAAAAGCATATAGTTTAAAACAAGGCAACGCTGTTGCTGTGTAGTCGAAAACTAAGAATATACGTTTTTTAAAAAATTTAATTATCTGATTTTCAGGTATTTAAATCATGTTGCAAAATATTTTAGTGAAAAAACTAAGTATTTTAGCAAATCCATTTACCTTTGTCTCATCAAAATAACAAACACTATGGCAGACGATAAAGACAGAAAGGAAAAGATGAAGGCTCTCCAACTGACGTTGGATAAAATTGACAAAGCCTACGGAAAAGGAACCATCATGAAATTGGGTGATTCCAAAATTTTGGCGGCTGAAGTCATCTCTACCGGTTCACTTGGATTAGATATTGCTTTAGGCATTGGTGGTTTACCAAAAGGCCGTGTAGTAGAAATCTACGGACCGGAATCCTCGGGTAAAACAACATTAGCGATTCACGCTATTGCCAGTTGTCAAAAAGCAGGTGGAATTGCAGCGTTTATTGACGCAGAGCATGCCTTTGATAAAGCTTATGCAGAGAAATTAGGGGTGGATGTAAACAACCTTTTGATTTCGCAACCGGATGATGGAGAGCAGGCGTTGGATATTGCTGAACATTTGATTCGCTCCGGAGCGGTAGATATTTGTGTGATTGACTCCGTTGCTGCCTTGGTACCTCGTAGCGAGTTAGAAGGTGAAATGGGAGAATCAAAAATGGGATTGCAAGCGCGTTTGATGTCGCAAGCACTTAGAAAACTCACCGGAACCATCAATAAAACAGGGTGCTGCTGTATTTTCATCAACCAATTGCGCGAAAAAATTGGCGTGATGTTCGGTAACCCGGAAACAACAACGGGTGGAAATGCCTTGAAATTCTATGCTTCGGTGCGATTGGATATTAGAAGAATTGGGCAAATTAAAGACAAAGAAGAAATTGTAGGGAACAGAACGAAAGTGAAAGTGGTGAAAAACAAAATGGCTCCACCGTTCAGAACTACCGAATTCGATATCATGTATGGCGAAGGGGTTTCTAAAGTGGGGGAGATTGTAGATATAGGAACCGAGTTAGAGATTTTGCAAAAATCGGGCTCTTGGTATAGCTACGATGGAACAAAATTAGGTCAAGGCCGTGAAGGGGTGAAGCAATTGCTCACCGACAATCCGGAACTGGCATTAGATATTGAGAAAAAAATTAAGGCGAAGTATTTAGCCGGTGTTGAAGTGGTGAAAGTAGAACCACTCACGGAAGACGAAAAAGTATAAACGATTCGCAATTATTTTGGTTAACAATTGATGAATTGAATCCGCCTGAGCAATTGGGCGGATTTTCGTTTTATAGCTATTGTGTAATTTGCGATGCCGTAAATCTTTAGTTGTTTTGTGGCAGTATAGCATTATGAAAAAGAACATCACCATTGTGGGCGGTGGTATTGCCGGATTAACAACCGCCATTGCCTTAAATAAAGCAGGATTTTCCACCACCATTTTTGAAGCAGCACCGGAAGTAAAGGCCGTTGGGGCGGGATTAGCGTTAGCGGCCAATGCCATGAAAGCCTTTCAGAAAATAGGCATTGCTGAGGACGTTATTGCTGAAGGAAGAATTCTTCCTGCGTTTCTATTGCTCGATCAGCAAGGGAAACAATTGGCGAAAACCAACAGTGAAGCACTGAGCAAAAAGTATGGGGTTGATAATTTTACCATTCACCGTGCGGATTTACACCGTGTGCTGCTTTCTAAGTTAGACCCCAATACAGTGCACAGCAACAAACGAATAGTAGACATAGTAACACAAGGCGAAAAAACTGTATTGACTTTTCAAGATGGGAGTACGCATGACGCTGAAGTATTGGTAGCGGCTGATGGTATTCATTCGCCTGTCCGAAAAAAATTGTTGCCGAGTTCAAAAGAGCGTTATGCAGGTTACACTTGTTGGAGAGCCATTATCGATAATACTAAACTTCAGATTACGGAATCGTCTGAAACCTGGGGTAGCAAAGGGCGTTTTGGTATAGTGCCCTTAGCGCACAATAAAATTTATTGGTTTGCGTGCATCAATGCCAAGGCGCAAGACGAAAAGATGAAAGCCTACCGTGTGGCCGATTTAATGGAGCATTTCAAAGCTTTTCATGCGCCTATTCCACAAATCTTGCAAGAAACAAAAGACGAGCATTTACTATGGAACGATATTAACGATTTACAACCCATTCATCAACTGGCCTTTGGAAACATAGTATTGATAGGTGATGCAGGGCATGCCACTACTCCAAATATGGGACAAGGGGCTTGTCAGGCGATTGAAGATGCCATAGTTTTAGCCGATGAATTAAGCAAAACAAATGATGTAGCCGCAGCCTTCAAAGCCTTTGAAAACAGGCGAATCCAACGCGTACATCGGATTGTAAACACCTCGTGGACCTTTGGAAAAATTGCCCATATCGAAAACCCTTGGCTGATTAGCGCGCGTAATTTTTTGTTTAGACATATTCCGGCCAGTATCAATGAAAAGCAAGTGCAGGTGGTGTATGAGGTTGATTTTTGAAACTGCTTCTGTTTTTCGTCACTTCGATCCGTCAGAGGCGGAGAGAAGTCTCATTTATTATTGCTGAGATTTCTCCTCGAAGACTCGTTCGAAATGACGACACAACGCGCCCTCGATCGCTTCCAGCGAGTCAGTCTTCAAAAAGCCTTCGGCTGCATTTGAAAACATGCCAGAAACAATTTACTTCAGTCAGAAGAAGGTGGAATTGAACCGTTTTTTTCTCTATCTCTTTTTAACGCATATAACCCAAGGGACATGTATATTATAAAGCATATCGCTAGTACAGATAACCAAAATGAATTGCCTGTAAAAAATGGCCAAAAGTATTGAATCATCATGTTTGGTAAATAAAATAAATCCACCCTAAAAACTTCATGATGCTTTAATTCGGGTAAAAACAATACATCTATTATTGGTTTTTCATAGGCAATCCTTAAACTATCTTCATCACATTTGTCCACCCGAGAACCTTGGTCAGCATAACTACCAGTATCTAACGCTCCATTATACATGTATACATAATAATATCTACCTCCAGTTTTAAGACTAGTTATCTTATCAGATAAAAGCATTCTAGCTTTTACTGTAACACCTCTTCTTTCAAGCTCTTTGTGATACTCATAACTACGCCAAGTATTTTGGAATAGATAAAACAAAGGGAATATTACTACAAAGAAGAAGATTAGTAAGCCTTCTATATCATCAATTAGTTGTTTCATAGTATCATTCTAAGGGTTGGGGGTCGCTTTTAATAGCAATTTTTTGTTGTGTTTTAAAGTTACAAAAAGCAGAGAATATAAAGGGACAAAACAACATTGAAGCACAATGCCCTGCGTGAGCGATGGAAGCGGAAATCCTTTGCCGATTCCGAGAGGCAAAGATTGCAGCGGACAGCGCGGCCCTGCTTCTTAGCGGGACACGCCCTTAGTCAAATCATCAAAATAAAAAAGGGTAAGATGATGACTCACCTTACCCTTTGCAACAAAAGCGATGGTATTATTCTATAACTAATTTTCCTTTGCCGATGAGTTGTCCGTGTTGTTTCAACTCGTAGATGTAAACGCCTTGTTTCAATTCGTTTCGGTTGAACTGCATGGCTTGTGGGTTAACGTAGGTTTGTGACGCTACGATTCTGCCGGTTAAATCGAATGCGGTTAACTGCATCTCTTCGGCTGCTGCGCCTTTTACCGAGATAGTGGTGAACGAAGAGAATGGATTTGGTGCAACCACAATGTTTGTTGCTGCGATTTCTCCATCAATTCCGGTAGTTACGGCAATTACATTCTCGGCAGTATTGGTGACTACAGCATCGTTGTAATCGAAGAATATTTCTGCAGTATTATTTACGACTGTACCAATGGCTGCTGTATTCGGTTTCACAGAGAAACGTACAAAACCGTGGCTTTCTTTTTCGTTGTGGAAACTATCGGCCAACATAATATTGCTGAATTTAAAATTCAACTTGTTGCCATCACGAACCACTTGGCAGTTGTGGCTTGCGCCTAACATTTTGAATGAATTCAAATCTATATTCGCTTGTAACTCATCTTTGATAATCACGTTCACAGCAGGTGCTGTTCCGGTGTTTTGGAAGTTTACGGTGTATTCCAAATCGGTATTTGGCAAGATGTATTTGGTTGATGTTTCAGGATGCGTGTACGTTCCGTTGGCTAACTTGTTGTTTGGATCCCATGAGCCTGTAACGATTTGGTGGAGCGTATCTCTGTTATTCGCCAAGTTAATATCCGGATTGATAGTTGGCGTAACCGTAACCAAATTAAACACAGGTGTTCCCAATGCTACAGAGGTAGGCAAGGTAAAGCTCACATAATAACTTTGACAATCGCCTGGCACTAATGTAGGCACATTAAACGAAAGCGTGTGTGCACTTGTGTTGTGGCTATTTTGTGCCGGGGAAGCGTAGCTAAACAACAAATTCGGATCGTAATACATGCTCGCTACTCCGCCTGTTGTAACGGTTCCAACGTTACATATATCTACCCAATAGTAAGCCGGGAAGCCCGGTGCTACGGTAGAAATTTGTCCAATCGAGATTTCTAAGTTAACGCCCGGTTGTACATAGATACCGAAGTTGTTGTTTGGATATGTTGCACCCACTGTAGTTGCGTTCACGCTAATAGATGCTGGTGAAACGGTTGCTCCTGTGTATGGTGAATATGGTGTGCACGATAAAGCATAATTTCCGGCAGGCATGTTAATCACATAATAGCCGCTTTGATTGGTGTAGGTATAATACCCACCAACAACAACACTTTGGTAAGCTACAGGACCTTCACCCGGATCTTTTACTCCATTGTTGTTTGCATCTAAATAAATGAAGCCGGAGATGGTAACGCCTGAATTTTGGTAACCGAAGTTAAACCCACAAATTTTTGAGCCGGATGTATCGTTCAATACGTAATAGCCACCCTGTGTAGAATCTAAAGGATTTGGCACCGGCACTGTTGTTACCACACAGCAATTTTGACCCGGATTTGGATAGGCATAAATATAATTGGTACCGCATGGCACAACTACTTCGTAGTGGCCAAATGTATCGGTATAAGCGGTATAGTTACCGGCATACACATAGGTATTTGCGATGCCATTTTCACCGGCTTCTTTTATGCCATTGCCGTTGATATCGTTAAATACCTCTCCGCAAATAGTATCGAAACAAGTAGGTTGTTGCCCATAGCAATAGGTTGCTGTAGCTGAACATCCATTGGCATCTAAAACCGTAACAGTATAACAAGTGGAAACATTACAGATGGTAACAACAGAACCCGTCATTCCATTGTTCCACAAGTAAGTATATGGAGCAACGCCTCCGCCAATTGTAACAGTCAACACATCGCATAAACCTGCAGCGGTTTTAGTAATAAAAGCTTGTGGTGGATTAGGACAAGAATTGCCGCAGCTATCAACATAAATATATACTGTATTTGTATCACATAAATTTGGGTTACCATTATCACAAACAACATATTGGAACTGATCTTGACCTCTAACACCCGGAGATGGGACGTAATAGGTCATTCCATAACCTATGAAACTGACTGTACCCAAACTAGGTCCAGCAAAATTCACAAAAGAATATGTTAGTGAATCGTTTACATCCGGGTCAGAAGACAACAGACCCAAATCAATATCAAGCCCTGAAGATGTATTGCACATTTGTGTAGTAAATGGTTGAGCTACCGGTGGGTGATTTACATTGGTACAGTTTGGAGACACCCAAACGGATACTTTTGCTGTATCACAAAGTCCATTTGAATTACATACGCTATAATAGATATAAGCGGTTCCGGTATATCCTGTATTCGGCTCGTAACCCAATCCACCGGTAGGACCAAGTGTTGTAGTGCCTGTAGATGTTCCCAAGATTGAAACAGTTGGCGAAATTAACTGTTGGTCGTTCGCCAATACATCGATAACTACCGCATTATTAGGAGTGGTACAGGTTGAATCGTCAACAGCTAAAGGTTTTAGTGTTGAAGTATTAACCTGTACAGTATGACAGTATGTTGCAGAACATTGCATATTATCATATACTGTTACGCAGTAAATGGTGGTGGTAGTTGGCGAAACTGTATTTACTGCTCCGGTTGAGCCATTGCTCCATAGGTAACTATAGGGAGCAGTACCCATTGCCGCTGTTGCAGTGAGCGTTGTGGACTGACCCGCATTGATTAGCGAGTTACCGGTTACTGTAACAACCGGTGGATTCGCACAGCCGCCTATAGTAATGGAGTTACAAAAAGTGTCCGAACAAAACACATTTCCACTCTGTGCAACACTAAAACGCAAACATACATTGTATGTGCCCGGTTGCGTAAATGTATGCGAAGGACTTTGTTGGGTTGAACTTGAGCCATCGCTGAATGTCCATAAGTAGGAATAGGTTATTGAACCTCCGGCCGGTGTACTACTATAACTGGTATCATGGAACTGAACGGTATTGCCGGTAACATTAAAGTAATAATAGGCCTGACAACCCGTCTGCGCCTTGGCATATAAACCCATCATGATGAGCAAACATGCCGTGAGTATTTTGTGTGTTTTCATACTATCTCGTTTTATAATGAAATTGAATTACAGTACAAATATGATTCGATAATTGTTAGATCTAAAGTCAGATTGTGTTACTTCTTACTTACTTAAGACTACAATTTTAACTGCTCCTTCGATTTAATCCACTGCAAGTAATTGACTAATTGGCTACCCTCATGTTTTCGCATATCTTTATCAGCGAGCAGCGCTTGGATGGCTTTATTAATGCTTTCATCCTTCCATCGCGCATCAAACTTGGCGACTAGCCTCAACAAATCGTACACTTTCTTTTCGGCATAGGCTTCCTCGTTTTGCCACTCCTCTTTGAACTGACGTCTTACTTGTTCAAGGCGAATTTGTGTACTTTCAATATCTTTCGATTCTACGTGCATCATCAATTCTACAATGGCTACACGTAGTTTAAAAAGCGAATCGGATTGCTTGTAATAGTCGTTGGTGTAGTATTTCACAAAACTACGAATCGCATCTTGGTATTTTCCAACTTTGAAATTAAGAATTCCTCGATTGAGATGAATAAACATTTCGTAGTAAGTAGACAGTTTTCCGGCCATGCTTGTTTCGAGTTCACGTAAGGCCTGCAAAGCTTTAGCAGGGTCGGTTTCGGAATAATTAATCACCTGTGCATTGTAATAATACAAAGCGTATTTATCGTAATGCAGTTTATTGAACCGTTCCATTTCCTTGCCCAACTCATCGGCATAACCCAATGAGCCCTTATAATTTTTAATCATGGAAAAGGAATTCACCAAATACACTAACATTTGCAATTTTGTATCGTGATTTGTTTTATCGAACCAATTACTACTGGTGAAACGTTTGTAGATAGCCACCATGAAGCGTTGTAACTCTTTATAGTTGTGACGCTGTAACAATGTTTGACTTACTGCTCTATAGATACGCGTTTGAAACGTTTTGCTATTAGCTAATGAATCATCATCGCTGTATTTCTTGGTGATATCATCGAGAATAGTAAGTGTGTTCAAGTCTTCGCGGCCTTTAGCTTGCGACATTTTCATGCGATACACCACAATCGAAAGAATTTGATCCATTTCGCGCAACTTATTCAACCGCTCTGCATTTTGCCTGCGTTTTTCGATATAGGCTTCCGGATTAATCTCGGGAAGCTCGTTCGATATTTTTACAAAGCCTGCAAATATCAAATCCAGCATTTCTAAGTTCTCGGCTTTCTCAGCAAGCTTTTCTGCCTTTTTCAAATAATGTAACGCAAGCTCAAACTCACTTTTTCCGGCAAACACATAATAAACAGCATGATAGTGCAACAGCTTACTTTGCTCATCTTTGGCATCGTGTAGCATCACCAAGTTCTCACAAATCATGTCTTGTAAGCGATTCTTTAACCGATAAAAAGAATTTTTATCGTCTAAACCAGGATATAATTTGCGAAAAATTTTGTCTTCGTTATAGTCATCTCCTTTGGTTCGGATATAATCAAACAACATTTCATCTTTCCGCTCTTCCGCTGTTTGCACGCGTTTCAAGTACATTTTAAAATGCCGAACTTCTTCGCGCGATAACGATGAAATGATGGTACGTAGAGAATCCATAGTTTAAAATTAGGCTTTAAACAAGTAAGAAACAAGTAATTTGACAAGCAACCTTCTGAAGGCTGTTTTTATCTTTGTTCTATAAGTATCAAAAACATGTCGTGTACTAGACGATACATATTATTCATTGGGTTGCTTTTGACAGCAACAACCAGCTTTTCGCAAAGCAGTCTGCGGCTGAATGTGATTACAGTATCGGATACTGCTCCGGCTTTGGGCGATGAGATATTAGTGTTTGCTAATTTACAGAATACAGATAGTACAAACGCGTTTTCAGGCGTTGTTAACTTCCAAGTAGCCAATGACATTCAAAACTTAAGCAATAGCAATATTCTGAGTAGCCCACCCTATAGCGGAACCCAAATTACACTTGATCCCCAAGAAGAAATCCCGGCATTGTTTACGGTGAAAGTAGATGAGCAGTATTTCAAAGCAGGGCCTGATATTATTGTGATTTGGCCAATGACCACCTTACCTCCGAAAGACTCTATCCGAATACCTATCACTATTCATCAAGTGCTTGGCATTGAAGGGCTTACAAAAAACAAGTATTATCTTTCGGTAAACGGAAATCAACTAACCATTCACAGCGGAGTGAATGCCAATAACGACCTCAAACAAGTAAGAATTTTTGATCTCTCCGGACAATTGCTTTTGCAACAAAGTAGCGAAGAAAAAAACATAAGCATTGGTATTGACGAATTACCGAGAGGCCTGTTTATCTGTGAGTTGTTGTACAGTAACAACAAACGCAATGTGATGAAGTTTGTAATATTCTAAAGTTGAAACTATTTTACTAATCGCAGTTCATCCTTAGCAACAGTGAGTTTCAGCAAGTCGAGCATAACAATGGCTTTACTTCCTTTAATGGAATCTAGTATTCCTACCTTATCCATCTTTCGAATATAAACACGTTTACCGGGCAACAATTCACCTTCTATGTATTCGTATTGCGGCATTTGAGGTGTTGCTTCTTTGGCTTTTGTCTTTGCTGGTTGCGGATTTGCTTTTTCAATTTTCTCGATCCATACCTGCGTCTGTTCTGCTACCACTTCCTTCTCGCTTTCCTTTTTCGTTTGCCAATCGCGGAGTAATTTCTGCAACTGACGTTCAGCTTCTTTCACAAAAGGAGAGGTGTTTTTCTTGTTGATTTGTAATGCATGCATTTGATCGCCTAGCTTCAATAATTTACCTTTCAAATCGGACACTTCGTCTTTTCCAACTTGAATTTCCTTTTCCTTTTGCAGAATAACTTCTGCTTCGTCTTTCACTTTTTTCTCCAGAATTTCCACCATGCTCAACAAATAATCGTAACGCAAATGATCAATATCCACAAGGGTTTTAGCGCGATTGATCATCGACTCGGGCAATCCGCTACGCTTTGCAATCGAGAAAGTATAAGAACTGCCCGGTTTTCCTACCACCAATTGGTATAAAGGCAACAATTTTTCTTCATCAAAACTCATAGCTCCATTCATAATGCCTTTCACTTTGTTGGCCATAATTTTGAGATTCAAGTAGTGTGTTGTGACTACACCAAATGATTTCACCTCTGCTAAACGTTCCAAAATCACTTCTGCAAAAGCCCCGCCCAGCGCAGGATCTGTGCCCGAACCCAATTCATCTACAAAAAACAAAGTACGGCTATCGGCAAATTCAATGAAATGTTTCATGGTTTGCAAATGCGAACTGTAGGTGCTCAATTCGTATTCTATACTTTGTGCATCGCCTATATCCAAATATAACTGACTAAAAACACCCAACTCTGAACGTTCATCGGCCGGAATAAGTATGCCCGACTGCAACATCACCTGCAGCAAAGCCACCGTTTTCAAGCAAATCGTTTTCCCGCCAGCATTCGGACCACTAATCACTAAAATGCGTTTTTCTTGATTCAAGTGAATCGTTAATGGAATCGTTTCTTTGCCTGATTGCTTGTTGTGCAACCACAAAATAGGATGATAGGCGTTTCTAAGCTTAATTTCAGGCGTTTCTTTCAGTACCGGATAGGATGCGCCAATGCGAACCGCAAAAGCTGCTTTGGCCTGAATAAAATCGAATTGCGATAAAATGTGTTGATAGGCGCTCAACAATTCGCGATACACCGAAATATCGGCAGAGAGTTGCCGCAATACACGATACACTTCTCTTCCTTCGGCACGCTCTAAATCAAAAATATCGTTGTTGAGTTGGATGGTTTCTGCCGGTTCGATGTAAGCTGTTTTACCTGAGTCCGATTCATCGTGAATAATACCGCCCAGTTGGCGTTTGCTTTCGGCTTGAATAGCAATTACTCTTCGGCCGTTGCGCACCGATTGTTCTACATCGGCAATAATTTTGGCTTGCTGATATTTTTGAATCACCTTATTGAACACTTTGTTGAGTTCGATTCGCTTCCTAGCCAAGTCTCCTCGAATTTGCGCCAGTTCTTTCGATGCTCGATCGCGCACCAACTTATCTTCATCAATCACTGCATCAATCAACTCCACCATTTTCTTCTCGTAATAGCTATCCGCTACAATGGTTCGTAGGTTCGGATAAAGTACTTCTTCGTGCTTGAAAAAATTAAAGACTGAACGTACGGCCAAACACGTTTTTTTTACATCCACTAACTGATCTTCCGACAATACGGCATTCACAATCCCTAGCAATTGTAGTTCTTTGTCGATGTCCACCAAATAATCTAACGGGAAATAAGTGCCGGTTTGGGTGAGCGATTTAAACTCGTGCGTTTGCTCCAACCACTTTTTTATCTCATTGTATTCCGTTGAAATATACATCACCTCCACTTGCTTTTTCCCAAGGGAACTTTTGCAATGGCCGGCAATTTGTTCTTTTATTTTTTCGAACTCGAGTTTATCGAGTGTGGTATTCGGGTACGTTCGTAACATCTGCTGTAATATGCCTCAAAACTGCACAAAAAGCGAGAAATAAAAAATGCTTGTATAATACCTACTTCGCTAAAAACCGATTTAAAAAAAGACCTGTTTGAAAATTCATTATTCCAGCCCACCTTGAATTTCCCATTAAATAGAAAAAATGAGTGGATAATTATGAAAAAATTCTATTAATAAATCTTTATGGTATCTGTGTTACAATCAGCAGTAATCACATCTGTGCTTAATTGTACCCAAATAGGTACATTATTCGCCCTCCTTACTTCAATATGATGCACACCACTGGAAAGTCCACCTTTAAATCCAGAATAATATGGCTGAACAACTAAAGAAGGAGAGGTAGCATTATCAATATAAACCTCCATTGGGATAATACTATTATAATTTTTTACATACAGATTTCCCCAATGAGAAACATCACAGGCTCCATTACCTGGATTGGGAGGGGGTGTATTTGTATTAAATTCGATGACAAAGGCTTCTCTTACAGCATTAGAAAAGAAGTTATAATCTATCCACCCATAACCATTATCTCCCCAACTGGTTCCCCATGAATTCAAAATTTTAAATGCATTCTTGGAATCATCGTATCCCATTACTACCATTGCATGCCCACCAGTACTTCCAGTTCTTGTTTTCCAAATAAATGAAGCATTGGCACCTTGAAAACTGGCATCTAAGTCTGAACCAATTAATATAGGTTTCCCTGAATATAATATTGATTTTATCACAGAGGCATTTGCTTTATCATTATCGCTAATTTTGTAACAACTTTTTACTTTGTTAGCGCTTGCTTCTGAATTTTGTGTGGATGTAGTTGAGTAATTACAATATGAACTCTCGTCAAATGGAAGGCTAGACCATGTGCAACAACCTTTCGCTTCTAACTGTTGTACTATTCCTTTTCCATTAGAAGCATATAATTCACAACCATCAGAACAATCGGATGAAACTTTGCATAAATTGTAAATAAATGTTGGGCTTCCAACTTTTGAATAGTCTGTACTTACATTACCATTACCCAAGTAGTAACCCATAATACCATAAGCTGATGCAAATCCAGCGCAAGTTTGTGAATGGCCTTGTGATACTGGAGGGGGTGTATTAAGGAAAAAACTTGCAGGTAGTGTTCCCCCATATACCCCATAACTAGCTGTAGGGGCTTTTGAATAATCATTTGAAAAAATCAAACCTTGTGGCTTGCTATCATCTGTTTTCACCTCCTTTTGGCAAGCTGTAAAAAACAGGGAAACAAATGTTACATTAATGAATATCAATGTTTGAAAAGAGTATGCTCGTTTCATATTATCTGATTTTTAGATTATCTGTTATTCTTTCGAATGTAGAAATTGCAATTATTTTTTCATCTGAGGCAAGTAGTTCTTTGAGCTTTTCTCCTCCGTCTGTTATTTTACAATAGACTTTCCCGTTTTCAGTCTTTTTTATTTCTCCTTTTGCAACAGCTTCAACAGCATTCAAACTGTTTAAACCCACCACCACATTAGTGCCTTTTTTATAAAAGATAAATCCTATTGGTGCTTTAACATCCAAATAATCTGCATTGTCAAGTATAACCATTCTTACTTTCTTTTTATCTTCTTCTTCAACACTCATAATGTTACACTGAGTATTAAAACACAAATAAGCCATTATCTTATTCCATTTTTGCAAAGCGATAGTTAATCCAGCCTGGGCCTGATCTTTTGTATCGGCAAACATTGGATCACCGCCCTTATACACTAAAGTCTCTTTTCTGTTGACCTCACCACCTTTAATCAATATATAATCAAAATAGGCTTCCGCTTGCCAGTCAACTATGTTGGCTTGTTGAGACATGTTTCTAAACTGAAAATCATTAAAATTTATTTTTAACTCATATTGATCCGTCAAATCTGCTTTTTCATAATCTTCTTTTGTACAAGATCTATACCTTAGTAAACTAGGTATCAAATCAAACGTTTGAGATCTGAAGTAGTTAAAGATGTTTTGATTATTAGAATTGTTTGTAATGGGTAAAACTTTGAGGTAAGCTGTTTTGGTGTTGAGGGAACTAGGGATTTTGAAAAATAAAGAAGATTTATCTAACGCTTCTTTCATTTCCCTTTCTTGCTCTACCTTTTCTTGTTCAGCTTCAATTTTTTTATTTTCATCATCTACCCTTTTTTGCTCAATTAATATTTCACGAATCGAATCGCAGTTTACATTTTTTGGATTGTTTGGATAAGCTTTTGCTAGTCGCTCAATTTCCTTTTTTTCAGGTGCCGCATCCCAATATGTCACTTTAATTATTGATTTAGATTCCTCATTTACAAGTTCATCTTCCGCAATCTTCCATTTCCCATTGTCAGGATTTAGGTATACTTTAAAGTGTCCTTCATAAGTTTCAACAGGAAGATTCTTCCCTTCTAAAAATCTATTTTCAATTTGATATTTATATCTAAAGATATAGTAATCTCTTTTGCCGATAGCTGTTATGTCTTCGTAGCGATTTTTGTATGTTACAGCAATAAATTTTCTCTTACCAATGTTTAATTTAAACGTACTAATATTTGTAGCTTCATCATTATATGTAGTAATCAAATTCTTGCCTTTACTTGTATAAAACAAAAACTTGAGGCATTCTGAATTGTTATAAGAGTTTTTAATGGCTAGTTTAATTTCTGCTATACTTTGAGAAACTAGAAACGGAATCAGTTGACGGTTTCTCATATTATTATCAATTGTATTTTGGCCCAAGTACACATTTACAGCTAACGATTTTTCCATATTTGGATTTTGAATCAAATCGCTATAAAGTTTTCTGCTACACTCCTCGGGAACAATAATTCTTACGTCCTTAAAGAACACTGAGTTTGTTTGAAATAAACTCCAAACTTCATTATCTATCCCATAGGAATTGTTTGATTGACAGTAAGTGTAATTGCAAAAAAAGAAGTATACTAAACATAGAACTATTCGTCTCATTTTTTTAATTTTTTTGAAGAAAAACATACTGAATGTAGCAATAATTTACTTTTTTATAAATGTTTCGTTTTCACAACTATACTCATAACTTGTAGATGTAACTTTAATGTGATTTTGATCAACAATATTTACAATAAAGTCACAGTAAGTTGTTCCCGGTGGGCTATCGCCAGAACAATCAGTTTTACATCGGATTATTCCATTATTCAACTCTCCAGTAGTACTCTCGCCAAGAAAATTAGTCGTCAATAAATGCAGATGATTTTTTGTTCCTTGATCTGCTATGTTAATAGTTTGTCCTTTATCATTATACCAATTCCCAACAATTGAGAGGTTTTTTGGTATTATCTGATTTTCAACATAATTAGAATTTGAGCTTTCCTTAAACGGGAATAATAAATTTCTTATATTAAAAAACAAAAGAGCAACTAATATAACACCAAAACCAATCACCCCGGCTATAGCATACTTTCTATGCTTTTGATAAGTGTCCGAATTAGTATTACTTATTTTCTCCAAATATTTTTCTTCTATCAAATAAAAAACAGCCACAGAACCGGCCACTATGTTTAAATAGTTGAAATACTTCTCAATGCCACTCATAAATGTAAACTGATCATGATATGATTTAAAAAGCCAGCTCATATTTTGATCGACAAATAAGTAAAGCATTGCAACAACAGATACCCATAAAAGTTGTGTTCTCCATTGCTTTTTCCAAAACACTAATCCAATGGCAATTGTCGGAAGTAATAAAAAAGCAGTAAAAAGTATAACGAATGCAACATAAAGTACAATTAAAAAACCAATTAATATACCTGCTAATTTACCAAATGCAACCATAGCCTCCGAATCAGACGTAGGTGCTGTTGAATTATATCTATTTTGCTTTCCTCTGAGTATTCTTACTTTTTCGGCATCTATTTCAGCTTGCTCTTCATCTTTATTTTTTTTCCATTCATATTCCTCAATTTTATGTTGGAGGTGATACATAGCTTTTTCTTGTGCCTCATTTTTTGTTATACCCCATCGTTCTTCTTTTAGACTAGTAATTTTGTCTGTGATTTTGCAGTACCAGCCGTGATTGTCATTGCCTGTAGCGGTATCCAATCCTTTTTCAATTACTGAAGCGGCTCCTAAAGTGAGCACGTTGTCCATCAAATCAGTCCCTCCTTCAAAAAACTCAATAATAAACCTATCGCTCATAATGTGATTTTAAAAGCAAATCTAATGTCTTATATTTTTTTTATTTTGTCAAAGTTGCCTCAAAAATTAAATTATATGAATACTAGATCCTCTACGCTGTTCAATCTACTCAAAAGTATGAATGCAGACGAATGTCATACTTTTGAACAGAATCAAAAACTGCTATCTTCATCAACAACAGCAAAAACTGTTATCTATTTTGTTTACAAAAATTCGAGCAACTTTGAAGATGCAGAGTTCACGCTAAGTTCAAAACAATTGAACAATATAGAAGTGATCAAAGCAAACTTAAAAAAAGATGTAATCTATTTCTTAACAGAAAATTCACCTGTTTCAAGCATGAAAAAGCTGATGCTCCAATTTGGTGAAATAGAACTGTTTTTTGACAGAGGGCTTTACGAGGAGTGTAGCAAGCTATTGAACGAAACGGAACAATTTGCTAGAAAGTTAGACTTGACTTGGGCACTATTTCCATTGAATCATTTTCGATATAAATTGAGCAATCATTTTACTCAAAAAAATGTGGATGCAATAAAACAAAAACTAATAAAAGACAATCAAGAAAATTTTAATCTTCTCAAATTTAATTTAGATACAGGAGCACTATCTGAGGAAATTATAGGGATTACCAGCAAGAATCTCAACTTCAAATCAAAAGCATGGCAAAAGAAAATGCAGGCTTATAAAGCAAATTCAATATTGAAAACTAGGATGGATGATCCAAAACTAGGAGTCTATTCTTTCTTAAATCTCAATATTGCAAAGACTAGTCTTGCTTATACAGAAGGCAAATTTGACGAAGCTTTTGAGTACATCTATTCATCATGGCTGTTTTTGCAAAAAGATTGGGATTTTTATCTTACATACAAGCGATTTGAAACGCTTACGATTTTGGTAAACTTATTAAGTGTTGGTATAGAATCTAATCAAAAAGAGGCAGTAAAATATGCTTTAAAAATTACAGAACGCTCGATTTCAAGTGGTAAAATAACAGAGCCATTGTATGTTTGTATATATATGCGTGTGAAACTGCAATATGTGATCAAATATGAACCCAATAAAATTAAATCCGAGCTTTACCATCATTTACCGTTTTTGCCATTAGGTTTTCCAAAAGCAAATCTGGCCTATAATCGCCTATACCTCTTAATGGTTTCTGTAGCTTATTTTAAAATGGAGGAATTTGAAGAAGTCAAAGAAATTATTTACCCAATAATTCAATCCTATAAACAGGGAGATAATCGTCTAGATTTGAGAATAGAATCTCTAGTGTTTTATTTTTCTGCCTTTTTTTGCCAAGTGTGTCATTCTCCAAAGCTTTATAATTCTTTTCATTCTGAATTTTCTGTTTTTTACAATTCGCTAAGAAGAGACCCCCTCATTAAAGAT
The DNA here is from genome assembly GCA_044226285.1 of Chitinophagales bacterium. GTDB lineage: Bacteria > Bacteroidota > Bacteroidia > Chitinophagales > LD1 > CALAYL01. Next base: position 322,214 of record JBGAHI010000001.1, on the reverse strand, counting down.
AGAAAGATAACAGCAACGCTAGTAAAGCTTTTTGTTTCTGTGTCACCAAAAATCAAACATCATAGACTAATAGAAAAGATAAAGCAAACAAAATGTCTTATTATAGAACTCAATGCAAATGATTCAAAACCCCTAGAACTATATTCATTGATTGATGTTGAAAATTGGCTAGATAGGTGCCTATTAAGATTAGAACAATAATTTTTGTGATTAAAATGGCATTATTAACATACTTGCCAGCAAGCAAATAGTCGCAGTATATAAACAAGGTTACTTATCTTTTTATTTTCGCAACATGATCCCATTACTCACATTGCATTACTTGCCGAAAATAGAATGGTATGCCTACTTAGTCAAGAACGAAACTGTAGTATTGGAGCAATTCGATAATTATCAAAAATCGTCATTGCGCAATCGCACCATTATTAATGCAGCTAACGGAAGTATGACCTTAAGCGTTCCGTTGAAAGGCGGTAGAGGTGTGCGTTTGCCCTACAACTGTGTAGAAATTTGTTACGAGAACAATTGGCAACATCAACATTGGCTGAGTATTACATCGGCTTATGGCAGTTCCCCATTTTTCGAGCATTATGCCGATTATTTAAAACCGTTTTACGAAAAGCAGTATGCTAACTTATATACCTTTAACTACGAATTAGTATTGGTTATATTGAAACTATTAAAAATAAAATCGGCTATTGCTAAAACAAGTTCGTTCGAGCAACAGCCGATAGCTATTAATGATTTGAGAGCGAGCATTCATGCCTCTTCCGCAATTCAGCCTAAAGAAAAATACATACAAGTTTTTAGCGAGAAACACGGATTTAACCCTAATGTTTCAGTGATTGATTTGCTATTCAACGAAGGACCAAATACCGGCAATTATCTTAGGGCATTAACTGAATAAGGACTTCTTTGGAAGTAATTGCATCGTCATGATCGGAAAACGTAGCTTTTGCTTTTGCCAAAATTGCAACATTTGTTTGCACGGTTAGATGCTCGTGAAATGTGTATGATTTGATACCATGAACGCTCACGGAAAGTTGAGTAATAAGCGAATCATCCGAGGCCCGAAGCAACTGTAATTTACCTTCGTGAAGTGCATCATCGTCAGATGCTGTTCCATGGAAATGCACATCAGAGCCACTGTAAATGGTATCCCCAATCTCAGGCTCTGTAATATTTACAACCGGTGCTGCGTTTCCGGCTTTCTTACACGATTGCACTCCAACGAAGACTAGGAAAAGTAATGCGAAGGTGATTGATTTTTTAGATTTCATAATACTTTATTTTTTACTCTGCAAAGAGTGGATTTTTAATAAATGTTTCATCGGTTAGGGTATTTAAAAACAGAATGATATTCGCTTTTTCATCATTCGTTAACGGTATGCCTAACTGTCCGTTTTGCTTTAATAAAGTATCCAATGTTGGCGTATTTTGAACACCGGATGCGTAATGATTTAAAACTTGTTCGAGTGTGGAGAACCGACCATCGTGCATGTATGGCGTTGTTTTAGCTATATTTCTGAGACTAGGTACTTTAAAACAATGATCATCGTTGGTGTTCAATGTTATTCTGCCTCGTCCGATATCATTGGTTAACGACAATCCGTTATTCTTAAATGCATGATCGGTAAACAAAATTCCACTATGGCACGATGCACATTTTTGTTCGAATAATTGTTTGCCTGCGTTTTCTTGAGTTGTGAATGATGCAGTTCCATTCAATACTTGATCGTATTTTGAATTATTCGTTACCAGCATACACATGAACTGCGACAAGGCTAAATACATTCGGGTTGCAGTAACATCTTCTGTGCCAAAGGCAGCTTTGAATTGCTTTACGTACTCTGCATCTGCCTTCAATTTCGCTATAACATTCGGAATGGTTTCATCCATTTCTAAATGGTTCTGAATAGGATTAATGGAAAATAAATCCAAATTAAACACACCTCCATCCCAGAAAAAAAACGGCTCCCAAGCCATGTTCTGCACAGCAGGCGCATTGCGGCTTCCTAACTTTCCGTCTATACCATGACTTACTGAATGTCCGAAATGTGAAAAAGCAGAAAAAGAAATATGGCAAGTACCGCAAGACACTGTGCCATCGCGCGATAAGCGACCATCATAAAACAATTTCTTACCTAAGGTGAAACCTGCTTCCGTAACCGGATTGCCGGAAAAGTCATACGTAGGTGTAGGGAAATTCGAAGGCGCTTTAAACCCTTCGAAGGTGGCTTTCTTCTCTTCTTTCTTACACGCGGCAAGAAGAACAAAAAAGAGGAACAGAATGTAACTATATTTTTTCATTGTATTCTTCTAAAATAAATTATTCGTTATGTACATGGTCTAATGAAAACATCTCTCTATAGTTGTTGGCCAAATTCACCGAATTCTTATCCGATAACACAGAAGGCTCTACAGAAAAATCGATGTTTGATGAACCGTTTACCACTTTCAATACATCAACAAAAAAATGAGCCTCCGGTGCGTTGGTTTTCGCCTGACGAACCGATGCATATACACCATTAAAAGGTATGGTGATTGTTTTCAGATTATTAGTGGCTCCATTCAACCCAAACAAGCCGATGTGATATTCCACCGGACGCTGCATTGTAGTAGAATCAAGTGGTGCAAAAGAAGAAGATCCTTCCATTTTCAAGAAAATATAACCCGAATTCCATCCCCAATACATATCCGCAGCTCCGGCAGATGGATCTAATACACCTGTTCTTTCAGCAATTTTGGACACACTTTTTATGCTATCTACACCTAGCGTAAAAACAATGTCTGAATAGTCACCTTCAGGAACATTGGATAGCTTAATACTCTGTGAAGAAGCATCACTTTCTTGTATCAGAAAATAACTGTCGTCTTTAGGATAGGTATAGGTAGAGCCGTCTTTGTTCACCAACTTAATGTTGCTGATATAATAATTGAACTTAGACACTGTCAAATCTTGGCCGAGTGCGGTTTGGTAAGAAGATGAGTTTAAAACTAAATCTTGCGCACCTGCTCTATTGTCGAAATACAGCATTATCGACCCTTTTCTATTGGGATCAATTTCAGTTGTTGTAGCCTCTTTTTTACAAGCAGTAAGCAGAATGGCAACAATAAAAACAGTCAATAATGCAAATCGATTCATCGTTCTTTTTTTAATTAGTACAGACAAGATAACTTGCCTGTACTAATTTTTCAAATTAATCGTTGTGAACGTGATCTAACGTAATCATTTCCTTATAGTTGTTCGCCACATTAGCAGAATAAGGATTTCCCATTACTACTGGATTTAGTGTGAAATCTATATTAGTTGAACCATTCAATACTTTTAATACGTCTACAAACAAGTGCGCCTCCGGTGCAGTTGTTTTCGCCTGACGAACAGAAGCTACTGATGTTCCAAAAGAAATAGTAACTTCTTTCAAATTGTTCAACGTTGGCGTTGAATATCCTCCAAATAAACCAACATGATACATAAACGGTCTTTGTCCTGATGGTGTATCTAATGGAGCGCTTGGTGAAGTTCCTTCCATTTTCACAAAGATATACCCTGAGTTCCAAGACCAATACATGTCTGAGCCACCGGCTGAAGGATCCAAAACACCTGTACGTTCAGCTAAAGGAGATACGCTCTTAAGGCTATCTACACCAATTGTAAATACTACACCTGTATAATCGCCTTCCGGTACGTTTTCCAACTCAATATCTTGTGTTGCATCATCACTTTCTTGAACCAAGAAATAACTATCATTCTTCGGATAAGTAAATGTTGAACCGTCTTTGTTTATCAACTTAATGTTACTGATGTAGTAGTTGAATTTAGTGATGTTCAAATCTTGACCCAATGCATTTTGATAGGTTTGAGAATTTAAAATCAAATCGGCAGTACCAGCTCTGTTGTCGAAATGCAGACCCATCTTTCCCTTTCTGTTTGGATCGATATCTGAAGTTTTAGTCTCCTTTTTACATGAAGAAAGCGCAAGTGTTGCAATGGCAAATAAGCCGAGAATAAGTTTTGTTGTTTTCATTTTTGTTGTTTTTGTTTTAAGTCTTATAAAAAATAATTGAGTTGAATGGCAAATGTGCCGTAAGGCTGCAACTTCCCCTTTGCCAGTTGAGAAGCCAATGGTTGTCTGTATTTCAGACCAATGGCGTATTTATCGATGAATTTAAAATCGAGTCCTACTTCAGTAGATACCACATAGCCGCCACTGAGGTCAACAGCTGTTGTATGAAATTTATTTTGCTGATAGTATTCTCCAATAAATGCCAATGAAGGAACAATATGTGTTTCGAACACTTTCTTATCAAAAATGCCTTTCATCCATAATTGGGCTTTGCCGCCAATCTTTAAATGGTCGGGATTATGCAATGCATAACGATAGGAAGCGCCTACAGAGTAGCCAAAATTTTTCACAAACAAATTGTATTCAATATTTGGAATAAACGCCCAAGCACCAACTCCTTGTTGAATCAATGGAGCAAAACCTGTTGTGTCGATTGATTTTTGAAATTCACCGGTTGGCGCAAATACAGTAAACCCCAAATACACTTTGTGTTTTGTATTATATCGAACAAACGTTGGCAACTTACCGGTAACGCCAAAGCTCACATCGCTTAAGCCGGTGTAAAAGGCGTTTTCTGTTCCTTTACGTTTATTGAATGCAAAAGGAATTTCAGCTTGCAGCGCAAGATAATCCTTCACCGACCAGCGCCCTGTAAAGGCAACTGAATGAAAGTTATCGCTATACCGTATCGATTGATCTTCTCCAAACATAGAAGATAGATGAAATCGGCTACTAGAGGTAGCATAGCGTACACCAACAAATGAAGCCATTCCGTTCACCGACTGGTCGGAACATCCAGTGTTGCTACAACTGCTTGCAGTGCAACAACTTTGTGCTTGTGCAGCCATATACATACAGCACACACAAGCGAAAAGCATAAACTTTTTCACTGATTACCATTTAAATGATCAAGATTTTAGCTGCTACTTAATAAGCAGACAAGGAACTAGAGTAGTCCCCATAAAATCAAGCCTTGGATGGTGGATGGGGTATTTCGGAATAATAGAAATGACTATAGCACACTTCTTCTTTTGTAAAGAAAGTTGTTGATACTTCTTCGCCATAAAAACTGCAAGAGATAGGCTCTAACGGTGTATTCACCCAAACAAATTCTTGAAAAATATCATTTAATGAAAACGGAACCGAGGATTTGTCTTTCTTTTCGTCCTTCGTCATTTGCTTTTTCAAATAACACTTACCGTCACAATGCTTTTTAGGCTGATTACGATTTTCACAAAGTGTTTTGGAAATGTTTGCCTGATTGATTAGAAACGCACCCATCACAAAAGCTTTGCTAAATGAAGCAAAGAGTGTTGCCACTACTACGAATATGGTAAGCGTTCTTTTCACCTTGCAATGATAAAACAGATATTCTTGATAAGCAATAGGCCATCAATGATTTCTGTCAGTTATTGAATATCGGCCGTTGTTCTGATGCTAATTTGATAAGTTGCGTTAAACTGTTGTAATACGCCCGTTACTGAATTCGGACCAGGCGTTGGATAGCTCGTAGTTGCAAAAGTAGCAGGTGTTGTACCTGTTTTGGTATACAAAACAATAGAACCTGTTCCATCGGTTAATGTTACATTACCTCCATAAATACCTCCATTGCCACTTAATGTTGCGTTGTCGATAGTAACTAATGTCGATTCGTAACTTTCAAAATTAGCTAAGATTTGAGCTACTGTGAGTTTTCTAGCTTTAGCTGTTGTAGAAGAAATCTTCGTTACATAACTAATGCTTGTTTTCAATTCCAACAATCCTTTAAATTCTGTAATCGTAGCGCCAGAAGTAGATACCTCAACCGAATCGCCTACTGCAAAATTATGCACAGAACCTACGTATACCGCAATACCTCCCGTTGCATCCTGAACAAATACCGTTCTCGTATCAAAGTTGGATTGTGCATTATCGGCAACAACCACACCTTTGATAATTCTAGCACATGGGGCATCTACATCTGATCCGGCATAAAGACCTCGAATTGCAGAAATTGAAATATCTGCCGAACTACCTATTGATGTACCATCACAACGAGTTGTTCCTGTTTGCACTAAATCGTTCGTGTTACGAATAGCCAATTGTTTTGTCCATGTGCTACCCGATTTGTAAACCGTGAAAATACCCAACACCTTCAACTTGCCTCCAGGTGTTTTCTCGCCAGCAAAACGAGCATAACCGCTTGTTCGAGCGATAATGGTATTGCCAGAGCAATCTTCGATTGTTCTGTTTAATGAACCTAAATTCGGCACATCAGCATAAGGTTGAAAAACATCTGCGCAGGCAAATTCAACATCATTAAACTCCACCAACATATTTTGGTAAGTGATGTTATCCAAACTTGCAATTGAAACCGGAATAGGATTCACTGTAAGTCCCCATTTTCCTTTTAAGATTTTTTCTTGGGCAACAGTAGTACTCACATAGCCCAATTGCGGATAACCGTTAGAGTTGTCGATATAACCGCCCAACTGCACCAAACCTGAATATTCGCCCAAGTATAAATCTTTACATTTCACAAATACTCTTCTTCCAACAGGAAAATCGTTATACAAGGAAGAGTTATCTACTTTAATTTGAATACCTCCGGTTGAATCTTGAAGTGTAATTACTTTGTAGAAGTTCCCATCTTTATCATCCGCATTCACTATTCCTGAGATAATAAGATCGTCAGTAACCTTAACCGGTGTTGCTGCTCCAATCGTATAGCGCGATTTCAGCGACAAAATGGTGGTGTTAGCCGACACACCTTTAGGATCTTCGCCACCGGCAGGAGGAGTATCGAATTTTTCCTTCACACAACCGCCAAGTGCAGTTACTAATGTTATGGCAACAGCCACTTTTCGAACGTTGAAAAACATATTTGAGATTTGAGATTTCATAATAAATATAATGAGTATAAACGATTTATTTAAAAACTATTGCATTCTGAAATTAAGCGATACAAAATAGCCTATACCACGTGCATATTTGTATTTGGTTGCGAACTTATCTACGTTGCCTTCTACAAAATCAAAGCGTAATTGTTCGTCACCATAAAGAATAAAGTTCTTGTTGTTGGTGATATTTGAAATGGTCCAATTGATTTGCAAGTAGAATCGTTGTTTTGCTTTGAATCGGAACATTTTGTTCATATACAACGAATACCCTCCGCGTAAATCCATGGTAAATTGCCCTTTCAGTTTTTCTTGACCAAGAACAGTTTGCCCTGCGGGTGATGTTGGATCTATTCCTACTATTGCATCTGTTACGCGTCTTGCCGGACTAACATCTACATACATCCAATCAAAATAATTCAAGTTCAACCCAACATTCCAGAATTGAGGCGAACGATATCTTAAGCCTAATGAATAAGCCATTTGCGGACCTCTTCCAACGTTAAAGTCTTTAAGATAAATGGTTTTGTCTTGCTCTAACACTTGTGAGTTATTATCACGAGTTACATATGCTGAAGGACGAGAAGTGTATGTGTATTTTGCTACGTTAGCCACAAAACTTGCACTAATACCTTTCCAGATATCCCAATTTGCGCCTAACTCGCCACCTATATGTCGTTTGCTTACACCGGTTAAAGAATAATTCACATTTGTTCTATAATCATCATGGAAGTAGGTGTAGTTCTGAATACCATCGTAAAACTGGGTATAGAAGAAGTTAGCTTTAATCGACAAACGTGGTGCTTTATAAATGTACCCTGCTTCAACACTATACACTTTTTCGTTTTTCAAACCCGGAAGCACAACGTTTCTGGTATTTGGTGAAACAAATGCATCGCGGAAAGTTGGTGCCATTGTTTGATACATGGCATTTGCATACAAGTAATTTCTTCCATTTATCTTTCCTTGTAGCCCCCCTTTCACTCCATAGTTAAATGAATTGATTTTTTTGGAATCGCCTTTTGAATCGGTTGGGAACAATCCGTTGGTTACATTACCTGTTCTCCAAAAGTAACTATCTGAAATATTGGCGCCTAAGAAACCTTCAATATGGTTGTATTTAATATATCCTTGTCCCCAAGCAGAAGCTTTGTGTAGAGTGCTATAATAATCGTAACCGTACTTATCGCCAACATGCAGGATTTCGTTAGGTTTTTCTAAATTGTACTGATTAGCCGTGTCGTTTCCTGCAAAATCACGCTCAGCAAATTGATTCACATTCACAAAAAAATCACCACCCATCAAATCTCGTACTTGTTTATAGAATCTCGATTTATCGTACTGATAAGATAATCCTCCGTTTACAGAGAAATGATCGTCAATGGTGTGGTTAATAATGGCATTGAATTGTCCGGCTTGCGATTGCTCTACGCGATCAGAAAGCACGTAACGAGACCATTTTCCATGCACTGTTTGTCCGCTTCCATTTGCGTTTATGACTGAATCATTGACGTTTCTATTAATATCGTACAATCTGTCCCACTGAATTTGCAGTTTTTCAGGATGTGCCTGTAAATAGGCTTTTGCCTCTGCACTGGCTTCCGGGTCATCAATCAAACTTGGCAAGTTTTTGTAATAATCAGGAGCCGGATTCTGTGCATTATACCAATCTAAGCCTGAATATTTGTTTGTTCCAAATTGGTATGAACCAGAAGCTATAAGATTTGTTTTCGGACTAAATTTACCTTCGTAAGTAAGGATAAATACAGGAATGAAGGTTCTTGTTTCGTTGGCATTTCTTATTTGTCCGTTTTGATAGCCCCATGCCGGATTGTAGAAACGGTTGTTAGCCAACGTTTGCATTTCTCGAGTTGAATAGGCTGCACGTGCAGAACGTGTAGGAGCCCCAAAGGTTGTAAATGAAATACTATGTACATTCTTTATCAGTTTCTCCACAGAAAAAAAGTAAGAATAGCCATCATAATAGGTTCCCGGCTCATAGCCTTTTTCTGCCCATCTTCGCACAAACGCTCCGGCTACAGCCCAATTGCCTTTCAAGAATCCACTGGCGTAACTTGCATTTAATCGGTTTCTGTAACGCTGATTAGTGATGGCATAGCCTGCATTTAATCCTTTAAACAAATGACCGGCTCTAGAATCGAACATCAAAGCACCACCCAAACCGCCAAAGGTAAACGTAGAATGAGCCAAACCAACGGTAGTTTGACGTCCGCGAAACATGTCGTTCAAACCACCCCATTCGTTCCAAAGCACTTGACCGCTTTCCGCATCGTTCATGGAAATACCATTAATTAACACATTCGTTCTATCTCCGGTGTAACCTCTATAATGGAAACCTCCTGATGACAATTGGAAAGAAGCATTCGATTGAAACACATCATTGGCCGAAGAAAGTATACCGGCAACATTTTGTGTGTTGGCAGCACTCTCTGTTTCCGACTCCGACAGGTTAATAACAGGAATGTTATCCGCATTGGCATTGTTTGAATTGGCAATTGCCGAATCTGTATTTTCGGTTTTTGCTCCTGTTCCTTTTGCTTGTTCCACACATGGAGCCACAATAGTTTTGAACACATCAGAATTAGGGTCTTGCATTCGTTTAATGTCGTCTAAACTCAAATTTTGAGCTTTCATCTTCTCGAAAGTGCAACTACAATAGTTAGCGGCCTCCTCTTGTGTGAACGCTCCATCCTTCGAAGCGCCTTTAGTACATTCACTGATAAAAGATGCTTGGAAGTTTTTGTCTTCGTACATGTTTTGCGAGTGGGCTGCCATAGACACCAATAAAAGGCAGCAAGTATAGATAGCGTAAATTCTAAATTTCATAAAATCCGTTAATGAGCAAGACAACAAAACTAACTAATTTGCTTAAAAACAAAACAACCCCGTGTTAAGAGAATCTTAATCCTCTAACTTTTAAGAACGAGATAGAAGAGAAAATAATAAATTGCATAAAAATTGGTTACATGCGTCATATCATATTGAGTTTGATTTGTCTTTTCTCGCTGGCTTCATTCGCACAGAAAACAAAAGCCTACAAAATTGGCATTATCGGCTTCTACAACCTGGAAAACTTCTACGACACTATCGATCAACCGAATGTGAGTGATGAGGAGTTTACACCGAATGGACCCCGCCATTACAACACAAGCGTTTATACTGATAAGATTGAACGACTTTCGGATGTGTTATCAAAAATTGGGATTGAAGATTCACCGGACGGACTTTCCATGTTTGGTTCAGCTGAAATTGAAAACGAATCAGTGCTTTACGACCTGGTAAACAGCACGAAACTGAAGGCTCGCAATTACAAGATTGTGCACTACGATTCACCGGATGAGCGTGGTGTGGATGTAGCCTTGATGTACAACCCAAAATACTTTACAGTTACTGGAAGCAAAGCACTTACTGTTCCACTACCTATGGAAGATGGCAAACAAAGAAAAACCCGCGATGTATTGTGGGTGTGGGGCGATTATATGGGCGAGCCGTTACATGTGTTTGTGAATCACTGGCCTTCTCGTAGAGGTGGGGAAGAAGCTTCTGCACCAGGAAGAGCAATTGCTGCTGGGGTTTCTAAAAAAATCATTGATTCCTTGATGGCTGTTAATCCTGAGACAAAGTGTATTGTTATGGGCGACTTAAATGATGATCCGATTAGCCCAAGTGTTGCTAAGGTGCTTAATGCAAAACAAAAACCTGAGCAAGTGAAACCTGGCGGTATGTTTAATCCTTGGATAGATTTCTATAAACAAGGTATTGGCACATTAGCCTATAATGATGCATGGAACTTGTTCGATCAAATCATCATCTCACATGGCTTTTTGAGTAAGCAACAAGATGGAGTGTTTTATAGAACAGCGCGTATTTTCAATCGCGATTTTATGGTACAAAAAACCGGCCGTTTTAAAGGTTATCCGTTGCGTACTTGGGATGGTATGATTTACAACCATGGCTACTCCGATCACTTTCCAACGTACTTAGAGTTTTTGAAAGAAGTGAAATAAGGCTCTGTCTTAGAATTTTTCACAAAAGTAACGTATTTGTTCGGTAGCCTTCTCGCTCCCATACGTTTGTGCATTTCGGAAATCTTCACAGCCTTGTACGCGATTGTTAAACAAAATGTGCGCAAATCCTCGATTGAGATAAGCCGGTGCAAATGCTGTATGATTGGCTATTAGCTGAGAATACACTTCTATTGCTTCAAGATAATCGCCAAAAAGCAAATACATATTGCCTAGGTTTAATAGTACGTTTCGGTCACCTGGATTCAATAAAACCGCCTTTTTGATATCCTCGATGGCTGTTGCATAATCGCCTAAAAACTTATTGACAAAACCTCGATTCAGAAAGGCATCGGCAAAATCCGGTTTTATGGCAATGGCTTTTGTCAAATCCGACTCTGCTGCTTTATAATCGTTGGTCATTTTGTGGAGTATGGCTCTGTTAAAATACGCAGCTGCATAACTTCTGTCAACTGCAAGGGCGCTATCTAAATCCACTTTCGCTTCAGCCAATCGCCCCTGCCTTTGCAACACCATACTTCGATTAAAATAAGCAATCGAAAAAACAGGATTTAATGCAATGGCTTTTGTGTATGCGCGTTCAGCATCTAAATATTTACCCTCACGATTATATAGATTGCCTAAAAAATCGTACCCAATAGAAGAAAGCGGATCGAGCAGTAATGCTTTGTTCGTGTAATTCAAGGCAGAGGCATAATCCTCACGAACAAAACAAATGTAAGATTTATAGAGCCAAAGCATCACGTCTGAAGAGTCTGCATGAATCAAACTATCGCAGTATTGTTCAGCGCGATTGATGTCTCCATTCAAAATTAGGGCTGATAGATACTCTTGCTTGAGATGAATCTCGTATGGATTTAACTTCACCGCAAGGGATATGTCCTCTATCGCATTTTGATATTCATGATGAAGAACATATAATTTATGACGCGCTTCATAAAAAATTACAGAAGAAGGATTGAGCGAAACCGCTGTACTATAATCTTTCTGGGCTTGTTCCCAACGCAATATTTTTGCGTTTGCGCTCGCTCGCTTCATATAGGCCTCACTACAATTCGGATCAGAAACAATAGCATCGGTGTACTTAAAAATTGCCTTTTCTGGTTCACCGTTTCGCATCAAAAGATCGCCCTGACTTACCATGAATAAGGCTTGTGACCTATCGTTACTAAAGGATTGCTGTGCTTGTGCGTATCCAACAACCAACAAAAAGATGAGTAAAATATGTTGCTTCATGATACTAATTTAACACTATCGTAAGCATTTTGTTTGTAATGAACAGTGAAATGCTGTTAATTTCTGTACGTTAAATTAATATGACAAAGGTGTGACACAGCATTTTCGCCTATTGCCCTATTGGTGCGTATCTTAGGAATGACATCCTATTTATTCACTTTTAAAATTCAGGGTTATGAAAAAGCATTCTACTTTCAACCTAAGCCAAGACAGACCTATTGTTCACCACGTTGGCAACACGCTTTTGCGTTTTATCGCAACAATGCTTTTTCTTTTCTACTGGACCCTGAATGCCTTTTCCCAAACAGGAAGTATCAGCGGAAAAATTGTGGATGAAAATGGTGAAGGATTTCCCAGCGCAAGTGTTATTGTTTTAGATAGTATAGGCAGAGCTACAGCCGTGGGGGCTAAATCAGATTATGATGGAAACTATGAAATCAAAAATCTGAAAGTCGGGCATTACGATTTGAAGTTTCAATATATAGGATATAAAACCCGTATAGAAAAAGGCGTTGTTGTTAGGGCCGACAACACTACATTATTGAGTATTAAACTTGAACCTGCGGATAATGCCATGAGCGAGGTACTGGTGATTGCCTATAAAATGCCATTGATACAGAAATCATCAACCACAATATCGAGTGTTATTCACCATAATAATATCAAAAACCTACCAACGCAAAGTATATCGGATCTGGCCTCACAAACTGCTGGCGTATACCAGCAAGACGCCAACAAAGGTCTAAGCATACGTGGAGGACGCGAGGATGCAACGGTGTACTATGTGAATGGAAGAAAGGTGATTGGAAAACCCAATGTACCCATTCAAGGTGTTGATCAGTTAAGTATTATAACCGGTGGCGTTCCCGCAAAATACGGCAGTGCAGAGGATATGCAATTGGATCAAGCCAAAATGCCAATCGATAATACTCGTGTGGAACCAACGAAACCCGAAACTAGCACAGAGGAATTCAATACCATTATTGAAAATGAATTTCTAGTTGCTGCCAGATCTCCACTATCCACGTTTTCAATTGATGTGGACGCGGCATCGTATAGTATTCTTCGTAGAAAATTAATGGAAAGAAATGCTATTCCGGCTGACGCTATTCGCTTGGAAGAAATGATAAACTATTTTCCATACAATTATCCGGATGCTACGGCAGAACAGCCATTTTCAGTGCAAACCGAAATGAGCGATTGCCCTTGGGACAGTAGTCACGTTTTGCTGAAAATTGGTATTCAAGGCAAAAAAATTGATACCGAAAAACAACCGCCTAGCAATTTAGTTTTCTTGATTGATGTATCGGGTTCGATGCAAAGCATGGATAAATTACCCCTTGTTCAAAAATCACTAAAACTCTTGGTCAATCAACTCAAACCTGACGACCAAGTGGCTCTTGTGGTGTATGCAGGAAGTGCCGGACTTGTTTTGCCATCAACACCTGCAGTCAATAAACAAAAGATCATTGACGCCATTGAACAATTAGAAGCAGGAGGTTCAACTGCTGGTGGAGCTGGTATCCATTTGGCTTACAAAACAGCATTGGAGAGTTTTAAAAAAGAAGGCAACAACAGGGTTATTCTATGTACCGATGGCGATTTTAATGTTGGTGTTTCAAGCGAAAATGAGTTGGTCAATTTAATTGAAGAAAAGAGAAAATCCGGTGTGTTTCTTTCTGTTCTCGGGTTTGGAACCGGCAACTACAAAGACAGTAGAATGGAACAATTGGCCGATAAAGGTAACGGTAACTATGCCTATATCGACAACGAAAAAGAAGCGCAAAAAAACATGGTGGCACAAATGGGTGCTAACTTTATCACTATTGCTAAAGACGTAAAAATTCAGGCTGTTTTCAACCCTACTGCCGTTAAAAGCTACCGACTTATTGGCTATGAAAACCGAAAATTACAGGATGAAGATTTTAGTAACGACAAAATCGATGCCGGTGAAATTGGTGCAGGAGCAAATGTTACAGCATTGTATGAGTTAGTGTTGAGCAAAGAAAGAAAAATGGCTACAATAGATTTGGCCGACAAAAAACACAAAAACGACCAAATGGAGCTCTCTTCTAATGATTTGATGGGACTTCGCATTCGCTTCAAAAAACCGGATGAAAGTAAAAGTGCATTAATCGAAGAGCGCGTTGGATTCGACATAAAAAAACTGGCAGAAACCAGCAACGACTTCAGATTTGCAGCATCTGTAGCTTCGTTTGGAATGTTACTTCGCCATTCGAAATTTTCAGGAAGCTTTAATCTTGAAAAAACTGCAACATTGGCGAAAGGTGCTTTAGGTGAAGATAAAGATGGTCTTCGCGCAGAAATGCTTAGCCTCGTTAATTTAGCTGAAAAGAGATAAGCTAAAACATCGAACAAATAAAAACAAAAAAGGGTTTTCGAAATTGTTCGAAAACCCTTTTCCTTTGTAATATCCACATTATATCACCCAATCATTCAATCCGTCTATAGTTAATTTTCCGCTGTCCTCGGCTTCTTTCAATTCTTGAATTTGTCCAAGAGCATTATCAACAACGTCATTAATAATAACCACAAAAGAACCTTTAATGGCATTGCGAATAGCGTATTCTATGGCTTCACGTTCGGTTTTAATAGATGTAATTTTTAAATCATTTTTTACGCTGTGAATACCTTTCGTTAACAACGCAATAATCTCTGCTTCGGATTTGCCACGCAAGTTTTTATCCTGACGAATAATAATTTCATCGAACACCTTTGCGGCCTCAACACCAAGCGCAATGGTATCTTCATCGCGTCTGTCGCCTACTCCGGCAATAACACCAACTTTTTTGGTTGCATCAATTTTTTGCACAAACTTACCTATGGCTTCCATTCCATGGGCATTGTGAGCATAATCGGCCATTACTGCAAAGTTCTTGAAATGGAAAATGTTCATACGACCAGGTGTCTGAACAGGCGATGGAACAAAGGTTTCAAGCGCCAAGCGAATATCTTCTATTTTGAAATCGGAAAGATATGTTGCCAAGATTGCCGGCAACACGTTAGCAATATTGAACTCTGCTTTACCGCCAAACGTAATCGGAATATTCGTTACTTTATCTACACGAATCTTCCATGTTCCTTTCATAATTGTTACATAGCCATTTTCGTACACCGCAGCAATACCGCCCTTTTCACAGTGCGCTTGAATATGCGGATTGTTTTCATTCAACGAGAACAACGCAATTTTACAATCCAATTCTTCGCGCATCGAAAGCACATGTCTATCATCGGCATTCAAAATCGCATAGCCATTAGGGAACACCGACTTCGGCACTACTGCTTTTACGCGTGTTAATTGCTCCAACGTATCAATTCCGCCTAAGCCTAAGTGATCGGGTGCGATATTTGTAACAATAGCAATATTGCAATTATGAAATCCCAAACCGGCTCTCAAAATACCGCCACGAGCCGATTCCAGCACTGCGAACTCTACTGTTGGATCTTTCAACACAAACTCGGCACTCACCGGACCGGTGCAATCGCCCGACATTAATTTCTCGCTATGAATGTAGACACCTTCTGTAGTAGTGAAGCCTACTTTCTTACCCATTTGCTTTACAATATGGGCTGTAAGTCTTGTGGTGGTTGTTTTTCCGTTCGTACCTGTAATGGCGATAATAGGAATGCGCGCACTTTTTCCGGGAGGGTAGAGCATATCAATCACTGGTTCTGCAACGTTTCTTGGCAATCCGGATGTAGGATCTAAGTGCATTCTGAAACCCGGTGCAGCATTCACTTCCAGCACCGCACCTCCGTTCTCCGCAATCGGATCACGTAAATCGGGTGCCATAATATCTATACCGCAAATATCTAATCCAATGATTCGCGCAATTCGTTCTGCCATCACAATATTGGAAGGATGCACAGTATCGGTAACGTCTGTTGCTGTTCCTCCGGTGCTCAAGTTAGCTGTAGGTTTCAACCAAAGCTCATAGTCTTTGTCCAACACTGTTTCGAGTGTGAAGTTTCTATCACGCAAAATGTTTTCAGTGAATTCATCGACCTTAATAGACGTCAACGTTTTTTCATGTCCATACCCCCTACGTGGATCCGTATTTACTAAATCGATGAGTTGTTGAATAGTAGACTTCCCATCGCCAATAACAGCGGCCGGTGTACGCAAAGCAGCGGCTACAAATTTATAGTTAATCACCAATACCCGATGATCGCGACCCACAATGAAACGCTCGCAAATAACCGCTTTCGAATATTTCTTTGCTGCATAAAATCCGGCTTTCGCTTCTTGCAAATTCTTCAAATCGGTAGTTGCGCCTTTGCCATGATTCCCATCAATAGGCTTGGTTACTAACGGATAACCCAACTTCTTAATCGCGCGTTCCAAATCCTCTTCATCATACACAATGATTCCTTTAGGCACGGGAATTTGCGCGGCTTCCAGCAAGTTCTTTGTATCTTCCTTATCGCAAGCAATTTCTACCGCAATGTTGCTGGTAGTACTGGCTACCGTAGCTTGAATTCTGCGCTGATTAATTCCATATCCCAACTGCACTAACGAATGACGATTCAATCGAATGAACGGAATTTTTCGTTTCACCGCTTCGTCTACAATAGAACCAGTGGAAGGCCCTAGACGTTCCTCCTCGCGCATTTCGCGCAACTTCTGAATAATAGCCGGCAAATCAATTGGCGTATTATCAATCAATGCTTGTGCAATATCCACACTGGCTTCGGCCGCATAACGACCAACTTTCGCTTCCATATAGGTAAATACAACATTGTAAATTCCACTGGTACTGGTTTCGCGCGTTCTGCCAAAACCCACATCCATACCGGCTAGGGTTTGAATTTCAAGGGCAATGTGCTCAATCACATGTCCCATCCAAGTGCCTTCTTCTACACGTTCAAAGAATCCGCCTTCATACTCTTTCGAACAACGATGGCCTTGCATGGTTGGGAACAACGCTTGCAATCGAGCAGAAAAACCATCTATCAGGTTGGTTGGACGTTGCTCTAGCTCTTCAATATCCAATACCATCACAATCAACTTATGGCGTTTCACGCTCCAATAATTCGGGCCGTTCATTACTTTAATGTCTAGAATCTTCATCTACTTACTATTTTAAGGATTATAATTGAGCTACTGTTTTCCACAACATTGGATATTGTAATATGGAATTTTAAAATAGAAAATACAAATTTGCTTATGCAAAATCCTAAAGGGAAATTAATACCGATTGGCGGAGCCGAAGATAAGGGCACCGATTTAGAGCTTGGCGTAGTTGAACGTAACAATCTTAACTTTTTTGAATTGGGCATCCTGAAACGCTTTGTGAAAGAAGTGGGTCGGCTCGATGCGCGTATTGAAGTGGTGACTACAGCATCCTCTATTCCGGTGGAAGTAGGAGAAAACTATTTGAGTGCACTCACCAAAATAGGCTGTACGAACGTTGGCATTTTAGATGTTCGCGAACGCAAGCAAGCCATGGATCCGGCTACTGTTCAGCGGTTGAAAGATTGCGATGCGATAATGTTTTCAGGCGGAAATCAATTGCGATTAACAGCAATATATGGTGGCACCGAATTTTTAGATATTCTGAAAAAACGCTATCAAAACGAAAACTTCGTAATAGCAGGCACAAGTGCAGGAGCAATGGCCATGAGCAGCACCATGATTTATCAGGGTAATGCGGAACGTGCACATTTGAAAGGCGAAGTAAAAATTACCACAGGATTGGCTTTTATCGATGGCGTTATCATTGATTCACACTTCAACAAACGCGGTCGTTTTGCCCGTTTGGCACAGGCTGTAGCCGCAAATCCATCTTGCTTAGGCATTGGCTTAAGCGAAGATACAGGCGTAATTATCACCAACGGAACACAATTCGAAACGATTGGAAGTGGCGCTGTGTTTTTGTTTGATGGCCGAAAAATCGAGCAAAGCAATATTGCTGATATTGAAGAAGGTTCTCCGTTTTCTGTGCAAAATTTAGTGGTGCATATCATGGAAAATAGCAACCGCTACGACCTCAACACACACAGCTTTGAAATGGACTCGCACTATAAAATCAACCCATGAAACCCTTTGCTATAGCCGTTCACGGAGGAGCAGGCACCATTCTTCCGCATTTGCTTACACCGGAAAAAGAAGTCGCCTACAAAAGCGCTTTGCGTGATGCGTTATTAGCCGGAGAAAAAATCTTAGCCGCTAACGGCTCTAGTTTGGATTCCGTAGAGGCGGCTGTGAAAGTATTGGAAGATTGTCCCTTATTCAATGCCGGCAAAGGTGCTGTGTTTAATGCTGCGGGCGGACATGAAATGGATGCAGCCATTATGAACGGCTCCGATAAACGTTGCGGTGCAGTGGCCGGTGTAAGTGGAGTGAGAAATCCTATAGCATTGGCACGTGCGGTGATGGAAAAAACAGAACATGTTTTACTAATAGGCCAAGGAGCTGAAACCTTTGCCAAAGCGAACCATTTTACGATGGAATCAGACGACTACTTTTTCGATGCATTCCGCCATGAACAATGGTTACAAGCCAAAGTAGAAGATAAAATGCAACTCGATCACAGCGAAAACAAAGAGAAAAAATTCGGTACCGTTGGTGCTGTAGCAATTGACAAATCAGGGAATTTAGCAGCTGCCACTTCTACCGGTGGTATGACGAATAAGAAATTCGGACGCGTGGGTGATACACCTATCATAGGCGTTGGAACCTATGCCAATAATAATACTTGTGCCATTTCCTGCACAGGGCATGGCGAATACTTTATGAAAGAAGTAGTAGCCTACGATGTATCTTGTTTGATGGAATACAAAAATTGCTCACTGGAAGAAGCCTGCGAAATTGTTGTACAGCAAAAACTGAAAGCTATTGGTGGCGAAGGTGGCTTAATTGCGGTCGACAAAAATGGGAACTTATGTTTACCCTTCAACTCTGCCGGAATGTACAGAGGCTTCGTAAAAGAAGGAGAAGAGCCAATAGTAGCGATTTACCAATAAATCGTTTATTGCCTTTATTTAGTTTACCTTTCTTGAAATACGGTGATTTGCCCTATTTCAAGCTAATGCATTGGAACAACTCTTTGAGGCGCTCATTACCGATTTCATTCGCGATAAAGTAGGTATTGCCGAGCACTTTTTATCCCCAGAATTAGCCTTTCATTTAAAAGAAAATCTAATAACAGCGTTTGCGGAAAATAAATTCCATGAGGCCGGAACCGGCAACAGCACTATTGTTCATCAAGATCAAAACAATCGGAGCGATAGCATTTACTGGCTCGACCGTTTGCATAACGATACGTTCGAACATGAATTTTTCAAACTCATGGATGCCTTTGTGTTGTTTCTGAATGCCACTTGCTATACAGGTATTACCGATTACGAATTTCATTACACCCTTTATGAAAAAGGCAGCTTTTACAAAAAGCATTTCGACCAATTTCGGAGCAACGACAGTAGACAATATTCCATGATCATGTACCTAAACAGTAATTGGCAAAAAGACGATGGTGGAGAGCTTTGCATTTATCACGAACATACTCTACAAACGATATCGCCCGAAAACGGAAAACTCGTTTTCTTTAAAAGTAATGAATTGTTGCATGAAGTGCTAACGACACAAGTTCCACGAATGAGCATAACCGGTTGGCTAAAAACTGGATAGTACTATCTACTTTTTACACAATTTTATTAGATTCGTTACCTGCTTATTTCAGCGTTAATCACTTTATAAAAATATATGTGTAAAAAATTTTTACCATTAGTTATTTTGACAATGCTTGTACAACTCAGTCAAGCGCAAAACAGTTATGTTCCCAACGAAAAATGTGCGATGAATGAAGTAGAGTACAACTACAGTTTAACCCATCCGCAACATGCACAAGAACTCAACGATTTCAAACAGGTAATTCAATATTATTCCACACATCGTTCTGCCGGAAGAGCTTCTATTTTAACTATTCCGGTTGTTGTTCACGTTATTCACCTTTCGACTGAAGCTGTGGGTACGGGACGAAATTTAACCGATGCTCGCGTACAAGCACAAATACAAATTCTCAACAGAGATTACATGTCGCAAAACCCCAATTGGACCTCCGGCACACCGGCCGTGTTTCAAAGCTTAAGAGGTACGCCTGAGATTCAGTTTTGCTTGGCCACCAAAGACCCCAATGGCAATACAACAACCGGGATTGACCGACAAGTGTTTGCAAATCCAGTGAGCACTAACGACATAGAAACCAATATTAAGCCACTAACAACTTGGGATGCCACAAAATATTTAAACATATGGACCTTGGCCATTCCCGGTACAAGTTCATTTGGAGGCACCTTGGGCTATGCTTATTTACCAACGTTTGGTTTGGTAGGATCAGATGTAGATGGGGTTGTTATTGACTACCGTTGGTTTGGAGCTCCATCCTTTTCAGGGGTATCGGGCGATTGCAGAGCTTTAACGCATGAAACCGGGCACTATTTGGGCTTACCGCACACTTGGGGAGAAACCTCCAGTTCGCACGTATGTACCGATGATGATGGGATTTCGGATACGCCATTACAACAGGGTCCAACCTCAGCAAACACGAGCTTTTCATGCGCAAGTGGTGTACCTCCAACATCGTGCAGTGGTGTACAATCGATGTATTGCGACTATATGGATTACGTAAATGACGATGCCTGCTACTCCACATTTACAACCGGACAAGTGAACGTTATGCGAAGCGTAACGCAAGGCACGCCAATTACCGTAAATGGGAAAACGTATGTGGGTAGATCTTCGTTATTGAACAGTCAACTTACTGCTTGTACAAGTACTTGCAATCTTACGGCAACCACTTCTGGCAACGGCACCACTTGCGGCCAGAACAACGGTACAGCAAGTGTTACACCGGCAGGAGGAACAACCTATACTTATGCTTGGAGCAACGGTGGTACATCGGCTTCGCTCACAGGCCTAGCAGCCGGCACCTATACTGTAACGGTAACATCGGGCACATGCACAGTTACTGCAACTCGAGCTGTGGCAACCAGCACAGGCATTACGGCAACGGCCACAGGTACAGCAACTTCGGCTTGTGGCACCAACGATGGAACTGCCACTGCTACGCCTGCCGGAGGAACAACCTATACCTACACTTGGAGCAATGGTGGAACAACTGCAAGCATTAACGGTCTATCTACAGGCAATTACACGGTAACCGTAACTTCGAACAGCTGTACGGCAACGGCAACCTTTACTGTGAGTGCACCAAACGGAATAACAGCAACCACTTCAGGGAATGCGGCCACTTGCGGACAAAGCAACGGAACAGCAACGGCAACGCCTTCCGGAGGAACAACCTATACATATGCATGGAGCAATGGCGGCTCAACGGCAACAATTTCAGGTCTTTCGGCCGGCACCTACACCGTAACCATAACATCGAATGGCTGCTCCGTTTCGGCTAGCAGAGTTGTAACTTCATCCGGAAATATCAGCACAACGGCTACAGGCACTGCAGCAACAGGCTGTGGTACGAACGATGGAACAGCAACCGCTAATCCTTCCGGTGGAACAACTTATACTTATACGTGGAGCAATGGAGCTACATCACAAACCATTACAGGACTTCAAGCCGGCACCTATACCGTAACCGCTTTATCGAATGGTTGCAGCGCCTCTGCATTGTACACGGTTACAGCTCCGAATGGCATCACAGCTTCTGCGAATGGAACTGCGGCAACAGGCTGTGGCACGAACGATGGAGCAGCAGCAGTACTACCGAGTGGTGGATCCAACTACACCTATACTTGGAGCAATGGGGGCACATCGCAAGCTATTACAGGACTTCAAGCCGGCACCTATACGGTAACCGTTTTGTCGAATGGTTGTAGCGCCACGGCAAGTTATACAGTAACAGCCCCAAATGGTATCACAGCAACGGCTTCAGGAACCCCTGCAACAGGTTGTGGCACCAACGATGGAACAGCAACCGCTACTCCTGCAGGTGGTTCAAATTACACCTTCACATGGAGCAACGGAGCTACAACAGCCGCTATCACAGGACTTCAAGACGGACTCTACACGGTAACAGTACTCTCTAATGGCTGTAGTGCTACTGCATCTTATACTGTTACTTCACCAAATGGAATTACCGCCTCCACCTCAGGAAATAATACCACATGCGGATTTACCAATGGTACTGCTCTTGTTACTGCTTCAGGAGGTTCGGCATACACTTATGCTTGGAGCAACGGGGAAACTACTGCCAACATTAACGGATTGGCACCGGGCACCTACGATGTTACCGTTACTTCAGGGTTATGCACAGCCACAGCTACTCAAACGATTGCAGGTAGTTTTGGTATTGCGGTTTCAACAGCCGGAACAGCTACTTCTTCTTGCACAGCTACAGACGGAACTGCATCTGCTGCAGGATCAGGAGGGTTGACCTATACCTATGCATGGAGCAATGGAGGAACAACAGCTACTATCAGCGGATTGGGAACGGGCAACTACACTGTTACCGCTTTTTCAAATGGTTGCAGTGCTTCTGCAAGCTACACGGTTACTGCTCCAAACGGCATTTCTGTAAACACAACCGGAACAAGCACTTCATGTGGTAAAAACAATGGTTCAGTAACAGTAACTGCGAGTGGAGGAAGCACCTATACCTATATATGGAACACTGGCGCTACAACACCTTCTATTACTAATTTGTCGGCCGGCACATATACTGTTACAGCCGTTTCGAATGGTTGTTCGGCTACCGGAAATTATACTGTTGCAGCTAGTTCGTTATTGAGCACTGCTGCAACAAGTACCGCTACTACAAATCTTACAAACAATGGAACAGCAACAGTAACGGTAACAGGTGGTGTTAGTCCGTACACATATACTTGGAGCAACGGACAAACAACACAAACCGCTACTGGCTTGAATTCCGGACAATATGTTGTTACTGTAACCGACCAAAGCGGTTGTACGGCACTACAAGCTATTACCGTTGGAAGTACTATAGGCATTGCGCTTGTTGAAAATATTGGCAAGTTGGATATCTATCCTAATCCTGCCGACAATATTTTAAACGTTGCTATAACTTGCAAAACTGCTGAGAACATTTCTGTTGAGATCGTTAACATCAGCGGACAAGTGCTATTACACAACAGTTATGAAAACGTAATAGAACAAGTGATTACAATCAATACAGCTGAACTTGCTTCCGGTTTTTATTACGTTCGAATCACCACACAACAAGGCACAATGGTGGCTAAAGTGATGAAACAATAAGTTTTTACTTCGGTTGAAAACCGTTTACGCCTTTAGGTAAAACATCGAAAAAGTGCCACAGCGGCATGTAGAAATCGCCCGGACCAAATTGGTCTTTGGCGGTTCTGAAGATATTACCATCTTCCTTTTTGAAAACCGAAAAGCCGGGCATATTATAGATTTTACCGTCTTTTTCTTCCGCAAAACCCATGTCTTTGGTGAATGTATTTCCCGCAGAAGAACACGATTTGAAATTCCAACCTCGGCTTGCAGCAAAGGCGTGGTGAACTTCTGGCGCATCAGGACTAACCAACACAAAGGCGCATCGCTGCTCAATGTGATGTGCATAGCCAATAAACCCATCGGCCCACAAACTGCAATAGGGGCAGCTTTTGCCCATATTATGAATGACTATCAATTCGTCTTTATCGCCAAACAATTCAAGCAAAGAAATCGGTTCGCCTGTTTTAGCCACAAAGGAATAATCGGCTACAAGCTCCGGTTCACGTTGGTTTTGCAAATCATTGATTTGGTCTTTTAGCGCTTGAATTGCATCATAGCGCTTTTGAATTTGCTGTTCTATTTCGATGTTCGTCATAGTGTTGCTTTTCTTAAAAATAAAAAAGCAACCTGATTTTCATCAGATTGCTTTTCAGTATTGTAAATTATGGATTAGAAATTTTTGATGATTTCATCGCCAAACTCTGAACATTTCAAAGTGGTAGCGCCTTCCATCAATCGCTCGAAATCGTAAGTAACACGTTTTCCTTTGATTGATTTTTCCAAACCTTGGTGAATCAATTCAGCGGCTTCTAACCAACCGAAATATTCAAACATCATAGCACCTGAAAGAATCACTGAACCCGGATTTACTTTATCCAAATCAGCATATTTAGGGGCTGTTCCGTGTGTTGCTTCGAAAATCGCATGTCCGGTTACATAGTTAATGTTCGCACCAGGAGCAATTCCGATTCCTCCGATTTGAGCTGCTAATGCATCACTCAAATAATCTCCGTTCAAGTTCAATGTAGCAATTACATCAAAATCTTCCGGACGCGTTAATACTTGTTGCAAAGCGATATCGGCAATGGCATCTTTCACTAACACTTTTCCACTCGCCAAAGCTGCTTTTTGTTCAGCATTTGCAGCCTCTTCGCCTTTATCTTTTTTCGTGCGCTCCCATTGCGACCAAGTATATGTTGAATCCGCAAATTCAGTCTCGGCCAATTCATAACCCCAATCGCGGAATCCGCCTTCGGTGTATTTCATGATGTTTCCTTTATGCACCAACGTTAAGCTTTTGCGTTTGTGCAACACAGCATACTCAATGGCAGAACGAATCAAACGTTGAGACCCTAATTTTGATACCGGTTTGATACCAATACCCACACATGTTGCAGCATCCGATTTGATACCTGCAGCAGCAATATATTCAGCTCCTTTTTCAGGTGAATTGAAACGAATTTTACCGAAGTCTTTCGGGAAGTTAGCGCTCAAGAAATCCAATACTTTTTGAGCTTCTGCACTTCCACCTACAAACTCGATACCGGCATAGATATCTTCTGTGTTCTCACGGAAAATAACCATATCTACAGCCTCCGGACGTTTAACCGGTGATGGTGTTCCTGCGTAGTAACGCACCGGACGAAGACAAACATACAAGTCCAAGATCTGACGCAATGCCACGTTCAATGAACGGATACCTCCACCAATCGGTGTAGTTAATGGTCCTTTGATCCCTACTAAATATTCGTTGAAGGCCGCCAATGTTGCATCCGGCAACCAGTTGCCTGTTTCGTTGAAAGCTTTTTCGCCCGCCAATACTTCTTTCCACTCTATTTTGCGTGTTCCTCCGTATGCTTTTTCTACTGCTGCATCCAATACACGTACCGATGCTTTCCAAATATCTCTTCCGGTTCCATCGCCCTCGATAAAAGGAACCACCGGATTGTTCGGCACATTTAACTTGCCATTCTGAATCGTAATTTTCTCTCCCATGATGTTTTAATAATTAGATTTGGTTTAATACGATGACGAAACTAAATAAGTTTAGGTAAAGGGCAAATTATTTAGCATTCCTTAAGCTTGAATATGATTTTAATCAAAAAACAAGACAGTTTTCGGTGCTATGTGACTATTATTTCGTTGGTACAGATGCGCTTAAATCGAAATTTACTTATCATTAATAAAATTTAATGCATGCAAAAGCAAACCACTTTTTACGCGGTAATTTCCATTTTCTTCTTTTGGGGATTTATGGCCGCCAGCAACGGTATCTTTATTCCGTTTTGTAAAAGTCATTTTGATTTGAGCCAGTTTCAAAGTCAGTTGATCGACTCCACGTTTTATGGTGGTTATTTTATTGGCTCTGTGTTGTTGTTCATCTATACCTATTTTTTCAAAAAAGATTTTGTGATTGAACACGGATATGCAAAATCGTTTTCCATAGGATTGATTATTTCTGCCTTTGGCGCATTGTGTATGATTCCGAGTTTGCATATCGGGAATTACGGTTTGATTTTAGGTTCGTTCTTTTTGATTGCACTAGGTTTTAGTTTACAACAAACGGCTGCCAATCCTTTTGTGGTGTTGTTGGGCGATGAACGCACAGGCGCGCACCGCTTGAATTTGGCGGGCGGAATCAATTCGTTTGGTACTACCATTGGTCCGCTGATTGTAGCCTATTTTTTATTTGGCGGAATCTCTGTAGCCGATACCAGCAAAGCCGTTGAGCTCAAGAGCGTAGACACATTATATATTCTCTTGATTGTGCTTTTCCTTATACTGGCTTTCATTCTTCGCTCCATCAAAATTGAAGAACGCGCACAAGAAAGCACAGAAGCCTTTTCGTTTGAAGCCTTGAAAAAACCGCAACTGCAATTGGGGATGATTGCCATTTTTGTGTATGTGGGGGTGGAAGTAACCATCCAAAGTAATATGGGGGCTTTGTTGCAATTACCGGAATATGGCAGTGTGCCGAATACGTTGTTGTTTCCTTTCATTTCGTTGTATTGGGGAAGTTTGATGATGGGTCGCTGGACAGGTGCTGCAGAAGCCATGACAGAAGACCAAAAACTAAAAAAAATATTATTGATAGCCTTGCCCTTCTTAGCTTTCCTTGTAGTTTACGGAGTGAACTTCTTCAAAGCACAAGGCGTGGAAGGCATCAACATCAGCGAAATTTTCTTACCTTATTTAGGCTTTGTAGCGCTGATGGTAGCTGTTGCTTATTTCACTATCGAAAATGCTGCAAAAATGTTATTTGCGTTTTCCATTTCAGCGATGGCTTGTATGATTGGCGGCATGCTCACTACCGGACCTATTTCGATTCTTTTATTCATGAGTGGAGGTTTGTGGTGTTCGGTGATGTGGCCGTGTATTTTTTCGCAATCGATTAAAAACTTGGGTAACTATACTTCGCAAGCATCAGCCTTTTTGATTATGATGATCTTGGGAGGGGCTGTTATTCCTCCGTTTCAAGGTTGGCTAGGTGATGTTACAAGCATTAAAACATCGTACATTGTTACTCCGCTTTGCTTTGCCTATTTAGCTTTCTTTGGTTGGTGGGCCATGAACAACAACAAGGGGGAGGATGTGAAGGTGGCGCATTGATACTTACTACTTAAACTTAATTCAACTGCATCATCACCCATTTGAGTGCTGCTTCGGCTTTGAAATACTTGAGTTGTACTTCAGCTAATTTTTGTTGAGCTTCAAGCCATTTATTTTCTCGGGTGTTTACCAAAAACACATTGCTTTCTCCGGCATTAAAACGCATCACTTCTCCGGTGTACAACTTCTCGTAATTGGCAACAGTGGCTTTGTACAAGTTGACTTGGTCTTTAAGCACTACCAATTCTGTATAATAACTGCGGAGCTTATTGTTGAGTTCGTTACGCTTGAGCTCCAAATCATATTTCGCCTCGCGGATTTTAAGGTTAGCCATGCGAACATCACCTCGGCCCTGTGCAAAAGTAAGCGGCATACTAAACTTCACCCCAAACTTGTAATAGTCTTTAAACATAGACCATTCAGGGTTACTCCAGGTGGTAATATCTTTGCTGAGTAGGTTGTAACTGGCATTAAGCGTGGGTTTCAGGTTTTCGATTTTGAGTTTGCGTTCCACCTCCAACTGTTTTACTTTCAATTGATACATCAACACATTAGGGTGCGTGGTTTGAATGGTTTGCTCTAGTTCCGTTAATGGTTTCAGCTTAACACTTTGGGCAAAAACCGCTGCGTCATTGAATTCCGGCACTACACTACTTGGCAATAAATACGGCTGCTCGTTTTGCGTCCACAAAAAATTCGACAACTCAAAACTCGCTTTTTGAAAATCCAGATTGGCCTGATTGTACTCATATTGGCGTGTTTGAAACTGTGCCATGGCTTCGGTAGAATCTATAGGTGCTCGATCGCCTAAAAGTGTTGCCTGTGTTGTGGCTTCGAAGCGTTGTTTTGACAGAAGCAAAGCATCTTCGATGATACGTTTGTTTCGGTAGGCCAACGTCCATTCATAATAGCCTTTCACAGCATCCAACAACAAGTCGTTCAACATCAAAATTCGTTGTTGTTCAGATGCCGATACAAACAATTTTGCTTTCTGTAAATCGGCACGTTTCTTATCGGTAAACAAGCCTTTCAGTAAAGGCACAGAAATGCCAACGTAAGCTAGACCTGTTTTAGGTATATAGTCAGAAGGGTTAATGTTCGAACCATAGGTATAATCGTAACCCGCTTTTACCTCAATGCCATACCATCCCGGAATTTTAATTTCTGAACCAAAAAAGGAATAGTAGTTATTGCCATAAAACACTTTGCGATCATAATCGGAATAAATCATCGGATCAAAACCTCCGCGTGCAATCAATAGTTCCGCCTTGGCTTTATCGGTCACAATATCGGCTTGCTTAGCTAAAGGATGATAGGTTTTAACGATGGTCAAAAATTCAGCCAGCGTAAAGGTTCGCAACGAATCATTTTGCGCGATGCTGTTATTCCATGGCAAAAAGAAAATGATTGCCACTAGCCACTTTAGGTGAAACGTTCGAATCAACCATGTTCCCAAAACCGGATGTAGCTTACTTTTCTTCATCCGATTTCTTTGTTTTTGCTTTGCTTTCCTCCTTCCCTGAATAATAATCGGCCGGGAAACCATTGATATTTCGCCACAATTCGTACCAAATAGGCACATCTTTCAAAAGCGCCATTCCTTCTACTCCACCACCTAATCGCAAATTCTTTGGCCATGGCTTTTCAGCTTTATCTTCAGCCACTAAAATGCGGAATTTACCACCTACGCTAATATTATTATCTACAGCAGTAATAATCCCTCCAAAAGTTCCGTAGGAAGCGTTTGGCCAACCGGTAAATACAATAGCAGGGAATCCATCAAATTGCAAGCGTACTTTTTCGCCTTTATGAATCAAAGGTAAATCGTTTGGTGAAACATAGATTTCAACAGCAATGTCGATATTCTTTGGCGTTATTTGTACCAATAAATCGCCCTCCTTCACACTCTCGCCAATACCGGCTTTCACGGTTTTGGTAATCTGTCCGTCTTGTGGAGCAGTAATCAGATAAAATCCGTTGCGTATTTTATAATTCGAATACTGGTTTTCCAACTTTGCCACTTCTGCATAACCGCTAGATACTTGCGATAAAGATTGAAAACGCTCGGCTTCCGCTTTGGCAATTTTCTCTTCGTAATCGCGATTGGTGCTTTGCAGCTCAATCATTGCATTCAACAAATCATTTTTGGTGTTATAGTATTTATTTTCTGCGATTGTTTTACGAGCATTGGCATCTTGTAAAGCTTGATTGCGTTGTTCCAATTCGGTTAACGATTTCAATCCTGCATCATACAATTCTTTTTGTCGCTTGAACTGTTCCTTTGCGATGTTGAGTTGATTACCGGCTGCTTGCATGGCCATACTGTCGGACACGATGTAAAGTTGCGCTTGTTTTACTTTGTTTTTGAGTTGTTCGATTTTCAGTGCACGCGCTTGTTCGAGGGCGGCAATTTGATGCATTAATGCTTCGGCTTTGTTGTCGTATAAATTATTGGCATCTATTTTCGATTGTATTTGCTCTTCGGTTCTGTCGATTAATGCAGGATCCAAATACTCCGATTTTATCTCTGATATTCGCAAAATAGTATCTCCTGCTTTCACCACATCACCTTCTTTTACATACCATTTTTCTATTCTACCCGCGATAAGTGCATTCAGCTCTTGCGGACGTTGTTCGGGCCGAAGTGTTGTTACTTTTCCGCCCGATTTTATGTTTTGTGTCCAAGGCAATAGCAAAAACAAAAACAGCAGTAACAAAACTACACCAAACTGTTTTACGAGTTTCGTATCGGTAGGTTTGCCGAACGATTTCTCATACGCTTTTAACCCTCTCTTTTCTAAGCTATGTTGTATTTCGTTATTCGTTAGCCACATACTATTTACTGTTTTTATTGCTGTTGTATGCCTTGTAAACCAAAGTATCTTTCACTTTTGAATAATGACCAATGGCTGCTATTTTCCCTTCGTGCATCACAACTACCTTATCGCATTGTTGCATTAGCGCTTCATCAGAAGTGCGAATAATTAAACTGTACGGCCTACTTTTATCCGTTAAATATGCTGCTATATCTATTTTTTCATTGTTTTCTAAGTGATGTCTGAAATCGTCTATTAATAAAAGTTTTGGCTGTTTCAACAGCGCACGACATAAGAGAACTTTTGCCTTTACACTTTCGGGCAACTTTCGTCCGTAGGTATCTAACATTTGATGTAGCCCTAATTTATTCGATTGAATATAGTCTAATAAGCCAATTGCTTTTGCAACCGGAATCACTTGTTCTTCTGTTATGCCCGTTCGCAACAAGGTTAGATTCTCATACAATGTGCCTTCAAAAATTTCGGTACGTGAAAAGTATACTCCAATCTTATCGCGCAACGATTTCAAATCGTAAGAAGAAATTGGCATTTCGTTAATCAAGATACTTCCGCTATAATTTTCATACATTCCGGTGAACAGCTTTATTAAAGAGGACTTCCCGGAATCTTTTGTTCCGCAAACAGCCACTTTCTCGCCCGGCATTATATCTAAATTCAAACCTTCTAAAACATTTGTTTTGGCATCGGGATAGGCAAAGGAAACATCTTTCATGGATACATGAAACGGTATTTCAGTCGCTATCACAGCGCCTGTAATATCTTTCTCCACAGGCTTATCGAGCACCTTTCCTATTTTCTCTAAAGACGTTAGTATGTCGTAAACACCTTCTAGGCCTGTAATAATTTTTTCAACAGAAGTAAGAATGGTAAGAATGATAATTTCTGAAGCCACAAACTGACCAATATTGATTTGTTGTTGCACAAACAACACGGCACCTGCAATGAGTAATGCAGCCGTAATGATGGTCTTAAAAGCAACAAAGGCCCAATATTGTGTGAGCAGTATCTTAAAGTGATTGGTACGTGCATCAAGGTAACCACTGACTAGCTCATCTGTTTTGTTAATAGCAATATCTGTATTCCCTGATAGTTTGAAGGTTTTGATGTTTCGAGCAATCTCTTCTAACCAATGCCCTACTTGATATTTGTAATCCGACTCTAATATGCTGGTGGCAATACCTGCCGGTGCTGTGAAGCGGAAAATCAAATACAACAAGAACACCAATAACAAGCCAAAGGCAATAAACATTGGGCTATAAAGCGATAATAAAATGAGTCCGAAAAATATTTGAATACTAGCGGCCGGCAAATCCAACAATATTTTTGAAATGCCTTTTTGAAGTGAAGATGTATCAAAAAATCGATTCACCAATTCAGGCAAATAATAGTCATCTACTGCTTCTAATTTTAATCGTGGAAATCGTTCAGAAAAGGCAAGTGCAAAACGTGTAAATAGCTTGCGTTGAATTCGCTCTGTTACCTTCATTTGCAAGATTTGCAAATAACCGTTTAGGGCAACACCGGCAACAACTAACAAAATCAAAATAATAAGTGACGTTGAGACTAAACCGCCAAACAAAAAAGAAACAATGGCTTGAATACCTAATGGCAAAGTAAGATAGAGCAAACCGCTTAAGGCTGCATAAAAATAGATATACAATATCTCGCTGCGTTCTAGCATAAGATAATTGTAAAATCGCCTAACCGGATTTATTGCGCTATTTGTAGACTGGTCTGCCATCTAACATTGTGATTTGATTTTTAACAATTATAGTTTAGAATTGTTCCAAACAAAAAAACATATGGTTAAAATTTGATAAATAGAAAAAACAGAAACCATCAAACCTCTTTCAACAAAGGCTTTCAAAGTACATCAATCACTAGATTGCAACATTTCTTTTCCTTCAGTTTTCAGTTGCTTAATGAAAGATAAGTTATTATTAAATCAATGTACCACTTTTTCACTAATCCATTTTGGCAAATAAACACTATACCATATCTGCATCACAGCAGTAGGAAAAGCATTTGATGCAAGTTCCATATGCCATTGATTATAGAGTTGTTGTCGGACTTTTACAGCATTAGAGGCTGCAATTGCTTCTACCTTTTGTTGCATAATATCAAAGTATGCATCTCCGGCATCGGCATGAAAATATTTCTTTAAACTAATTACTGCTCCGGAGTAATCCTTTTGCTGTAACTCAATCATGACAAGTAAAGTAATCGCTATTTTGTAATGTACACTTACATTTCGATCCGATAAATTCAACAAGATTTTCTGCACAAATACAAGTGACTTTTTATACTCTTTCAATTGAAAAAAAGTGATGGCGAGGTTGGCGTATAGTGTGCGTATACTTGTTTCGGATGTGTATTTTTTATGCTTATCGATATCCTTCACCATCTGGTTCAAATCGTAAGTAAAACCAATATTTCCGGGCACCCCCATGATGCGCAACAAAGCTAGGTTACTCATAATGAGAAAGAGCCGAGCACTTTCATTTGCATTCAATTTTGGTTTCTCTTGCTGTAGACTTTTATAATATTCATCAAATTGCTGCTCTTGGTTAGTGCGGTTAAGCAAGTTGAGATACTGATTCATCAGCACAAAATAATTGAAAACATTGCGCGATTTGTAGTAAGGCGATGTATCATACAGCACTCTCATCTTTTCTAGGTAAACCGACTCCATTGCTGTATTCTGACTAGTAGCATAGTAAAATGCCTTTGCAATAAACAATGCGAGCTTTGCTGAAACAGAATGCGCTAATGCATCGTTTGCGAAAAACGGGTGACTTGTAAAAGGCTGCCAACTCTCAGTTGTAGCAATGTTGCCCAATGTAAGTGTTCCTTTTTTCGCCCTTCGTACATACACAAAATCGAGTAAGCTACTACAGGTTTGCAAGTTGTTGATTTGCGCAAGACACTCTTCTATTGCCATGTTACAATTGTCTAACAGCAAGGCTTTCCGATCGTCTGTTCTATAGAAACCCTTCAGCGTATTCCATGCAATGAGTAACACATCAAACTGTTCGTAGTGCGAAAGTTGTTGTATGTATTTTTCTAATCGAAGGGCCGCTTCTTCTCTCAAACCCTTTTCAAACAAGAGTCTTGTTTGCATGATGCGTTGAATATACTTGGCATAAATGAGCTCTTTTTCGTTGTAGCGATAAAGGGATTCCAGAATTTCTTCGTACAACAAAAACTTACTGATGTTTTGTTTTGGCAAGTCCGCTTTCCTCAACTTTTTGGCAATCGATTCGTTCGAAATTGAAGTATCATGCTCCACCAATGCATATATTTTCAACGGCAGACTATCCTCTTTCGTACCAGGAAAACCATATTTCTTAAAGTACATTTTTTCGCCTTGGGTAAGCGATGCCACTAATAATTGCAGACTATTTTTTTGCATTATGAATTAAACAAATAAATTATTTAAACAATTAATTATCAATAGTTTAAAAACAAATATTAAGCAATTGAAATTAAATATAAAACTTAAATTTTGAATTTCTGCATGGTAACTCTGCGTATTCTTGATGAAAAGAATGCCATATGGATAATAAACATGTTTTACTCAGCTCGTTTTTCCCGTTGGCATTGCCCTTGCACTATACTGTGCAACAAACAGAAACGAAGCTCACTAGCGGTTGCAGCCTTTCTGCCTTGCGCCAAATTCATAGCTACATCACCGGAGAATTTGCCATTTACAACATCTCGGGAATCATAAATTCCAACTGTTCACCCGAGCAGCAAATAAGCGCACTACTCGAGAACAATAAAACAATGAAAGGTGCATTGGTGCTTTGTCCTGTAATATCACCCAACGAATTATGGTTTGGTTTTGTAGCCGCTCAAGCCGGCAAACTTAACTACTCGCTACTAAAACACAATGGAGAAAAATTGAGCGATGAAGAAATAGTGGATTACAAAGGAGGATCGCTCATTCGGCAACTAACTTGTAACATGCTTGATTTTGGAAATTATTACCTACAACTAGAATATGCATATCGGGGCGGTATACAACGGCTTGCGGTACCATTTGTAATTGCATAGCAAGAACAAAACCATCCTATTTTACCCCTACGTTTAAGAGCCATGAAGCATTTGTTTCATGGCTCACGTGTGTTTAGCCAAAAACAAAAGCGCCACGAAACAGTGTTCCATGGCGCTTCATTTGTATTGATATCAAATTAATCCCAGAAACAATATCCGTTTTCTGCAATCATTTTATCGGCAACTGCTCTTCTGATATCGCGTGTATTAATCATTTCATATTTCGTGAAACGTTTCAAGCCCATCATCATCAAGCGCAATTCATCACCTGAAGCAAATGCTGCTAAACCTTGTTTTCCATTCGTGTTGATACGATCCAATGCATCGAAGAAGAAGCATTTCACCATGTCTACATAAATTTGTGAAGCTTCTAAACCATGCAAGTTCACTAACTTCTCGGCTCTTAACAATGCAGACTCCATAGCGAAAATATCGATTAACACATCCGCAGCGTGCATCAAAATTTCTTGCTCTTTTTCCAATTGCATCATCAATTTCTGAACTGCTCCTCCTGCTACTAACAAGAAGGCTTTCTTCGCATTTTTCAATGCTTTGCGCTCTGCTCCGAAAATATCATCAGCATCAGGTGAGCTGAAATCAGGCACACTCATCAATTCTTTTTGAATGTTCATACCCGGTGTCATCAAATCAATTTTGCCTTTCATCGCAAATTTCAACAACGCATCGATAGACAACATACGGTTGATCTCGTTTGTTCCTTCGAAAATACGATTGATACGCGAATCTCTGTATGCACGTGCCATAGGATACTCTTCAGAGAATCCGTAACCTCCGTGAATTTGCAAAGCCTCATCCACTACAAAATCCAACACCTCTGAACCTAACACTTTCAATAAAGCACATTCGATTTGATATTCTTCTGCACCTCCTGTTAAATATTCCGTCATTGTTTTGCCGGCTGCTTTCAACTTGTGCTCTTCTTGGTTAATCCAATCGCAAACACGGTACGATGCAGATTCTGCCGTCCATGTACGGATAGCCATTTCACCTAACTTGTGTTTAATAGCACCAAACTGCGCAATAGGTGTTTTGAATTGTTGACGCTCATTCGCATATTTCACTGCTTGGTTCAAAGCGCGTTTTGCACCACCCAACACTCCGTTACACAGTTTGTAACGACCAATGTTCAAAATTTGGAAAGCAATTTTATGTCCTTTTCCAATTTCGCCCAATAAGTTTTCTACTGGCACTTTCACGTTATTGAAAAACACCTGACGAGTAGACGAGGATTTAATTCCCATTTTCTTTTCTTCTGCACCAGTGCTCACGCCCTCAAAACCTTTCTCTACAATGAATCCGGTGAATTTATCGCCATCAATTTTCGCGAATACCACAAATACATCTGCAAATCCTGCGTTAGTGATCCACATTTTTTGTCCGTTCAAAACATAGTGTGTACCATCAGCCGAAAGCTCTGCTTTTGTTTTCGCACCTAATGCATCTGATCCGCTCCATGGCTCAGTTAAACAGTATGCAGCCTTCAATTCTCCTGTAGCTAATTTCGGCAAATATTTTTTGCGTTGCTCATCTGTTCCGTAGTAGATAATCGGACAAGTTCCAATTCCTGTGTGTGCACCAATAGCAACCGATACACCATGTCCCCAACCTAAAATTTCCGTTACAAAAGAGAACGTAGTTAAGTCTTTTCCTTCGCCTCCAAATTCTTGTGGAATATGCAATCCCAATAATCCTAATTCACCGGCTTTGTTCAAAACATCAATTCCCAACATCGGATCGTGATCCAATTTATCTAGGTTCGGATCAATTTCGGTGCGGATAAAATCTTTTGTCATATCACGCATCATCTTTTGTTCTTCCGTAATTTCTTCCGGAATATAAATGTCTTCCCACGTAGAATCTTTAATCAAAAATTCGCCTCCACGAAGGGCTGTTTTTGTTTCTGTAGCTGTGCTCATTGTGCTATTTTTTAATTGTGTTTTTTGATACTTATACTTCAAAAGAAGAATATTTTGTTGATTTTACCAAACGTTTGGTAGGTAAAAAATTGAAAAGGACTTTTGGTGGCATAAAATCGAAGATTTTACTTTAAAAGAGCTTTCAAAACATCAGGGTAATCGGTAATCATTCCATCCACTTTCAAGGCTATTAGGCGTTTCATTTCCTTTTCTTCATTAACTGTCCAAGGAATAACGCTGATTCCAAGTCGATGCGCTTGAAGCACATTCGCTTTTCGTGTAACCAGATAGTTGGGACTCATGATGGTTGGACGAAAGGAAAGGGCTTTAAACCCTAATTTCCAGCCATTGGGCAGCGCGAATAACCATGCAGTAGCAATGGTAGCATCGAGCCTATGTATTTCTTCCAAAGCCCTGGCATCAAAAGACTGCACACAAAACAAAGCAGGATGCTTTTGCCGATGTATAAAATCAACAACCATTTTTGCAAAATAACTGACCGATGGCGTGTAACGATTATCCCATTCAGGCTTAGACTTTATTTCGATATTAAATTTTATCAATGGTAATTGCTTAGCAGATAAATACGATTCAACAGTATCTACTACCTTTTGAAACAATGGCTTAGCTACCATCATTTTCTGTTGATTGGGAAAACGAGCATTCTCTTTGCTGCCACAATCGAATTGCTGAATTTCTGCAACCGTGAGGGATTGGATAGGAATGCGTTCAGTGCAATTACAAATAGATTCGTCTATCCACGGATCGTGGCTAACTACAAGCTGACTATCTTTTGAAACCGCTAAGTCAAGTTCAAGTGTTACTACACCAATGTCTATAGCCTTAATGAATGCGGGAACTGTATTCTCGGGCATTAGTCCGCGGCAACCTCTATGGCCCTGTAAGTCAAAGGACTGAGCAAACACAAATAGTGGACAGAACAGCAGTAGAAATCGCATGTATGTTATTTTTTGTAAACCTACACAGCCTTAGTGGAATAAGCGATTTTGTACGATATCTTTTTGTTAGCTTTATGTAGAATTATAATTTGTATGAAAAAGAAAATAGCGATAGGAGTATTGATTTTGTTAGTGTTGATTCAATTTATACCTGTGGATACTACAAACCCGACAGTAGATACGCAAAAAGATTTCATCGTAATAACTAAAGCGCCTCAAGAAGTAGCACAAATACTAAAAACTTCATGCTACGATTGCCACGCAAATGAAACGGCCTACCCTTGGTACTTCAAAATTGCACCAGTATCATGGTGGTTGAAAAACCATATTAACGAAGGACGCAGAGAATTGAACTTCTCTACATGGGGCGATTACACCGTTAAGCGCAAAGACAAAAAAATGAAAGAATCCATAAAAATGGTACAAGAAGGCGAAATGCCGATGTGGTCGTACACATTAGTGCATAAAGATGCTGTTATCAATGAAGCACAACAGAAAATATTGACGGATTGGTTCACAACACTAAGAACAGGGGAGGCGAATTAAAACTCAGTATTCATAGTACATTCCACCACTTTATACTAAAACTTCATCGCTTAACGTTCTCATAATAAACAACCTAATTATGCGAACGATTATGCTACTCTGTTGCTTTTTCTGCCTTGCAGCGCAAGCACAAACTACCGAAGATGTAAAGAAGATGAAAGGCGGTACCATCTCAAAAGGCGAAACAGCGCTCCTCTGGGGTGTTATAGCAAAACTGCCTAATTTCGAATTTGATGTGAAGTTTAAAGTAGCGAAATATGACTTCCTGCTCATGACAAAAAGTGGTGAAGTCTACTCGGCTTCCAATGTGGGCGAATTCTTCAACGATAAAATCAAGAAGTTGATTAAAATGAGCAAACCCGGTGATGTACTGGTGTTCGAAAACATTGTGGCTGTTGGTCCCGACAACTATCAGCGTAACATCGGACAAATAGTAGAAAAGGTGTTCTAGGAGGTCTACGCTCTGCTGAAGAATGCCATTCGATTACCTTCGGTATCGATGAAGGTGGACAAATAACCGATTTCAGGAGCAATGAGCCGTTTGTCTTGTTCAACTGTTCCTCCTGCATTTAGTACACGTGCTAAATGGGCTTCCATTTCATTGTTACAATTGAAATACAACAAAACGCCTTCTTTACTAGGTTTCAAGCCTTCCTCTTTTACAATTGCACCACAAGTATATTCTTCACTGAACTCAAAAAAAGCATGGAGCACTCCACCTAAATCTTGTACTTCGATTTTTCGTTGCAGTACACTCCGATAAAATGTGGCTGCGCGCGCTACATCAAGTGCTGGGATTTCAAACCAGGTAAGAATTGGATTAGCCATAACTAAATATTTATTGCAAGTTAAGGCTTTTTAAAAACTGTTCCAAAGAACGATCGTCATTATAAGCCAATCGCTTTTTGATTCTATACTTGGCCTGCTCAATACTCTTCGGAGTGGTAAACTGAATAGATGAAATTTCTTTGTTGCTGTGTCCTTTATGCGTGAAATAACAAATTTTCAGTTCCAACTTAGAGAGTTGCGGATACAATACTGATAGCTGTTCCGTCCATTTCGCCAACGCAGCGTTAGTCACATTGGACAATTGTTCTTTATTGGTTTCGAATAGGTCTGATTCCTTAATGCGTTTTTGAAATTGGAGCATGGCCTTGTTTTTGGCAACATTTTCTTTCCGTAATGCGCCTAAAAAGCCATCCATATCGGCAATCAATTGCTTTTTCTGTAACAGCACATATTGAGTAGCCTGAAGTTCATCTTCCTTTTTATATAATTCTGACTGAAGCATTGCGATAGTTTCTGTGTTTGCTTTTTGCATAGCAATAGATTGTATGAGTTGTGCGTTAATCGATTCGTCTTCTTGATTAAGTTTTTCTGTATAACTGTGATAAGCCTTGAAATATTCCAGCGCTTGTAGATAGTCTGAACGCTTTAACGCTAATTGATGTAAATGCTGGTATGTAAACGAATAGGCAATATTTGAATTCATTTCCTTAGCCAATACAAGCGATTGC
This sequence comes from Chitinophagales bacterium, assembly GCA_044226285.1. GTDB lineage: Bacteria > Bacteroidota > Bacteroidia > Chitinophagales > LD1 > CALAYL01. Next base: position 283,292 of record JBGAHI010000001.1, on the reverse strand, counting down.
ACTAGGTATCGTTCAGCGGCATCTGTTTGATGCTGTGCTATTAATACTTCCGCTAATTCTCGATAAACAATACTTTCGGCAGCTTTCGACTGGATTTGTTTTGCAGTAGCAATTGCAGCATCAAACAAAGCAATACTCTCCTTTAGTTGTCCAGCATGCATAGCTAGTTTAGCATCGATAAGCTGTATTGCTATAAAAAAGTAAGGATTGAAAAAGTCACCTTTAGTAGCATCAAAAAGTTGGCGTTTTGTTTTCAGTGCTTTCCAATTTTTTTCCAACAACAAACACTCCATCTCCCAGCGAATAAACGACAAACGCATAGGAACAGAAGTCTTTTGCATGAATGGTTCTAGCCTAGCTAACAGTGGTCGCATTTTCTCCGGCTTTGATTGGTCGTTATACAATTTCAACAAACCAAATCCATTCATCACCATTAAACTGTCAATATTGTTTTTCTCGCTGTATTGTAAGGATACTTCAAAATAATGAGTGGCAATTTTCAGGTATCCATATTCCGAAAAAACATGCCCTAAGCCCGTTTCAACTTCTGCAATTAATCGGGCTTCTTGCATAGCAACAGCTTCCATGTGGCAGTTCTGCATCAACTGTAAGCCCTCCATGTAGTTGCCTAAAATATTGTTGGCCAAAGCCTGAAAAAACCGCCCGACAATACTGAAGTAACGGTGTGTCTCATTCTGTTGAAACAGTTCCAATATTTCGACTTGATGCTCAATAAACCCTTTGTAATCGGACACCTCGTAACGTTTCAAATTCTGGAACAATTTGAGTAGAGGCTTCTGCGTGTTGGTCACATCCTTCATTTTAAGCGCGTAGACTTCCGGCATATAAACCACCCGATCTTTGGTAAAAATGGCCGTTTTCAGAGATGCCACTATAGCATCAAACCGCTGCTGTATTTTTTCCGTTTTATTCATTGTATTACCAAATATCAGAAATGAAATTCATATAAACATTGTCTTTCAACACATGTAGAGTATTTGTAGAGTGGCTGTTATGCAATAAAGGATTGTCTTTGCTGCATTAATCACTAAAACAACAATCATGAAAACAATGAAAAAAACAGCACTATCGCTACTTGGCATAAGCGTGCTTTGCACTCTAATGCTGGTTTCTGCTTGTAAAAAAGAAGCGGGACCGGCAGGAAAAGACGGAAATGCAAATGTGAAAGTATTTATGTTCTATAACAAAACGCTAACAGCAGGCAATGGAGTAATTGATACTATTCCAATATCAACCGGTGCACTAGATTCTTCACTCGCATTGATGTATTACACCGATAGTGCAAATACAGCGAATAAAGGTATTTGGTATTCTTCTCCTGGTTTAGGACGGTTAGGTGCTTATCAAACAAGAAATTTCTTTTTAGGAATTGGTGCATCATCTTCATTTACACTAAGTGTATTTAATCCAGACGGCACAAGCTATTCGGGCAGTAGCCTTAAACTCCCTCAACTAAAAGTAGTTGTTGTGCCCGCCTCTAGCTATATTGTTGGCAAAAAAGAAGACGTTGACTTCAGCGACTACAAAGCCACCATGCAATATCTGGGATTGCCCGAATAACCTTTACCGTTTTTTACCCAAAAGAAAAGCCCGAACAATGTGTCCGGGCTTTTCTTGTAATATGATTTTGATTAGAAACAATATCCGTTTTCTTCAATCATTTTATCGGCAATTCTTCTTCTTGCGGCTACAGTATTGTATGCTTCATACTTCGTGAAACGTTTCAATCCCATCAACATCACACGCAACACATCTCCTTCGTTAAAGGCTGTAATCGCATGCTTTCCGCTCAAGTTAATGCGCTCTAATGCGTCAGAAATGTATGTTCTTGTCATATCAATTTGCAACGCACAAGCTTCTTCGCCTTTAACGGCAATAGCTCTTTCTGTACGCAATAACACCGATTCACAAACAAACAATTCAATCAACATATCAGCAGCATTCATGATAATTTCTTGTTCTTTCTCTAAACCTTGCATGAACTTCTGAACCGCTGCACCAGCAGTCATCAAAATGGCTTTCTTCACATTCGTCAATGCCTTTTTCTCCGCACCAAAGAAGTCATCCGAATTCGGTGCGCTGAAATCAGGCACACTCATCAATTCTTTCTGAACGGCCATGGCTGGTGTAAACAAATCCATTTCGCCTTTCAATGCTTTTTTCACTAACTGACCAACTGATAACAAGCGGTTAATTTCATTTGTTCCTTCGAAAATTCTGTTGATACGTGCATCACGGTATGCGCGAGCTGCAGGATATTCTTCGCTGAAACCTGTTCCTCCAAACACTTGTACGGTTTCATCCACCACATAATCCAACACCTCTGAACCGTATACTTTCAAAATTGCACACTCAATAGAGTACTCTTCTGCGGCAACTAATTTGGCTTGTACTTTATCCATTCCACCTGCTACTAACTCTGCAATTTTCTCGTCAATCAAACCTGCTGTTCTGTACGTAGCCGACTCACATGCATACACTTTAATCGCCATTTCAGCCAATTTGTGTTTAATGGCGCCAAACGATGAAATAGGCACATTAAATTGGATACGCTCATTTGCATATTTCACAGCCGTTGTTGTTGCGGCTTTTGAACCGCCTAAAGCTAATACACATAATTTGTAACGACCAATGTTCAATACGTTGAATGCAATTTTGTGTCCTTTACCAATTTCGCCTAAAACGTTTTCAGCAGGCACTTTCACGTCATTGAAAAACACCTGGCGAGTAGAAGACCCTTTGATACCTAATTTATCTTCTTCACTTCCCAATGAAAGTCCTTCGCTTTTTGCATCCACAATAAAACCGGTGAATTTGTCGCCATCGATTTTCGCGAATACGGTGAAAATGTCAGCAAAACCACCGTTGGTGATCCACATCTTTTGTCCGTTCAACACATAATATTTGCCATCTTCTGAAAGTACCGCTTTAGATTTTGCACCCAAAGCATCACTTCCTGAACCCGGCTCTGTTAAGCAGTATGCCGCTTTCAACGTACCGTTCACTAAGCCAGGTAAATATTTTTGCTTTTGTTCTTCTGTTCCGAAATACAAAATCGGCAATGTTCCAATGCCTGTATGTGCAGCATACGATGCAGCAAAAGAATGACCTTTTCCAATCTCTTCGTTGATGGCTGTATCCGTAGCAACATCGATGCCCATTCCGCCAAATTCTTCAGGTACTGAAGCACCTAAAAGGCCTAATTCTGCTGTTTCTTCTAATAATTTCACCGAAAGACCTGGTTCTTGTTTGTCGATTTTTTGAAGATTAGGCAATACACGGGTATTGATAAAATCAGCCGTGGTTTGTGCAAACATTCGTTGCTCATCGTTCAATTGTTCCGGGGTGAAAATTGTTGCTGAATCCGATTCTTTGATCAAGAATTCGCCACCCTTTAAAACTGTTTTTGTTTCAGTAGTTGACATGTTGTGTTCTTTTTATTGTTTAATGAATTGTTGTGTAAATACTTTATCGATTTTAATGGTGTAAACACCCGTAGCTAAATCAGAAACGCTTTCTGTCTGTACTTTGTTCTTGGTTGTCCATTTTTTTACTTCTTCTCCCAGCGTATTAATCACTGTGATTGCTTTACCTTCTTCAAAATTTTGGCCGATATAAATCGTAATAGTGTTTGTGGCAGGATTTGGATAAACACTTACTTGCTCTTTCGTTAACTGTGCAATAGCATTAGAAAAAGAAATGGTTACTGTTCCTGCTTTTGAACAAAGATTCGAATCAGTAATAGTATAAGCATAAGTTCCCGGAGCTAGACCCGTTAAATCTGTCCCGCTCATATTGTTGCTCCACGACACAGTAAACGGCTTTCTTCCCCCAACAATATCTAAATGCAGGGTTCCATCAGCCGAAGTAGCTGAAGTGGCATTTTGGTGTGTTTCTGCAATTTCCATTTTCCGATCCTTCATTTCATCAAACCATGTTTTAGCCCGAATTAAAGAAGGTTGCGCACAAGGAGTGTGATTCAAGGCTCCTGAATTAACAGTATCTACTTGCGTTGCACCGTGCGATTTAAAATAATTGTAAGCTACTACCGTGTTTTCGTAGGGAACGTTTTCGTCTAACGTGCAATAAAACATTCGCATCGGACTTTGCGGCACCCATTGATACACATCGTTGTCGCGTAAGAACACTTTGAAAAAGTGATTTGGATTAGCATCGAACGAATCCAACATATCTTGTCGGAAAATCAATTTAACCGTGTCGTTCATTTTTGCATTGATAGCATTGGAATTTGCAATACCATTCATCAACGGAGGCAAAGTGGTATCATACGGAGCACGAAGAATTTCATTCGCGTTGGTAAAGAAATGATAGATAGGATTGTTCCCAAAAATCAAATACGGCAAATAGTAAGGCGATGCATAAGGTGTATCTTTCAACAACTGAACTGTCTGCACCCCACTCATATCATAGGCTCCACTCATAGGTGCAGATGCTGTTACTTTCATTTCAGAGGATAATTGCTCTTGAATCATTTTATGTGCAGCCATTGTAGCATGTCCACCTTGCGAGTAGCCCACTAAAAACAATTGATCGCTATACCCTAGTTTCATTGTATCGCAAAACTCTTTAGCTGCACGAATAATATCGATCACGCTAAAGGCTTCTGTTCTTGCATTTTGATATGGATGATAACCTGGACCATCCCCCATGCCTAAGTAATCGGGCATACAAGAAATCATACCGGCTGAAGCCATCGCCATGGTAATCAACTTTTCGTTCCCCGATAAACGCGATGGAACATCTTTCTTACGAACAGTTGTTCCGTGCTGATAAGAAGATATTGGCAATTTGCAATATTCCGGAGATTCCGGAATCATGATCAGTCCCGATGCAATAGTTGGCGTGCTGTCGTAGTTAAGGGTTCGATAAATTACTTTGTATGCTTTCACACCATAATCTAGTCCCAATAAAAAAGGCGGAATACCATTTTTATTGTAAAAGGAGTCTAATTGTGCTCTGTTTAAAGAAAACAACAACGAATCTTTTACAATTCGTGTTTGTGCTTGCGCACAAAAAAAACTCGCAAAAAGCAAGTAAAATACTAAAGCACTTTTGCGAGTTATCATGTTGTAATTTTTGTGTTTTAAATTATAAACGCTCAAAGATTCCGGCAATACCTTGTCCGCCACCAATACAAGCACTCACCATACCGTATTTGTTGTTTCTGCGTTGCATTTCGCCAATCAACTTTTGGAATAAGTATGTTCCGGATGCTCCCAGTGGGTGACCTAATGCAACAGCTCCTCCATTCGGATTGATAATATCTGCATTCAATCCGGCTTCTTGAATTACGGCCAAAGACTGTGCTGCAAACGCTTCGTTTAACTCAATCAACTCTATATCACTTAAGTTCAAATTAGCTTGCTTCAATGCTTTTGGAATAGCAGCCACCGGACCAATACCCATCAATGTAGGATCTACACCCGCACTTGCAAATGTTACCATTCTAGCAATCGGTTGCAAACCTAATTCTTTTACTACTTTCTCGCTTACCACCAACACAAATGCAGCTGCATCCGATGTTTGCGAAGAGTTTCCTGCAGTTACTTGTCCGCCTAATTTAAAAGCCGGTTTCAATTTTGCTAAACCTTCAATAGTAGTATCTGCACGTGGTCCTTCATCTTGTGCAACAAGTGTTTTTTTAGATTTCTTTTTGCCATTCTCGTAATACACTTCCTCTACTTCCACTGGTACAATATCATTTTTGAATTTTCCAGCTTCAATGGCTGCCATTGCTTTTTGGTGCGAATTGAAAGAGAACAAATCGGCTTGTTCACGCGTGATACCATACTTTACTGCTACATTCTCAGCTGTTAGACCCATACCGATATAGTACTCTGGATGTGTATTGGCAATTTCGAAATTCGGTGCCGTCTTATAACCTACTGTAGGCACCAAACTCATACTCTCTGTACCTCCTGCGATAATTACATCAGCCATTCCTGCACGGATTTTTGCTGTTGCTAACCCAATGGTTTCTATACCTGATCCGCAATAACGATTCACCGTCATTCCCGGAACACTTACCGGCAACGAACGAACAGCTACCCAACGTGCCATCTGCAACCCTTGCTCTGCTTCAGGCACAGCGTTACCTACAATTAAATCATCAACACGTGTTGGATCTAATTGTGGTACTTTTTTCAACAAATCAGTGATAGCGTAATAAGCTAAATCTACCGGTGTTGTAAAACGAAATCCACCTCTCTTCGACTTTCCAATTGCGGTTCTTGAACCGGCTATGATATATGCTTCTTGCATTTTATTAAGATTTTATATAGTTAGTTATTTATAGATAATTAATTTCTCAATGGTTTTCCTTTCGTCAAAATCGACTGAATTCTCTCCAATGTTTTCTTCTCACCGCACAACGATAAGAACGCTTCGCGTTCCAAATCCAACAAGTATTGTTCACTTACTTTTGTTGCTGTAGACAAATCTCCACCACAAAGAACATAAGCGATTTTACGTGCAATTTTTTCATCGTGCTCAGAAGCGTAATTACCTACTTTAAATGCTGCTGCTCCGGCATACAAAGCTGCAAGACCGGTTTTACCAAGCACTTCAACATCTTCGCGCATTACCGGTTGTGTGTATCCTGCATTGTAAAGCTCTAATGCTCTTTCTTTGGCAGCAGCTAAATGACGATCAGAATTCAATACAATGGTATCTTTCTTTCTATCCAAGATACCGAATTTAAAAGCTTCCGCTGCAGATGTAGCCACTTTCGCAGTAGCAATAGCGGTGAATTTTTCAGCCAATGTTGGAATTTGTGGATCTCCGTTGAAGTAAGCATCCGAAGCGCGTAATGCAAACTCTTTTGTACCTCCTCCTCCAGGAATCAAGCCCACACCTACTTCTACTAATCCAATGTATGTTTCGGCAGAAGCTACTGCTGAATCTACGTGCATCGACATTTCACAACCACCGCCTAGTGTTAAGTTTTTGATAGCCGCTACTGTTGGAATAGAAGAGAAACGAGTTCTTGTCATAGTGTATTGGAATGCACGAATCGCGTAATCCAATTCATCCCAATCTTCTTCAATGGCCATCATTAAAATCATAGCCAAGTTCGCACCGGCAGAGAAGTTTTCGCCCTCATGGCCTAATACTAATCCTTTCCAACCTTCACCTTCAGCGATATCAATTCCTTTGTTGATGGCTTCCAAAACTTCACCCCCTAAAGAGTTCATCTTCGTGTTCCACGACACGTTTAAGATGCCATCGCCCATATCGTCAATTCTACAAGCCGCATTTTTCCAAACTGGTTTAGTAGACGATTGTAAATCAGATAAGATAATAAACGACTCACGACCCGGAATAGCTTTGTATGATTTAGAAGGAATGTCGTAGAACTTACGAACGCCATTCTCAACTTTATAGAACGAAGTGTGACCAGCAGCCAACATTTCATCTACCCATGCACCTAATTTGAATCCGGCTTCTTTCATGCCGTTCACGATGTTCTGAACACCTACAATATCCCATTGCTCAAATGGTCCCAATTCCCAACGGAAACCGGCACGCATAGCATCATCGATTTTATACAACTCATCCGCAATTTCTGGAATACGCAACGACACATAAGAACACATGTAGTAATTTACTTTGCGCAAGAAATCGCCATGCTTATCTTTCGATTTTGCAACAGCTACTAAACGTTGTTTCAAATCATCTACATTCTTTCCAATCTCGATAGTTGCTGATTTTGGACGAGTTGATGGCTCATACTCTAATGTTTTCCAGTTCAACGTAGAGAATGCTTTTTTACCATCAGCCGATTTTTCTTTACGTCCGAAACCTTGACCAGCCTTATCACCAATCCATTTGTTCTCGTTCATTTTCAAAATCCAAGCCGGTACTTGCAACACATCGCGATACTCATCGTTTGGCAAATTATCGTAAGCCCCTTGCAATACTTTAATCATGGTATCCAATCCTACAACATCTGTTGTTCTGAAGGTTGCCGATTTAGGCTTACCAATTAAAGTACCTGTTAATGCATCCACTTCATCAACCGTCAAATCCATTTCCTGCATGGTTTTGATGATGGCGGCAATTCCAAATACTCCAACACGGTTAGCGATGAAAGCCGGAGTATCTTTACACAATACCGTTTGTTTACCCAAGTACAAATCACCATAGTGCATTAAGAAATCAATTACTTCTTGATTCGTGTCCGGTGTAGGAATAATTTCCAACAAACGTAAGTAACGTGGAGGGTTGAAAAAGTGCGTACCGCAGAAGTGCGCTTTGAAATCTTCGCTTCTTCCTTCTGCCATCAAGTGAATAGGAATACCTGACGTGTTAGAAGAAATTATTGTTCCCGGTCTTCTGAATTTTTCTACTTTTTCGAATACTTGTTGTTTGATATCTAATCGCTCTACAACAACTTCAATAATCCAATCGGCATCTTTCACCCACGACAAGTTATCGTCAAAGTTTCCGGTTTTGATTAGACCTGCAGTGTCTTTATCATAGCTTGGCGATGGATTGCTTTTTAAGGCAAATGCCAACTCGTCATTTACTTTCTGATTTCGTTTAGCCGGTTTCTTTGCATCTTCTTCTGATAAGCCCGGTGTAACAATATCCAACAAGGTTACTTTCAACCCCACGTTGGCACAATGCAATGCGATTCGCGAACCCATCACACCCGCACCCAAAACGGCTACGTTCTTGATTTTGCGTTGTTTGGCAGGAATCACTTTAACTGCACTTTTTCCTTGAACTGCTTCCATTTATCTTGATTTTTAGTTTATAATTTTTTGAGGTAACGAATGTATAGGCATTTTTTTTATCTACCAAACGTTTGGTAAAAATAAATTTCAGTTTTAAAAAAGGCAATGGAAACTTGTTAATTTGCGCAAACAGTTAGGGCCTAAGTTGACCTAATACTTATATTTATCAAGTGAATAGCAAATATCTCTTTCTCGGCTTTATAACATGCTGTAGCCTTACAGCTAAGAGTCAACTTAATTTTGAAAATACGGAGGGGAAGATTTTGTTAAAAGGAAAGGTAATCGACTTACAAACTAAATCCTCGTTGCCCAATGCTGCCATTGTTATTACGAATCGTAAAAAAGGATTGACAGCTGATTTAAATGGTAATTTTCAAATTTACGCTTACCCTACTGATACCCTTAAATTTTCTTCCTTAGGATATATATACAAGGAAATACCCATTGATGGTATACCGGAAGACTTGCGCTATTCGCTCAATATAGAGCTTGTAAAAGACTTTTACAAGTTGAAGGAAGTCACTATTTACCCGTTTCGAAACAAACAAGAATTTGAAGTAGCGTTTGTGAAAGGAGACGGTGTTCCTCAAGTAGTGAATATACCGGGCATGGAACCTGCTAAATATTACCATAAGGAAAAAGCCAAGTTTTACAACCCAATTTCTACTATCTACGAAAAATTAAAAAACAAACGCAGGGCAGCAAACCCGGACTTTAGGCCTTAATAGTGAAACAACCCACTTTATTAAACACAGCACACCAAAACCAGATTAAACGATAAATATCATTTTGATCTTTTGAGATACTATGCTCAGCCGTTTGTATAAACTAAAAAAGGGGAGTCGAAACAACTCCCCTTTCATAAAACGATATACTTAGTTTTTGCTGTAAATTTTCTTTACACCGTAACCAATTCCTAAGGCTAAAAGCCCTATTATTCCTCCATCAACAGGAACTCCCGGTGGTGGTGGTGGTGGTGGTGGCGGTGGTGGTGGCTGCGCAATAACTGTAGTGGCAACAAGCATCAGCCCTACTACCAAAACAAGATTTAAGATGTAAAATCCTTTTGTTCTCATATATGATTTCATATTGGTATTATTCTTTAGTTATTAATACTTTTTTAGTAGTTGTCTGCCCTGCAATTGTAACCTTCACAATCAAATATGCAGCTTCCACTTGGTCTATCTCATGGACAAATTTAGTGCCAGTGTTATGCTTAACATTCAGAATTTCCTGCCCAATGATATTAAACACTTGAATTGTTGCAAGCTCAGACTTGTACCCAGTGAACGTAATATTAAGATTTTTTTCACTATTTACATACACTGAAACATCTTTACCCGAAGCATTTACATTTCCAATTCCGGTAACATCTGCAACAGTAACTGTTTGCGAGAATGTTGCCTCACAGCCTTCGTTATTCGTAGCTTTTAATACTACTGTGTATGTTCCCGGAGCAGCGTATACATGGCTAGGATTAGCTACGGTGCTTGTTGAGCCATCGCCAAAATTCCAGCTAGTAGTAGCTGCTTGATTTACTGAGCTCGTGAACGCAACCGATTGATTAACGGTAGGAGTACTTGTACTAGAAGTGTAGTGGGCAACTAATGGATTAGTTCCTCCAATAGTAACTGTTTTAGTTGCTACATAACCGTTACTACCTGTAAACAAGATATCATACGTTCCAACAGGAATATTATTAAGTGTCACTCCATTAGTTGAGCTTAGTGGTTGAGCTTTCGCTGCAATTACTTTTGTAGTTGCGTTTTTAACTTCAACCGTCCATTTCACATCGCCTTCTTGTTCCATAGCAATTACGCCACCTTTCTCACACACTGCATCTTCTGTGCTCACATAGGCAGCAGGTGTAAAGTGTAATACAAATCTGTCTTTCGTGTCTGTAACATTACCACTGAAAGAATAAGTATTGGACTGACGCAAATCTTTCCATGCTCCATGAGCTATTTTATCTTCCAAGTAAACCATTACAGTAGGGTCAAAAGTTGACAAATCATCAGCTGTAATTGTAAAGTTACCATTTGTTCCGGCCATAAACTCAATATCAACTGAAGGATTGGTTGAAATCGACTCTAATGTATTGATAGAGAACTTATCGTTTCCTACCTTAGAAGCAATCATCGGTTGAACCAATCGTCCAGGCAATTTGTTTGCATCTTTATCTACGTCAAATTGGTTGGTAGCTTGTGGGTCAAAAGCAATGGTAGTAACATCATTATAGCCATTACCGCTAACTTTTAAACTTAACGTTCCGTTAGAGCTACCTGTTTTATAGAAAGTAGACGTGCTATTTACACATTCTGCTCTTCCGATATCAAATGTAGCTGTCCCGCCTACAGTAGTTTTGTGTACCATAAAGCCTTGGAAAGGAGCAATAAAAGCGGAGCCGCCTCCCATAATTACAGCTTGATATGTTCCAGCATATGGACCAGAAGTTTGCCAAACTTGTGCTTGCGCATCTAAGCCTGCTTTAGCAGCAAGGTTAACAGTAGAAAGGTAAGGGTTACCTACAAGTGACCACCCGCCATTTTGTGTTCTTCCTTGTAAGGTTGTATTCGTCCATCCAGTATTTGTAAGTCCTGTAAGCGAGTAGCTCGCAGTCATATTTGGTGCTCCAGTTACAGAAAGAGGAGCTCCTGCGCCTGTTAAATAAGCAGAGTAACCTCTTGCGTTATCCGCATTACCACTTCCCATTACTTCCCAACCGGCTAGTGAGCAGGCAGTACCGTTCGCTTCATTGTAACGGAACACCGTTCCATATGGTGAACCTGATGCCAACACCGTTTCATCACATGTTGGAGTAGGAACTACAAAACCACCTCCTCCACTAGCGCCAAACTGAGCGAGTGGCAAGCTATTAACAGGAGAACTAACGTAGTGTTGATTGCTTCCTGAAACCGGCACATATCTATCGGCAATAATATTGCCTGAAATTGTACCTGTATTCCCAACGGCCAAATTAATAGTAGCAATGTCAGTAGCTGAAGTGCTTAAGAAATGTAACGTACCATTATTCGTTAATGTTCCTGATTGTGGCCTTAAACGAGATGCAATCTCCACTATTCCTGTGTTGGTATAACTTCCACCAACACTATTCACAGTTAAACTTTCAAACCTAGTATTACCGGTTATAGTTTGAGATCCTGTTCCCTGTAATATCACTCTTCCAGTACCAACAGTTACAGCATTTAAACCTGTTCCTGCGGCCCAATTGCCACAAACATTCAAGTTATTACCTGTTAATGTCAAATTGACTCCGCTTGCAATATTTACATTGCCTACAGTATAGTTTGCGGTTGTAATAGCCGGTGCATTAGGTGTTCCGGCAGGTATAATAACATTAGATGCACATGAGTTAGGAACACTAAAGTTATTCCAGTTTCCTGCATCACTCCAGTCGGAACTGTTTCCGCCTTGCCAACATCCTGCAGGACCAACTTGAATCCAAAAGCCCATTAGTGCAGTAGGAGGAGCATTATAATAGTCGTACACTCTTACGTAATAGGTTTGGCCAACTGTTAAAAAGGAAACACTGATGTCTTCAAATGCATCAGAGCCTGATAAATCAACGCAATCTAACTCTGTTCCGTTACAAGAACCACTTCGTACCTCAACTACCGGATCATATCCACCAAAGCCTTTTGTTGTTATGTACATTGTAGTTGCATCAGCAACAAATGAGTACCAAACATCATCTCCGGCTGTACCACCGCAAGAACCAGCAGCTAACGATTGTGTTGCTCCTGAAAGTAAACTTATTGAATCAGGTGCACCGCAAGAAACTAATGGCTTAGCTGAAGCGCAATTATCATTTGCAGGTGGTGGCGGAGTTATGTTTAAACACAATGAGAAATTCGAAACAGCTCCGCTGGAATAGGTGTACGTTCTTAAAACATATGTATTACCACTTATTAGGCCGGAGAATGTTCCATTCTCTATATCATTACAGTATAAACTTGTTCCTGCGCAAGCATCAAAAAGTTGGAAAATTCTATCACTGCTTCCACTAATATTTGATGTTGAATAGTCGACTGAAGTTTTGCCGGCTGGGACAACAAAAGTATACCACACATCGTCATCGGCCGTTCCACTACAGCCTGCCAAGGATTGCGTTGCGCCAGCAGTATTAACAGTTACACTAGCACAGGCCCCTGTTGTAAGAATTGTTGGGAACGCTATTGCTCCTGCACATTCATCGTTGGCAGGTGGTGGTGGTGGATTTTGAACACACAAACTAAATTGTGCATTTGGGTTGGAGAACAAAGTGCCATTCGAGTATGAATATACACGAATATAATAGGTATTACCTACCGTTAAACCGGTAACAGTTAAATTATTAGGATCCAAATCATAATAACCCAAGGAAGTAAATGACCCGCAAGAACCCGATAAAATCTGCGTTACAAAATCCGTAGAATTCGGATTAGTAAGTGTGATTATTTGTTTTGTATTTTCTGCAACAAAAGAATACCATACATCATCATCTGCAGTTCCGGTTGTAGAAGCCACGCCTGAATTGGTCGCTCCTTGAATTGTACCATTAACACTTGCTGCTCCTGTACAAGTTATATCAGGATTAATGGAAACTGCCGTAGCGCAATTATCATTTGCAGGAGGTGTAGCTAATGTCGTGAAACTGAAAGGTCCATTCCAAGTACTATAAACCCCTGCACCGCAATCGCGTCTTACATAATATGTGTATGTGGTTGCTGGACTCAATCCGGTTTGTGTAAACGGATTGGCAACACCAGATGTTGTAGGTGTACCTGTTGGTGTGAAACCAGAGGTTCCTATTTCAACATCAAATAATGTTCCGGGAGAAGTCCATCCTAAATTAGCCTGAGAAGAAGTAATTGATGTAGCTGTAAGCGTAAGTGGTGTTGGACAAGGCTCATAAAACAAACAAAGATCGAAGGTTCCTTTATTCGCTATTGGAGTATATACCTGAACATAGTAGGTATTCCCAATTGTTAACCCACTAAACACATAATTTGTACCTGAGGTTGCAGGATAAACATATCCAACATTTGTTCCTCCACATGACGGATAAACAACAAAACCAACATTCGTTGCTGTACCACTTAGTGTTGCTCTGATATCTACATCAGTGGCAGGAGCTACAAAACTGTACCACAAGTTTGGATAAGTTCCGAATAGTGGTGCACCCGGAGGTTCTGATAATGCTGTACCTGCACAGGTATTATTTAATGCAAAACTTGAACATGATGTTGGCACTGTTTTACTAATAGCTGTAGCACATGTAGAATTGTTTACAATAGGAGTACATAATGCAGTACAAGAAATACTGAGTACAAAATTACCGGTAGCACTTAAACTTGGATTTAATTGATATCCATGAACAAACACATAGTAATCTGTTCCTGCAAAAGCATCAAACGATACCTGTGATCGATTAAAACTCACTGAACAAGCAGTAGAACCCATGTCGTCATTCCCTGTTACACAAGTCAATGCTCCGCAAGTTCCGGAATAAACAGTTATTCTCGAATCATAACCCGTTGCGTTACAAGTGTTAATGGTTACATTGTTATTATCACCAACATATTTATACCAAACCCCTCTTTCGGTAGTGTTAGATCCTCCTGCTCCGCAATTCGAATAGATAGCGTCAACAGTAGATTGTAACGTTGAACCGGCAACCGGAGAACCGGCACACGCAGCGCCTAAAGTAATTGCATTAGCGCAATCATCATTTGCCGGTGGTGGTGGTGGTACACTTAAACATACGGTAACATTTGTTGATGTACCTGTACCATAAGTATGAATACGGCCATAATAAGTAACACCCGGTGTTAAACCAGTAACAGTTCCTGTTTCAGGATCGCTACATAATAAACTTGTTCCTCCACAAGCGCTAAAGAACTGAATAACTCTATCTGTATTTCCGCTTACTGTTGTATTGGCAAAATTAATTGTTGTATTACCTGCAGGTTGTACAAACGAAAACCAAACATCATCGTCTGCACCTGAACCTACACAAGCTGCTAAGGATTGTGAAGCGCCAGCGGTGTTAAGTGTTAAATTTGCACAAGTTCCATTTGTAGGAATTGCAGGGAAAGCCGTTGCCCCTGCACAGTCATTGTTTGCAGGTGGTGGTGGTGGTACACTTAAACAAAGTGTTGAACTCGTTGATGAGCCTGTTCCATAAGTGTGAACGCGAACATAATATGTATTTCCGCCAACTAAACCGGTAACTGTTCCAGTTTCAGGGTCGCTACACAATAAGCTTGTGCCACCACAAGCGCTAAAAAACTGTGTTACTCTATCTGTGTTACCGCTAATATCTGTATGTGCAAAATTCAAAGTAGTAAAACCGGTAGGTTGAACAAAAGAATACCAAACATCATCGTCTGCTCCAGAACCGACACAAGCCGCCAAAGATTGAGTGGCACTAGCTGTATTAGTTGTAACGGAAGCACATGTTCCGTTCGTTGGAATTGAAGGGAAAGCGATAGCTCCCGAACAGTTATCATTTGCCGGTGGCGGTGGAGCTAGAACTAAACTAAATGTTCCTGGACATGGGCTGTTTGGTGTTGGATATGTGTCAAACCAGATGTAATAGGTTGTGCCAGATGTAAGCGAAACATTTATACTTTTTGAAGAAGTAGAACTACCTACTGATCCAATACATGTACCTCCCGAAGATGGACATCCGGCATAAACAAATATGCCCGTCCAAGTTTGCCCTGCTACTGAAACAATATAGGTTCCTGTAGTCGATGGAGTAAATGTGTAAAGTGCTTCTTGCCCACCTTTATAGTTATTACTAGCTCCTCCACATGCAGTAGGAACTGTAGTGGAACTCAAATCATTCGCAGCGCCACAAACCAAAGCCTGGCTTGTTACAGGAACACTTGGAATATTAGTAGCGCTACCGCAAACTGTAGCATTTGCAAAATGAACACTAAATAATGCGAAGAGACATATTGCTAAAACGCGTAATAAAGTAAATGTTTTCTTCATAAATAAAGTTTATTGTAAAGGTAAATATTACTAGAATTCTTTAAACACCCTAAAAAACACTCAACATTTTTTGTTGCTCTTTTTGAGTCTTTGTCTACTAAACCAAACAAATTGGGTTTATCTTATTGATTTTCAGTGTATTATTGTTGATTCGTGCTTGTTTTTAATTGTCTATAGTTTACTATATTTGAAAAAAAAAGTGATGTCAAAATATCTTACAGCCCTTTTATTTGTAGGTTTTATTCAGTTCTCTTTTGGGCAGACTAGCGAAAAGGTCCAATTTGAATACACCTCATTTGCAGTTACTTATAATGATATTGGAGAACAAAAATTCAAGCAATCGGAAGACTTAATTCAAAGCGTTAGTCGCTCCATGAAAGCAGAAAGCAAAGAAATAGACAAAGGTTTCTATTATGCCAAAACCGTGGATGAGACCATGGCCTTGTTAGGTAAAAGTGGATTTGAATTAGTAACTGCCATACAAACTAAAACTAAAGAAGGTATAGAAGTCCGCTTCTACTTTAAAAAGAAGATTGTGCTCTAGTGGCTATTACACTTTGAAGAACTCGAATACAATATAACAAATTACTGGGTGCACTTTTGGGTTAACTTATCTTTTCCCTTTTGTTAAGCCCGGATCCCATTCCATTGTATAACTTTTGGCTGTAATTGGAACGAGTTTTCCTTCCTTAAATGTTTCGCGCCATAAAATCTCTAAGTTGGCAAACTGTGCATCGCCATTGCTTTTAGGCATGTCATGCCATGTCAAACGAAAACCATCTGTTTCCCCTTTTTCTAATAAGATTGATTTTGACCTTGTTTTCATATTTGCAAATTCTGAACCATTTGGAAACTTAAGTGCTGCAAGAGTAGGAGATACAATTCCTATATTCGAACCATAATACGACACGTTAAATTTAACGGATACTACATCAGTCTGCTTTTCGTTACTTAATTGATTCAACGTAAATGCTCCTACATCAAATGTATTCTGCGACACCGGTAATTTAAAGTTGGGCGCTACAATTGGCACTTTCGATGTTTCCACCTTGCTAAACCCATTTAACTTAACAATTACTTGCTGAACTCTGAATTGGCTCCCTTTGATATCAACCACTTTAGACGCGATATCATTAGGGTCAATAATCATATCTTTTTCGATAGCATTGTATTCCTTGCCATCTATCACCACTGCAATTTCACCCGGTTTAACCAATAAATATTCTCCCGTGTTGTTTTTTACTACCATTTTGAACTTGATAAATACATCTGTAGCAACAGCATTTTCTATGCTAACAGTTGCCTCGCCTAATTCAATTGATCCACTTTTGTAAAATATTTTTTCGAATTTTGAGAAATCATCACCTCCTTTTCCGGCAAAGGCAAACACGTTTACAAGCAAAAAACAAACAGTAGTTATCTTTTTCATTCTTATTTATTTTGGATACAAGTTTAAGACTTAATCAGTATATAGAGAAATCATTTCTTGAGCAAACGCAATGGAAGAGAAGCGTTTAACGATTTTTTCAGCATTTGCACCCGCTTGCTCTTTTTGAATTTCCAACAACATAAGCTCGCTTATAGAAGAAGGTTCGTTTGGGTCAAAATAGCGGACTTCTTCTTCTCCAACTTCCCTAAAACAAGAAATATCGCTACATAATACCTTTGTTCCGCTTGCCATTGCTTCTACAATAGGGATTCCAAAGCCTTCAAAAAAAGAAGGATATACAAACATGTCGGCTAACTTGTATATCACCGGCATATCGGTTGCTGGAATGTTAGACAAGAAAGTTACTCGCTTCGACAATTGAAGTTCCACTACTAAACGTTCGCACTTTTGACGTTCGCTTTCATTTCCGCCAACTAACAATAAATGATGATTGGTTTTAGCGCTTATAGAGGCAAAGGCTTTGATAAGTGTAACTTGATTTTTACGCGGATAGAAAGAAGAAACGTTTAGAATAAATCGATTGGGCAGGTTATAACGTAATCGAACTGCTTGTTTTTCGGTATCGGTTACCGGTTCAAAAAATCTACTGTCGCAATTTTGGTATACCACTTTTATGCGTTGTTCCGAAACTTTAAAATAATTTACCAAATCCTGTTTCGTTTGTTCACTGGTGGCCACAATTACATCTGCATGTTTACAAGCATAACCCACTTTAGCTTTGTAAATCTGTCGATCGATAAACGGGTATTGTTGTTGTTCCTTCAAAAAAATCAAATCGTGTATGGTGACTACTTTTTTGATGTGCCTGGCTGAGCTATCAAACATTGGAATCTCGTTCGACAAACCGTGATAGACTTGAATTCGGTTAGCTTTTAAATCGCGAACTACACCCTGCGATCGCCAAAGTGCCGGGAACATTTCATTCAATACCGTGTGTGGTGTGTGAATTCTGAACACCCCTTTTAACTCTGCTAATAACTCTTCGTTGATGGCTGCTGAAAACAAATGATAGGATTCTTGCGGATAATGCTGAAAAAGGGCATTCAGCAGGTTTCTGGAGTATACACCCAAGCCTGTATGGTTATTCAATGCCCGTTTAGCGTCAAAACCTATATTCATTTTGCCAATTGTTTATAGATACTCAAATACTGCGTGGCGGCTAAATCCCAACTGAATAACGTTGCCCTTTCTTGCATTCGTGTTTTATGCTCCGGTGATTCATGAAAGAGCAACAACCCAGCATTCAAAGCTTCAAGCATTTCTTTCTTTTCAAACGAAGACCAATAAAAACAGACATCGCCACCAATTTCAGGAAGTGCTGTCTTGTTGCTTAAAAAAACAGGGACGCCAAAATGCATGGCTTCCACCACCGGCAAACCAAAGCCTTCAGCCAACGAAGGAAAGCAGAAGGCAGCACAATGCTGATAGAGCCAATTCTTCTCTGTGTCTTTCACTTCACCCAAAAACACAACCCTCTCTGCTACTTGGTTTTTAACTGCTTCGTCTATAATTTTCTTTTGATAAACCGAATCACATTTGCCGGCAATAATCAATTTATGCCCAAGATATGCTGTCAACAATTGCGGTAATACGTGTACGTTTTTCTTTGGGTTGATGACACCAATGGTGAAGAAAAACTTTTCGGCTTCTTCAACTAAAGCGGGTTTCTCAGATGTTGTGATGGTTGAAAGTCCGTTGTAGACTATAAACTCCGGCTTGCGCTGTATGTCAAAGTTGTGGTGTACTTGCTGTTTGGTATATTCTGAAATATAGGAAAGTGCATCTGCCCGTTCAATACGTTTTTGCAAACGATACTGTTTTAACTTACGCTTTATGCCTGTGTATTTGTGCAAATAATTTAAATCATGTATAGTCAACAAAACTTTGGTGTTTCTATTGCCCGGAAAATAAACTGAATCTTGGTGGGTACAATGCCACACATCAAATTCTTCGTGAGGTGCAAAGATTTTATGATGAATGGATTGGATAATGTAGTTGGCCCTTGTTCCAAAAAAACCGAACATTTCTCTCGGCACAAAAAACGAAAAAGAAACTGTTTTTGCTTGTCGCATAAATGCAGCTCCAAGTTCTTTGCAAAACACGCCCAACCCACTATTAGGCGATTTAAGTTTCTCCATGTCAACAAACACTTTCATTCTTTTGTGCGATTGAGTTGTTGTAGCGCACTGTACTTCCAATACACAGCCTTTGCTGAAATGTAAGCAATATTAAAGCCATTCCTACCATCTAAAAAGCCCAGACGAAAAACATAATCGCGTATAAACTTCACCGGTGGACCAAATACTATTTTCAAGAATACACTCTGTATTCCAGAAGCATACAAAGCCTTTGCTGCAATTGCGGAAAATTTTTGAGATTGTGCGATATGTTCAGCTTGCGTTCGATAGGAATAATGCAAAATATCCGCATCAATATGCTTAACATTTGTCCGACTATTCAATTCAAATTTGTCGTGTGGGTTTGTACCGCCCCATTTTCCGGCTGATTTTTTAAATAACCGTATTTTTCTATCCGGATACCATCCTCCGTGTTTAATCCATTGTCCGCAATAATTATTCAACCGATTAAAAGAAAACGCATCGTATTTATTCCAATCTTTCAGTTGTTGTATTTGCTGAATAGCCCATTCTGAAAGGACTTCATCGGCATCTAAGGATAGCACCCATTCGTATTTTGCAAAGGAGAGTGCTTTGTTTTTTTGCTGAATATGTCCTTCGAATTTGTGTTGAAAAAAATGAGCACCTTTTTGCCTAGCAATGATTTCTGTTGCATCTGTAGAGTAGGAGTCCAACACAACCACTTCGGCTGCAACTTTTGCTGCGGCATCAATACATCGGCCGATATTTTCGGCTTCATTGAAGGTAATAATTACAACCGAGACGGGTTCCATTTTTCTGTACTAAACCATTTATAAAACAATAATTGAAACAGCACAAAGAAGGTGCCTCCGATTTGCTCTTCAATCGTATATTCCACCATAAAGGAAACAAAAAAAACAAGTTGAATGGCTACATACAGCCAATTGAGTTGGTGTGCAAAAACAAATAGCGGAAATAGCCAAGCAACGAAGAATAATGCTACGCCCAAAACACCCAAAACACAAGCCGTCCATAGCATTTCATTGTGAGGCATCTTCAAACTTGTTTCCTCATGAATGTTAGGAAAAAGCGACTGTTCTAGTTTTTTAGAAGCTTCTAAAATATCGCCTGAGCCCACTCCTAGCCACATATTTTGTTGCCAAAGTTGATAGCCTGTTACAATTGACGCAAGGCGCATGGCATCGGAGTTTCCGTCAATATTGCCTTCTTTCCATTGACCAAAATCGTATCGCATAAAGGCAATTCGGTTTTGCAATGAAGGAATAGTTTTATAAGCCGCTAACGAAATCAAGACGGCAGCAACAATGCCGATAAGTCCGAACTTCCATTGTTTTTGTACGACTACAAAATAAACTAGTACGAATGCTAATCCTGCATACAAAGCCAACAATCCGCTGCGTACAGAGATAAGGTGCAATGAGCCGAAGAAAAAGAGTGTAGAAAATAAATAGAATTTATGCTTTCCTGTCCAATAAAACCACACACTCACAAAACAAGCAACCGTGAGTAATAAACTGTATCGAATATGTGAATAGGGCACTGGCATTCTGCCTCCTGCACTCAACGATACATTGATTTGCTCGTAATGCAGCGCATAACGAATAAACACGATAATCATACTGCCTATCATCACCCAAACAAAAATCTTTAACACATGGCGAATGAAGCTTGATGAAAAGTCTTCCATCAGAATAAATGCAAGGGGCAGAATTAAAAACGGCAACTTGAGCGTAAGCCACATGGCCCACATATCTTTGTTATCGGAATTAAACCACGAAAGAAGGAGGATTGCAAAAAACAAAATTGGAGTAAGTAGAACCCACCGCCAGCTGGTGTCTTTTGATGCCATTCTGCTATATACTCCACTGAGTAATAACCCCATCACTCCAACGGAAATCAATACTCTCGAAGATACAAATCCAACAAAAATAAGACTGCAAAAAAACAGAACCAGTCGCTCCGATAACGAGAGATTTTCAATGCCCAATAATTTTTGTGCAGAAGTCAATGCAGCTTTTTTATTTTTATGCAATCTAAACATTTTCTGTTGCCAAAGATTAACCATATCAACGATTTCAAAACACTTGCACGTTCTATTTCTTTAGTAGAGAATGATACGGTGCAAGGACAAGAAATCCTACAACATTTGGAACCAAGTGCTATTCCCATTATCGGCATCACAGGACCTCCGGGAGCAGGCAAAAGTACGTTACTCAACGCACTTTTGCAGCTTTTATTATCGCAGGGCAAAAAAATAGGATTGGTGTTAATTGATCCTTCATCACCCTTTAACTTTGGTGCTTTATTAGGCGATCGTTTGCGCATGTCGCATCACTTCAACAACCCAAATTTGTTTATTCGCTCATTAGCCTCTAGAGGTTCGCTTGGGGGATTGTCGTCTAAAATCATTGAAGTAACCGAAGTGATGAAGAGTTTTGCTTTCGATTACATCTTTGTTGAGACGGTTGGTGTAGGTCAAAGTGAGGTAGAAATAGCAGGTCTGGCCGATGCTACAGTTTTAGTGCTAGTGCCGGAAGCCGGAGACAGTGTACAGGCCATGAAGGCAGGAATTATGGAGATTGCCGATGTATTTGTGATTAACAAAGCCGACCGACCTGATGCAGAACTTTTTTATAACAATCTTTCTCAGCAATTGCATATCAACAATCGTCCCGATACACCTATTGTAAAAACCGTTGCTGTCCAATCGATAGGGATTGAAGAGTTGTTTTCAACGCTTCAAGCTACGATTGCCAATAAAGCGAAGAGTCCGCTTCGTTTGCAGTTAATTACCGATAAAGTCTATCGCATTCTGCAGGAAGAAAAAATGAAGGGTTTTGATAAACTTAATCTTAAAAATGCGGTAGCATCTGCTATTGAAGAGCGTTCGTTTTCGATTTTCCGGTTTGCGAAAAGTGTTCTGAAAGACTAAGCCACAAGTTTTGTGAACTCAGCCAACCATTGATTTTCCATTTCGCGCATGAGTTGCGATTGTGCTTTGGTTTTATCTTTGAAACCGCACAAATGCAATACACCATGGAAAATAACGCGCTGTAATTCATTCTCGAACGACACCTTTTCGGCTGTTGCATTTTCTTTCACTCGATCAATGCTGATATATATTTCAGCTACTGTTTTCTTTTCCGTTTCATCCAATGGAAACGTGATAATATCGGTGTAGTAATCGTGCTGCAAAAAAGTGCGATTTACATTCAGCAGATATTCATCAGAACAAAATATGCAATCTAAGTCAAGCGCTTTGCCTGTTGCAGTAGAAAATTGCTGACTTAAAAAAGATTTTATAGAAGTGGATTGAGGAACGCGAAAAGAAACATCCGCTTTATGAAAACGAACAGCCATTACACTCTGAACTGCATTTCAACGGTGGAACCATTATCGGAAAAAACAACTAGATCGGCTAATTGCATCATTAGAAACACTCCACGACCGCAAGGACGATCTAAGTTTTCGGGTGCAGTAGGATCAGGAAGACTTTTATAATCAAATCCGTTGCCACTGTCTTTTATAAAAAAAGTAAGTTTTCTTCTTTCGCTATCAAAATCAGCAATTATCTCTATCTCTTTATTTCGATTCGATTTATTGCCGTGAATAATGGCATTGTTAGCCGCTTCAGTTAAAGAAATTAAGATATTTCCATACGACTCCTCCGAAACATTGTATTGCTTACAAACATCATCGATAAACGACTCCACTTGGGCGATGTTTTGTGGTTCAGATGCTATTTTGATTGCGCTACTCACTCTATTAATTAATTTTTAAATGTATATTTTAAAATCTATTTCGAGAATATGAAAAATGTCACAATTTTATTTAGTTGATAATGAGCAATTTAAGCCTATTGTCCTCCTGCTATTGTTTTGAAATATTTTTCCGACAACTGCTTATAGAACGGTTTAAGGGTGGGTGGCACTTTCTTATATAAATCGACCATAGACTGTTGTTGGTTCAAGTAATTTTCTAACGAAGGAGGCGTTTTCTTTTCCAATTCCTTTCCTGTATTTGATTCGCGTTCTTGCTTTTCGCCTCTCTCCTTTTGGGCTTTTTCCGATTCCAATAAACGAACCATAATTTCTTGTTGCCTTCTTAACATTTCGTTACTTATACGCTTATTTACCAATTCGGTTTCAGTTTGCTCCATTTGTTGAATGGTTTTACCCAAATTTCCGAGCGAGTTCTTACCATCTTTATTCTGTTCAGAATTCAGTTTTTCCAACATCTTACGAAGCTGGGCCTGTTGAGCTGCAAGTTCTGCAAACTCACGACTATTTTCTTTGCCATTTTGTCCCGCTTGCCCGGTTTTACCACCTTTCCCATCTTTTCCTTCCTTGCCCTCTTTTTCCATTTTTTCGGCTAATTGAGAAATTTTATCGCTCAACTGTTTTTGCATTTGCGACATGTTCGGCTTTCCGTTTCCGGGCTTTTTACAGTTCTTGCACATTTTCGGTGGACCATCTTTTGGATCGCTTTCGGCACTCTGTTGTTGCATTTCTTGTTGTGTTTCACTCAACATCAAAGCCAGATTATTATAGGCTGTCATAACATACT
Organism: Chitinophagales bacterium; assembly: GCA_044226285.1. Classification (GTDB taxonomy): domain Bacteria; phylum Bacteroidota; class Bacteroidia; order Chitinophagales; family LD1; genus CALAYL01. The sequence goes on along the minus strand of JBGAHI010000001.1, from coordinate 259,374 downwards.
GCTGATGGCCTGCAGCTTTGTAGGTGTTTCGGTCTTCCATATCAGCAATAGCCGTATTTAAGTTTCGGTTTGCATCTGTCATTTGCTTTGTAACAAACGATTTTATTTGAAACACTCGTTTTGCCAATGCATACAAACTGTCTTCTACCATTGTAGAATTATCTTTGATGCGTTGTTGCTCCTTCATCAACTCCACATACTTAGGATTGTTAACGTTTACCAATTTGAGCTGCTGCATTAATTTTTCCTGATCGAAAGAAAGCGACAAAATGTTTTTAAGCAATTGACGAATGGCTTGCATATCTTCGGCCTGTTCTTGCTGTTCCATAGCCGCTTTCATCTTACCTAACTTTTTAGCGGCACTTTTCATGTTCTTCGAAGCACTCTTCTGATTTTGTGAAGCTTTTTGATTTTGTTTTTGATTTAAATCTTGTTCCGCATCGTTCATATCTTGCTCCGCCTTTTCCATGTCTTCTTTAGTCTCTTTGGTATCGGCATCTTCCTGCTTCGTTTCCTTGGTCATCTTCTCAATATCTTGCACATCTTTTTGTGCCTGTTTCATGTCCTCATTGAGTTTTTTCTGCTTGTCTTCCAATGCTTTTGAATCGGCATTTTTTTGTTCGGCTTGTTTGGCGAGTTGATCTTGTTTTTCAGCCATCTTTTCCAGCTTGTCGATGGTTTCTTGCGTTTTTTGTTGCAACTCTAACTTCTTAAACAAATCCAACATCCGGTCGAGTTCTTTTTCTGCTTTTTCATTGTTGGCCTTCATATCATCCATCTTTTGAATGGCATCCTTCTTTTGCAACTCATCAAGCATTTTTTCAAGCTTCTCCGCCATTTTCTTCATCTCATCGTTCATTACTTTGTCGAACAACTCTTGAAGCTGTTGTTGCTTTTCGCGTATCGATTCGTTTTGCTGTTTGAAATCTTCCTGCTTCTGAATATTGTCAGCAAACTTCTCTTTCATTTCTTGCATCTGCTTCTCCAGTTCCTTCTGTTTGTCGAGCAAATCCTGAATGTTTTTCTTGTCTTCCCAGCTCAGGTTCTTTTTTTCCATGAGCTTGTTCTGCATTTCTTGCATTTTGTTTTTCAAGTCTTTGGCATCCTTGATACTTTGCTTTAAATCGTCTTTGATTTCTTTGTTCTCCTTGTCAAACTCTTTTTGCAACTGACTTTCGGTTGGCATGGCAAAATTCATCAAAGCCGATTTGCTTGACTTGCTTCCGTGAACGCCATCGTTGTCCCATACTTCAAAATAGTATGCCATTTTATCGCCCGGCTGCATGCCTATTTCGGCCATATTCCAGAAATATTGAAAAGTAGAAGCTGTGCCCGATGCGATATTTACACTTACAGATTTTACAACAGACTGAGAATCGGCATCAGCCCGACTAATCTGATAGTTGAAGGTCAATTTCTTTATGCCATAATCATCGGAACAATCGCCCAGATAATAGAAATAACGGTCGTTGAGTGAATCGCGTTTCTCGGTCACATTGATTTGAGGATACATATCGGGTACCACGGCAATTGAATAGGTCATAGAATCGGCATCGGCAATTTCAGCACTCGATAGTTTGATGGTGTATGGTGCAGCGTTTAGCATTGTTTTGCTGTACACAAAATGCTCATCGGATTTCGACACGGCATCAACCGGGGTATTGTCGAAAACAAAACGAACGGCTGAAGCGCTTTGCGTACGCACCTTCCAAGTTAACTTCGTGCCCACCGGAACAGTTAAGTCGCCCACATTTTCAATGGTTTCATCGGGTTTTCCAACATATTCAGGATAATCGGCTTGAATTTCAAACTGTTTAATCACGGGCTTTGCTACTACTTCGAGTTTGTATTCTTTAGAATAAAAACCATTGGCCATTAAACGAAAGGTGCTTGTTTTTTGCACGTTCGACAACTCGTACGCGAAGTTGTTCTTCTCCGTTTGTTTCATTTTGTAGCTATTGCCCTCTACTTCCAAAAACATTTCAGACGGTAGTACCTCTCCTTTTGTAGTTGCACTTATTTCAATCGATTCGTACTGCAACGTTTTAAGATTGTTATTTTTTAAAACAAATTGAAAGGGTGCTTCGGGTTCAAAAGCTGTATCGTTATGGTAAAGTCGCTTTGTACCCTGCTTGATGATATTTGGAGCTGCCACTAAAATGCCTAAGAACAAAACTAGTGGAGGTAACAAGTAATAGACATACTTTTTGTTCTGCTTCAAATCGATGGCTTGAGAAAAGGAAACCGGTTTGAGCTCATCAATTTTTTGATTGATGGATGCATTCACTAAAGAGTATTCATCAAGCGTTTCGAGTTTCTTTAACTGCAAAATATTGAGCAGCTTATCTTTTACTTCCAGAAAGTGATTGCCAATAATTTGTGATGCCGTTTCGTGTGATATGGTTTTCCCTAACCGATAATATTTAAGCAATGGAATGCCAACAAATCGCACTACAAAAGCTAATGAAGAAAATATAAAACCGAAAAACAAAATCTTGCGCAAATATGTGGGAAGATAGAGGTAGTACTCCATCAAGTTAATGGCCTGAAACAAAACCAATACATAAATAGCCGAGAACAAGACACCACGAATCACCTCATTCGTATAAAATTTACGAATGAACTGATCAAGCTTGGAAATCAGGGATGTATATGCGTTGTTGTTTTGCATTTCGTCAAAAATAATCGAAACTCAGAGATTGTAGTATTTAAAATTGGTTAAGAACAAAAGTTATTTATTCAGCCATACTTCCCTATACGACCTATACTCCATACTATTAGCCGGCATATTGCGCACGTAGGGCTGGAGTAATCTCCGGTTCATATTGAAATAGATAAAAAGGACCGGAGCATCATCGATAATCATTTGATCGAGCGCTACATATTTTTCGTTGCGCTTTGCAAAATCGGCAGTAGCTAAGGCTTCTTCAAATAATTTATCGTAAGTAGGGTTCTGATAGCGGAATGAATTAATGTATGCCTTGTCGGTAGGGTTTTTAGGCACATGCTTTCCATAAAACAAGTTGAGGAAATTTTCTGCATCAGGGTAATCGGCCACCCAACCTAATCGCCAAAATTGAAACTTTCCCGATTCTAAATTTTCGGTGTGTTGCGCCCAAAGTGATTGTGCAATATCTACTTCTATACCCAAGTTATCGTGCAACATGGTGGTGATGGCTTCTGCTACCTTTTCGTTTCGTCCGCCTCCGCTGTTGATATGGAGGGTGAGCTTTGGAAAGCCTTTACCTTTTGGATATCCGGCTAATTCCATTTCCTTCTCTGCCAATTGGGGATTAAATGAATATCCCTTCAATTTACTTTGGTCGAAACCCGGAACGCCAATAGGGGTAATACCATAGGTGTTTGCGGTTCCCTCACCTTTTACAGTATAGTTCACTATCTTGTTGCGGTCGATAGCGTAATTAAACGCTCTTCGCACATGCACATTTTTATACACCGGATCGATGGTCAAAAACCCATAATATTGTGATGAAAGTTCCCGTACATTCTGCAACTGGAATTGTTTATACCCTTCTTGCAGTTGATCGGCTGAGTCGATGATTTCTGTAACCATATCCACCGGCAGACGGTATTTCAAGTCAATATTTCCTTTTTGAAATTCGAGCATCTCCACTTTCTCCTCTTTGATGAACGAAAACCGAAGACCATCCAAATACGGCAATTGATTTCCTAATGAATCTTTACCCCAATAGTTCGGATTACGCACTAAAAACACACCTACATCCGGAATTACTTTTTTAATGCGAAACGGGCCTGTGCCCACAGCATGTTCACGCATGTCTTTGCCATAGAAATCGAACGCTTCTTTGGGGAATACTGCTGTGAAAGGCAATGCCAATCGGAATAAGAAGCCGGCAAAAGGTTTATTGAGTTGAATAGTTAAGGTAGTATCGTCAATTACGTTCACCCCTTCCAACACATGATTTTTGCCATTGGCAGAAGAATCGTTATAACATTCGCTTGAGCCTTTTACGATGTCTTGAAATATCCAAAAACCTTGGTTACTGGCATTGGGGCGACAGAGCTGTTGAAAGCAAAACGCAAAATCGTGAGCCGTTACTTTTCTGCCTTTACCTCCGTTCGGAAAACAAGGATCGTCATGAAAATAAACATCATTTCGCAAGTGAAAAACGAAGAACGTAGCAGAGTCGCGAATTTCCCAACTTTTGGCAATACAGGGCTGTAAACTTAAGTCGGCAGGATTAAAAGCCACTAAACCTTCATAAATTTGTGTGATGATACGATGCCCTACCACCTCGGTAATATTTTGCGGATAAAGGGAGCGGAAATATTCGGTTTCATTCTGCCGAAAAACTCCACCATACTTTACATCGCCTTTGGGCACAGGATGGTTGAATTTTATGGTCTCTTGACTATTATTACAAGAGTAAAATATAAGTGCAATAGCCGATAAAAAGAGTATCGACTTTGTGCAGCTAAACGCGTTGTTTCTTTTGTTTTTCACTAGTGCTATTCTACGCATTTTTTTTGTGGAATGGAAGAAAGCCTTGGTGCAAAAGGAATATAAACCGGCCAATGATGAAAATATTGCTATCTTTGCATGGTATGGTCACGTTTGTTGTTGGTGAGCATGCGTTTAATTAGTAACAACGCAAAAAACAATTTTTATGGAAAACGGTACAGTGAAATTTTTTAATGACGAGAAAGGATTTGGATTTATCAAAGATGCAAACTCTTCTAAAGAGTATTTCGTGCATAGCTCTGGTTTAACAACCCGAATCAAAGAAGGCGATAACGTAATGTTCGATCTTCAGGATGGTAAAAAAGGATTAAACGCAGTAAACGTTAAGTTAGCTTAATTTTACGCGCATTCAATTTTATATCGAAACCCGCCAATGGCGGGTTTCTTTTTTTGTACTTACGCTAAAGCTCCACCTTGCAAAACACAGGACAATGATCCGAATGTACTGCATCCGGATACATGCGAGATGATTTTACTTTCCCTTCCAACGTCTTACTTGCCGCTATATAATCAATACGCCAGCCTTTGTTATTCTGTCGAGCATTGGCTCTGTAACTCCACCACGAATATTGATTGGGTTGAGGATTCAAGACCCGAAACGTATCTACAAATCCTGAATCAAAAAACTTCGTCATCCACGCGCGCTCTTCGGGTTTGAAACCGGATGTGTCTTTATTTTGTATAGGATTATGGATATCTATTTCAGTATGACAAATATTAAAATCGCCACACACTAAATAGTTCGGACGTGTTTTTTTCAACTCGTGTAGGTAGTCGTACATCGCATCTAAATAACTCATCTTCACACTCTGACGCTCATCTCCGGTTGTGCCGCTAGGGAAATAAGCAGAAAGAATAGATAAGTCGCCAATATCAATTCGAATATTCCTTCCCTCAGCATCATATTCCGGCACACCCATGCCGCGCACTACACTATCGGGTTTGATTTTAGAAAAGATAGCTACGCCACTGTAACCCTTTTTCTGTGCAGGAAACAAATAACAAGTATACCCTAATGCTTCAAAAGGTTTTGGGTCGAAATCTTCCAATGCTACTTTGATTTCTTGTAAGCAAATCACATCAAAATCTTTATCGGACAACCATTGCAATAAACCATTTTTTATGGCCGCTCGAACACCATTCACGTTGTATGTTAGGACATTTAGTTCACTCATTAAAAAACACTTAAAAGTTATAAGAAAAGAATTATTTTGAACGCTTCACGAAACTAAAAAAAAGAAGTGTTCAGCCAATTTTTATTCTTCACCTCCATGTACAACTCGTGCCGAAATGCATTTCGTTTTGTATTGGTTTGTGCAATAGGAATTGGGGTCGGACTTTCTGCTTCCGGGCAATCCATTACCATTACCGGAAAAGTGGTGGATAAACAAACAGAAGAAGCGTTGCCCTTTGCCAATGTGTACATTAAGGGAAAGCCAACAACGGGCATCACCACAGATTACGAAGGCAATTACACACTTACCATCGATCAGCCGGAAGATTCGATTGGCGCATCTTCGATTGGCTACATCACTGTATTCAAACCATTGCAAAAAAACAACAGCAAGCAGATGATTGTTTTACCGCTTGATCGTTCCGACTATTCGTTGATGGAGGTGGTGATTAAACCGGGCGAAAATCCTGCGAATATTTTAATGCGAAAAGTAATTGCCAACAAAGGCAAGTACAACAAAAACAAACTGAATTCATACGGCTATGAGGTGTACAACAAAATGGAAATCGACCTGGAAGAAATAAACGACAAATTCAAAAACAGAAAAATTTTCAAACCCTTCAAATTCGTGTTTAACAACATGGATAGTGTATCAGAAGAGAAACCCTTCTTGCCGTTTTTCATGACAGAAACGATGTCGGATTTTCACCACAGAAAGAACCCGCTCGACAACCGCGAAATCATCAAAGCTTCTAAAGTTTCAGGCGTAAACAATGCCAGTGTAACCCAGTTTTTGGGATCCATGTATGTTCAGTTCGACATTTTTGAAGATTGGATTTTATTGCTCAATCAAAGTTTTGTTTCGCCCATTTCTAATGTAGGATTATCATCCTACCGTTACTACATTGTGGATAGCGCTTTTATCGGCAATAAGTGGTGCAAAAAAATCCAATTCATGCCGCGCAGAAAAGGGGAGCTTACGTTTGAAGGCGACATGTGGATTGCCGATTCGGCCTTTGCCGTGAAACAGTTAAGCATGAAAATTTCGAAAGATGCCGATGTGAATTTTGTGAAGAAAATCAGCATCTACAACGAGTTTGAAAGTTTGAGCGATTCTATATGGCTACTGAAAAAAGACAAAGTCGTAATCAATTTTATTCATGCGAAAAATGCACCCGGATTAATTGGGCGAAAGACAACATCCTATAGTAAGTTCTCGCTAGAGGAAGACCAAAAAACGATTGACAGTTTGTTTAAAAAACAGAAAGCTGATATCACTATTAAAGACAATGCCAATGAATATTCCGATAAGGATTGGCAACAGTTCCGTCACGATTCATTATCGAAAAACGAGAACAGGATTTATGGTATGATCGACACACTGAAAACCTTACCGGTGGTGAAAAGTTGGCTGACCGCTTTTCAAACGATCTACTTAGGATACTATGATATCGGCCCGCTAAGTATTGGTAATTTTTGGACTTTTCTAGATGTAAATCCTGTGGAAGGCTGGCGGTTTAAATACGGTATGGGCACCAGCAATAAATTCAGTAAACACATTATGCTCAACGCATACGTAGCTTACGGAATCAAAGATCGAAAGGTAAAATACGGAGGGGAGTTCCTCTGGATTATCCGAAAAAAAGTGCGCGAATCCCTTTCCGGCAGCTATAAAAATGACGTAACCTATACCACTGATTTTGATCGCTTTTATTCCTCTTCGAATATTTTGAATTCCATACCCGGCATTAGACGAGTGGAGCACGATGGTGTAATCCCATACAAAATTGTGGGCGTACGAGAATTGAAATTCAACTATTTCAAAGAAACCAACTTTGGCTACTCCATTACTGCCGGATTTGCGAATCGATTCTACAAACCTTTAGGTAAGTTCGAATTCAACTATTCTACGAATGGAAATGATTTAAGAAAAAACCAAACCATTCAATCGTTTACTACTACTGAGTTTAGTTTTACGAACCGTTTTGCTTGGCAAGAGAAATTCATCAGTGGTGAATTCAACCGAACTTCTTTAGGCAGTAAGTACCCTGTGTTGGTGTTGCGCTACACATTAGGCTTGAAGCGATGGGCAAAAGGCGATTTCAACTATCACAAACTCTCTTTCGCTATGGACGATGTGCAACCTTGCGGTCCCCTCGGAAGACTGTATTGGCGCATTGAAGTGGGAAAAACCTTTGGTAGGGTTCCATTCCTTTTGCTCTATACCCCTGATGTTTCAGAAAACTACATTTACAATTGGAGCGGATTCAACACCTCGCGGCAATACGAGTTTGTGATGGATCGCTACATTAATATTTTAATTAATCACCACTTCTCGGGATTGCTCTTTAATCGCATTCCCGGCATTCGGAAATTGAAGTGGCGAGAAAGCTTTCAGTTGCGCATGCTTTGGGGCGATATGACAGCCGCCAACAGAGCCGCCAATTTTTATAATGCATTGGATAACAGCGCTGTTGCCACCATGGTAAAATTCAAAACACCCGATAAAGTTCCTTTTATAGAAATTGGAACCGGCATTGAAAATATCTTCAAAGTGTTTCGGGTAGATGTGTTTTGGCGGGTCACTCATCAAGATAAAAGAGGCACTCCTTTCAGTTTCCGATACGGAAATTTTGGGGTCCGTTTAGGCTTCCAACTCCAGTTTTAATTTCCTAAAAAAATCTAACAAAACCTTTCGCTGCTTGTGTTTTCGAGAGGATTGAAGCATTTTCGCAGTGGTATGAAAAAGGTGTTTTCTTTTTTGGCGTTTCTATTGGTTGGATTGTTCGGATACGGACAGGTGAAATTTTACGCTTCACTAAGTACCAAATCCGTACCAGTAAATCAAAATTTCCAACTCAGCTACACGATTGAAAATGGTGAAGGAAAAACATTGAAGTTACCTAGCCTAAACGACTTTAATGTACTCAGCGGTCCCAACACTTCACAAAGTGTGCAGTGGATTAATGGCAGTGTTTCACAAACTTCAACCTATTCTTATATACTTCAACCCAAAAAAGAAGGCACGTTCAAAATCGGCAAAGCCATTGTTAATGTTGGCGGAGCAAATCTTGAGTCGAACGAATTGTCGATTACCGTTACAGGACCGGCACAACAAAAAGCACAACAGCGACAAAACAATAGTCCTTTCGGATTCGATCCGTTTGAGGATCCATTTGGCGACCCGTTTGAAGCCATGGCACAACAGCAAGAAGAGGACGTACAGCCATCTAAACAAGCATTGAGCGATATCGACAAGCAAATACGTGAAAATGTATTTGTACGCATGGTAACCAACAAAAACTCGGTGTACGAAGGCGAGCCGATAAACGCCACCTTAAAACTGTATTACCGCCTAAATTTCGGCAACGTACAAATGTCCAAAGCGCCTAAGTTTGATGGCTTTTGGAGTCAGGAAGGCGAACAAAATCAAAATCAAAAACCTACTGTAGAAACCATTAACGGACAACAATTTTATGTGTTGGAACTTCAGAAATACACTTTATTCCCGCAACGTTCAGGAGCTTTGCAAATTTCTCCCGCAGAGATAAACATGATTGTTCAAGCCCAAGTGCAAAGCAAACGCAGAAGTGTGTGGGATATTTTTGGGGGAGCACAACTGCAAAATGTTCCATACAAACCGGTAAGCAACGGAGTTACCATTAATGTAAAGGCTTTGCCTGAGGCCGGAAAGCCGGAAAATTTTTCGGGCGCTGTGGGTAAATTCACTTTCCAAACCAACATTTCACAGAAAGAATCGAAAACCGATGAAGGTGTAACCTATACCGTGAAAGTGAGTGGAACAGGAAACATGAAGACGTTCGAATTACCAAAACCGAATGTTCCTGATGGGTTCGAAGTGTACGATCCAAAAACAAAAGAAGATATTGTTGCCGGAACTTCAGGAACAAAGCAAGCCGATTATTTAATCATCCCACGTCAGCCGGGCGATTTTAAAATTGAGCCGATGTCGTTTTCATTTTTTGATCCAAGTCAGGGAAAATACATCAACATTCAAGCACCGGAATATGCATTAAAAATAACGGGTGAGCCTTCGAAAACAACTGTTTCAAACGGAGAGGGTGTACTCAACAGCACCAGCAAGAAGGAAATCAAATCACTAGGTAGCGATATTCGTTTCATCAAAACAAAAGCGGATTTAGAACCAACACCAAATTTCATCGGCTCTCCAACAGAATATGGATTGATGGCGGCTCCGTTTTTATTATTTCTAGGCGCTTTTGTCTACAAGCGAAATGCGGATAAACAATCAGCCGATGTGCTAGGTTCGAAATTGCGTAAAGCCAATAAAATGGCGAAGAAGCGATTAGCTGTTGCAGAAAAGCACTTAAAAGAAAACAACGGAAAATTATTTTACGATGAAGTGTCGCGAGCGCTGCTTGGCTATGTTAGTGATAAGCTTCATATTGATGTAGCTGACCTTTCAAAGGATAATATTGAAGAGAAATTGCGTAGTAAGAATGTGAAAGAAGAAAAAATTAGCTCGCTTAAGCAACTCCTTGAAACTTGTGAATTTGCGCTTTACACCAACATGTCCGGCAACGAAAACATGCAGCAACAATATACGAATGCCATTACTATTATTTCTGAACTAGAAGATGAATTGAAAAATGCTTAAGTCGATTTTCCATATTATCTTTTTGCTTTTCAGCGCAACTTTGGTGAACGCTGAGTCGAACAGTGAATTGTTCAACAAAGCAGTAGCGGCATACAAAGGCAATGACTTTGAAAAAGCCATTACTTTAAACGAATCTCTCATCAGTAAAGGTTGCAAAACTGCAACTATATATTTTAATCTAGGTAATGCCTATTTCAAAAATGGAAACATTGGCAAGGCGATGTTGAACTATGAGCGTGCGGAACGATTAGCACCTAACGATGAAGACATTCAACATAACCTTGCGTTTGCTCGTTTAAAGACAATCGACAAAGTTGACCCTACAAAAAGTTTTGGAGCACAAGCAATACTCAAGAACACACTTTCGGTTTTATCATCAACCTCTTGGTGCTGGATTTCTATTGCCTTGCTATGGTTAACATTTGGCTTTGCATTATTTTTTCTGTTTCAAAACAATCATAGAGGCCTTCTCTTGTTTGGGGGATGTTGCTGTGCTGCCATATCATGTATTACCTTTTTCGCTTCCAAAAAACAATTCTCGTTTGAAAACAAATGCAGTTCTGCCATCATCACACAAACACAAAGCTATGTGAAAAGCGCTCCGGATGATTCATCTACAGATTTGTTTCAGTTACACGAAGGCACTAAAGTGGAAATTTTGGATAAAGTCGAAAACTACTGGAAGGTCAAAATAGCCGATGGACGTGTAGGTTGGATGCTTCGCGATGAAGCCACAACGATATAAATCAGCAACATATACGGCTTTTATCGTATTCGTTTTTTAAAAAAACGTAGTAACTTGGTCACATTAACGAACCAAAAAACTATTTAATTATGGGAATGTTACAAGAATTTAAGGAGTTTGCCATGAAAGGCAATTTGATCGACACTGCCGTTGCCTTCGTAATGGGGGTTGCTTTTGGTAAAGTGTCGTCTACGTTTATTGATGGAATGTTTATGCCGCTTGTTGGACTTATTTTCAATGTTGGTGATATGAGCAGTATGAAATTAATTCTAAAAGCTGCCGAATATGGCGCTGACGGAAAAATCACTACTCCGGAAAATGCCTTTATGTATGGTAATTTCATTGGCGCTTTAATCAACTTCTTAATCATTGCTTTCGTTATGTTTATGGTGGTAAAAGGAATGAACGCAATGAAAAAAGCAGAACCGGCTCCGGCACCTGCAGGTCCTACTGCTACAGAGGCATTACTTGCGGAAATTAGAGACTCTTTGAAAAAATAATCCGATATCCTTTTTTAATTAACGCTCCATTGCTCAAGCCAATGGAGCGTTTTTATTTTGTTTTGCTGGAAAGCCAAAATCACCGCTTTTATACATTATTTTGCAGCCACAATAGCATTCAAAATAATTATGGCGAAAATAAATTTCTATAGCGGTCCGGCCATCCTACCGCAAGAGGTTCTTGAAAAAACAAAAGAAGCGATAACCGAATTTGAAAACACCGGTTTTTCACTGCTTGAAATATCGCATCGCTCGAAAGAATTTGTAGCGGTGATGGAAGGCGCAAGAGCCCTCACCAAAGAGCTGATGGGCTTAAATGATGGATATGAAGTGCTCTTTTTGCAAGGTGGTGCAAGTACACAGTTTTACACAATCCCCTACAATCTGCTCGATGAAACAAAAACCGGAGTGTATTTGGATACAGGCACATGGGCACATGGCGCTTTAGAGCAAGCCAAACTATTCGGGAAGGTACATGTTGCTGCTTCATCTAAAGACAGCAACTATTCCTTTATTCCCAAACAATGGGACATGCCCGCCCAAGCTTCTTATCTACACATCACTACAAATAACACCATTTACGGCACACAATATCAATTCAACCCATCGCCCAAAGCATACTTTGGCGTTGAGTATCCATTAATTGCGGATATGTCGTCTGATATTTTTTCAAGAGTCATTCCATTTGCCGATTTTGATTTGATTTATGCCGGAGCACAAAAGAATATGGGTACATCAGGTGCAACAATGGTGGCGGTAAAAAAATCGTTGTTAGGAAAAGTAAATCGAAACATACCGAGTATGGTCGATTATCAAGTGCAAATTGCCAATGGATCTATGAAAAACACACCCGGAGTTTTACCGGTATACGTTTCGTATCTCACATTGCAATGGATAAAAGAAAAAGGGCTCACCAACATTGAACAACTAAACAATACCAAGGCTGCGTTGCTCTACGAAGCCATCGACAACTCTGCTCTTTTTAAAGGTACTGTTGCCAAAGAAGATCGCTCGAAAATGAATGTATGTTTTGTAATGGAAGACAAAAACTTAGAACCGCTCTTCGCACAATATGCTAAAGAAAATGGTTTGATTGGATTGGAGGGACATCGAAGCGTTGGTGGTTTCAGAGCGTCTATTTACAATGCAATGCCAGTGAGCGGAGTAGAGTCCCTGATTCAAGCCATGAAGGAATTTGAAAAAACGAAAGCCTAATTTTTTAGTACGGGTTGCTCTTTCTGCAAAAGCAATAATGACGCCATTAAAACAGGAATAACTACTGCCTTATAGCGTACCATATTCCCTAACACCGGCACCAACAGACCGATAAACGACAAATAAACAGCAGCTATAAAAAAGAGAAACCAAAATAATCGGGCTCGCTCGCCTTCCTGCTTTTGTATCTTCAATAAAAGGAATACGAATAGCAACACGAATAGTAAATTCTCTACTCCATTAACAAACACAATTGCCTTGCCGTGTGACTGCAATGGCGTGGGTTGTAAGAGAGCATAAAAAAATCCTAGCGGAACTGTGGTAATCACCGAAACAGGACGTTTGTCAATTCGCGGCAACTCAACTAAGCTATTTGCGCCCATTATTTTTGCCTCTTCGTAGGTGTATTTTTGTTTACGCGCAATTACCTTAAAATAATCATACAGTGGATCTATCTTAGGCAATACAATGGCAACAGCAATCAATAGAATGTAAAGCATCGAATGCAATCCTAGCATCGCTCGATTTGTATTTACCTTTAATGACGCCCAATACCCGGCTAATGCAACAATAACAATTACGGCAAGTATTGTCCGCGTATAGGCCATCACCAATAAGGCAATGAGAATAACAACAAGTCGTATAAACGAAAAGCCGGCACGACTAGCCATCCACACCACAACACCAAGAGCGAATAACAACACCGATTCTTTCAACAAACCATCTGCCCAAAGCACTACCGAAGGAAAGAAGAGCAAGATGGCCCAAAACTTTGCGCTTCGTGAAGAATAGAAAGGCGAAACCGTTTTCGTTATGAACCAAATGCCCAAAAAAGCCAACCAACAAAAAAGTAAATTGTGCAACTGATATAGACCAAAAGTAAAGAATGATAACACCGTATGAAAGCGAATCAACATGCGGTTTTCGTTCAACATGGTTTTGCTAAATGGTCTTCGCCAATTGCACAACTTTGCCTCCTCCACTAATGTGGTTTCGTCTAAATCGCCCAAAAACAATTTGTATCCGATACTTGGATTTTCGTTGATGATATGTCGGAGTGTTATTCCGTCATCGTAAAACTTAAAAATATCAGCTTGCTCACGATTGGTATAATAGAGCGTGTAAATAAAAAAAAGAGCAACGCCTCCTAAGGCCTTTGCTGCGAAGAGGGCATTGCTAAACCAAACAGGAAAATGCTTTGCTTTAAAAAATGACGATTTCCATATCCAATATTGGAGCACAAGAAAAACAACACCTGTAATCAGCCATTCCATCGTTAATCTATTGTTGCTGCGCCTTGTTGAAATTGATTGTAATACAGTTTTGCATATCGACCATTCATGGCAAGAAGTTCTTCATGACTACCAAATTCTTTGCGCTCGCCATGTTCCATCACCAAAATTTTTGTGGCATTGCGAATAGTAGATAGGCGATGCGCAATTACCACCGATGTTCTACCCTTAATCATCTTCTCAATGGCTTTTTGTACAATGGCTTCAGTGTATGAATCGATGGAAGAGGTGGCTTCATCTAAAATTAAAATCTTAGGATTAAACACTAAGGCCCGCACAAAGGAAATCAACTGCCGTTGTCCCAACGACAATGCCAGTCCGCGTTCCATTACTTTATAGTCGTAACTTCCTGGCAATTGCATAATAAATTCGTGGGCTCCAATAGCTCTTGCTGCCGCTTCTACTTCAGTCTTTGAAATGGTTGGGTTACGCATAGTGATATTTTCAAACACTGTTCCCGAAAACAAAAACACATCTTGCAAAACGATACTCATCTGCGAACGCAACGAAGCCAATGTATAATCGTGAATATTTATTCCATCAATGGTTATTATCCCTTTGTTGATTTCATACATACGGTTTAATACACTAATAGTAGACGTTTTGCCAGAGCCAGTTGAACCTACAATAGCCAGTGTTTGTCCTTGTTCTATAGAGAAAGAAAGATCTTTCAATACATAATCATCGTCATTATACGCAAAGTAAACGTTAGAAAAAGCAATGTTACCTTGCATGTTTTTTTCCACTTTTCCTTTGTCGTCAATAGCCAATGGGGTATCCAACAATTGAAACACACGACCGGCAGCAATCATCCCGCGTTGGATGGTATTCACTTTATCGGCAATGAATCGCAACGGACGAAACAGCATATTGATATATAAAATGAACGACATAATAATCCCAATCTCGAGCTCTTTATTGAGAATATATTTAGCAGCAACAGCCACAGTAATACCTATAGCGGTTGCCATACAAATTTCTACTGCCGGAAAAAACAACGAGTAATACCAAATGCCTTTTACGTTTGCATCGCGCAAGGCGGTATTAATGCTGTCGAATTTTTCGAACTCACGCTTTTGCACATTGAAAATTTGCACAATACGCATACCGCTGATGTGTTCTTGAAGAAAGGCATTGAGCTTTGCAATTTGTGTTCGTTCTTCCTGAAAAGAAACTTTCACGCCCTGCTGAAACCAACGTGTAACAATAAGCAATACCGGCAAAGTAGTAAGTGAAACGAGCGCCACTTTCCATGTGCTAAAATCGCATACAGGAACAGCAAAACCGTACTGTGTTGGATGCATGGAAAACTTACCTGCAAACATGAAAAACAATACCAATAGTATCACCAAAATATCGGCCAAAATGGTAATCAGTCCTTCCGAAAAGGTATCGTTAATGGCTTCCACGTCAGTAATTGTTCGCGTGGTGGAGGTGCCAATAGGCGTAGTATCGAAGTAAGATAACTTGGCTTGAATAATGTGCGAATACACACGAATACGCAAATCTTTAATGATACTTGACCCTAACCATGAAGCCAAAAACGAGAAGGCATAACGCACTAAGGTTTCTAACACCAACAAGGCGAAAATGCCCATTACTGTCCATTTCAAAGCCGTAAAATCTTTTCCGGCAATGTTTTTATCTACCGCATATTCAACGAGTTTTGGACGAATAGGACCAATAATCGCCAATAAAAGCGACAAACCCATTGCCGTGTAAAAGGCTGGTTTATGACCATCAGTTAACGAAAGTATTTTTCGAAAAGTGGTTTGTTCTGAAGTGGATGGAGATGCTTGCACGTTGCGAATCTAATAAAGTGTGTTTATTAAAAACACTTATGAATCAAAGAATTATTTAGACACATTAGTAAGAAAAACAACACTTCACTTTCCTATACTAAAATGGAAACATAAAAAAAGTATAATCCTTATTCTATATCAAATGCTTAGCTTTGTCTCAACAACTATGAATGTCAACAATTAGCCTGCTTTTTGTTTTTCTTTTTCAACAACCTATGGGAGACACGGTACCTAGTGGACAACAAAGTGTTTTGTTCATGAAGAAAAAAAACATCCCAACACCCTCTAATCAGTTACTACTCATCATTCCTCCTCCAACGCAAGGTTTTTTCTGCAACTTCGAAGATCAAATTCAACGCAAAAAAGTGCCCCTTGATTTTGGCCTAAAATTAAAATAACTATTACTGTTGAGGCCTAACCCAATCTACGTTACCATCCAACGGATAAGGATATTTCACATCAGTAAGATATAGGCCGTTGGGTGGCGCTAATGCTGTTTTGTAAAACTCTTTTTGATTCATTACCGTATCATGAAATTGCTCAACCGAAATTTTGCCGCCTCCCACCATCAACAATGTGCCGACTGTT
Organism: Chitinophagales bacterium; assembly: GCA_044226285.1. GTDB lineage: Bacteria > Bacteroidota > Bacteroidia > Chitinophagales > LD1 > CALAYL01. The sequence continues at coordinate 242,915 of JBGAHI010000001.1, read as the reverse complement.
TTGCGTACCATACCGCGCAAGAAACGATTCGAGGTGATTGTAAAGCGCATAAACTCATCTTCAACCGAACCTGCCACCGGCATTTTTTTTACTGCATCCCAACGCGCTTCTGTTACATCGCAAATGTTGGTTTTGAAATCATCGCTCGGTCGGCACAACGAAGTAAAATCGTTGAATGTAGTCAGCATTGCTGTAGCCTGATGAATAGCATCCCAATTCAAATCATTCACATAACAATGCATACTGTAACTGCGCAAAAATGGCGATTTGTAAAAATTAATGAAGTACTCATACGTTCGACTGTAAGCATCGAAACGCGTGTGTGCCTTGGGGTGTACAGGTATCACATTAAAAATGGAAATCGTTTGCGGCAAAATGGAATTGAGTCGATCGGCAAAGCGACTTGGCAACTCTTTTCCTGTAGTGAAGTGCGCATAAAACGAAGTGGCATGCACACCGGTATCGGTTCTTCCACAGCCCATAGAGGCCACATGTTCATTGAGTATTTTCGACAAGGCAAAATTCAATGCCGCTTGCACGGTATCACCATTATTCTGAATCTGCCAACCACAGAAACCTCCGCCATCGTAGGCCAAATGAATAAAATAGCGTTGCTTCGTAAACACTACTTCATCTTCTACCATTTCTTCTGTTATTAATTCATCTGTCATAGGTCTGAAAAGTAATTGTTTTTAAATAGCATCAACACTTTTCGTACACCACGGCCAAACCCTGACCAACACCAATACACATAGTAGCTAAACCATAACGCGCACCGGCTGTGCGTTTCATTTCATGCAACAATGTTGCCGTGATTCTTGCACCGGAGCAACCGAGTGGATGGCCAATAGCAATTGCCCCTCCATTTACGTTCACGATATTTTGGTCTAATCCTAGGTCACGGATACAAGCTAAACTTTGTGAGGCAAAAGCTTCATTCAATTCTACCAAACTTAAATCGTTCACCGTTAAACCTGCTCGCTGCAAGGCTTTGCGAGATGCAGGCACAGGTCCAATGCCCATCGTTGCAGGATGCACACCTGCAGCACCTACCGATACTACACGTGCCAATGGCGTTAAATTGTGTGCTTTCAAATAGCGCTCACTAACCACCAATGTGGCCGCAGCACCATCGTTCAAGCCTGAAGCATTACCCGCTGTTACGGATCCTTCTTTGTGAAATGCAGGTTTCAGTTTCCCTAAATCTTCCATAGACGATAATCGAGGAAACTCATCTTTTCCAAACAACACTTTTTCTTTGCCTTTCAGGATCTCAACAGCCACTAACTCATCGTTAAACTTGCCTGCCTCAAATGCCTTTTGATATTTGGTTTGCGAAGCCACTGCAAATGCGTCTTGTTCTTCTCTGCTGATTTTCCATTCGTTAGCTACATTCTCTGCCGTTTGCCCCATTGAAAAAGTATAATCGGATGCAAACGCAGGATTTGTAAATCTCCACCCTAACGTAGTGTCAAACAATTGTTGCGATCGGTCAAAAGCGGAAAGCGCTTTGCTCATCACCAATGGCGCACGGCTCATGCTCTCTACTCCACCGGCCACATACACATCACCATCGCCATTTCGGATGGCACGAGTAGCATCCACTATGGCTTGCAAGCCTGATGCGCACAAACGATTTACGGTTACACCCGCCACCGACAAAGGTAAACCAGCCAATAAACCCGCCATGCGCGCTACATTGCGGTTATCTTCTCCACTTTGATTGGCGGCACCTAAAATCACTTCTTCAATATCTTCAGGCGCCACATTCAGATTTCTCGCCAAAAGCGCCTTTATTGCCAATGCGACCAAATCATCCGGACGAATACCGCTCAACGAGCCACCTAGCTTACCTATTGGAGTTCTTACTGCATCTACTATAAACGCTTCCATGCCTTTTATTTAAGCCTCGAATTTAAACATTGTTTTCATCGAGCCGTTAAATTTTTCGAAACACACCCTTCCTCCAGAACGGGAGAAACAATACAAACACAAAAAATTATTTAGGTTTGGGGAAAATAAATCAAACATGATTCAGCGTATTCAAACCGTTTTTTTATTGATTGCAGCTATCTTGGGCGGATTATACTTATATAGCCCCGTTGTTGTTTTTGTTGGACCAACAGAGCTATACGGCTACTACCGCGCTTATGAACTAAAATATTTTGTGCAAGGCTATTGGATTTTCGTGGCGGCTATTGCAGCAGGCATTTCCATTGGTGCAAATCTTCTCAGTATCTTTCTTTATAAATACCCAACCATTCAAAAGCTATTTTGCATCCTTAGTATTTTGAACATGCTGTTTTGTTTCGGTTACGCATATCATTTCTGGAGTGTAGGCGACTACAAAGACGATACTATTTTTTACTATGGAAATATTACACCTTGGGTTATCGTTGTGTTGAATCTATTGGCCATCTGGGGCATTGTAAAAGACGAAAACCTATTGAAAAGCTACGACCGATTACGTTAATTTGCATTCAATCATAAGCCATACAATTGCACATGTCTAATCCTTCTGTTAAAATACTCGTTACCGGTGGCACATTCGATAAAGAATATGACGAATTGAACGGAAAGCTTTTCTTCAAAGATTCCCATCTTACCGAACTGCTTAAACTTGGGCGATGTAACTTGCAAGTGAATGTCCGCACGTTAATGATGATCGATAGTTTGGAAATGAACGACTCCGACAGAGCCTTGATTCTGAACACTTGTGAGAAAAGTGAAGAAAGCCAAATTGTAATCACTCATGGCACCGATACTATGGAAATTACAGCTAAACTTTTGGGCGAAGCTCAACTCGATAAAACCATTGTGCTTACCGGTGCAATGATTCCTTATAAGTTCGGCAGTTCTGATGGGCTCTTCAATTTAGGAACAGCATTAGCCTTTGCCCAATCTTTACCGGCAGGGGTTTATGTGGCTATGAACGGTCGCTATTTCAAGTGGAACAACGTGCGCAAAAACAAAAGCAACGGCACCTTTGAAGAACTATCTTAAGATTCCCTTTTGAACATTTGCATTTTTATCTATATTCGAGAATCAAAACACCTGAACATCCATGAAGAAAATTACACTTATAGTTGCTGTCCTTATTTTAGTTGCTTCTTGCAACCAAAAAAAATCGTTAACCGATAGCTTGACCGGCAAGTGGAAAGTATACAAACTCATTAAAGACAATATCGACAAGTCAAGTATTGCTCCTTACTCGGATTCTATTAACGATCACTATACTATTGAATTTACAGCCGGTGGAACATTTACGGAGACCTATTACCTGCCTACAGCAGCCGATACAGCAAAAATTCCAGGTAACTGGGTGTTTGAAAACAACAATGAAACGCTTACTCTCACCGATACCATTTACAAAAAACGATCTTATACCATCTTCAACTTAGAAGGTAACCACGTGGAGTTAAGAAGAGGTGGCGAGAACCGTTATTTACGCAAACAATAAAACATTTTCAGAAAGGCTCAGTATATACTTAAAACAACTTTTAACCATGAAAAAAACCATCATTTTATCCTTGGCAGCGCTTCTACTCATTTTGGTAGGATGTAATGAAAAGAAATTATTAGGCGATGTAGAAGGCACTTGGGGCGTTAAACAATATTTGTTTGAAACAAAAGACAAAACCGCAGACTTCAACAAACAAAAACCGCAGTTTCGTTGGATTTTCAATGCCGATAAAACATTTACTGAATCTTATAACTACTTCGATACCGTGTTCTACACTACATACGACTCAACGTTTGTAACAGATACAGCAGGAAATAAAATATTAGACAATATCGACACAAACAACTTATTTAATCTTAACCAAAAATCGAATGTCGTTTCGGGTGAATGGGTATTAACAAATAGCAATAAATATTTGCAGTTGCGCGATGCGGGTTCATCTACTGCACGTGAATACAAAATTCTTTCGCACAGCAAATCATCATTGGAATTGTTTAGAGGAAACGAAGAATTTCACTTAGACGCCAAATAATTCAAGACTTTTGTGCTTCGGTAGCTTTTGCTTTCCGCAACACAATAAAAAAGACTGTCTGTTCAACAGGCAGTCTTTTTTATTTACAAATTCTTCTTAACAGAAAGTCTGCTCTCGTTTTTTATTTTTATGTTTATTCTAAAATATATATACCGCATGAAGGGTTTGCGTTTCAAGCATTGGTTTACCGGAGCAAGTATTGTTGTTGTGTCGTTTGTTTTAATGGCGGCTACACCCGTCAATTCGTTTTTTGAAGTCACCAAACAACTCGATATTTTCACCACGCTCTATCGTGAACTCAATACCTATTACGTAGATACATTAAATCCGGAAAAGCTAATCCAATCTGGTATTTACGAGATGTGTAACTCTTTGGACCCCTATACCGATTACATTCCTGAAGATGATATTCAAGAGTACCGCCAACAAACCACAGGGCGCTATGGCGGCATCGGCTCGTTGATTGGAACGCGAAACGACTTTGTTATTATCACCGATCCGTATGAAGGTTTTCCTGCTGCTAAATCAGGCCTTCGTCCGGGTGATAAAATCTTGGAAATCGATGGAAAATCGATGCGCAAAACCAACTCTGATGATGTGAGTAAACATTTACGAGGAAAGGCCGGTACTTCTGTAAATCTAAAAATAGCGCGATTACAAGGCGATGGCTCTGAAAAAGAAATGCCGATTACACTAGTTCGTGAAGAAATCAAAATTAAAAACGTTCCCTATTCCGGAATGCTCGATGATAACATAGGTTACATTCGCCTCAATGGATTCACGGAAAGAGCAGGCACAGAAGTAAGAAATGCCCTCATTACATTGATTTCAAAAAATAAAGCCAAAGGGATAGTCTTCGATTTACGAGGTAACCCTGGAGGATTATTAAACGAAGCCATTAATGTGGCAAGCTGTTTTATTGATAAAGGCACGCCTATTGTTAGTACCAAAGGGAAAATTGTAGACCAGAACAAGGAGTATATTACCCTTAACGACCCCGTTGACACTAAAATTCCAATGGTGATTTTGGCCGATGGAGGTTCGGCTTCTGCTGCAGAAATTGTTACCGGATCTATGCAAGACTTAGATCGGGCTGTTGTTGTGGGCCAACGTACATTCGGAAAAGGACTCGTTCAATCAACGCATTCTTTACCTTATAATGCCAAACTGAAGATTACTACCGCGAAGTATTATATCCCTTCGGGAAGATGTATTCAGGCGATTAACTATGCCGACAAAAAAGAAGATGGCTCGGTACAGAAAAAAGCAGATTCGTTGAAGGTGGCCTTCAAAACTAAAGGTGGTAGAATTGTATACGATGGGGTAGGTATCGACCCGGATGTAAAAACCGATGAAGAAAAAATCTCACAAATCGCTATTGCCCTTTATGTGCAAAGTGTTTTCTTCGATTACGCACAAAAGTATCGCACTTCGCACGAAGCCATTCCTTCTGCCAAAAACTTCTCGCTCACTGATGCCGAATATGCGGATTTCGTGAAATATGTTTCCGACAAAAAAGACTTTAAATATTCAACAACCAGCGAAAAACTATTGGAAGAATTAAAGACTACGGCAGAAAAAGAAAAAACCTTTGATGCCTTCAAAAGCGACTATGAGCAAATGAAACAAAAGCTCGAACACGATAAGAAGCAGGATTTGATGAAAGAGAAGAAAGTATTGAAAGAAATGCTAGAGCAAGAAATTGCTTCGCACTATTACTTGAACTCGGGAAGAATTGAAGCCACGATTAAAACCGATCCCGAGGTACTCAAATCAATAGAACTCTTGAAAGACAAGTCCAAATTACAAGACCTATTGCAAGTAAAAAAATAATATCAAACGCACGAAACGCATATTCATGAAGAAGACCGCATCCATCATATTAGGACTAACACTTATTGTAGTACTTACCAGTGCCGGAAATTCCTTTTTCGAACTTTCGAAACAGCTAGATATTTTTGGTGCTCTGTTTAAGGAAGTCAACAACGTTTATGTAGATGAAACCGAACCATCAAAATTGATGCGTTCTTGTTTAGACGGTATGTTGAAACAACTAGATCCATATACCAATTACTATTCTGAATCGCAAATTGAAAACTCTAGAATTCAAAACTCTGAAAAGCTTACCGGTATTGGAATTTATTTCGACCTATTCGATAAAACACCTGTAATTACGGACTTGATTAAAGACTTACCGGCAGATAAGGCCGGGATTGTTTCGGGCGACAAGATTATGGCCATTGACGGAAAATCTACGTCCGGAAAGAGTTTTGACGATGTAAGTAAAGCGTTGAAAGGAGAAGCAGGCACTACCATTGCCCTCACATTGCAACGTGTAAATGGCAAAACTGAAGAAGTAACCGTTAAACGCCAAGAGTTCCACGAAACCAACGTGCCTTTCTATGGTATGTTGAACAAAGAAACAGGTTTGATTAATTTGAAAATTTTCAATCCGGATGCAGGCAAAGATGTGAAAGAAGCTTTCCAATCATTAAAAAAAGACAATCCGGGAATGAAAAGTTTGATCATCGATTTACGCGGTAATCCGGGCGGTCTACTCAACGAAGCCGTGAATATTGTGAATTTGTTTATCGACAAAAACAAATTAGTAGTGACCACTAAAGGAAAAGTAGCAGAATGGAACTCTACTTTCAAAACACTCAACGATCCGGTGGATACCAAAATTCCAATTGTGGTGATTACCGATAGTAAATCGGCCTCTGCATCAGAGATTGTTTCGGGTTGTATTCAAGACTACGACAGAGGTGTAATTTTAGGGCAGAAAACCTATGGCAAAGGTTTAGTACAAGTAACTAAGAATCTTTCCTATGGCACCATGCTCAAAGTAACTACCGCAAAATATTATATCCCTTCCGGCAGATGTATTCAGGCGATAAATTATGCGGAAAGAAATCCGGATGGCAGCGTAAAACGAATCCCGGATTCATTAAAACACGAATTCCGTACAGCCGGCAACAGAAAGGTGTTTGATGGTGGCGGCATAGACCCCGATTTGCTTGTGGAAAAACCGGAACACAGCCCGGTAGTTGATGCATTAGTAAAGCAACATCTCCTTTTCGAATTCGCTTCACTTTATCGATCTAAACACGAATCCATTGACAGTCCCGATAAGTTTAAATTATCCGATAAAGATTATGATGACTTTGTTGCTTTTGTACAGTCGAAAAACTTCAGCTACAAATCAGAAACCGATAAACTTTTTGCGAAACTGAAAGAAACAACAAGTGAAGAAAAATATTACGATGCCATTAAAGTAGCATACGAAGAGTCTTTGACGAACCTGAGCAAAGCAAAAGAGAAAGATGTATTGGCGAACAAAGCAGAGATTGCAACGCTATTGGAAAACGAAATTTGCAATCGCTACTTCTACATTCACGGGAAAATTGAAAAGTCGTTGCAATCCGATCCATGGGTGAAAAAAGCATTGCAACTGTTGGCAAATCCTAAAGAATACAACGAACTGCTAACGTCAAAAAAATAATTCGTGACACTGATTCTTAATATTGAAACAGGGGGACCAACCTGCTCTGTTTGTCTTTCTGCCAATGGCATTCTGATAAAAGAACGCAAAGAAATTATTCCCAACAAACACGCTGCAATACTTACTGTTTTAATTCAGGAATTATTAGCGGAAACAGGTTACTCTTTGCAGCAGATTGACGCCATTGCCATTAGTAAAGGACCAGGTTCCTACACCGGACTTAGAATAGGCACAGCTATTGCCAAAGGCTTATGTTTTACTGCCGATAAACCACTTATTGCCGTATCTTCACTTCAATCACTTGCGTGGAGAATGCGACATGAGGCCACAGCAAAAAACGAGGCCACATTTGCTCCCCTAATCCAAGCCAGAAAAGATGCTGTTTATTATGCCGTGTTCAATCAAAAACTAGAGGAAATCGCGGCAGAAAGCTTTGGAACATTAGGCGAAGTTGCCGAACACATTAAGAAAATCGACAATCAACCAACGGCTGGTTTTTTCAATTTAAACGACACAACTACTGCGCTTTTTCGTTCGTTTGGCATAGTTATTGTTTATTTTGAATATGTCTCGTCAAATGGATGTGAATTAGCTTTTTCAAAATTTGAAAAAAACTTATTTGAAGACAATTTCTTATTCGAACCTTTCTATATGACAGGTTTTGGTAAAAATTTCTAAACATCTATTGATAAACACCTAACCATTATTGACTTAAAAAAGAAAGCTATGCGCACTAAAAATGAAGCTCATGTACTTGAACTAAACACCACTGAAACCGACAACAAAATCCTACTTAACTATTCTACATTAAAACGCGCAGTGCTTACGCTTAGAGCCGTTAACCACCCTTTGCGCAAAGAAATCATGTCGTTAATCGAAGGCAAAGGAAAAATGACTGTAACAGAAATATATATCCGTTTACGTATCGAGCAATCTGTAGCCTCTCAACATTTAGCTATCCTTAGAAAAGCAGATGTTTTGAATACTGAACGTGATGGTAAATTCATTTACTATTCTATCAACCATACACGTATGCAAGAAATTGCAAAGTTAGAGGAACAATTAGCGCAATAATTTTTATCGCTATTCTCTGTTTTTTCTTTCTTTTGTTCTAGAAAGATGAATAGTTCAATTAAACGTATTGAAGAAAAGAAATTGGAACAATCGCATAGCGTATTGCGTGCAGTTGCGCATCCATTAAGGATAGAAATCTTGAACTTCATTAACAAGAAGGTGGAAACGAATGTTCAGGGCATTTATCATGTGCTAGACATTCCTCAATCGGTTACATCGCAACAATTGAAAATTCTTAAAGACACGCAGTTAGTTCTTGTAAGAAAAGACAAAAAAGAACGACTTTACTCCATCAACTTTCCTCTTTTCGAAAAAATACAAAACGCTTTAAATTCTTTCTTCACAGATTGATTTAAAGCGTTACTTTTGAGGGCTAAACATGCCATCCGGCACATACTGAACGATAACAATGCCATCACATAACACGTCTCGCGCAACCACCATTGAAACTATTGCTAACCAAGAATTCGACCTGTTGATTATTGGTGGAGGCATAACCGGTTGTGGCATTGCCTTGGATGCTGCACTACGTGGAATTAAAACGTTACTAATTGAAAAAAGCGACTTTGCTTCCGGTACCAGCAGTCGCTCTACAAAGCTTATTCATGGAGGACTTCGTTATCTAAAACAACTTGAACTTAAATTGGTAAAAGATGTGGGCAGCGAAAGAGCCATTGTGTATAACAATGCACTACATATTGTTCGACCGGAGAAAATGCTTTTGCCGATTATTAAGAATGGGTCGCTTGGCAAAAACTCGTCTTCGTTAGGTTTGCTTGTTTACGATATTTTAGCCGGAGTGAAGAAAAAAGAGCGAAGAAAAATGCTCTCCAAAGAAGAAACGCTAAACCACGAGAAACTTCTTAACGAATCAAAGCTAACAGGAGGGGGGCTCTATTATGAATACCGCACCGATGATGCTCGACTCGTTATTGAGCTGGCCAAAAGCGCCATTCAAGAAGGTTCTACCTGTTTAAACTACGCCAAAGCAGAATCCTTTATTTACAATAGCGATGGTTTGATTAGTGGAGCAAATATTGTTGACACAATTACCGGAAACACATTCAATGTAATGGCAAAAACGGTTGTAAATGCTTGCGGTCCGGGTGTTGATCTTATTCGAAAGTCTGATCAGTCGCTCTTCGGCAAACGACTTCAACTCACGAAGGGTGTTCATATTGTTTTTCCTTACGAGAAGATGCCACTTCAACAAGCGGTTTATTTTGATGTGGAGGACGGCAGAATGATTTTTGCCATTCCACGCGATGGAATTACCTATGTTGGTACAACCGATACTGTTTATAACCAAGATATCGATAATCCACTAGCCACAAAAGAAGATGTAAGCTATTTGATCAAGGCGATCAATAATTTATTTCCAAGTTTATCGCTAAAAGCAGAGGACCTTGTTTCGAGTTGGGCCGGACTTCGTCCGCTTATTCATGAAGACGGAAAATCCCCCTCTGAATTGTCGCGAAAAGATGAAATCATTATTTCAAAATCCGGTCTAATCTCCATTGCGGGGGGGAAACTCACAGGCTATAGATTAATGGCAGATAAGATTGTTAATCTCATTCAAAAACAAGTAAATCCGGCATCATCTGCTAAATGTAGCACTGCTAATTATAGATTGAGTGGAGGAAATTTTTCGTCTGAACAAGAAATTGCTACTTACGTAGAAAAGCTGCAAAAAGAGTCTGGCTTGGATTTGAAGACTATTAAAAAATGGGTGTTCAGATATGGGTCTAATACGCCCGAAATTGTGGCTTTATGTCTAAACACATTTAAAGATAAACCAAACGCTGCATTGAAAGCTGAAATTCGCTATTGTATCAACGAAGAAATGGTACTGTCGGCTACAGACTTTGCAATTCGAAGATCGGGTATGTTGTTTTTTGACATGACTGAACTTCAAAAGCAAAAAGACACAATTCTTTTGTTTATGGCAGAAGAATTGGGTTGGAATTCCGATAAAAAAGGAGAAGAAGAGCGTCTATTGGATGAGGCCATTCAAAACGCCACCCATTTCAATTAAATAAACTATTCAAACTCAATTAAGAGTTGATTCTTTTCTACAGCTTGGCCTTGTTGTACTTTTATACTTTTCACCACCAAATCGGCCGGTGATTTCAGTGCATTTTCCATTTTCATTGCCTCAAGGATGAGGATAACATCGCCTTTTTTTACTTCCTGTCCTTCAGCCACAACTATCGTTCGAATTAATCCCGGCATTGGTGCTTTAAACAAATTGTGCTTGGCCACAGAGGTTACATTAATCCCCATTTCCTGCAACAGAATATCAGTTTTATCCTTAATGGCTACCTCATATTCATTCCCGTTAACAAGCAAAATCATCTTTTTTTCTTCTTTGTTGTAACTCACCATCTGTGCGTTATACGACACGTTGTCTAATAGCAAACTATAGTTGTTCTCGCCCACCTGAATCAACTCTACTGCGCGTTCTACGCCATCAACACCTTTTCCTTCAATCGTTAACTGACGGCCTCCGTTTATTGTTGCTTTTATCATAACACACCCTTTATTTGCCCGAAGCTAAAAAAAGATTAATTTTTTTTTGCCGAAAGTGAAACATTCTTTAAAGCGAGGGCGTAAATACTTACATAAACATTATTTAGTCTCTAAAATATAGCACCATGAAAAAGTTTACTATCACACTCGGACTAGGATTATTATTCTCTCTTAACATTTTTGCTGGCGGACCGGCTCCGGAGAAGCATATGTTCAAGAACAGCAGCTATGATATTAACTTGGACTTAGAGCGCATTAAAGGCGAAGTAATTGTTCATATACAATCGCAATATTTAGCTGATTTAGAGCAAATTATTGTTGAGAGAAGTGGCGACAATATGCAAAACTTTACTGCATGCAAAACAATTGACGTGGCTTCACAAAAAATTGTTGATGGCGATTATTTAAGAAACTCAGACAGATTCCCATTGCCGGCAACTGCTGATGTATATTATAGAGTAAAAACTATTGCAAAAGACGGTGTTACCAAAACTTATGCTCCGGTGCAGCTTGTAGCATTGCACTGAGAAAACTCGGTTAGGGTTTAGTTATAGAAGGCGCAGTTCATCTGCGCTTTTTTATTTTCCGTTATTCAACAACAATTGACCTAAATAGAAATATTTGGTTTTTTGCTTTTCGGCTAACAGTTTCTTAAGTAGAAAGGTATTCGGCAAACTCATCTTTCCCAAAAAATAAAAGGCGGCCTGTCGCTTAAAAAGATTTTCATCAGCCACAATGGTATTAAACAAAGCAGTTGCAGTAGGTGTGTCGCCAGCTCGATAAGCAGAGTATGCATAAACCATATGCATATCCGACCGATTTACACTGTCCATTTTTAATGTTTCCGCTTTCTTGAAAATGGAATTTGCCACAGCATAATTTTTACCGTTTAAATAAAACTCAGCAGCAATAAGTTGCACATTGGCAGAGTCGGGGAAATCGTTTTTCGCGCGATGGATAACAGCCCAAGAGCAAAAATTACTAAGTGGCGCTGAAAGCATCGCCATGGTTATATCGTAGTTTTTTCCGGTGTATACCGATGACGCTAAAAACTTACAAACTTGAACAATTTCATTCGTATCGTTTTGATATTGTTTTTCTGCGACTAATGCAATCATACGTTTTTTCCACACGGTATCTCCAACTGAAAAGCCACTAAGCGCGCGGTAAAGCGGGGCATAGGTATATGTAGTATCGCTTTTCTGATACAATTCTATAGTCTTAACTGCCTTATCGGGTTGTTGTGCATATAAATAAATATCTACCAAATTTTCGCGCGTTGGCTCGTCTATTGTTCGGCACTGAAGAGCCTTATCTGCCTTTTCCACAGCGCTTTTCAAATCAGCATTCAACAAATATTCTCCTGCCCAATCGCTCCATATACCAGATTCTTTTGGATACATTGTTGAAATAGCTGCAAAAACTTTGTTGGCATCGGCCACTTTCCCCCGTTCTCGTAAAAGCCTAGCATAGTCTTCCATGAGATAGCCGAGTTGAGATCCTTTTCGCGAAATTTTTTTGAGCACCGGCAAACAAGCCAGCAGTTTATCGGTTTGCATACTCATGCCATAAACAGTACAAAGGCCCATGTACACATCTTCCCGTGTACTATCAGCGGCAAGCGTTTTTTTCCAATACTGCTCTACACTATCGATTACTTTTTTTTCAGGAACTTGGGGCGGACTATTCAAACCATTGGCTTCTATAGATAAAATATCTTCATCGGCATTGGCGATAATGGGTTCGCTTTTTAAACTCAATAAATGTCTGTTCAGAATTGAATTCCCTTTCATCATCCAAGCATCCGGCTCTTTCGGATGTTTAAGCAAAACAGAGTCTATAAATGCATCGGCTTCTACAAATTGCTGGGCAGCAATCAACGGAATACATCGTTTAACTATATCCGATTGCGAAAAGCCAGCGAAAGGAATGAATATCAGGAAAAAAAAATACCGCTTCATACGTTTTGGTTTGAAGCGGTAAATCTATTGATTAGTCGTCAACTTTATTGCCGGATTATAGCTTTGTGAGTTTCTTTTGGATTATTTTACCATTCGATTGGATTTGTACAATATACATGCCCGATGAAAGCGAAGATGTAGGAATGGTAATCTTCTTATTTACGTCAATTTCGCCATTGAATAAATCGATGATTTTATTGCCCAACAAATCATTCAACACAACTGCAATTTTCTCCGGTTTCTCTGCACTGATGTCCAACAAGGCATTATCTTTTGTAGGGTTTGGATATAAATCAATAGCCATATCTAAAGCGGAAGCATCGACACCTAAAACGGAGTTCCCTAAATTAAAGTTGTCGATGTAAAAGTTGTTACCCAACTTGCTAGAGGTGACAGCAAATTTGAAGCGCACACCTGCAGTTTTAAATTGCGCCCCTTGTGCTGTTAAATCCACAACCGCTCTTCTCCAATATTGATCGCCTTTCCCCGGAGAATAAGGGTTTACAGAGAAACCTCCATTCAATAACTTAGCTGCTGTTAGTGATCCCACTTTTTTCCAAGTTGTGCCGCAATTCGTAGTAGCCAAAATATCCAACGATGCCGCAGAATCCATTAAATCCTGCTCTAATCGTGTAGCCATTGAATAATCAAAAGACAAACGATAATCGGCAGCGGCTATACCGGTGAGGTCAAACGAAGGTGTAATTAATTCATCGCGGTCGCCTTCATACCTCGCGTCATAATTATTCAAACCAAAACAGCCGTTACTATTATGCCCTAAAGTTGGTCTATGGGTAAATACGGTTTGATTATTGTCGTAGTTAATGCCTATCCACGATTGTGTAACATTGGGATCATCAAAAGATTCGAAGTGAGGATAAGACAAGTCGCTTGTGGCATCTGCGATATATACATTCGATTTCGTTCGGGTTGAAGAGCCACTTGGGTTTGAGCTCACCAATATTACTTCTTTCCAACCCGGTGTTGAGAAAGAAACAAGCTGCGTTGAATCTGTAGTACTTGCGCCAACTGCATCAGAAGGAAAAGACCATGTTCTGTCCCATTGAGATGTATTGAACGTAAAATCAGTAAAGCGCAATGTTTCTCCAACGCAAGCAAAACGTTTGTTCGTTCCATATTCTGCCTTCGGTGTAGGTAAACATGAAGAAAGGGGCTCAACTCCTGTTGCCGCTAAGTTTACGTCAGAAAACAAATTGTTTCGGTTGGCTATTGTTGAGTTCAATGCTCCCTGTGCACGAACAGTTTGTCCAATGGTAAACATATACTCGCAAGAAGAATAGTTCATAATATTCTGAACATTGCTGGGACCGGTATTGCCACATTCTATAATAGAGGTATTGCACCCCGAAGGTTGTCCCTTTGTTGGTGGAGTATCGTCTACCAAATCATCGCCAGAACAATCCAACCCGCAAGGACCATCGCCCCATGTATGATGTAAACTCAGCCAATGGCCTACTTCATGAGAAAGTGTTGACCTGCCGGAGCCTGTGTTACCGTTAGAGCCCGCAATCTTTGTTATCACACCGTCAACAATATCATTGTTTACCCATGTCTGTACATCCACCGGAAACTGAGAAAAAGCAATCACTCCGAAATTAGACGAATCCTTTTCCAAGGCTTTATTTACCCAAATGTTTAAGTATTTATCGGGTGGCCACGCGTTTATTTTGGTGTTGTTGTTTCCAATATTAGTAGCAAAAGTCATAATGCGATCAATCCCATTGGTGCAATTTCCTTGAGGATCTAATTTTGCCAATTCAAAATGAATACTCATATCTCCGATTAAAGGCTGAAAAGCAGGAATAACTAATGGCAACTCCGGATTCGCTTTATTATAAAAATTGTTGAGATACACCATTTGAGAGTCGATTAAGGCATCCGACAAATATTCTTTTCCTCCATCATGCAAAATGTGAAACACTACCGGTATAGTATATGAGCTTGTTCGTTGTGCCGAAAACGGACTAATATGACTAGCATACCAATTAATTTGGCGCTCTAATGCATCCTGCGAAAATTTGATTTCAGGATGTTTTAGCAATAACTTTCTCATATTTTCATCGGTGCCACAAAAGCTATTTTGGGCATTTAGAGCTACTGCTGAAGAGAGCACTAATAGTAATGTAAAGAGTTTGTTCATGTGTTTTTGTTTTACGGGTATAAAGATAGGCACAGCGCTGAACATCAATAGTATTTTGGCTTTCAGACCGTTAATTTGACGATTCTATGACACTGTCATATTTGTTAAAAAACATACAGGCAATAAAAAAACCGCTTCGAACATTTAAGTGCGAAGCGGTTATTACAGCATTCAATAGCTGAATTTAGCTATTACATCTTTGTAAGTTTTCGTTGAATTGTTTTACCGTTCGATTGGATTTGTACAATGTACATACCCGATGAAAGCGAAGAGGTGGGAATAGTAATTTTCTTGTTTACATCAATTTCGCCATTGAACAAATCAATGATTTTATTGCCTAACAAATCGTTCAATACTACAGCGATTTTCTCCGGCTTCTCTGAATTGATTTCCAACACTGCATTGTCTTTTGTTGGATTAGGATATAAATCAATAGCCATATCTAAGGCTGAAGCATCAATGCCTAATGTTGAATTTCCTAAATTGAAGTTATCGAAGAAGAAGTTGTTTCCTAATTTATTTGATGTTACTGCAAATTTGAAGCGAACTCCTGCTGTTTTAAATTGAGCACCTTGTGCCGTTAAATCAACCACTGCTCTTCTCCAATACTGATCTCCTTTTGAAGGGTAATACGGATTTACAGTAAACCCTCCATTTAATAACTTACTTGCTGTTAACGAACCTACTCTCTTCCAAGATGTACCACAATTGGTGGTAGCTAAAATCTCTAAAGACACTGTTGAGTCGTTAATATCTTGCTCTAAACGTGTTGCCATTGAATAATCAAAAGACAAACGATAATCGCCCGCAGCAATACCTGTCAAATCAAACGATGGAGAAATCAACTCATCGCGATCGCCTTCATAACGCACATCGTAGTTATTCAAACCGAAACAACCGTTACTGTTATGACCAAGTGTTGCTTTGTGTGAAAATGCTGTTTGATTGTTATCATAGTTAATGCCAATCCACGATTGTGTAACGTTAGGATCATCAAAAGATTCGAAATGAGGATAAGGTAAATCACCTGCTGCATCAGCTATATATACATTTGATTTTGTTCTTGTTGAAGAGCCGCTTGGATTTGAGCTCACCAATGTTACTTCTTTCCAACCCGGTGTTGAGAAAGAAACAAACTGAGAAGAATCGGTAGTACTTGCCCCTACTGCATCAGCAGGGAAAGACCAAGTTCTATCCCATTGTGGTGTATTATATGTAAAGTCTGTAAAATGAAGAGATTCTCCAACACAAGCAAAACGTTTGTTTGTGCCGTACTCTGCTTTAGGAGCAGGTAAACAAGTAGATACTGGTTCAACGCCTGTTGCTGCAATATTTACATCTGAAAACAAATTGTTTCGGTTAGAAATAGACGACTGCAAAGCAATCAACGATCTTGTTTTCTGACCTTCAGTGAACATATATTCGCAAGAAGAGTAGTTCATAATGTTTTGAACATTGCTTGCTACTGTATTTCCACACTCAATAACAGAAGTAGAGCAACCTGAAGATTGTCCTTTAGTAATCGGAGTATCATCAACATCATCATCTCCACAAGAAACGCCAGGGCTATTGGTATCTCCCCATACGTGTTTTAGGTTTAGCCAGTGTCCAACCTCATGCGCTAAGGTTGAACGACCAATTGGTCCACCATTCACTCCTGCAATTTTAGTAATAACACCATCAATAATTTCGTTGTTAACCCAAGTTTGAACATTAACCGGATACATTGAAAACGCAATTGTTCCAAAGTTTGACGAATCTCTTTCTACTGATTTATTCACCCAAATATTCAAGTATTTATCAGGTGGCCATGGATTCAATTTTGTGTTATTGTTGCCTACGTTGGTAGCGAATGACATGATACGATCAATACCATCTGTGCAATTTCCTTGAGGGTCCAAATGTGCCAATCTGAATTCAACACCCATGTTTGCAACAATAGGTTGATACAATGCCGTAACCGAAGGCAACTCCGGATTAGACTTGTTCCAATATTGGTTCAAATAAACCACCTGCGACTCCACCATGGCATTCGACAAATATTCCTTTCCTCCATCATGTAAAATGTGAAATACAACAGGAACAATATACGCCCCCGTACGACTTACCGATAAAGAACCTTTGTTTTGTGTAATCCATTTCGTCATCGCCTCTAGTTCATTATGCGACTGCAAAATTTCAGGATACTTTGCCGCTAAGCGATGAAAGTTCTCATCTGTTCCGCAAAAATTATTTTGCGCATTTACTGCTGACACGCCTGCCAACAACAACAAAAGAGTAAATAATTTCTTCATGTATTTATTTTTTTTACTGATACGAATATAACTACAACTTTGAAAAACCATATACTCATGTCTTTCTTAGATGTTAATTTTGACGATTTTGGACATTGTTAAAATTATCCTACGTTAATCATTACAGGCATAATTAGCATCAACAAGTCTTCGTTTTCTTCTTTGTCGGCCGGACGAATAACCCCCGCTCTTGTTGGTGTTGAAAGCTCTATTTCAATTTCCTTAGTGCTTAACACACCCAACATTTCTATTAAAAAGCGTGCGTTAAAAGCAATATCCATGTCGTTGCCTTCATAACTGCATGCTAATTTCTCTGTCGCCTCATTTGAAAAATCTAAGTCTTGTGCCGAAATCTTCAATTCACTACCAGAGATAGACAAAATCACTTGGTAAGTGGTTTTGTTCGAGTAAATAGAAATTCTTCTCAATGCATTCTGAAACTCTAAACGATCTAACGTTAATTTGTTCGGATTGTTCACCGGAATAACAGCATTGTAATCCGGATATTGTGCATCAATCAAACGGCAGGTCAATCGTGTGTTTTCGAAAGTGAAAAAAGCGTTCGATTTATTGTACGCCACTTGAACCGATGTTTCAGAATGTGGTAATGTTGATTTCAACAAGTTCAGTGCTTTACGCGGCAAAATGAATTGATTCGCCTTAGGACTTTTCACATCCTCACGTTTCATTTTTACCAATTTGTGTGCATCGGTGGCTACAAAGGTTGTTCCTTCAGGGCTAACTTGTACCAAAACACCCGTCATAGCCGGACGTAAATCATCGTTAGAAACAGCAAATAAAGTGGAAGCTACTGCACTCGATAAAATACCGGCCGCCAAAGCCACATCTGATGTGCCTTCCGGTTGTGGTACTTTCGGAAAATCGTCCGGATTCTCACCACTTAATTTGTACTTTCCTGTTTCCGATACAATTTCAACGGCAAAAGTTTTCGTATCTACTTTGAACGTCAAAGGTTGCTCTGAAAGCGTTTTCAATGTGTCCAAAATAATTTTAGCTGGGATGGCAATACGTACATTGTCTTTCGACTCCACGTTCAGTTCAGTGCTCATTGACGTTTCCAAATCGGTAGCAAAAACAGTCATCTTACCGTTTTTGATTTCAAATAAAAAGTCTTCCAAAATAGGCAAAACAGAGCTGGAGTTAATTACACCACTAATGGTTTGCAAGCTTTTCAATAACGAAGTTGTTGAAACAATAAAATTCATGCGTCTATCGGTTTATATTTTCAAATTAATTGCTCTATTCGGAACCATTCACTCAGTAAAAACCAAGCACTTCCGTTTTTGACCTCCAAACGTACACTTTTTTCTCTATAATTAGTAGACCAACTGAAGCAAAAACGGGTTTATCGTTTAGATGCGTTTAAGGGCGTTTAACCGGCTTACGGAAAAAGTCTTGATATTGTCGAAGCACCTTGTTCCAAACATAATACTGTACAACAGCAAAATCGCGTCCATTGTTGTATTGCGCATAAAAATGTTCGATATCAAACTTTAATGGTCGACCTTGTTCATCGGCCAAAACGCGAGAAGCGTCTGTGATTGGGGCATGGTAAAGCACAGATTTGTGTGTTGCCCCTTCATTATCCACTAATGTTATAACACAAAACGGTTGGGTTTTAAGAATACTGTCTTTCCCCGCGTAATTGTTTTTAAACGCTTCAACCGACATCTGCCCAAAGAAGTCAAGATATTGCTCGATATACGTTTGCTTGGGCTGACTTTCCATTTCATGCTTATAGTTTTCTATGGCAAACTGTCCATCAGCATTTTTGTTGATGTAAAACGAATGCGTTGAATCATCTTTATATTCCACCGCTACCGATTTTATGTTGGCAGAAGTATTTCGATATATCCAACGGGTACGCCAATACATAGAATCGGCATTAAAACGAGAAGTTAAATATGCATCCAAGCCTTGAATGTAAGTGATATAAGGGCGTTTAGCCATCTTGCCATCCATGTCCATAATCATGTAAGTTCCCTTATCGTCTAACGTTGGACCGCCAACATAAAACGCTTTCTCAGGCTTATCTCCTGAAGTAAAAATCTCAACGTGCGAATGCTTTTTCAGTAACTCACGCAAAACATTGTCGATTCCATTTAACGGCACAGGTCCACGAACAGTCATCCTTTGAATAGCAGTAAACATTAGTTTCAATGGCTCATCGGCCGCTTCATAATCACCATTCACCATCCACACCTCTTTGTCATTTTTCTTCAACTCAACCTTCCGTCCTTTTTCATCGGTTAGCAACACCTTGGTTACGTTTTTCAAATCCTTTATGGCAAAATCAGACTCATTTTTCTCCATTGTAGAAGGAGCATTTGTGTAAAGAAAGTAGCCTAAGGCTCCTCCCAATACCAACACAATCAACAAATACGGCAAAATCTTTTTCATACAATGCATTAATGTTCTTTTAAGACCATGTCGATACTCATCACAGCACCAAAAATCAACACGCGCACCGGATCGTTTTCTTTCACCGAGTCTGCAATAATAATGGCATAATTATCGGCCGTAGTAAACAGCTCTTTTCCCACTCCAGCCCACTTTTTAGAAATTGTAGCCAACACCTCGCCATCGTTATTTTTGATGGTGAAATCCCAACCTACAAAGTTACCTTCCAATACCCCTAATTTTTCTCCGGTTATCGATAAAATTTCAAAACTTGGTTTAAACAATTTGAAAATCTTACGCAGTGTTCCTACTTGTTCTCCGGTTTCGTCAAACACACTCACTACTGAACGAATAAACGTTACACCACGTTTTACGTTTACAATTGGAGCACCATTGGCTGAGATAATAATATCAAAAGGTGTCATCGCTTTATACTTTGTAAAACGAAACAGTTTCGTGATAAAGCCTAAGCCGGGTTCGCGGCACTCCATCAACATTTCATTCGTTTCCAAATCAAAAATGTCGTAGCTGTTAGCGGCCTTGAAAACACCTGTGTGTTCTTTTACAAAAAGCTTGTTTTTGTTTAATGCTTGGTGCATAGTATGGTTTTAATAGGAATGACGAAATGGTAATCAGGACAAGACGTAGCGCTTTCTACGGTAATAGCCGTAGCCAAACCCTAAGCCTAAAATCAATAGTATTGGCAACACAATATTGATAAGTTGCCATTTCAATTTTTCGTTGCCAACGCGAACCGTATTCAACAAACGAAGTTTCACTTCTTTATTTCGTGTTTCTAAAATGCCTTGCTTGTCTACTAAATACTGAACACAATTCAGCATAAAGTCTTTGTTGGCAAACGATTGGTTGGTGTATGGTGAAAAGCCCAGAGGATAGGCCGTTCCATCGCTTCGCATTTCGTTTCGGCCAATGTCGCCATCCGAAATTACAATCATTTTATTATCTGCCGGACTGTGGTCTAAAAACTTCAATTGTTCAACACTATCGCTGGCCGCCAAATAATCCGGAGACAATCTGTTTTTGTATAACGACTGGAACGAACCTTCTAACAATACAGCTACAGGTAGTTTCGCTTGGGTATAATACTGCGGATTAGGGCGTTGCTGTAAAATACCGAAATGCACACGAGCCGGAGTTAACACTGCTTTACTATTATCGGAGGTATGCAATAAAATGGTTTTCTGCACTTCCTTGTTTTGAATAGTATCAATAGTCGAAGCAAAGGTAGTCGCCACCGGATCTAAATTACGATTTATGGCGTGGTTGTTGTCCGACACCAACAACGGAAAATAATACCATGGAAACAGTTGTGTTTGCGGGGCATTGCCCATTCTTCCCACCACCAACGGAATTTGATTACACAAGTTAATGTCTTGAATTAAATCGCTGTTGATACGCACTCCGTATTTGAAAAACAAATCATCTAAATTGATGTTGTGATCTACCACAAACTGTCCGGTTGGGTTCATTTTCAAACTATCCATAGACGCATTGGTGGCATCTACCATCCACAACAATTTTCCGCCACGCATCACAAACTGATCGAGCTTAAACTTGTCCTTTTCATCAAAAGCTGTTTGTGGTTTCGCTACAATCAACATATCGTAACGATCGGGTACACGGTAATTTTGGGTTAAGTCAAACGTTTGGATTTCGTATTTCAAATTCAATAATTGCTGCGTGAAATCAGCCCGCTCAGGGGCACTCAACTCGCCATGTCCTGTTGTAAACGCAATTCTAGGCGCACGGTATTGTGTGAGTTTTTGAATTGCATTGGCGAACTTATATTCTAAGGCAATAATGGAGTTGTTAATGGTTTGTTTTTTGTCGAACCCAATTTGGTTTTCAATCAACTGAATCGGAAACTCTTGCCCTGCATACACTGCAATTGCGCAAGGCACTACCATAGTTACCTTACTTTCGTTCACCTTTCCGGTTTGTTCATTTACCGGAGAAAGCCCTTTCTGTATCAACTCTTGCAACAAGGCTTTGCGCTCATCGTTGCTTTTGCCGTTCACCGGATCAATGAATTCGTATTGTATGTTCTTTCCACCAACGGCACGCATTTCTTGCACCACATCTAACACCGATTGACGCAAGCGTTTAAAATCGGCCGACATATCGCCCTCTAAATAAATTTTGATGAGCACCTCATCTTTCAAGCCTTTGATTAATTGCTTGGTGGGCGACAATAAAGAATATTTTTTCTCTGCCGTTAAGTCTAAACGGAAATGCAGGAATTGGCTCAGCAGATTGGCCATCACAATTACCACCACACTGAATACAAGAATCAGCAGGGCATCGCTTTTTTTCGCCAACGATCGTTTAAACAGTTTTACCATTTTTTGCTTGCCAAACTGGTTCTAGTGAACAATAAAAACAACGAAATCACACTCAAAAAATACACCACATCGCGCGAATCTACTACACCACGACTCATCGAAGAATAATGCGCGTTTAAGCCTAAACTCTCTACCAAATAATCGTTCTTCGCAAACAAAATTCCAAGCTTTGAAAGGTTTTCGAAAGCTAAATACAAGAAAAACGAAAGAAACACTCCCGCCACAAACGACACAATTTGGTTAGTGGTAATCGAAGAGCAAAACACACCAATCGCACAAAACACAGCGGCTAAAAAGATAAGTCCAAAATAGGAACCTGCCGTTCCTCCCATATCTACATTACCAATCGGCAAAGCCAAGTTATACACGGTGTACCAATACACCAACGTTGGCGCCAAAGCCACTAATACCAAGGTAAGCGCTGCAAAATACTTGCCCAGCAAAATATCCCAATCCGACACCGGTTTCGTAGAAAGTAATTCGATGGTGCCGGTATTCATTTCCTCCGCAAACGAGCGCATAGTAATAGCCGGAATCAAAAACAATAAAATAAACGGTGCGATGTAAAAGAAATAATCCATCGAAGCGTAACCAAAATCCAGAATGTTTGTATCGGGGAACACCCACAAAAACAAACCTGTTACCACCAAAAACACAATAATGGTAATATACCCAATCAGGGAACTAAAAAACTGCTGTAACTCTTTAAGATAAATTGCTTTCATCTGTGTTTTGTTCTTGTGCGCGCTTTTTCCAGCATGCGCAACCATTCCCATTTTTAAGGAGCATAAAAATAGCGTAATTGAGCAGTGTACAAAATCTAGTTAAGAATTATTACAGAAGATTGACAAATGCTCGTGTTGAAGGGCGCGGCCCACTAAGCAGCGGGCACAGGCTATCCGCTGCAAGTCCTCGTGTCGCTTAACAGCTCCACTGTGGGCTTTCCGCTACTATCCTTCGCGCAACGGACAGCAGGCCGGTTGTGTTAACGGATAGAAAAACCGTGCTTTTTATTTCGCCTATTTACACAGGTCGCTCCTATGGAGCTCAATAAAAATATTTGAATGACTACAAACAGGTCGCCTCTCCGAGGCTCAAAACTAGAACTCTTTTCATAGGCTATTCAAACCGAATGGGCAAAACAAGTTTTGTTCTAACGGCCTTGCCGTTCATGTACCCTGGAATAAAGTGTTTTAGTTTTTTGAGCACCGCAATAACAGCTACATCAAATCGTTCACATAAGCCTCTTTCAATTGCAGCATCTGATAATGTTCCATCTTCATTCACAAAAAACGAAACAACAATTCTCCCGGGTAGCTTTTCACAGTTGTCTGGGAATGTCAAACTATCTCTAATCAACCGTAACATTGCCCTATCTCCTCCAGGGTATTCCGGCATTTGTTCCGGATTCACGAAAATCATTGTTTCTTTTTCATTCACACTATCTGCGCTTGAAACTTGCGCATAATTGGCTTTAAAAGCCAAAGCAAAAATAAAGATTAGGATTCGTTTCATCGTTGAAAAAACATTCCAATATAAGATGCAGAGGAATTTGCTTTTCCATAATCGTCAATAGTATTCCTTAAGTTCTGTTGTTTCTCACAACCTAAAAATACATGATTTTGGAACTCTACATTACAACAAATCCGCCAAACGCTCCCATTCAGCCATAGTGGTCTCCAATTCCTTTTTCAGGTTTTCATACTTCGTAAAGAACTGTGTGTCTGCTGTTAGAATGGCGTATTGTTGTGGGTTTTGAAGTTGCTCATCGTATTCGGCAATACTCTTTTCCAACTTTTCAATCTTCTGCTCCAATTGCCCGATTTGCTTTTTAACACGTTGAGCTTCTTTGTCTTTATCGGCTGATGTATCTTCCGCTTTCGCTTCTTGTTTCTGCGCTACAGGTTTCTCTACCTTCTCAAAAGCACGCATATTCTCTACATTCTTTTTCTCCAAGAACTCATCAATACCATCCAAGTGTTCTTTAATGCCTTCCGGTGTAAATTCAAACAACTTAGTCGTTAATCCCGAAAGAAAATCTCTATCGTGCGAAACCACCAACACCGTGCCCTCAAAGTTCTTCACTGCATTTTTCAAAATCTCTTTCGACACCAAATCCAAGTGGTTCGTAGGCTCATCCAGTACCAAGAAGTTGCGTGGCTCCAAAATCAACCTACACAAGGCCAATCGCGATTTTTCACCACCCGAAAGCACCTTCACTTTTTTGTATACATCATCACCGGTAAACAAGAAGCAACCCAACAAGTCGCGTAGTTTGGTTCGAATATCGCCCACAGCTACTTTATCCACTACATCTAATACCGTATCATTCCCGTCAATGGTATCGGCAGCGTGCTGTGCGTAGTAACCCACCGTTACGTTGTGACCCAATGTTACTTCGCCCTGATCAAACGGAATATCGCCAATCATCATGCGCGAATAGGTGGTTTTACCCATTCCGTTCTTCCCAATAAAGGCTACTTTTTCGCCTCGGTAAATTTCTACCGATTGCTCTTGAATTACCCTTTTCGGACCAAACGATTTCGATAATTTATCGGCTGTAATTACCAGTTTTCCTGAAGGTTGAGCGACCGGGAAACGCAAATTCATCGCAAACACTTTATCTTCTTCAACTTCGATTCGCTCCATTTTATCGAGCTTCTTAATCAACGATTGCGCAAAGGTTGCCTTCGATGCTTTAGCACGGAATCGGTCGATATTACGTTCGATTTGTGCAATTTCGCGTTGCTGATTTTTAGCCGCGTTAATCGTACTTTCTCTTCGCTCTTCGCGCAAAATTTTATAATCGGAATAGGCCACATTATAATCCTCCACATTTCCCGAAACCACCTCAATGGTTCGGTTGGTGATATTATCCAGGAAAGATCTATCGTGGGAAACCATTACAATGGCTCCGTTATAATCTTTCAAGAATTTTTCCAACCACAAAATCGAGTCAATATCCAAGTGGTTCGTAGGCTCATCTAACAAAATCAACTGCGGTTTTTGCAACAAAATTTTCGCTAACTCTACACGCATTTGCCAGCCCCCACTTAAATCTTTCATGGCTTTGGTAAAATCGAGCGTATCGAAACCTAAACCTTTCAAAATTCGCTCGGTTTGTTCTTGCACGTTGGTGGTGTCGTGCATTTCCAACAGGTGTTCTGCTTCTTGCAACTCGTTGATGAGATCCATGTAACTATCGGTCTCGTAGTCGGTTCGCGTTTCCAAATCAATTAAAATTTGGTCTCGTTTCGCCTGAATGGTCAATGCTTCCTCAAATGCTTTTTTTGCCTCATCAATCACCGTTAATTGCGATTGGTAACCCAACTCTTGCGGCAAATAGCCAATTACGGTGCCTTTTGGCAGCATAATATTTCCACCATCGAGCGGTTGTAATCCGGTAAGTACTTTAAGCAATGTCGATTTACCGGCACCATTTCTTCCTACTAAACCGATTTTATCTGTTTCGTTGATCAGAAAAGATACTTCATCGAACATGGTTCGTCCGCCAAAATGAAGCGATATATTTGAAACAGCAATCATAATTTCTTGAGCAAAATTCTTTTAAAAGGGTGCAAAGATAATTTTTTGACTTGGTATGTCTAATTGTTTTTGTAGCCTTTAGCCACTAGCTACTAGAAGCAAGAGAAGAAGAAAAAAGAAACATTCAGCTAAGCGCTAAAGGCTTCATCTAAATTTTTTAAGACTAATTTTTATTAAAACTCGATTTTAGATTTAATTTAGCCCAAAATTTAACGACTATGTCAAAAATTATTGGAGGTATTTTCACTGTGATTGGAACGTTATGTTGCATGGGTCTTTGCTTTTTATATATGAACAGTTCAGCTTATTTAAACTATAACGACCCGGCTAAACATCTATCTTATTTCGAAACAGGGTACGGAGTTCCTACGCTATTGTTCGGATTGATGCTAACTGTAGGTTTAGTATTCATGTTCTTCTCTACAGAGCCAAACAGAAAATAATAACAACAACCAAAATAATATACAAAGCCTCGCAACAAACCTGCGAGACTTTTGTTTCTCTAGCATATAGCTCAAAATCAAACACATGAAAATTGGCATAGTTTGTTACCCTACCTACGGAGGAAGTGGTGTTGTAGCCACAGAGTTGGGTAAGGCTTTGGCTAAAAAGGGGCATAAAGTTCACTTCATTACCTACAAAGAACCGGTTAGGCTCGATGGCTTCCACGAAAACATTTTCTATCACGAAGTATCCGGCCTTGATTATCCGTTGTTTCAAAACCCGCCCTACGAATCGGCTCTAGCCAGTAAGATTGTGGATGTGGTGAAGTTCGAACGATTGGATTTATTACATGTACACTACGCCATTCCGCACGCTTCAGCAGCATTGATGGCGCAAAATATTTTGAAAGAGCAAGGCATTTTCATTCCTTTTATCACCACACTGCATGGTACCGATATTACGCTTGTTGGGCGTGACGCCAGTTTTCAGCCGGTGGTAGAGTATTCCATGAATCATTCCGATGGAATAACGGCTGTTTCAGAATCGTTGAAGCGCGACACGTTACTTTTCTTCGAAGTGAAAAAACATATCGAAGTCATCCCGAACTTCATTGATTTCAGTCGCTTCAAAAAAACCGATAAAGACCATTTCAAAAAAGCCATTGCCCCACAAGGCGAGAAAATATTGATACACGTATCTAACTTCCGAAAAGTAAAACGGGTGGAAGACGTGGTACAAATGTTCGATTTGTTGATTAAGAAAATCCCTGCAAAGCTTTTGTTAGTAGGCGATGGGCCGGAGCGAATGAGCATTGAAATGTTATGTCGAAATTTAGGCAATTGCGAGCAGGTACGATTCTTGGGTAAGCAGGAAGCCGTTGAAGATTT
Organism: Chitinophagales bacterium; assembly: GCA_044226285.1. GTDB lineage: Bacteria > Bacteroidota > Bacteroidia > Chitinophagales > LD1 > CALAYL01. The sequence continues at coordinate 215,738 of JBGAHI010000001.1, read as the reverse complement.
ATTGGCTATTGCCGATTTGTTTGTATTGCCTTCCGAAAGCGAAAGTTTTGGTTTAGCTGCTTTGGAAGCCATGGCCTGTGAGGTGCCTGTAATTTCATCGAATGCGGGTGGAATTGCTGAAGTGAATATTCAAGGCGAAACAGGTTTTATGAGCAACGTTGGCGATTATGAAGACATGGCCAAAAACGCATTGTATATTTTAGAAGATGCCGAACGCTTATTGCAATTCAAACAAAATGCTTTAGCACAAGCCAAACGTTTCGACCTCGACATTATTCTTCCTCGATATGAACGCTACTACGACCAAGTATGCGGCTCTTCGGGATGGATGGAGTACAATATTTGACCCTAGTGCCTTTTGAAATCTCACCCCGTTTTTTAGCTTTAATTAAACAATAACGGATGCCGAGAGTTCTACGTATCATTAACAGATTAAATTTAGGAGGCCCAACGTACAACGTTGCTAATCTTACAAAGTATATGGCTCCGGAGTTTGAAACCCTCCTACTATCAGGCAATCACGATGAAACAGAAGCGAGTTCCGCTTTTATTACCGATGATCTTGGGGTAACGCCTGTGTATATCGATGAAATGTATCGAGAATTACATCCCATAAAAGATATCAAATCGTACAAAAAAATCCGTCAGATTATAGATGAGTTTAAACCGGATATCGTACACACACATGCCGCAAAAGCCGGAGCTGTAGGGCGATTGGCTGCATTGCATGCTAAGGTGCCTGTTGTTGTTCACACCTTTCATGGACATGTGTTTCACTCGTATTTCAGTCCGCTGAAAACAAGAGTGTTTATTGAGATTGAACGCTACTTAGGCAAACGCTCATCGGGCATTGTTACCTTGAGTGAAATTCAACATCAAGAACTCACAGAAGTCTTTAAAATTGCTGCACCTGACAAATTTCACATTATTCCTTTAGGCTTCGACTTACATAAATTCATCACCGATAAAGACGCGAAACGCAAGCAATTCCGAGAAGAATGGAATATTGCTGATGATGAAATTGCCATAGGTATTGTGGGTCGATTAGTGCCTGTAAAAAACCACGCACTTTTTCTTCGCTCACTAAAACATGTATTAGAAACCTCCAACAAAAAAGTTCGCGCTTTTATTATTGGCGATGGCGAAGAACGAGCAAAACTAGAAGCCTTAGCAACAGAATTAGGTATTCCTTTTACAACTGAAAAAGGAATTAAACAACCCCTCACCTTTACTTCGTGGATTAAACAAATTGATGTGTCGAATGCCGGCATGGACATCATAACCCTTACCTCATTTAACGAAGGCACCCCGGTAAGTTTGATTGAAGCACAAGCCAGCGGAAAACCAATTGTTTCCACAAATGTAGGTGGCATTGCCAATGTAGTGCAAGAAGGAAAAACCGGTTTTCTTTCCGCTTCCAATGATGTTGATGCCTTTAGCGCCAACTTATTGCGTTTAGTAGAAAGCGATTTCTTACGGCATGAATTAGCCGGGAACGGTGTAGATTTTGTTTTGAAAAACTACAGCCACTTGCGATTAGCCGATGATATGGCTAAACTTTATCGCAAATTATTAGCAGAGGCTAAATCCGTTTCCTGATGTCGAAAAAGTTCTCTTCTGTAGCCCCGAAGGATCTGTAAAAACGGGCAATATTTTCTACGGAGGACCCTTCAAAATCAAGCATCATATCTGTTCCGGCATATTGTTGTATCAATTGGTCGATTAGGAAATGCATGGCACCTTGTGTTCGCCCGTTTGGGGTTGTTACGGGAATCAAATGCACCAAACGTTTTGGTGTTTTAATTACTACATCAGCAGCTAACACCTCTAAAAACTCACTTTTCACCGATAACAAACTAAGCATACCCTGTGCTGCTAAGGTTTTGATAAGTGCTGTGATTTTTGCTTTGGGCACCCCCAATGTATTCGCGCTGTATACTTCTACAAAACGTCTCGTACTCATTTCGTCTACACTAAAAATCAAACTTAATTTTTTGGCTCGATTTACATTTCGTTTAGTACTTTCTGAATATTGCTGTTGAAGAACTTTATAGGGTGAGTTAAGCGACAGCGTTAAGTTTGTCTTTTCTTTAAATCCCGCAAGTCTAATGCCTGAGGGGAATTTAGGATTTTGCTGCACATGAAAAAACCAAAACTTTTTTTTGAGCGCTGCATAGAATGCTTCAAACAACTGTACATCATTGTTAAGGGCAAACACTCCAAGTTGCTGACAATAGTTCGGTTGATAGACATAACTAACTACAAACTTTTGTGCAATAGGTAAGGGCATCACAGCTTCATAGTCGGCATATACAAAGGCGCTCCAATCCGGAGAAACGATATCCAGATACCACGTATAGGCATAAGGCATTCCTGTTGCATGCTTTTCAATTAAGGCATTCCAACGCTTATCGTTTATTTCATGTCGTCTGCGATAATTGATCATTTCGCTATTTGGTTAAACCATAGATAAATATTTCTCCAATCGTTGCGTTTCTCTTCGAACGTATCGTTATGCCAAAGGGTTACCAGTTTTCCGTTAACAGCTTTTGTTCGTTTCATCACGTGTAATATCTTTTCTTTTATCTCTTCGTCTTTCAAGTCGTCATGATAGCGGAACGATGCATCCATGAACATGAAAGGAACAACAGTAAGCTCCGTTATTTTATTTTCTTTCAAATCGAACCATGAAAACGGGCGAGCAATTGAGGCCCTAAAACCCTCGTGCATAGCATATCCCATAGAATACTCTTTTCGAATTCCGGCTTCCATTAATCGCGGAAAGTCTTTATCAATGGCATACTTCAAAAAATGAAAGCGGCTGGAAGTTGCGTTTGTTCCCGTTATGGATTGATAGCGTTTTTGTTCTTCTTTAAACCCTGTTTCTGCAGTATGGCTGCCATACGAAAAATGTATTCCACTTTTGGTTTTGAACCTGTTTATCAGTTGTTGAAATGGGCTGTTATGTACAGAAGTGTTTTTGTCGTATTCGCCATGATCGCCCAAAAGCCAGAAAAAGTGAATTGGCACCGAAGTTGCTTTTTCTGTTTGCTCCAAAAAGTCAAACGATTGAAAAGGATCAACTTTCCTTCCAAACAAAACACCAATACGTTCAAAGCAGAGCGCCAAATCTCCTTTGAAAAGGTCGTTAAAAAATCCGCCTAGGTTTCTTACAACCCCCTTATTTCGGTATTTCCAAGCCATATCCACATCAACAGTGTTCAACACCTCGTATGCCGAACGGTTTACTTCTATGTCCGGAAACCTTTTCTGAATTTGTTTCACCACCACCTGTGCATACAAATCTACCATGGGTTCCAGCAAAAAGAACTGCTGATACGCTACACTATTATGAGCATGAAAACGACCATGATGGTCAACATCATCGCCTAAATACTCTTCGTAGCGAGCCACTAAATAAAAAGCTGAAGCGAAAACATCAAACGGTAAAGGAGCATCGGGTGTGGAAAAGAAGCCCTTTAAGTGAATGTTTCCTTCACGCATATCGATACCTGACAGCTCAAAATAGCGTATTCCTGTTTCGAATAACAATGGTGTGCTTTTGAAGAAAAGTTCATCGGCCAACGCTTTGTCTGTATACGAAATTTTTGGCCCAGTATACGCCAGAAACTGCGCCTTATCGGCTGTTAAAGCATGCTGCAACTGCACAATGTTGTTGAAAAACAAATCAAAAACATACTGTGTTCGCGGGGTTATATGTGTAACATAAATGAGTAACATCAAAAATCAAATTTCCCTTTTTCTTCCTTTTCCTTTTTCGCTTTTGTTTTGTAAAACGTTTCGTTACGCAAGTATTTATGTTTCAACAACGGGCAAATTTTATACCGTTCATCCTTTGTGTCGTCATAAATAGCATTCAACGTTTCAAACACAATGGTTATGCCAATTTTATCGCACCATTCAAACGGACCAAACGGATAGTTCGTACCCAACTTCATCGACAAATCAATGTCTTCAATAGATGCCACTCCTTCTTGTAGTGTAAAACAGGCTTCATTAATAATTTGGAAGATTACTCTTGGCTTCACTAAACCTACACGATCTTCAACGGCAACAAAGGCAACGCCAAGTGCGGCAAGCGTTTTCTCTAACTCTGCTGTTTCAAACTTTCTGTACAACACCACCTCCCATTTCGAATCGTTGGCAAATGCAGGAATTGCGTTAATACCGAATAAGCAACACTTTACTTTTACTTGATGCTCGTACACCGCTTCGGCTAACGATTGTTTAGTGGCGGAAACAAACACATGCTTCTCCTTCAATGTAGCGTATATCGGGAGATTCGAATTATCATCATCGAAATTCAAATCAAAAATCACATCATATTCGTCAAAATCTTCATCGCTATCGCCATCCGACACTTCAATTTCCACCTGCGGTTGGTTGGCCAAGCGAAGTCGGAAAGCATCTGTACGATCTGTTTCCCCTACAAGTAAAACTTTCATTTGTTTTCAATTACTTTTACCAAAAATCAAATGTATGGAAAAGGAAGTAGTTTATTCAACAGAAGCGCCTAAACCTATAGGACCCTACAGCCAAGCGGTTTGGGCGGGAGATACCTTGTTCGTTTCAGGACAAATCGCCTTGGATCCGGCTTCCGGGGAATTAATTCAAGGCAACATTGAAACAGAAACCAAAGCGGTTTTGAATAATGTAAAAGCTATTTTGGACAAAGCCGGCATTGGTTTTTCCAACATCGTAAAAACAAGCATCTTCCTCAAAAACATGGATGATTTTGCAGCAGTGAATGCGGTGTATGCTTCCTATTTTACGTCTGATTTCCCTGCAAGAGAAACCGTTCAAGTGAGCAAATTGCCGAAAGATGTAAATGTAGAGATAAGCGTTATTGCGATTCGCTAATCATAAACAAGTACAAACGAAAGCAATCTTCCCTTTTTTTGGTATGATTGTGGATATATCTTGTTTTGAAAAACATTAATATGAGTCGAAAGGGGGTGTTCTGTTTACTTTTTGCAAGTTTTGTTTCATTGCGTGGAATGGCGCAGGATACAAGTGCTGTTGTATTGGATACCGTTATTTTCTCTGACCTTTCGTTCAAGAAGTTCACTGATTTGGCGAAATTTGAAAACAAGCCTTACATCATTATGTTCAGTGCATCGTGGTGTGCGCCTTGCCATCGTATCAAAAACGAAATTTTCACTCACCCAAAAATCGCACAAATCGTAAACGAAAATTATTTGGCGTATTGGGTAGATATAGAAAGTTTTGACGGCTTGGAAGTAAACAATACTTTTCGGGTGTCTCAGTTGCCGACCTTGTTGTTTTTCGACCCCAAAGGTAACCCCATAGATAAAGCCATTGGCTATTTTGACGGCTATTATTTGTTTAAAAAATTCAGAGCCCATATTCCACCAGCACAACGAAATGTTGAATGGGAGCATAATATAGAGGGCGAATAATTCATCACTAAAACGTTACACATGAGTTTAGCTAAACTTTCTGCACGAGCGCCAAAGTCCGTAAACAAAGAAAAAACCAAAAAGGAGCTGGAAAAGCTCAAGGTTAAAATTGGAGAATTACAGAACATCCTTTTTGCGGAAGGCAAACACGCCTTACTAGTAGTAATCCAAGGTTTGGATGCCTCGGGAAAAGACGGAGCTGTGAAGAATGTATTTGATGCGGTAAACCCGGCCGGGTGCCACGTTATTTCTTATAAAAAGCCTACCGACTTGGAAATGAAACACGATTTCCTTTGGCGCATTCATCAAAACGCACCACCCAAAGGCATGATTCACATTTTCAACCGTTCCCATTACGAAGATGTATTGATTCAACGCGTGCACAAATGGATTGATGAAAAAACCGTTTTCGAACGCTTTGAACAAATCAACAATTTCGAGAAAATGCTTACGCAAAATGGGACAGTGGTGCTCAAGTTCATGCTCCACGTATCAAAGGATGAGCAGTTAACACGCTTGAAAGAGCGTATTTCCGACCCTACTAAAAACTGGAAATACAATGAAGAGGATTTGAAAGAAAGAGCCTTTTGGGATGATTATATGAAAGCCTATGATGATGTGTTTAAACACTGCTCTAAAGCTGCAGATTGGACTATTGTGCCTACAGATCAAAACTGGTACAAAGAATACATTATCAGCAAAAAAATTTATGAAGCGTTGAAATCATTGAAACTACAATTTCCTAAATTACCACCCAAAACAACATGAGCTTAAAGACTACCGACCTGAGCGATTTACATCCAAAAAAAGTGCAAGCTGCTGAATCGTTGTTCCGCGATTTCGGAGGCCGTAAGATGTTTCATGGCGAAATCGTTACCCTAAAGATTTTTGAAGACAATTCATTTGTTCGTAAAGCATTAGAACAGAATGGAGAAAGCAAAGTTTTAGTAATTGACGGTGGCGGCTCTTTGCGCTGTGCCTTATTGGGCGATCAATTGGGTGAATTGGCCGTGAAAAACAAATGGAATGGGGTTTTGGTTTTTGGCTGTGTGCGCGACAGTGAAGCACTTTCACAACTAGACTTAGGCATAAAAGCATTGAACACACATCCACTAAAAACAGAAAAAAGAAACGAAGGACAAGAAAATATTACTGTTCGTTTTGCAGGCGTTGATTTTGTTCCGGGAACGTTTATTTATGCGGATGAGGATGGTGTTTTAGTAACATCTGAACGCTTACATTAACTACTTACCAATGAACATCTTCTCCAAATCGTCAAACGACATAGTGATAAAAGTATGTCGTCCGTTGGGCGATAGATATGCATTTTCACAAGCAAACAACTCATCAATTAAATTGCGCATTTCGGCTACAGAAAGCTGTTGTCCGCGTTTAATGCTCGTGCTGTAGGCCAATGATTTCGCAAGGTTTTCGCGTTTCGACAACTTACTCACCGACAAATTATTTTTGTACTGTTCTATCAACTCTTCAAACACTTGGCGCTCGTTGTGCACCTGCAACTCTGCCGGAAAAGCGTGAATCACAAAAGAATTCGAGCCAAACTCTTGTACATCAAAACCCAATGCTTGTATGCTCGGCAATATCTCCACCATGATTTGCGCATCCACGGCATTAAACTCCAACGTTACCGGAAACAGTTGCTGTTGGCTGGTTTTACTGTTATGCGCCATCAATCGAATATAGTGTTCGAACAAAATTCTTTCGTGGGCTGACTGTTGATCAATCAAAATAAATCCAGAACGAATGTTCGACACAATGTATCGTTTCTGAATCTGATACGGCACAGCTTCCTCCTTAGAACGGTCGTGGAACAGTTCGTCTACCTTCTTCTCCACCACTTCCTCGGTATCGTTGGCGCGCGACAATTTCGTTTCATACAATTGCTCCCAATTGCTTTGTACTTTATTGTCGTTATCAAACGACTTCGAATGAAAATCGTGGGCAAACTTTCTATCGACCTTTAATGTAGGTTGTTCTTGATGCACTAACCACGATGAAACTTGGTCGAAGGTTTTGTTTTTGTTCAATGAATCTTCCTGCGTGAAATCTAAGGTTGGCATTACTGAATAGCTACCCAACGCATGTTTCGTGGCTAGGTTCACGAAAGTATAAATCAGTTTTTCGTCCTCAAACTTCACTTCGTATTTCTGCGGATGTACATTAATATCGATACGCTGCGGATCAACATCAATAAACAAAACGTAGAAAGGAAAGGAGTCTTTCGTAATCATTTGCTCGTAAGCTACATTGATGGCGTGATTGATGTATGGAGACTTAACGAAACGTTTGTTCACAAAGATATACTGCTCTCCTCTCGTTTTTTTGGCGAAATCAGGTTTACCAACGAAACCATAAATTTCCAATCCGCTGGTTCGCTCTTCCACGGGCACAATTTGCGCTTCGTGCTTAGCATCAAAAACCGCACAAATACGCTGCTTTAGGTTACCACTTTTGTAATGAAACACCTCGTGTTCGTTGCTGAACAATTGCATCGAAACTTTCGGATGCGACAAAGCTACCCGTTGAAACTCTTCAAAAATATTGCGCAATTCAACGTTATCCGACTTCAAGAAATTTCTTCTTGCCGGTACATTAAAAAACAGATTTTTTACGGAAATGCTTGTTCCTTCAGCGGTTTGACAAGGCTCTTGTTTCAACACCTTCATGCCCTCAATCTCGATACACGTTCCAATAGGTTCGTTATGTAGACGTGTTTTCATCTCCACTTGGGCAATAGCCGCCACAGAAGCTAAGGCCTCGCCTCGGAAACCCATGGTACGAATATTGAACAAATCGTCTACCGTGCGAATCTTAGATGTAGCATGCTTTTCGAAACACATACGTGCATCGGTACCGCTCATGCCGCAACCATCGTCAATGATTTGCACTAAGGTTTTGCCGGCATTTTTCACAATCACCTTGATGTGTGTTGCACCGGAGTCGATGCTGTTTTCCAACAACTCTTTCACCACCGAAGCCGGTCGTTGAATAACCTCTCCTGCCGCAATTTGATTGGCAATAGTATCGGGTAAAAGATGAATGCGGTTCGACATGAAAAAGTATAAGTGCTGTTGAATTTTAAGCCTGCGAAGGTAATTAAAATTCTATTCCTGCCCACCTTTCTATTCATTCACACCACCTCCGTTTACTACGAAAAGCCGTTGCACAATTTTTTTGGCACTTATTTCGTTGTTTTGAAACCATGAACCGATTCCTGCTTCTTTTTGTGTTTTTAATGATTGAATGTGTTGAGAAAGCGCAGTTATCTTCGCGTTTAGTCCACTCAGCGCCCGCGGCTGCTGAAGCCTATATTCCGGAACACAAAACGCCCTACAACATCGTTCCTTTTATCAAAAACACTTTGGAAACAGACGATCGTTTCATGAACTGGGAAGACAATAAAGCCTGTGTAAAATGGGTGAATGAACAATACGATTCATTGTCGCTTGATGAAAGAATTGCACAATGCTTTATGTTGGCGGCATACACCTCGGGCGATAAAATGAACATGCCTTATGTTCAACGTATGGTCAATGAGCGAAAATGTGGAGGTATTCTGTTTTTCAAAGGTGCGCCAACTGCTCAAGCCTATTGGACGAACCGATTGCAAGATTCTACGCGAATTCCTTTAATGGTGGCTATTGACGGGGAGTGGGGCATTGCCATGCGGGTCGACAGTACGGTGGCTTTCCCGCACGAACTAACGCTAGGCGCCATACAAGACAATGGTTTGATTCGTAAAATGGGCATTCAAATCGGGAAAGATTGTAAACGTATAGGGGTGAATGTAAACTTCGCTCCGGTGGTGGATGTAAACAACAATCCCAACAATCCGGTCATCAACGATCGTTCTTTCGGGGAAGACAAAATGAATGTGGCCATTAAAGGCGTTGAATATGCCGATGGGTTGCAAAGCACGGGAGTGTTGGCTTGCGCAAAACATTTCCCCGGACATGGCGATACTGATAAAGATTCTCACTACGGATTACCAACAATTAATAAGTCGCTTGAACAGTTCGACACCTTAGAGCTTTTTCCTTTTAAGCTTTTATTTAGCTGTGGCGTTGGAAGTGTAATGAGCGCCCACCTTTCGTTACCGCAGCTCGACACCTCTCGTTTACCGGGTTCCATATCGCAAAAGGTAACTACAGGTCTATTGAAAGAGCATTTGGGTTTTAAAGGATTAGTATTCACTGATGCCTTGAACATGAAAGGAGCCGCCAATGCTTTCGCTCCCGGAACCTTGGATTCCATGGCTTTCGTTGCCGGGAACGATGTGTTGGAGTTTTCGGAAAATGCTGAAATGGGCATAACCAAAATCAAACAAGGCATTACAGATGGGGTAATTGCTATGCATACCCTTGAAGAAAAGGTAAAGAAGATTTTAGCCTACAAATACATTTTAGGTTTGCATGAACGCCAAAGTATTGATTTAACCGATTTGGTTGACAGCTTGAACAGTCCGACAGAAAGAGTTTTGCGTCAAGAGCTTTACAATAATGCCATCACCATTGCTGCTTCTGAAAAAGGTATGCTGCCTCTGCAAAACAGTTACAAAAAAATAGCCACGTTAGCTATCGACAATAAAGGTGTTTCCGATTTTCAGAATCACCTAGAACAGTTTTTGGTAGGCGACAAATATTTCTTTAGTGAAGAAAACGATGTGCAATATCAAGCAAAAGCAGAAGAAATTGCCAATCACGATTTAGTGGTTATTGGCGTTCATGGCATGAGCCGATTGGCTAGTAAAAACTACGGACTTAGTAACGCAACAATAAATTTCATTCATCAATTGGGTGAAAAAACCAACATCATTATTGTTCTGTTTGGCTCGCCTTACGCGCTGAAATATTTTGAAAACGAAAAGAACATTCTCGTTGCTTACGAAGATAATGATGCCACACAACTGGCTGCTGCAAATGCGCTGTTGGGAGGAATTCGTTGTACCGGTAAATTACCTGTAACAGCCTGCACTCGTTTTAAAGCAGGTATGGGTGTTAAATCCGACACGGTTATTCGATTGAAAATAGCTACACCGGAAGATGTAGGAAGTACAACCATCGACTTCAATGAAATCAATGAAGTGGTGTTAAACGGGCTTATTGCCCATGCTTACCCGGGGTGCCAAGTGGCTGTAGTGAAAAACAACCAATTGGTTTGGAACAGAACCTATGGCAATAAATTCAACGAAGGGGCAAAAGTTGCTACTACTGATTTGTACGACTTAGCATCTATAACCAAAGTAGCGGCTACTACATTGGCGGTAATGAAATTGTTTGACGAGAAAAAAATCGACCTGAATGCTACTGTTGGAGAGTATTTAACGCTTGACGACAGTGCCACCATTAAGGGCTTAGTGATTTCCGATATTCTTACACACCAAGCGGGGTTGAAACCGTTCTTCGAGTTTTTTCGCTCAACGATTGATACTAACTTTTCAAAGTATTATCGCACTATTCCCGAAGGTAAATTTTCTACTCCGGTGGCCGAGAACCTCTACATCAGAAACGACTATGCCGATTCGATGTGGCGGAAAATGTATACCTCCGAAGTGAAATCCAATCAGGGCTATGTGTACAGCGATTTGGATTTTTACATCTTACAAAAAGTGGTGGAACACATTACTCAGCAGCCATTAGATCGTTATGTTTCCGAATGTTTTTACAAACCTATGGGATTGATGCGAACGGGCTACACCCCATTGAATTGGTACGAAAAACGACAAATTGCACCAACGGAAGACGATAAAATTTTCCGCAAACAAACCGTTCGCGGATATGTACACGACCCCGGAGCAGCTATGTATGGAGGCGTTGCGGGTCATGCCGGGTTGTTTTCAAACGCTGTCGATTTAGCTCAAATCATGCAAATGCTGCTCAATGGAGGAACCTATAACGGGAAACGCTTTTTGAGCGCAAGCACTATTTCACTCTTCACCAAACAGCATTCTGCCGTTTCGCGAAGAGGCTTAGGTTTCGACAAACCAGAATCTGATCCGAATAAAAAACCAAATGTTTGGGAAGGAACGCCTCTAAACGTTTTTGGGCACACGGGATTCACCGGAACATGTGTATGGAGCGACCCTGTAAGTCAGCTCACTTTTGTATTTCTTTCGAACAGGGTTTATCCGGATGCAGAAAATCCAAAATTAGTACGTATGAATATTCGTGGTGATTTGCAACGCATTATCTATAGAGCTTTGAAGCCAAAACAAACAAAATAAGGCAGTAACTTTTTGATATCGGTCGATAATTGTAAATTGCACCAATCTCTAACACTTATGAAAACAATTGTGATCGGCATCACCGGAGGTTCCGGTTCCGGAAAAACCACTGTGGTAAAGAAAATTCTTGATTTTTTCCCGGGAAATGAAGTAGCCGTAATATCACAAGACGCATACTATAGAGACAATAGCCATCTGTCATTGGAAGAAAGACGAAAAATAAACTTTGATCACCCCAATTCCATTGAGTTTGAACTGTTAGTAAAGCATATTGAAGCCCTGAAAAAAGGACAAGCGATTGAGGAGCCTATTTATGATTATGTAACCTCTTCTCGACAGCAAAAAACAACAAAGATCGAACCGCGGCACATTGTCATTGTAGAAGGAATTCTCTTGTTTACCGATGCGCAGATTCGCAACCTTTGCAACATCAAAGTATATGTAGATGCCGATTCAGATGATCGTTTGATTCGTATTATTGAGCGCGATATGTTGGAGCGTGGAAGATCGGCCCAAGACGTGATTAATCGCTACCAGATTGTGAAAGCTATGCACGAACAATTTATAGAACCCACCAAACGTTTTGCCGATTTAATTATTCCACAAGGTGGTGAAAACCACATCGCCATTGATGTTCTGGTATCTATGATTCAACAAAAGCTACACATTCAAAGCAAAAAAACACAAGTCGTTTAAGGCTTGGCATTTAATTTGTTTACTCATCTACAAATGATATTTAATGAAAAAAGTAATTCTTTCCGGTTTTGTTATGCTTACGCTTTTTACCGGATGTAAAAAGGGAGACATCAATTTATTTACGCTTGAGGACGATAAAAAACTGGGTCAACAAACACGTGATCAGATTTTAGCCGACCCAACCACCTATCCGGTGTTGAGTAGAAGTCAATATTCTAGCCAGTATGCCTACATGGATGCCATGCGCGATAGAATTTTGAACAGTGGAAAGGTTCAACACAAAGATGACTTCGACTGGGAACTATACATTATCAAAGACGATAACACACAGAATGCTTTTTGCACACCGGGAGGTTATATTTTTGTGTATTCGGGATTGATTAAATATTTAGATAATGCCTCTTCGCTTGCCGGAGTTATTGGCCATGAAATGGGCCATGCTGATCACCGACACTCTACCACACAAATGACGGAACAGTATGGTATTCAAACATTGCTAGATGTGGTGTTAGGCAACAATCAAAATCAGCTAACGCAAATTGCTTCAAGCCTCGTTAATTTGAGCTTTTCAAGAGCTGATGAGAAAGATGCTGATGCGCAATCGGTAACTTATCTTTGTCCAACTATCTATAGAGCAAACGGTGCTCAAGATTTCTTCCAAAAAATAATTGCCAGCGGAACGAGTACCCCTCCTGTCTTTTTGAGTACTCACCCCAACCCCGATAATCGCGTACAAAACATCAATTCAAAATCAACAGAATTAGGTTGTAGCAATGTGCCAACAACAAATGTAGAAACTACAGAATATGTAGCTTTCAAAAATTCTTTACCGTAATCATTGAAAAGATAAACCGTAAAAGTCCGGACAGTTGTTCGGACTTTTTTTATTTTACAACATGATTCAACAGCTTTTAAAGTATCGGTTTCTACTTTGGTTTATTGTTGCCATACTTCAAGCCGCATTCACCGATATTTTTCATGACGAAGCGTATTATTGGTTGTGGTCCAAGCATTTAGCTTGGGGTTACTACGATCATCCGCCAATGATTGCTTGGATTATACGCATTGGAACACTTTTCGGAAATCAAGAGATTTTTGTTCGCTTGGTGGTTGTATTGATGAATCTTGTTTTTATTTATCTATTAGAAAAGCTAGTTGCCCCAAAAAACCTACTGCTTTTTTGGAAGATTATTCTGTCGGTTTTTGTGTTACAAATCGGAGGCATTATTGCTGTGCCTGATTTGCCGCTGATGTTTTTTGCAATGCTTTTCTTCTTCGCATTAAAGCAATATTTGAAGAACGATTCTATTTTATTGGCAACACTATTGGCAATTGTTTCAGCCGGCATGATTTATTCGAAATATCACGCAGTTTTGATTTTAGTGTTTTCACTTATCGTTCAGCCCCAACTTCTTAAACGAAAGTCTTTTTATTGGTTTGTTAGTCTTGTGATACTCTTAGGACTGCCGCACTTGTTCTGGCAACAACAGCACAACTGGGTAAGTTTTCATTATCATTTAGTAGAACGTTCCGTGGGTGAAAACTTCAAGATAGAAAACACATTGGATTACATTGTAACGCAGTTGCTTTTTACCGGGCCGTTAATTGGGGTTATTTTGCTTTTTGCTCTGTTTCGTTTCAAAACAAAAACCGCTTTTGAGTTTTCGTTGAAAACCTTTGGGGTTGGCCTATTTGTGTTTTTCTTTTTGATGAGTTTTAAAGGACGAGTAGAATCGAATTGGACAAACGTGGGCTTTATTCCATTAGTTTACTTTGGCTATAGCTTTACAGAAGATCGTGAAAAATGGAAAAAAGCCATTCATATTATTTTTTGCATTTCCTTCCCGCTGGTGATGCTAGCAAGAATTTTCTTAGTCTATGATTTCCTACCGAAGTCGCTGCAATTTGAAACCGATTTTCACCGATGGAAAACTTGGGCTTCACAAATGGAAGCTAAAGCGAATGGTTTACCTATAGCCTTTATGGACTCATATCAAAAAGCCGCCAAGTACACCTACTACACAGGTAAAGAAGCCGTGTGTTTAACGAACCTCGTTGGGCGACACAATCAATACGATTTATGGAAATCCGATCAAAAACTTTTTGGAAAAAGGGTTTTACTGGTGTTAAATTGGAGAGATGCTTATAAAGATTCAGTGGTAACGGTAAACAGAACATGGACAACGCTTGTTCAAGATCCATTCCTTACTTATTCCCCTATTCGATTTATTCCCGAAAAGAAAAGCTATTCTACAAAACCGCTAGACACACTAAACATATCCGTTCTACCCTTCTTAGGCTTTGATGAAATGCCAAACCTGTCTATCGATAGTTCTAGCTTACCCAAAATCAGTGTTCAGTTTTTTGATGCAAAAAAACAAATCGGGGAATCTGTAACTAACGTTTTTATTAACGCTTCCTTTTTTGATGGGCAGGCCAAAACGTTAAACATTGCCATACCCGATCTACCGAAAGGGAAGCATCAATTTCGCATATCCATTTCTGCCGGTTGGTATCCTGCATTTTTGAATAGCGACAGATGTGAAATTGTTATTATATAATAGCCAACGGAGCAGAACTAAGCTCTTTCGCTAAAAAATGTATATTTGCCCGCTTGTAACAGGTTTTCAGAAACCCTGAACTGAGATATTCCTGTTGCATATATTCATCTATACTATAAGACCATTGAACAACAAAGAAAACATAACGCAATGGACCGAGGTTATAGAACCCAAACGGTCGCTTTTTGATGTTAACATCAAAGAAATTTGGCACTACAGAGATTTGATTTTGTTGTTTGTAAGGCGAGATTTTGTTTCTCAATATAAGCAGACCATCCTTGGACCAATGTGGATTTTCATTCAGCCTATTTTCACAACAATTACTTTTTTATTTGTGTTCAACAAAATAGCCAAACTGTCTACCAATGGGATTAATGCCACTTTGTTTTACATGTCGGGAATTACGCTTTGGAACTACTTTGCAGATTGTCTTACCAAAACATCCAATACCTTTGTGTCTAATGCGGGAATTTTTGGCAAAGTGTACTTTCCTAGGCTTGTAACACCCATATCGATTGTTTTCTCAAGTCTTATTAAACTAGCTATTCAGCTTTCGCTTTTTGTATTGGTTTATATTGCTTTCCTAATTTTAGGCACACAATCGTTTAGTCTTAATTTTTCAATATTGCTTTTGCCCCTTTATGTTTTAACTATGGCCGTGCTTGGTTTTGGACTTGGCGTTTTATTTTCATCGCTTACCACCAAATACAGAGACTTAAGCTACTTACTGGTTTTTGGGATTCAGTTGATGATGTATGCCACACCTGTGATTTACCCACTAAGTAGCACTAGCGGAAAATTAAGGACATTATTGTTGCTCAACCCGATGACAGCCATCATTGAAAATTTTAAATACAGTGTGTTTGATCAAGGTGAGTTTTTAGTTGGTGGAATTGTTTACTCCATTTGCTTTTCCATGCTGGTTGCAATTGTAGGCATTGTAGTTTTCAACCAAGTTGAGAAAACTTTCATGGACACAGTTTAATAATACTATGAGCGAAGTTGTAATAAAAGTAGAAAATGTATCGAAACAATACCGTCTAGGGCAAGTGGGGACAGGTACGATTTCGCATGATTTGAATAGGTGGTGGGCTAAATTACAAGGGAAAGAAGATCCTACTTTAAAAATCGGAGATGTCAATGACCGAACAGCCAAAGGAAACTCCGATTATGTATGGTCGTTAAAGGATATAAACTTTGAAATAAACAAAGGTGACGCTGTTGGTATTATTGGAAGAAATGGAGCCGGTAAATCTACGTTACTGAAAATTTTATCAAAAGTAACCAGCCCTACTACCGGTAGTATAAAAGTGAAAGGAAGAATCGCTTCTTTGTTGGAAGTTGGAACAGGTTTTCATCCAGAATTAACAGGAAGGGAAAACATCTTTTTAAACGGTGCCATACTTGGCATGAAGCATCACGAGATTAAAAGAAAATTTGACGAAATAGTTGATTTTTCTGGTGTTGAACGATATATAGACACACCCGTAAAGCGCTATTCTTCGGGGATGTATGTTCGATTAGCCTTTGCAGTTGCCGCCCATTTAGAAAGTGAAATCTTGATTGTTGACGAAGTGCTTGCTGTTGGTGATGCTGAGTTTCAGAAGAAGTGTTTGGGAAAGATGGGGGATGTGAGTAAAGGGGAAGGAAGAACAATATTGTTTGTAAGTCACAATATGATTTCTATTCAGGCGCTATGCAACAGAGGCATCTTAATGAATCAAGGGACCATTTCTTCGGAAGGCTCCATAAACGAAACAGTGAACCAATATCTTGCGCTCAATGCGGCATCTGTTAAAACTTCTTTTTCCTTCTCGGATAAAAAAGAGGCTATAGGGAATGACGAAGTGAAAATACTTAGTATGAAGGCAATGCCAAATGAGATTGGTTTAAAAGATGAGGTGTTGATTGAAATGGAACTTTTGAATACAAGTGCCGAGAGTGCCTTATTTGTTGCAATAGACTTTGTAAATAATCAGGAGATTATTGCTTTTGGCACAGGTTATGATTTCGATGTTGCCAACTGTAAAAGTGCAACTATTACGTGTGTTATTCCGGGCAATCTTTTAAACGATGGTGTTTATTTGCTGAACATATATATCTCAACAAGCGGCAAAAGACTTTTATACAAAAAAGAGGCCATCATTTCTTTTGAAGTAAAAGACGGCAAAAGAGATTTAGGATATTTGGGTAAAGTAAATGGTGTAGTTCGACCTATTTTAGCATGGCACAAAAAAAAATAGCAATTATAGGGGCTAGTTATTTGCAGCTACCACTTGTCTTAAAGGCAAAAGAATTGGGCATAGAAACCCATTGTTTTGCATGGAAAGAGGGGGCCGTTTGTGATACATATGCAGATTTTTTTTATCCGATTTCTGTTACTGAAAAAGAGGCAATTCTAGACGTCTGTAAACAAGTAAATATTGATGGTGTTCTTACTATAGCAACCGATTTGCCGGTTACAACAATTGCCTATGTGGCAACAGAAATGAATCTGATAGGAAATTCAGTTTTTTCAGCGAGTGTTTCGACTGATAAGTTTAAAATGAGAGAAACGCTACAACAAAACAGCGTCCCTATCCCGCAGTATCAACTCGTTGATACTTTTACGCACATTTCCAAAGATTTTTCATTGCCCTATATCATCAAACCAACAGATAGATCGGGAAGTCGCGGGATTCATTTGATAAGTAAATTGGAAGAGCTTGAAAGCGCATTTATAAATTCACAACAAGAATCCTTTTCAAAAAACATTCTTGTTGAACAGTTTATTGTGGGTCATGAAGTGAGTGTCGAAAGTATCTCTTACAATGGAGAACATGTTATACTAGCGGTAACCGATAAGCAAACCACCGGTGCTCCTTACTTTGTAGAGCTTGCACATCATCAGCCGAGCCAGGTTGATGAAGCTACATACAATAAAATATGTAGTATAACGACTGATTCATTAAATGCCCTTCAAATAGAAAACGGTGCCAGTCATACGGAATTAAAAATAGATGCTGATGGCAATGTTTTTGTTATTGAAGTAGGGGCTAGAATGGGCGGAGATTTTATTGGCTCTCATTTAGTAGAACTTTCTACGGGTTTTGATTTTTTAAAAGCAGTAATAGAAGTGGCTACCGATGCTTTCCGTTTACCAGAACATATTGAATCGAAAAGGTACTCGGGCGTGTTTTTCTTATGCAAAAACACGGAAAAGATTCAACCTTATTTCGACACGAAATACGACTTCGAAGTACAGAAAGAAATATTCAACCATTCGTTGATAGAGATTACTAACAGTAACGATCGATCAGGCTACTTGATTTATTGTGCCGACAGAAAAATTGATTTGCTTTGAAATCTTTAGGAATCATAGGAGCAGGAGAACTTGGACAACAAATAGCTAACTTTGCTATTCAAGACGGGCATTATTCAAACGTGTTTTTTTTTGACGATTTTGCCGATACATCAGAAGTTAAAGGTATTAAAGTGTTAGGAAAAGTGAAAGACATACAACTCGCTTTTAACCAAAACACAATACATGAAATAGTTATAGGCGTTGGCTATAAGCATATAACAAAACGAAAAGAGTTGTATGACTTTTGGTCAAATAGTATCCCTTTCGGAAAAATAATCCACTCAAGTTGTATTGTCGACAAATCTGCAACCATAAAAGCCGGCTCCATTTTGTATCCGAACACCGTTATTGACAAAAATGTTGTTGTTGAAGAAAACGTTTTACTTAACCTAAGTTGTACCATTGCGCATGATGCTATTATTGGAATGCATAGCTTTTTAGCCCCAAGCGTTACAATAGCAGGATTTACTCATGTTGGCGAATGCTGCTTTCTCGGGGTAAGTACAACCGTGATTGACAATATTGAAATCGGAAACAATATTTCTACCGGAGCGGGATGTGTTGTTACTAGAAATATTATTGAAAAGGGACTTTACATTGGTTGTCCTGCAAAATTACATAGAATATGATAACATTTAACAAACCGTATTTTACTGGGGTAGAAACGCAATACATTGAAGAGGCCGTAAGAAGCATGAAAATATCCGGAGACGGTATGTTTACCAAAAAGTGCCATCAACTTCTAGAGGCAAAATACGGGTTCAAAAAGTGTTTACTTACAACCTCTTGTACGGATGCCTTGGAAATGGCCGCCATTCTGATTGACATTCAACCCGGAGACGAGGTGATTATGCCCTCTTATACTTTTGTTTCAACAGCAAATGCTTTTGTGTTGCGAGGCGCCAAAATTGTCTTTGCCGATTCAATGGGCAATAATCCAAACTTGAATGTTTCTGAACTAGAGGCATTGATAACGGAGAAAACTAAAGCTATTGTTCCTGTACATTATGCAGGTGTAGCTTGCGATATGGATGCTATTATGGCTTTAGCAAACAAGTATAATTTGTTTGTTGTTGAAGATGCTGCTCAAGCTATTGACTCTTTCTACAAAGGCAAGCCATTGGGTAGTATAGGGCATTTATCTGCTTTTTCGTTTCACGAAACAAAAAACATTGTTTCGGGTGAAGGAGGAATGTTGGTAATTAACGATGAGCGATTTATTGAAAGGGCTGAAATCATTCGGGAAAAAGGAACGAATAGAAGTAAGTTTTTCAGGGGAGAGGTAGACAAGTATGGTTGGGTAGATATAGGATCTTCATTTCTTCCTTCAGATATCATTGCCGCATTTCTGTTTGCACAACTGGAGAACCTTGAAAAAATTCAGGCTAGAAGAAAAGAAATTTGGCAACTTTATTACGAAAATCTAGCTCCTTTATCGGAAAACAAGGCATTATCTTTGCCTAATGTACCAGACTGTTCAACAAACAATGCGCACATGTTTTATATTCTTGTAGATAACTTGAATACGAGAACAGCATTGATAGAGCACCTCAAACAAAATGATATACACGCTGTTTTTCATTATATCAGCCTTCATAAAAGCAGTTTTTATGCCGCAAAGCACGATGGAAGAGCGCTTGATAACTGTGATAGATATACTGACACATTAATACGTTTGCCCTTCTACTTTGAATTGACTAATGAAGATGTAACGTTTATTTGCGACACCGTTAAACTTTTTTTCGATGAGCAATAAGGTAAAACTATTGTTTGTGGTTTCTGAGTTCTGGCAAGCAGGAGGAGAGAGACAGGCTTTTGACATAAACAATACTATTGATCGAAGTCGGTTTAGTGTTGAAATTTTGTGTTGCTTACCCCTAAACGGGGACCCCGATAAGGAGGATTATTATTACAGCAAACATATTGCTCTTAACTCCAGAGTAACATTCTTGAATGATTTTGTACTAAAAAGAAAAAGAAGCTGGTTTCGCCATTTAGGCAAAACCATACAATACAAGAAACCGCATCAACAGATAAAGATTGATTTAGCAAAATACACATCAAACTTTGACCAAATATTGTTTTTTGGGGAGTATACTTTTAGAAACACCTGTCAATATCTCGACAATATTGTTTTTCAAAAATCGATGATTTTTATTCACAACTCCCGTTTTCAAGTTCCAGACAACTATATTCAATTTGACACTACAAATAGCTACCATTTCGTTTCCGGCTTTTCTGGCGAAGAAATAAAAAATGAGTTGGTCAGTTTTAAAGACTACAAACACACCTATATTCCTTTGTCAATTGACTGTAACCAAGTATTTCCTAAACAAAAAAAACATGTTTCTAATAACAAAAAAAAGAAAATTGGTCTGTTTACACGACTAACCATTCATAAACCATTGGACCTGTTTTATTATGCTTTACACCTTTTAAGGGCAAGAGGTTGTGATGCCGAACTATATGTTTATGGGACTGGAGAACCTTTAGCTTTTCGGTTTAACGACTGTATAGACTACTTAGATATAAAAGATTGTGTGCACTTTAGAGGCCATCAAAATGATATACAAAACACTGCCGTTGAAGATGAGCTAGATTTGGTTTGGTTTCACAGTTATTACGGTGCCCCCGGTGGATATGCAAGCTTTGATATTTGCATGACCGAAACGCCTCAAATATTTTGGAATTTCACACCCAAACAGAAGTTGCAAAAGCATCCGGCCTTTCCTGTTTACAGCGATTTAGATGAATTCGTAAAAGAATCATTTTGGGTCCTATCAAACGGAGAAAAAGGTTCTGAAATTGGCAAGCTGCAATTTGAAACCATTTCTAGAACTCGAAACATACGAGAACATATAAAAACTATTGAAGGGGTAATTTTTGAAAAACTTTTATGATCTACTTTTTAAAACAACTCTCCTCTTATTGGAAACACATTAGCACAATAAGCATTTACAATCTGTTTGAACGAAACAGACAAAGATTCCTTTTCCAAAAAAAAACACAAAACGTTCAGATAACGATTGATTACAAAACATTACACGCATCTTCACCAAGAAATGTTCAAATAGAAAAGGAAGACAATAGCCTTGAAAACGTTATTTTCTCTTGCTATTTTATTCATAAAGAAAATCCCCAAACTGGAGAGGTCCAAGGAAAAGCCAACTTTGAGTACATCAAAAATTGGTACGAGAGCGTAAAAAAATTGAGTATTCATGCAATTATTATTCACGATGGCATTGATGAGCAATTTATTAATGAGTATGAAACGGAGAACATTAAATTCAGAAGATTTTATCCTGGTAATCATCCGTTAATTGATGAGCGATGGATTACTTTTTACATGTTTATAAAAGCAACAAATATTCAGAAAGCTTTCTTCACCGATATTGGAGATGTTACTGTCACAAAAAACCCATTTCATCTAGTTTGTGATAAAAAAAAGTTGTTTATCGGTAGAGATAACGCTAATAAAATACGATTATCAGGCTGGATATTAGAAGAAATTGAGAAATTTAAGAATGAAACACAAATACAATTACCAAAATCCTTTTATTTTCAGCCACTCTATAATGTCGGAATTGTAGGTGGAAATAGAGATACGATGCTTTTTGTGTTGGCAAGAGTAATTGAATACATTTTACAGTCAGAAGAATCAACATATAAGGAAATGACCATATTTAATGTAGTTATACACAAATACTTTTTCCCTTACTTGACTTATTCAAAAAATGAGAAAACAATTGTAAACCCCGAAAACGACCCTTACGCCTCTCACCAACATCTTGTTTCTGGCTACCCACTAAACAGTTTGTTTAAAGGCTTTGAGTACGATTCAGACGCATATTTTATTCATAAATGACCCTTCAAATAAACACTCAGCCGCTCATATCATTCATCATTGCATACTATAATGCAGGAGCTACTATTCAAGAAACAATAGAGTCTATCTTGAATCAGTCCTACCCAAATTATGATATCTGGATTGTAAATGATGGCAGCACTGATGAAAATAGCCTAAAAAAACTCAAGGAGTTCGAATGTTTGGAAAATGTAAATGTATTGTATCAAGATAATGCTGGACCTAGCGTGGCTAGGAATCATGCTATTGAGAAAACCAAAGCAGCATTTTTTGTTCCATTAGACGCTGATGATTTAATTCAAAAAAACGCACTTCAAGAGACCGTTAATGAAATATTCCAAAATTCAGAAGTTGGAGCAGTATACGGGGACTTTAGCTGGTTTGGATCAAAGAAGGGAGTCAAAAAACAAGATGATTTTCAATTAGAAAAACAGTTTTTAATGAATCAAATTGCCGTTACGGCATTGATCAGAAAGCAAATGTGGCAGGAGATACAAGGCTATGATACTTATTTAAGTATGCCTGGCCTAGAAGACTGGGAATTTTGGTTAAGAGCTGGATTGTCAAAATGGAAATTAAAACATAAAGATTTGCTTTTTTTTAGCGTGCGTGTGAATCACGATTCTAGAACATACCAAGTCGCTAATAAAAATTTAGAAAAAATAAAAAAGTATGTGTTTGAAAAACATGCTGTTGCCTTAGCGCAATGTTTTGAAAGTATATACTACCAAAAAAAGCAACTCCTAGAAACTCCGGATTATCGAATTGGAAATTTTTTGTTGAAACCCTATCGCTTTATTAAAAACTTATTTAAATAATGAAGTACAGCTTCGAAAAATTAAGTATAGATAATATTAAAGACCTTGTACCATTGTATGAGAATGCTTTCGGAAAGCCGACCACGGTGAAAGCCTTAATAGCAAAATTTGACACGGGCTTTACAGGACATGCTTTTGTAGGATTTACTGCATATGATAAAGAAACCAATGAGGCTGCTGCCTTTTATGGGGTTTTTCCTTGCTTTTGCACCTTTCAAAACGAAAAATTTTTAGTGGCGCAATCGGGCAATACCATGACGCACTCGAATCACAGGGGACAAGGGTTATTTACTCAATTGGCACTCGAAACCTATAACTATTGTAAAGAAATTGGCATTCATCTAGTCTTTGGCTTTCCTAATAATAATTCTTATCCTGGATTTGTAAAGAACCTAGACTGGATTCATTTTGACGATATCGAAGCGTATTGTGTTCGTGTCAGAACAATTTCTTTTTATCGTCTAAACAAATGGTTTAAAATGTCGGAAAAATCGTTTTATGAAAGAGGCGATAGCATCCTATCGAATTTTGTAAAAGGAAAACCTTTTCAGAGCTCTTGTTTTACAGAAAACACACCCGTGATTGACCGATCAACTGCTTTTTTCAACTACAAAACATACGAAAAAAATTATTTGATCCAGCTGTCAGGGTTGAATCTTTGGGTCAATTTTAATACTGATTTTTTAGTGATTGGAGACATAGAATTGGCCACTGAACAGGAATGGAACAATGCGATCCGTGAGTTAAAAAAAATAGCAGCAAAAATGTTTATTCCACACCTGCGTTTTCAAGGAAGTACTGAAACCCGTTTAGCCCGTTATTTTGCTAACCTAGGTCAAAAACTTGAGGCTACACACGCCATTGGAGGGGTAAATTTTACCAATAAAATACCCCTAGAAAAAATGAAATTTACTTCTTCAGATAATGATACATTTTAAACTATGAACTGGATAGAACAAAAATTACTAGGTCTTTTTGTGAAAACGAATGGCCTTCTATCAAAACCACTTTTAGGAGGAATTGCACATATTTTTATGCTCCACAGGGTTTTGCCAGAAGCTAAACGCAATGAATTTATATTAAATAAAGACTTAGCTATTTCAACATCATTCCTAGAGCTTACTATACAGGATTTAAAACAAAAAGGATATCAATTTATTTCGCTTGACGAGCTATATCAAATACTACAATCAGGAAAAAAACCATCGCGTCCATGCATTTGTATCACCTTAGACGATGGATACAGAGACAATGTTACTTACGCATTACCCATTTTTCAAAAGCATCAAGTTCCGTTTACCGTCTATGTTACCAACTGTTTTCCTAATCAAGAAGCAAATTTATGGTGGTTTTGGTTGGAAAACATTTTGATAAAGAGTGAGACCATAACATTTCAAGAAGAAGTTATGATTATTGAAACCCAAGCTCAAAAACAGCTGGTTTTTGACAAAATCCGTGGAGAAATAAAAAACATGACTTTGGATCAGATAAATAATATTTCGAAATCTTTTTTCTCTAAAGATAAAAAAGACATTGTACAAGAAACTTTGGATATAGCATTGACGTGGGACGAATTAGCTCTACTCAAAAAGGAACCCTTAGCCACAATAGGTGCTCACACCATGAATCATTTATCATTAGCTAATCAATCTTTTGAAGATATGGTTTATCAAATTTCTCAAAGTAAAATAGAATTAGAGGAAAAATTAAGCATAAAAATTAAGCACCTATGCTATCCCTATGGTGGATTAGAAGATGCCGGCAAAAGAGAATACGCAATAACAAAAAAATTAGGCTTTCACACCGCAACACTCAACCATCCTGGGAATGTGTTTCTACAACACAAAAACAATAGTTGGACACTCCCAAGATATGCTTTAGGAGATTCCGTATCCCAAGAACGTTTATCCCATTCCTTAAATGGGATTCGTCACTTCGCTGTGAACGGGTGGGAGAGAGTAATAAAGTAAAGAGAAATAAAACATCGTCCTTAGCGAGCTATTCCTCACCCTGATATATCGCTAAGTGTTAAAATAAAATTGAAATTCTAACAAAAAATCAAGAACATGACGTATGCCGAACGAAAAATTGCGGTTAACGACTTTTTTAAATTATCGGAGGATGAGGTTAAGCACCAAGTACAAAACATTGCATTGTCTTGGGAAGAGTTAAAGCAACTGTCTTCAGCGCCAATCGCCAATAATGGAGCCTACACTGTCAATCATCTCTCTTTGGCAAATTTATCTTTTGAAGAGGCCTCCAGAGAAGTTATAGATTCGAAGCTAGAACGGGAAAGAATACTACAACAAAACATTTACCATTTTGCATATCCGTATGGCGGATTAGATGATGCCGCTGATTGTGAATGGAAAATTGCAGAGCAATTTCAATTTAAAACAGCCGTGATGAATCATCCGGGCAATCTGTTCAAAACAAACAATTGTACAATGATGCACTTGCCTCGTTACCCAATGGGGGAAAAAACTACATTTGAATTATTAAACTATCATTTAAATGGTATTACACATTACAGAACTAAAAAAAAAGTTATAAAACAAAATGCTTTTTAACTCGCTAGAATTTGCTCTTTTTTTTCCAATTGTGTTTTTGGCATATTGGTTTTTGTTTAATAAGAACTTGAAGCTTCAAAATTTCTTATTACTTGTCTCTAGCTATTTCTTCTATGCCTGTTGGGATTGGCGGTTTTTGTTTTTATTGGTTTTTTCTACCCTTTTGGATTTTTTTTCTGGTCAAATCATTTCAAAGTCGCCCAACCATAAAGTTAAAACGTTTTGGTTTGGACTGAGCGTGTTCGTAAACTTGGGGCTTTTAATCGTTTTTAAATATTACAATTTCTTTATTGAGTCCTTCACAACCGTGCTAAGTAACTTCGGCCTTGAAACAAACTTTTGGACCATTAAGCTAATACTGCCAATTGGAATCTCTTTTTATACGTTTCATGGATTATCGTACGTTATTGATGTCTATAAGGGGAAAATTGAAGCTGAAAAAGATTTTATAAATTATTCTGTATTTGTCTGCTTTTTTCCTTTGTTAGTTGCAGGGCCTATAGAGAGAGCAACACACTTATTGCCTCAAATTAAAAGAAAGAGAACCTTTGATTACAATAGATTTGTTGATGGTTCTCGGCAAATTTTATGGGGCTTGTTTAAAAAAATAGTAATCGCGGACAGATGTGCTGAGTTTGCCAACATTATTTTTGACAACCCCACGGACTACTCAGGAATAACCCTGTTTTTAGGTGCTTTGTTTTTTGCCTTTCAAATCTATGGTGATTTTTCAGGATATTCTGACATTGCATTAGGCGTTGCGCGCTTATTGGGAATAGAACTTCTAAGAAATTTTTCATTCCCTTATTTCTCAAGAGATATTGCAGAATTTTGGAGACGATGGCACATCTCCCTTTCCTCTTGGTTTAGAGACTACCTATATATCCCCTTAGGGGGTAGCAAAGGAAGTGTAATAGTAAAGGTAAGAAATGTGTTTATAATTTTTTTAGTTAGTGGGTTATGGCATGGTGCGAATTGGACTTTCGTTACTTGGGGGTTATTAAATGCACTGTATATAATGCCTTCGATTTTTTTTAATACGAATAGAAACAATTTAGACATAGTTGCCAAAAACAGAATTCTCCCCAGCTTTAAAGAAGCCATTCAAATTTCTACAACCTTCATTTTAACTGTTTTTGCTTGGATTTTTTTTAGATCAGAAACAATTTCCGGAGCATTTAGTTTTGTAGGTCAAATCGCTAGCAATATTCTAACAAAAGCATCGTACATAGAGGCGTATAATTGGCTGATTTGGAAAGTTGGTGTCTTTTTGCCTATACTCATTCTTTTCTTTTTTATTATTGAGTGGTTGGGGCGTGAACAGAATCATGCTTTGGCTAATATAGAAGCGAAATCAAATTGGGTAACTCGACACCTCCTATACTATGTTTTAATTTGTTTTATTTTATTTTGCGCAGGTAAAGAACAACAATTTATATATTTTCAATTTTAGGTAATGGGTACGTTTGTAGCAAAATTTGTTGGGTTCTTTATACCATTAATCCTTTTTTTGGGACTAAGTTTGTTTTTACCAGTTACCCCCAAGGCCTCTTCTTCCTTGCTAATGGCCATAAGAGAAAAAGAAATATCTCTTAAAAGTGTGGATTCTCCACGAATTGTACTAGTTGGTGGCTCTAACTTAAGTTTTGGCATTTGCAGCCAACTGATTCAAGACTCTTTACACCTCCATCCTATAAACATGGGTATTCATGCATCAATTGGCTTAATACATATGATGAATCAGGCCTCCCAAAACATTAAGAAGGGAGACTTAGTTGTTTTGATTCCCGAATATCAGCAATACTTTGGCTCTTACGCATACGGATCCGATGGTGAAGAATTGATTAGGTCAGTATTTGATGCACAACCAACTGACTATAAACTACTTGGTTTTAAGCAATGGCTTTTTGTATTAAAATCATTGCCTAAATACTCCTTATCAAAATATAACTATAAGGAATATTTTAATGTAGAAAAAAGCGTCATATATGGAGCTCAATCTTTCAATTCGTTCGGAGAAGTTGATAAGCATTGGGGTATGAGCAGAGAGCATTTTAGTCCATTTCTTACAATTGAAGACCCTCTTAACGTAAATGTTTTTCTAGCAATAAGAAGTTTTAAAGATCAAATAGAGGCAAAAGGTGGGAGATTGGTATTGTCTTTTCCTTGTTATCAAGACTCTTCCTTTAATAACTCAAAAAAACAAATTGATTTGGTTGCGCAACGGTTACAACAGGATAGTTTTGTTGTTGTTGGTAGCCCTGCTCGATATACTATGCCAGATTCGCTATTGTTTAACACCCCATACCATCTTACAAAAAACGGAATGGAGTATAGGACTAAATTATTAGTTCAAGACATTAATCTTCTGTTAAGCAACTCGTAAGTTTATCCAATCACTTTTTTATTCAAAATACAACAACATAATGAAACCTGACTTGTCGATAGTAATGGTAAACTACAAAGAACCGAAATTAACCTTGATTTGTATAGACTCAATTTTCAAATTCACTGAAGATGTTAGTTTTGAGATCATTGTTGTTGATAATGATTCAAATGATGATTCAGAAGAACAAATTAAAAGCGCTTTTCCCTCTGTAAAGTGGATTAATTCAGGGTTTAATGCAGGAACTTCTATTGCTTACAATATAGGCGTTAATAACAGTATTGGGGAATACATTTTGATAATCAATAATGACACAGAGCTTACAGAGAATACTTTAAAAATCACTTTAGACCATTATAAAGAATTAGAAAAAACCACAAAAGTTGGTATGCTCGGTTGTCAAATAATAGGATACGACAACATCATTCAATACAATTCTAACACACAATTTATTAATTATAAAAGATTTTTGAGAGCCAACCCAATAGCGATAAAATTAAATTTGTTTCAATATAAAATCTCCGATGAAGAGCGCTTGAGTCTTCATCTAAAAGACCATCAACCAGCATGGATGGGAATACCTTTTGGTTTAGTAAATGCGAAAGTGTTCACTGAAGATAAAGCGTATTTTGATGAAGATATGTTCATGTATTTTGATGATGTGGAATGGTGCTACAGACTAAAGAAGCTTGGGTATGTGCACTTCTTTACAACTAAGAGTACAGTAAAACATTATAACGGTGGTAGTATGGGGAATCACTTTTCTGGTTGGAGATATGGTCAAATAATTATTTCAGATTGGTTAGGAGTATTGAAAATTTATGGAAGATTGTATTTTTTGTTTTGTATGTTGATACAATTTACCACAATTATTTTAGACAATTTCTTCTACTTTGTAAACAAGAAAAGTCGAAATCAGGATACAAAAAAAATGTTGGATATGGATAAAGAAATGTTTGTAAAATACTTCCCGAAAATTTTATTTTCCTACTCACAAAAAACATCAGGTGCTAAGAAGTTTTTAAAATTTGAATACTAGTTAAATAAAAACATGAAAAAAGTATTAATTACTGGCGGTGCAGGATTTATTGGCTCTAATTTAGTTCTAGCATTAAAAGATAGCTATGAAGTTTATGTTCTTGATAATTTAGACCCTCAAATTCATGGCCAAAAAGGAGAGGAATCCTATACATATAATCTTATAAAAAATAATTGTCATTTTATACATGGCGATGTTTGTGATAAGGAGAATTGGCAGAATGCTCTAAATTTTGGCATTGACACAATCGTTCATTTAGCCGCTCAAACAGGAACAGGACAATCTATGTATGAGGCCGAAAGTTATACCCGCAATAATTGTTTAGGAACTGCGATACTTGGAGATCTTCTTCAGAAAAATGATACTGTCCAAAAAATTGTTTTAGCCTCATCTAGGTCTATTTATGGCGAGGGTAAATATGTGAATGAACTTGGGCATATCATTTATCCAGATAGTAGAAATGCAAATGATTTAGAGAAAGGGGGATTTGAATGTTTAGACCCCAAAACCGGGAGACCTCTACTTGTTCAACCTACTGACGAAGATTCTAAGATTAGACCAATTTCTACTTATGCTTTGACAAAATATTTTCAGGAAAATTATTTAGAAAGTCTTTGTAAGACTAACAATATTTCTTTTTTTGGTTTAAGATTTCAAAATGTTTATGGTCCTGGTCAATCCCTAAAAAATCCTTATACAGGAATTATTTCTATTTTTTCCCAAAGAATTAGAAAAAAACAGGATATATATATATTTGAAGATGGAAAAGAGTCTAGAGATTTTGTTTATATTGATGACGTGATAAACGCTTTAAAGAGTGCTGTCAATCACGATACAATGACTAATCAAATTCTAAATGTAGGATTTGGAAAACCAACAAGTGTTTATGAAGTAGCTTCAACTTTGAAAGACTTAATCTGTGAAGACAGTAATTTAATTATCAATGGGCAATATCGAATTGGGGATATAAGACATAACTTTGCGGACATATCTAAAATCCAAGATGTCTTAAATTTTCAACCTCAATTTGATATAAAAACTGGGTTGAAAAAATTTGTGAATTGGTTGATAACTCAAGAGGAAGAGCCAGATTTATACCTTAAGTCGTTAGAAGAGCTAAAGGAGAAGGGATTGCTAAAATAGTTTCAGATTCCATTTTTCAAGCATGAAAAAACACATAATAAATATAATTAATAAGCATAAAACCTTGAAGTTTTACCAAAAAAACTATTTGTCGGTTATTGATCAAATAGACAGAATTTGTAAATCGGGTGATAGCACTATTGTTTTAACATTAGACAACACCGGCACTTCATATCTTGGTGTTAAAAATGCGATTCTAAACTTGTTTCCTGAAAATACTGTAATTATTCCAGCGTTTTATTCCAATTTATTAATTTCTTCGAAACATCTTAGGCAAATAGCAGAGCATGTAATTGATGTTAAATGTAAGCAGTTGATTTTAGGTTCTTTTCCACCATGTTTTGAAGATTTAGTTAAAACAGTAGATAAAAGAATTATAGTTAAGACTATATTTCATGGAGCTTTGTCCGAATTACATGAAGAATCTAAACAAGAGCAATTCAAACAATTAATTAATTTATGTACCTCTGGAGATATCAGTGCGTTGGGGTTTGTAAAATCAGGTTTGGCTGAATGGTGTAGAAAATCATTCGGTATTAACGCTCATTGGCTTCAATTAATTCCAATTCAGAAAAAAGAAGTTATCAATAAATATGGTGAGAATAATATTCATATCGGAATTTTTGGAAATAATTCCTTTAATAAAAATATAATCAATCAAATTGCAGGGGCATTGCTAATAGAAAATGCTATTATCCATGTATTTTCTAGCGGGACTTTTTTTGAGCATTTTTTTAAAGAAAGAATAGTTGTTCATAAACTCATGAATCATGAAGAATTTTTATGTCTTTTAGGTTCTATGCATTTAAACATGCACTTATCCTTTAGTGAGGGTATGGGGGGGCAAACATTTACAGAGTCTTTATCATTAGGCGTTCCATGCTTAACTAGCTACAATAATGAATACTTAAAGAAATCAACTTATCTTTCTGATTTATTAATTGTTGAGCAGTATGACAACCCTTTTAAAATAGGAAAGGCTATAAGTGTTGTTTTGGACATGAATTTGAATCAACAGCTTATTGAATACTCAAAGATTATGGAAAAAGAAGCAGTTTTGCTATTAAATGATTTTTTATATAATTCTTAGTGAATGTGCTCCGTTATTTATCAATAGTACACGAATGCAAATAGTTTTTTCGTTGAATTTTAACATTCTTGGGTAGTGGATCTCAATTTATATATGAGCATTTCTGAATCCTGGGGCTTGGTGGCTTTTGAAAGTGAAGCCCTTGGTGTACTATGTATAAAG
This sequence comes from Chitinophagales bacterium, assembly GCA_044226285.1. Taxonomy (GTDB): domain Bacteria; phylum Bacteroidota; class Bacteroidia; order Chitinophagales; family LD1; genus CALAYL01. The sequence continues at coordinate 184,380 of JBGAHI010000001.1, read as the reverse complement.
TCGCTCGATATTGATTATTTTAATATAATAAAAGATCCAATTGAACAATCAAGAAAATAGAGTCTATTTTGAAGGGCTCGACAGTCTTCGCGCCATTGGTGCGTTGAGTGTATTGTTTGGACACATTGAACTCTCCAAAAAGACAGCCGGCATAAACAACTTAATGGATTGGTCCTTTTACAAAAACACATCAGGCCATTTAGGCGTGATTCTGTTTTTTGTTTTGAGCGGCTTTTTAATCACTTACTTATTGTTAAAAGAAAAAGAAAAACATAACGACATCTATATTTTGAAGTTTTATACAAGGCGTGCTTTACGTATATGGCCCATTTACTATTTAATAGTGTTTTCCTTGCTCTTTATATTTCCCTTCGTTATCCGTTTCGAATATTTCGCAAAACCACACTGGGACAATATCTCCAACAATATTCCTACATTTCTCATCTACTTTTTTATGATGCCCAATTTTGTCAGTTTTGGCATATTGGGTATTGGAGGAGGCTACCATTTAATGTCTATAGGCACGGAAGAACAATTCTATCTTATTTGGCCATGGATTGTAAAACAATTCAAAAACATTGTAACACCATTGTTGCTTATTTTAATCACAATTGCTTTGTTACCTCATGTTTGTGATTATGTTGCGGCTCACTTTTTTAAAGCTGGCGATAATGGGTTCCTCTATCTAAAGAACACAAAAGAATTCTTCTTGTATTTTAAAATAAACTGTATGGCCTTAGGCGGCTTATTTGCCTTTATATACAACAGAAATATAACTAGACTATTAGCAATAATCTACAACAAATTTGTTCAGATTGGTGCATTAATTGTAGGTTTTGGTGGTTGGCTAACGGGGTTTCATCTTCCCTACTTTAATGACGAGTTTTACGCCTTCCTTTTCGCTGTTATTATTTTAAACACTGCTACAAATCCTAAAAAACTACTTTCGTTTAACTATAAAACAACCAACTACCTTGGGAAAATATCGTATGGTATTTTTGTCTATCATTGGATTGCTATCTACTTTGTAATGGATTGGATTATGCCAATAAAAGAAAATCCAATTCGGTATAATACGCTCTTGTATATTGTTTCCTTTTCAGTAACAGTGATTGTTTCGCACCTTTCTTTTTTTTATTTTGAGCAGTGGTTTTTGAAGTTTAAAGACCGTTTCGCTATCGTTAAATCATACAAACCCTTGTGAGAATTTTACACATCATACCTAGCTTACAAAAGGGAGGCGCTGAGCGCTTAGTAATAGACATGGTGGCTTTCTTAAACAAAATAGACAATATTGATGTGCGCATTGTATTGTTTCAAAACAACATAGAGTATGATACACAACACATTAACGACAAAATCAAAATTATTCCATCAAGTATACATTTGTCGGTATGGAAAAAGAATCGGTTTTCTGTTAGTCAACTGCAATCTTACCTCAACGATTTTAAACCCGACATTATTCATACACACCTCTTTGAGGCAGAAATAATAAGTAGAAGCTGTATATACACTAAGGCAAAGTGGTTTACTCACTGCCACGACAACATGAAGGTGTTCGATTCACCCAAAGGGTTTGCTTTGCTTAGCAAAACAAATCTGGCAAGGCTTTACGAAAAAAACTACTTACTTAATCGATACCAATTAAACGGGGGTAACGTTTTTATCGCTATTTCTGAAAACACAAAAAATTATTTCACCCAAAACACTTCCGGCTATAAGGTTGAAATGCTTCCTAATGCTATTGAATACGACAAATATTACGATCCAATTGTTGAAAAAACAGCGTTAAACCTAATTGCTGTTGGGCGTTTAGACGATAACAAGAACTATTCTTTTTTAATTGACGTTGCGAATACTTTGAAAGAAAAAAAGCTTCCCTTTTCTTTAGAAATAGTAGGAGATGGTGTGGAAAGAAATGAGCTTCTAAACAAAATTAATCGATTGGAACTTGATGAGCATGTACATCTTTTAGGTAAAAGGAATGATGTTCCTTCGCTTCTTCAAAAGTCCTCGATTTTTCTCCATTCCGCTAAAAGTGAAGCCTTTGGCCTAACGCTAATAGAAGCTATGGCTGCAGGTTTGCCGGTAATTACCCTTGATGGAGGAGGAAACAGAGACCTAATTATAGAAGGACAAAACGGATATCTCGTCCGAACAAACAGTGAAGCATTTGCCCAACAAATCGTTACCCTTTGGAACAACAAAAACCTTTACAAACATATCGCATTTTTTGCACAAGAGTTCGCGAAAAACTTTGATATAAAAACATATATTGAGCAATTATTAGCGATATACGGGAGTTAACATGTGTGGAATAGCAGGAATAGTTTCGTTTAATGGCGCAAAGATAGACAGCAATTTATTAACTAGTTTTGCTGCGCCTCTAAAATATAGGGGTCCGGACCAAGACGGCTCTTTTATTGATAACAATACCCAGTACCAAATTGGTTTTGCACACAAAAGGCTAAGTATTATTGACCTATCAGAGAATGGCAAACAACCCATGTTTTCAGAAAACAAAGATGTTTGCATTGTTTTTAATGGTGAAATCTATAACTACAAAACACTTAAGGAGAGACTAAGCAAGCATTGCTTTACCTCTACATCCGACACAGAAGTTATTATTGCCGCCTATAAAGAATGGGGGTTTGAAAAAGCGCTAACCGAATTAGACGGAATGTTTGCTATTGCTCTGTTCGATTTCAAAACGCAAACATTGTATTTCGCAAGAGACCGATTTGGCGAAAAACCGTTCTACTATTTATACGAGAATGGCTTATTTGCCTTTAGCTCAGACATTCGCTCTTTCTATACATTAAACATTAATCTTTCTATTAACCGGTTCGCATTAGCCAATTATTTTGCCGAACTGTGCACACCTGCTGAGCATTCTATTTGGACAGAAGTAAAAAAGCTATTACCCGCCCATTACGGCAAACTCGATAAAATAAACGGTTTAAAAACCGATTGTTACTGGCAACTCAATTATAAAAACAAACTGTCGGTATCAGAATCGGAAATGGTCGAAACCTGCGAAACATTAATTGAGAATTCCGTAAAAAACAAACTGGTGGCCGATGTTCCGGTTGGGTGTTTCTTGAGTGGAGGTATCGACTCAAGTTTAGTTGCCCTATATGCAGCCAAATTCACCAACAACTTGAACACCTTTAGTGTTGGCTTTAATTATGAAAATTTCAACGAGCTTCCTTACGCTAAAATTGTTGCCAATAAAATAGGGGCAAAACATCATGAGGTTATTATAGACCCGTCTTCTATCGCTGTTGTTAATGAGTTGCTTGGCGAATATGGTGAACCATTTGCCGATTCTTCACAAATCCCAACCTATTACATTTCGAAATTTGCCAGACAGCACGTAAAGGTTGTTATTGGAGGCGATGGGGGCGATGAGGTTTTTGCGGGATATCGCACTTACAATCAAGGATATCGCATGATGTTTTGGTATCGCATGCGATATTTAGCACGCTTTCTTTCGCCATTTAGTTTTAATGAAAAGGCCAATTATATCTTCGGAGTTATGAATAGCGACCCAACAACAATTGGTTCTGCCCTATACCGAAATATGGGATTTTCAACGGATGAACTATTCGCATTAACCAACGACATATCATTATCAAACGCTGTTGCCAATACGAATCGGAATGCAATTGCTGAAGCACTCCAATTTACATCTAATCCTTTCGATGCGCTATTATTAGCGAATGTAAAAACGAGAATGCCGAATGACTACTTGGTAAAAACCGATCGTGCCTCGATGTTTGCCTCCCTTGAGTTACGCACTCCGTTTTTGGATAAAAAGCTTATCGAATATACTGCGCAAATTCCTTATAACACGTTAATGAAAAATCAAACGAATAAGTACATAACCAAAACAATTGCTGAAAAGTATTTTGATAAGGCGTTTATTTATCGACAAAAAATGGGATTTGGCATTCCTATTGGAGAGTGGATTAAACGAGAATGGAAAAGCGAGGTGGAAGAAGTAATTTTTAACGAAAATCCATTTATTAAGCTGAATAAAGAATATATTGAATTAATTTACAACAAACACATTACTGGTCAGTCAGACAACACGCATAAGTTATGGGCATTATATGTGTTCAATAAGTGGGCAACTACCGTGTACAAATAATGAAGAAGAATATTCTATATATATGCACCCCCGATTCCATTCATGACCAGAAATGGATGCGCTACTTCGCAGACCAAAAAAACGAATTTGCTGTTTTTGCTATTGGTGAAACACAAAACCACAAATCGGAAACCAGACAACAATTGCTAGCAGATAATATAACGCTGCTTGACTCAATCGAAACGTTCTCCATAAGCCATCCGATTGATACATTAACATCAATTGTGCGATTAAACAAGATAATTAAAGAATACAACATCCATGTTGTGCATGTTCTTTTTGCTGCGCCTTATGCGCTTTGGATAAACTTCATCACCATTCCTTCTATTATCACAACCCGCGGTTCTGATATTTTGGTTGTTATTCCAGAACTGCTTTCACATGCCGGGTTAAAAGGTATTTATTTTAAACTTTTATTTAATTTGTTTAGAAGGAGTTTTAAAAAAGCAAAATATATCACCTGCACTTCTTCCAAACAAATTGAAAAAGTAAACGAGTTGTTTCAAGTGAATAACAGCGTACTTATAAAGACCGGTGTAGAGGTAGAGGCAATAGACAAAATCGACAAACCTGCCCTAATCTTGGAAGAGTTACGAGGAAGAAACTATGTTTTGTCGCCAAGGTTTATGGCGCCTATTTATAATATTCACTATCAAATAGAAGCTTTGTTACATCTAAATAAAAACATAATAGATTCTTTCGTTTTTGTATTTATAAGAGGTAAAAACTATAACGAGATCTACTATAAAGCACAATTGATCAAATTAGAGGAGTTAAAAAAAAATATTAGTCTTAACTATTTAATCGTTGATTTTTTTGAGCAAGAAGCTTTATGGATGCATTTAAAAAGAGCCCACTTAGTACTAATGACGCCTATAAGCGATGGAACACCAAATTCTGCATTAGAAGCTATGGCTGCAAAAACACCATTGATAATTTCAGATTTGCCACTTTATGATTCAGAACTATTCGAAAACTCTTGTATTAAAGTGCCCTTAAATAATTCAGAAAAACTAGCAACTTCAATAACAAGCGTTTTAACCCATCGATCATCTGAGAAGATTGAAAAAGCTTACAATATTGTTCTAGAATATGGAAACCGAAAGATTGAAATGAATAAACTTGCAAAACTTTACTCGTGAAAAAAGTACTTATTATCTCCTATTTTTTTCCACCATGCAACCTAACAGCGGCTCAACGCATTGGAAGTTGGTGCAAATATTTGCCTGAATTTGGGTTTTACCCAATTGTTGTAACTCGAAATTGGAATGGCGATGAATATACCGATGCACAGCGACTAACAACCACAAAAGTAAGTAAAGTAATAAAAACAAATTCCTCTGAAACGCATTATCTACCCTATACCTCATCGTTAAGAGACCTGTTCTTCATCTATGGTCAAAAAAAGCCCCTTTTTCGCTATCTCAGTAAAGCACTTACGCTCATATATTCCCTACTGCAATGCTTTTCTATTCGTTTTATTCCCTATAGAAACATTTATCAACAAGCAAGACAGCTCCTTTTAGAGGACAAAACCATTAAGACTCTAATTATTTCCGGAAACCCGTTTGAACAGTTTTTTTTCGGTTTCTTGCTAAAAAAAGAGTTTCCTGATTTAAAATGGATTGCCGATTACCGAGACGATTGGACAACCTCTGAAATCGACAAATTGCCTTTCAGGAAAATTCAATCCTTTTTTGAAAAAAAATGGGTCCGTTCCAGTTCTGCTATTTTGTCTATTTCTCCATATTATACACAGAAAATAAGCTCTTTTTTGGGCGTGAAAGGGTTTACTTTGCTCAATGGTTTTGATAATATTGAATCACTTGCTAATTCGAACACAGACACCAATAGTTTCACGCTCACATATAATGGAACGTTATATCCAACTCAGCCTGTTGAGGTCTTTTTGGAGGGATTCAAATTATTTGTAACCCAAAATCCCACAGTAAATATCCAACTTCATTTTCCGGGCCTTTTAATAAACAAAATTCAGGCGAATAGGGTTACTAAGGCACTTCAGGGTTTTGAAAAAAACTACTCGGCAACGGAAAGGGTCTCCAGACAAGAGGTTTTATCTCTTCAAGAAAAGTCTGATTTATTGGTAATGGTTGCACATAAAAACATAAAGGGCGTTCCATCTAGTAAAATCTTTGAATATATTGGCTTAAGAAAGCCTTTTATTGTTTGCCCTGGCGATGGCGATATACTTGATGATATTGCTCACAGTTCCAAATTGGGCAATGTATTAAACTCGAAAGAAGCTGTTTTTTTATTCTTGCAAGAAAGAGCCCAAGAAAAGCGCAATGGCATTTTTAATGAAAAGTTGAAAGAATCCAATATTGAATTGTTCTCTGCCAAAAAACAAGTTGAGTTATTGAACAATCTTTTAAACCAAATTACGAATGCGTAATTCAGTTCTAATATTGGACTATGGTATGGGAAACCTCCATTCCGTTAAGCAAAAGCTTAATATGATTGGTGTTAATGCTATTGTTTCTTCTCGTTACTCTGACATTTGTAATGCGGATAAGATAATTATGCCCGGAGTTGGGCACTTCAGCAATGCAATGAACAGCCTAAAACAACTAAATTTATTGGACGCACTAAATGAATTTGCCCTTGTTCAACAAAAACCAATTTTGGGAATTTGCCTAGGCATGCAACTTATGGCTAAACACAGCGAAGAGGGAAATGTTTCTGGACTTGGTTGGTTTGATGCTGAGGTTGTTAAGTTTAAGGTGAATGACAATTTGAAATATAAGATTCCACATACTGGGTGGAACCAGGTTCACATTGCAAAGCAAAGCTTATTGATGGAAAAAATTTCTGAATTAAGTGAGTTTTATTTTGTCCACGCGTACCATTTTAAACAAAATCATAAAGAAGATGTTTTAACGTATTCGGAACATGAATACCGTTTTGTTTCTTCTGTCGAAAAAGACAATATATTTGGCGTGCAGTTTCATCCTGAAAAAAGTCATGATTCTGGAATTCAACTCTTTAAAAACTTTATATCTTTGTAATTTCCAAATCATGTTTAGGCCACGTATCATTCCGGTTCTTCTTTTAAAAAAAGACTTTTTGGTTAAATCGAAGGTGTTTAAAGACTATAACTATATAGGAGATCCAATTAATGCCGTAAAGATTTTCAACGACCTAAAAGCAGATGAACTTGTTTTTTTAGATATAACCGCAACAAAGGAAAACAGACTTGTTTCGCTCGAATTTGTTAAGGAGGTTGGCGAAGAGGCCAGTATGCCCTTTGCTGTAGGAGGAGGAATTTCAACATTAGATAACATTAGAGCAATTATTAATGCAGGAGCCGAAAAGGTGGTTATTTGTTCAACGGCATTAGATAATCCATCTTTTGTTCGAATGGCTTCAGAAACATTTGGCTCTTCAACTATTGCGGTTTGCATTGATGTGAAAAAGAATTTTTGGGGAAAAGAAAAAGTTTGGGGAAAGAATGGAACACAACCTTTCGACTATGATGCTGTATCTTTTGCCAAACTGATGGAAACAATGGGTGCAGGGGAAATTATTGTACAATCCATAGAAAATGACGGACAAATGAAAGGATACAATATTGCTCTGGTAGAAAAAGTATCGAGAGCAGTATCTATCCCAGTTGTTGCCTTAGGCGGTGCCGGATCGTTTAACGATTTAAAAAAAGTATATAAAGAGGGGTTTGCAAACGGTGTTGCTGCTGGAAGCCTTTTTGTATATCAAGGCAACAAATCAGGTGTACTTATTAATTACCCGGAAAAATCGGAATTAAACTTTAACCTATGTTCTTAACAAACAAACCCTATCAACAATGCTCCAGATGTGTTATGGACACTTCTGACCCTGAAATTATTTTTGATGATTTAGGCCATTGTAATCACTGCACACAATTCCTTAATAATACGTCTAAGCGATCTTATCAAGGAGACAAAAGCGAAAAACAGTTACGCTTGATTGTGGAAAAGATTAAAAAAGACGGAAAAGGAAAAGAATATGATTGCGTTTTAGGAATAAGTGGCGGAATAGACAGTTGCTATACAGCATATGTTTTAAAAAATTTGGGCATCCGAACTTTACTCGTTCACATGGATAATGGATGGAACGCTAAAGAGGCTGTAAATAATATTAAACATGTCGCCAACAAACTTGGTTTTGACTACAAAAGCTATGTTCTTGATTGGGAAGAATTCCGTGATTTGCAATTAGCCTTCTTAAAGGCTTCCGTTGTAGAAGCTGAAACACCAACAGATATAGCAATTTTAGGTGCTTTACATAGAACCGCTGCTGAGTTTAATGTAAAATATATCATCAGTGGTGGGAATTTTGCCACAGAAGGAATTTTGCCCCATCTTTGGCACTATAATGCGAAAGACACCACTTTTTTAAATGCAATACAAAAACAATTCGGCACAAAAAAACTAAGAAAGTTTCCATCATTTGGCGCCCTAGACGAGATTTATTATAAGTTTTTTAAAGGCATTAAAATGGTTTACTTATTGAACTATGTGCCTTTTCAAAAAAAGGAGGCGATGACTATTCTTGAAAAAGAACTTTCGTGGACTTATTATGGTGGAAAACACTATGAGTCTATGTTCACCGGTTTTATTCAATCCTATTACTTAGTTAAAAAATTTGATTTAGACTATAGAAAGGCAACACTCTCAACTCAAATTTGTACGGGAGAAGTCTCGCGCGATGAAGCGCTGAAACAGCTACAATCGCCTCCTTATAACATGGAAAAGGTTGTTAAGGAAATAGAATATATAAGTAAAAAACTAAACATCACCACTGAAGAACTTAATGAAATAATCAACCTTCAAGGCAAAACGTATCGCGACTATCCAAATAATGAAAAAATGCTTAATCTGCTCTATTCTACGTATAAGAAATGGTTCGGGAAAAACGAACTTACTTCTTTCTAACAGGGAGGGGTGACATTACGACTAAAAAAGTTGCCAAAAAAGGCAATAAAGGAATACGAAAACGAACTAACGCTCCATAGTTAAAACTCGTAAGACCAATAGAAATGCCTAATACAAAAATGAATGACACACAAAACAGAAGCGCAGGATCAGAGCTAATTTTTTTAAGGCTTCGAAGTCCGTTCCTACTAAAAAAAACACTAAGAAACAGAAATAAAAAGTAAGTGCTTTCCATTGAAGAAATAAGCATAATTGCATTTCGAATTTGCCAAGGGAAAGGTCCAAATAGCGAAATAGCTAGCGCTAATGGCGCTTTTCGAATAATGGCGCTTGGTGTATAATCCATATCTTCGCCCAAAGAATACCCCGATCCACCGGCTGTTTCTTGAATAGTCAAATGATCACTCTTAAAACCCTCAGCCTTCACAGCCAAACTTTCTTCGGAATAATCCGTAAATGTTTGACTTAAACTTTGATAGAGAAGAAAAAAGGTTAACATCGATACAATTATCATTATTGGTGCAAAAAAGGTTCGCATCCCACCACTCAACACCTTATTTTGATAGTTAACAAACGCAAACATTAATAATCCCGGAAGCGCAGCAATAACGATATAACTTTTTATACTAAACACCAGATAGGTACTTATTATCAATGCAATAAGATATTTCGGATATAGTTTAAATTCAATAAACAGTTTATGAAATGAATAAAAAAGCACACAAAGCATGGCTACACAGATAGTATCTTTGTTAACACTAGAGCCCCAAAAAATGAACGATGGCACTTTTAGGAAGGCAAAACTTAACCCGTCTACCCTACTTGGGTAAAATCGACAGAAAAGAGAAAACAACTTAAAAATTGCCAAGTAACTCAAAAAGCCAAAGGCCATACAAGTTACTAAATAGGAGTTAAAACAAAAAAGGCTAATTAATGATGATATTCTCGCCACAAGCAGTGCCTTTGTATCTCTCAAAATATACCCTTCTCCATAAACATAAACAGACTGATTCGAAATCCAACTCGGTAAGTTGTCAACTCCGGTTATATTTGAGAATATCACTCGTATTCCGTCTGCAAAATCTTGGAAAAGCATATACTCGTTAAACACTACGCCATTAATGAAGTAGGTACAAGAATCTCCTCCTCTGTAATAAAAAGCGTAAATGATATAAAAGCCCAACGAGCCTATCATCTTATAATAAAACCCCTTCACAAAATATTTCTTGTAAAGCTGATTTGACTCGTTCTTTCGTGCAATTGAATTGGCAATAAGATAGAATATGATAAAATATACTATCCCTAAAACATCAACAATAGAATAAAAATCGGGACGCAATGTTTGTTGGTTTTTTATTTGAATCTGCTTCAGTAAATATAGAAAATTCTTACGCTTTAATATCCAATCGAACCACATTTTCGATGTGTGTGGTTTGCGGGAACATATCTACAGGTTGAATAGCCGAAACATTATATTTTTCAGAAAGCAATTGCAAGTCGCGTGCTTGTGTTGCCGGATTACAACTCACATACACAATTCTTTTGCTTTCTAATTCAAGTAACGTTTTAACCACATCTTCATGCATACCTGCGCGAGGCGGATCTGTAATCACCACATCAGCCTTGCCGTGTTTGGCAATAAAGTCCTGATTGAGTAACATGCGCACATCCCCTGCATAGAATGTGGTATTCCCAACGTTATTTAATCGTGCATTTTCTTTCGCGTCTACAATGGCCGCCTCAATTTGTTCAATGCCGGTTACTGTTTTGCAGGCATCCGAAACATATAGGGCAATGCTTCCTACGCCTGTGTACAAGTCAAATACATTTTCCGAACCAGTTAATTGAGCGTATTCTTTGGTTACAGCATATAGCTTCTCGGCTTGTGCTGTGTTGGTTTGAAAAAACGATTTCGGGTTGATTTTAAACTGATATCGCCCCAACTGCTCAATGATATGATCTTTGCCATGAAAAACAATCGGCTCTTGATCATAAATAGTGTCGTTTCGTTTTTTGTTCACTAAATATTGTAGCGAATTAATCGAAGGAAATTCCTGCAGGATAAACTGCATGATGGCCTTTATCTTTTCCTTATCGTCTTCTGTAACGCTCAGCAACACCATCGTTTCGCCTATACTTGAAGTGCGAATGATTAAGTTTCGTAAAAATCCGCCTTGGTTTTTTAAGTCGAAAAAGGAGTAATCGTTTTCTATTGCAAACTCACGAACTTTATTTCGAATGGCATTCGAGTCACCGCCTTGCAGCCAACATTTTTGAATATCCAAAACACCAGAAAAGCTTTCCGGAACATGAAAACCAACGCCTCTTCGATCAAACTCTTCACCACTGTTTAAATCTTCAAGTGTTAACCATCGCCTATCGGTAAAGCCAAACTCTAATTTGTTTCTGTAAAAAAAGGATTCATCACATCCTAATATTGGGTTGATATTCTTTACATCCAACTTCCCAATTCTATTAAATGCATCTTCTACAATTTTTGTCTTATACGCTAATTGTGTAGAATACCCAATATGTTGCCATTTACAACCTCCGCATGTGCCAAAATGCTCGCATGTAGGTGCAATACGCAACAAAGAAGGTGTAATCAGCTGATGTACATCTGCCTCAGCATAAGAGCTTTTACTTTTTTTCAATCTTATGTCAACAACATCTTCAGGAACAGCACCGCGCACAAAGTATACTTTACCGTCAATCTTTGCAATGCCTTTGCCTTCGCTCGACATTTCGGTAATACGAACACCTTCCAGTATTTTAGGCTCTCTTGTTTTCATGTTGCGCAAGATAAAAAATTCAGTATAAGACCATTTGAAATAATGAAAAAAGCCACCTATGGGAGATGGCTATTCATTTGTAATTATTGCTAGTTTATTTGACTACCCATGTGCCACCGGCCTTTTCACAAACCGTTTTGGTAGCATCGTAAATATCTTTATTGCTGCCTTCGCAATAATAATTATCGGAGGTTCCATTTAACTCACAGTGTCCGCATTTGTTACAAGCACTTAATGCCACAACTAAAGAAAAACAGGCAAAAATTGTTTTCATAACGTATAATCTATTTTGAATCTGTACAACCTGCCGCTAGCAATACATCTCGGTATGCCCACCACGATGGAGCTCCGGCTGTTTTACCGGCTCCTGCAGTATAATCGCTTTTACATATTGTGCCTTTGAATGCAGCTGAAGATGCAGCGCAGTCCATGCATGCTTTCTTGCAACCCATTATACTTGTTGCCAAGAAAAAAAGACAAACGACTTGTTTCAATTTATTTCTTAATTAACGAGTTGAATACTTCTTTGTTCAGGGCTATTGGATAGCGATTGCGTAATTCAGCTAACCATTTTTTCTCTAAATATTCTTGGTAATCCGACACCACAAACCCTTTGGCCTCTTTCAACGATTTTGGTTCCGGTTGAGCAATCGCTTTTACGCGAATGAACTGATAGCTGCTGTCGGTTAATTTCGCAACAGCCGTAGTTCCCGGTTTCCATTCAATTTTATCCACTACATCGTACTGTCCTTTTTCGTATTTGCCGTTAATCACAGATACTTTACTTTGCGCATTGGTTAAGTTCAATTTCAGTTGAATATCTCCGGCAGATTTATTTTTCAGCGCCATTTTACGGGCAGCATCCGCAATTTTTTTGTCGGAACAATTGAAAATTTCCACATCAGCACGCTCTCCCCACATGTATTTTGTTTTGTTGGCTTCGTGGAATTTTTCTAAACCTGCTGTGTCTTTCAAAGCATATCCCCATACTTTGCGATCGGTGAGTTCAAATAACAAAATCCCATCGCGATACTCTTTCAATAAACTAGCAAACTCTGGCTTTTTCTTATCTAATTGAGACTCTTCGTACTCCATACATTTTTGCGTTACAAAATTGTCGTAGTATTCGTTCAACAAGTTTTCTTTCGATTTATCCGTTCTTCTACGTCCGTATTTTTCAATAAACTGCGCAAAATCTTTCGCTCCGAAATTGATACCTGCAAACGAGAATAAATAATTGTTCATTGGCATTTTTATACTATCAGCCTTGAATAATCCACGCTCCAAAGAACTATCTACCAAAGCATAAAACGTTTTACGATTGGGTACACTTTCTTGAAAGTTATTTTCCCGCTTAATACGCTCTAACAATTTTGTTTTCGCCACTTGTGAACGGGCATCACGCTCCACTTTTTTCTTGTATTCGTTTTTCACTTCGCTGAAAGTAGGAAGCGATTTTCGCTCTAGGCGTTTGATAATGTGCCATCCGTAAGCCGTTTGAATAGGCGAAGCAACAGCTCCATCTGCTTTCAGTGCAAAGGCTGCAGCTTCAAACTCAGGCACCATGCGACCCGTACCAAACCAAGGCAATTCTCCATTTTTGCTTTTTGAAGTTCTATCTTCCGAGAATGTTGTTACAGCATCTTCAAAGCTAATTTTTCCGTTCGTCAACAAAGCGTTGATAGAATCAATCGTTTTGTGCGTTACTTCTTTTTGTAACGGAGTGGCATTTTCAGGGAATTTGCGCAAAATATGCGCCACATGAATTTCACCTTGAGCCGAACGATCAGCTATTACTTTCACTAAATGATAGCCATACATGGTTCTTACCGGCATAGATAGTTCGCCTGGTTTTGTTGTATATACAGCCGATTCAAAAGGATACACCGTTTGAAAAACAGTGAAATAGCCGATATCGCCTTTGTTCTGTTTTGCAGAAGGATCATCGGATAATTCTTGCGCGATTTTTCCGAAGTCTTCACCCTTCACAATACGCTTACGGATATCTGTTATTTTTTTGTAAGCCGCTAACGTATCTGCTGGGTTAGCGCTTTCATCACATTTTATTAAGATGTGTGCCGCACGAACCTCTTTCAAAGAGCGGTCATAGGCCTCTTGAATCAACTGGTCCGAAATTTCTCTATCCGTTAAATAGTTTTTAGCCAATTGCTTTCGGTAGCCTTCTAACTCCGTTTTCAACGAAGAAATAGTATCTAAATGTAACGCTTCTGCTTCTTTCACTTTTAGGCGAAAGTTTTCATAAAGCTTCAAATAATCGTTTAACGATTGTTCGCTATAGTTTGCCTGATTATTGATGTTGTTTTTTGTATAAACATATTCAAACTCACCAACGGTTACGGGTTGCGAAGCAACAGTGAAAATAACAGCAGATTTATCTGCTTTTTGTGCTTGCGCGAAAAGACTGATTGTTCCGAACGAAAGAGCTAGTAGTTTCTTCATGTATTACTGGTTTTGAGGTAAATGTGCATTATCTGTTGAATGTTTCAAAAAATAGGTCGTGAAAATAAAATTTTTTAACGCTGTTTTAAGTGATATTTAGGGAATGGGCAAATTTCGCAAAGTAAGATGTGCTTTATTGTTGTAATTTTCCGGTAAAACACCAATAACAGCGTGCTCGACAAGGTTAAATACGAAAAGCTTACCAATTTTTGCGCCTATAGCGAGCGTTGCAGAAAAGATGTTGCAGAAAAATGCAGAAAATTGGAGATTCCGCAAGACGAACAGCGCGCGTATTTGTCGCTGTTGGAAGAAGATGGTTTTTTATCGGAAAAGCGATATGCGGCTTCTTTTGTTCGGTCGAAAGCCAACCGCAGTTGGGGTCCTAAAAAAATTGAAATGGGACTGAAAGCTAAAGGTATACCCAATGAGGTTTTCCACCCGTTTATTGAAGACCTTCAAAAGCCTTTGCTGGTTGAAAAAATTCAAGTGCTAATTGAGCGGAAAGTTCGGTCAATTAAGGGTGAAACACCCTCCGATAGAAAACAAAAGTTGATTCGCTTCCTTTTAGGCAAAGGCTTTGCTTACGATTTGATTAAAGACGCAATGGGGGCTAGGTCGTTTTAATGCTCTTGTTCAACTTTTCGTACACCAGCACCTCTTCAGCGGCAATGTGCAATGTTTTGAAAGCACTCGTTTCTCCTTTGGCTACTTCAATATTCGTTTTGGGAACACCAATAACCTTCGCCAAAAAGGAAACCAGATATTTATTCGCCTTACCTTCAATGGGTTGTTCTTTGATACGAACTTTGAAGCCGCCATCTGCCTCTTTTTCTATAGCATCTATTCTTGAATTTGGTTTAACTTTGACCCGTAGTATCATTTCATAAATATAGTATTTCGACCATGAAAACAATATTCGCCACACTTTTTACCCTATTGGTTTCGTTGTCGAATGCACAGATGTTTTCAGATAATACAGGTGGCTTGATTCCCGACCACAACATCAGCGGAGTGAAGTTTTATTTGCCGGTTACACTCCCGCAAACGACTATCGATTCTGCGTTTGGATTGAAGATGTTGATGTTTGATATCAGACATCCAAAAGTCCAAGATTTAATAGTAACGCTTATTGCACCTGATGGCACCACTGTTGAGCTGGTGAATGCTGCAGGCGGTAGCTTTGGCAAAAATTTTGATAGCACCTATTTTTCAATGAGCGCCACACGAACGGCATTAATGGTTGTTGCAGCACAGCAAGATTCCTTCGCGTTTCGAGATACTTTTTACCCGCGGCAAAATATTGGTTTTGTAAACAACGGCCAGAACCCCAACGGGACTTGGAAGCTGGCTGTCAATGACGGCATACAAAACGACAGTGGATTTGTACGTAGTTGGAGTTTGTATTTCGGATCCCCTGCACCTGCACCGAAACTCACCGCCAATGCACTTTGCAATATTTTTAATGCATCGAATTGTGCTTGTCCGGACAGCTCCGTTCAACAAAATTGTTGGCTGTTGCCCGATATGGTGATTTCCAAGAACTGGTTTTCAGATTCAGCGTTAGGCTTTGGACATTATTTGGAAAAACCGCACAGCATTAGTGTGAGCAACATGCTTGCTAACATTGGTTTTGGACCCCTTGAACTCGTTGGAACGGGGCAATGGTATTGTGGTGATAGTATGGTGGGTGGCGTACAACAATGTCCGGATGGCAGCTATTCTAAACAAAAAGTGAATCAGCGCATCTATATCAAAAACAATTTTGGGTTCTTTGATTATAAAGACACGCTAATTGGCACCATGGGCTTCCATGCCGCTTTAGGGCATCAGCATTTACATGTCGATAATATTACCGAAAACAGTCTGCGTATTGGTGGGCCGGAAACCGATCCTTTGCAATGGCCTATGCTTGCCCGCGGAGAAAAAGTTTCGTTCTCCATTTACGATCATTTGCGTTGCGACAATACATTCGAAGCCTGTGAGTACAACAACAAAATTTACACTTCGTCCGATTTTCATAATGCCGGACTGGGAGCCACTTATGGCGCTACCGGTTTTTCTATACAAGGTATTTCTGTAGGCTATGCCGATTTGTATGAGTATAACCTCGATGGGCAAAGCATTCCGCTCGACTCAACACTATGCAATGGCGATTATTACATTTTTGCCAACTTCGACCCACTGCAGCGCATTACCGATTTAAATCGAGATAATAATTCGGTGTATGGAAAGATTACTTTGACTAAACAGCGCTCCAATTGCTGTGAAACGGCTTTTCAAATCGATACTATCGATTGGCCGAACCGCCTGTTTCGCTTTATCGATCGTAGTAAGGCAATTCCGGGAGAATGGCACTGGACCTTTGGCGATGGCGATTCTAGCACAGCTCAATTTCCGTTACATCAGTTCAAAACAAACAGCAATTTTGCGGTGCACCTTAAAACGAAAACTAACCAAGGTTGCGAGGCCGATATGTGGCAAACGCTTTCGTTGCCGCAGGGATTAGGTATAAACAATCGAGCGGTTCTTTCTTCTGTTGCGGTATACCCGAATCCAAGCAACGATATCTTTCATATTGCTTTGGAGCATGAAGATAATTCGCTTGTTGACATTGCTGTTGTTGATATTCAGGGCAAAGCCATTGCGCATTACGAAACAGGCAAAAATATATCAGACAAAAAATATAGTTTTGACCTGCGCATTGAAGATTCAGGCGTTTATATCTTGATTATCAAGACGAACGATGCCGTGAAACAAATCAAATTAGTGAAAGAATAAGTATATGTCGATCCTATCAACCTTGAAAAAATTTATGGAAAAGAAAGAAACAATGACACTTGAAATTTATCAGGAAGCTACGCCAAACCCTGAGAGTTTGAAATTTGTAACAAACCTACATTTACTGCCGAATTATTATGCCGAGTTCAAATCGGCCGATGCTTGCGGGGAATCGGAACTAGCGGCAAAGTTATTTACGGTACCTTTTGTACAATCGGTTTTTATTTCGAACAATTTTTTAACGATCACTAAAAAACCCGACTACGACTGGTATGAAATAACACCGGAGTTGAAAGAAGTGATTAAACAGTTTGTGTATTCCGACCGGCCGATTGTGAGTAACGCTTTGCTGGAAAAAGGCGAAGCCCCTAAGGCACAAGCCAGCGATGATCCGGAAGCCAAAATTAAAGAACTGTTGGATAAGTATGTGAAACCTGCTGTTGAGGGCGATGGTGGCTATATCGAATTCCGAAGCTTTACAGATGGTGTCGTGCGTCTTTCATTGCAAGGTTCTTGTAGTGGTTGTCCTTCTGCATCCATGACGCTAAAAGGAGGCATTGAAGGCCTGTTGAAACGAATGGTGCCGGAAGTAACGGAGGTGATTGCCGTTGAAGAATAAGTGTTTTTTGAATCCAATTTGAATATTTCTATAGCGATAATAGTATGAGCCAACAACCAACATCTTTAGACCCGCGTGTTAATCGTTTAGACTTGAAAAAAGTAACGGACGGAGAACAAAACACAAATACGCATTGGATTACATGGGAAGTGTTCCATCAAGAAAAGAAAGGAAAACAAGCCGTACATGTAGGTGTAGTTCATGCTCCTTCTGTTGATATGGCTGTGCTTTTCGCTAAGGAAGCATTTGCCAGACGAGGGAAAACAACGAATGTTTGGGTAGTGAAAACCTCCGACATTTATACCGTTGCTAGCGAAGATGAAGACATGTTTGAAACCACTCCAGAGAAAATTCATCGCGAACCTGCATCATATAAAGTGCGCGATAGAATTGAAGCCTACAGAACAAAGAACAAATTATAGTTCAACCTTAAAACAATAGATGCTTAAGTATTTATTTTTCTTTGTTTTGCTTATTGCTACAGCATTTGCAGGATTTTACTTCGGCTCCAATAGGGTTCGCGATGGTTTAGTGGCCAATTATCCAACGATTAAAACTCTAGTTAACCGAAGTTTTGTTGAAGTAGACACATCGCTTACTTTTCCAATTACAGCAGAGGAAACTCCCGCATTGTTCGCTTTGTCGTCCGTTTCAAAAACAGATAGCCCAACTTTAACGGTAAGAGTGATTGCTAAATATGGCACAAACTTAGATACTCACTTTTATAAAATCAATAAAAACGGAAATGAAATTGAAGCGATGCTTCCTAAAACTTGGGCTATAGAGTATAAGGTGGTAAGCTATACATCAACCATAAAGAGCGTTTCTGAGAAAGAGTTGCAGTCTTCAGCCAATAAAGACTTAGCGACTATGTTGCCGATAAAGCTAGAGCGCATAAAAGCTTTTCAAACCGAGGCAAAATCCAAAATTGCCACTGCACTCATGTTTTATTTTATGCCATACCAATTTGATTTGAAAGTATACTTTGACAATCAAGAGCTGAAGCTTCCAATTGTTGTAGGTCTAAATAAAGACGTGAACGAATATATTGGTGAACAAGTGGGGAAAAAATAGATTGTGTTATTGCTTTTTTATTTTTGCAATTCGCTCAAATTGATCTAAATATTTTTGCTCATTTGCCGTTACAGAATAGTACCTTTCAATTGTTTTTTTTCCTTGACAGCCCAACCCTTCTCGAAGACCTCTGTTTTCAATTAACTCCGAGAGCAGGCATATCCACTCCTCTTCTGTACTCGCCAAAAACCCATTTTTTCCATGCTTAATAATATCGTTGTTTACACCCACTGGGCTCATTACTGTTGGAATACCTAACGACATATATTGCAACCCTTTAAAGCCGCACTTTCCTCTTGTCCACTGGTCGTCAGGCAATGGCATAATACCAATGTCAATTTCCGATAATTGCGCTATTTCATCTTCCTTGCTCCATAATGTTGTTCGTAAATTCAACTCCGGAACTTCAATCTCTTTTTCTGCAATAAGTTTAAAGTAAATGCGATCGGGATATTTTTGAAAAACTTTTTCAAGGGCTTTTTGAATAGATAAAAAATGAGGGATTGTGGTTTGTGTTCCTGTCCAACCAATACAAATTTTGTTCTTTTGAATTTTTTGCGGAACATGATAGTTTGTGTCGATGGTTGTAGGTACAACAACAACATCTTTGCAGTATTTCAATGCATATTGCTTAAGGTATTCGTTACCGGCAAATACAACATCACAAACACTGATAATCTCTTTTGTTTTTTCCGGTCGCTTCAGAAACGCCAAAGCTTTATTCCCCTCTGAAACATTAGGCAACCACGTTGAGTCGTCATAATCAAAAATTAGTTTCGCTCTCGACCTAGCCATCCATCGTTCAAAAAAAGAGGAGCCTATCATTGTTGCTTCTCGATAGATAAAAATGATGTCGTAGTGAGATGCAAACAGTGCTTCTTTTGTTCGCAAAAACAAATTTTTAAGGAGTATCCTTATCTTCCCGAAATAACTTCCTGGAGCGTAAAAAATCTTATCATCTTCCTCGTCAATAAAGTTTGAAAAAGTTATAACGAATCCATTTCTTTCTAACAATTCTAGGTATTGTTCAAATCGAAATCGCTGACCGGGAGATCTGCCTTTTCGGTGGTTAGCAACAATCAATACTTTAGGCATAATCAACTGTGGTTTTGGCTGTCTTTTGTATAAAAATAAACAACTAGGCGAATAACTTCATTTACCTCTTCAGAGCTCATCTCGGCAAAGAATGGCAACCTCAAAAGGCGAGTGCTATACTTGTCTGCATTAGGTAAATCGCGGTTGCCGTGTTGATTAACAAAAAAGGGGCTTTTGTGTAAGCTCAAATAGTGAAAAGCGGCAATTACGCCATGCTCTTTTAAGAGGTCAATTAAACAGCTCCGCTCCAGCTCACTTTTAGTAACAATACAGAATGTATTTGCGTTTTGTGTTTTTTCGTTGCTCGTTAAGATACACCGGAAAAAACCCTTGTCGGATAAAGGCTGAAGCCCTTTGTAGTATTGCGCCCAAACGTTTTGCCGGCAGGCTTGTATAACCTCTATCTTTTCCAGCTGGGCATATAAAAAAGCGGCAACAAGCTCAGAGGGTAAATATGACGACCCAACATCTGTCCATTCATATTTATCGACCTCTCCTCTGGAAAATTTACCCCGGTTTGTCCCCTTATCTCGAATAATCTCTGCTCTTTCCAAAAATCGCTCATCATTAATGGCCAACATTCCTCCTTCTCCAGAAATAATGTTTT
The DNA here is from genome assembly GCA_044226285.1 of Chitinophagales bacterium. GTDB lineage: Bacteria > Bacteroidota > Bacteroidia > Chitinophagales > LD1 > CALAYL01. The sequence continues at coordinate 163,871 of JBGAHI010000001.1, read as the reverse complement.
TGGTTTCATGAAATGAAAATGCCGATAAATGGCCAATACTTCCTAGTGGGCGACCTTTATAATAGGCATCAATTGCTTGCGCTGCATCTTCCAAAACAAACAAATTATATTTCTGAGCAATTGCCATAATTTCATCCATTTCGCATGCAATACCTCCGTAATGCACCACCACAATAGCTTTTGTTCGAGGAGAGATTAACGCTTCTATTTCCTTTGCAGCTATATTTGGGGTGTTTGTTTCCGAATCGGCAAACATGATTTTTGCACCTCGAAGCACAAAAGCATTGGCTGTGGAGACAAAAGTGTAGGAGGGAACAATTACCTCATCGCCTGGTCGTATATTGAAAAGAATTGCTGCCATTTCCAACGCATCAGTGCATGACGTGGTAAGTAAACATTTCCTAAAGCCATACCTGTTTTCCAAAAATCGCTGACATCGTTTAGTAAATGCGCCATCACCAGAAATTTTTCCCGATGAAATCACTTCTGCTATGTATTTCAGTTCGTTACCGGTAACATGTGTTTTATTGAAAGGTATTTTGTCCATGCCTATTTATCCAAGTGTACTCCGTTTTGTGCTTATCTTTTGTATTGCATTTAAAATTCTACTTTTGAAAAAACTAAACCATCGAAAAGCTCGCTATTTCACGAATTACACATCAAATGAAAAGCGGTTTCGTGTTTTCTGTTTTCGACTCTAAAATAAAAACTAATTGCTACCGTTATGAATCAATTTAAAAAAGTACTTGTGCTTGCGCCACATACAGATGACGGTGAATTGGGCTGTGGTGCATCTATTCACAAATTTTCGTCTGAAGGAGCAGAAGTGTTTTATGTTGCTTTTTCGATTTGTACACGTTCGCTACCGGAATACCTACACCCTATGACTTTAGCAGAGGAGGTGAAAAGAGCAACTGAACTTTTGGGGGTGAGCAAAGAGAATCTAATTCTTTATGACTATGATGTGCGCCACTTTCCTGCTATACGACAAACAATCCTTGAGGAAATGGTAGCATTAGAAAAGCAGATTAAACCGGATCTTGTGCTTATGCCTTGCTCCACGGATATCCATCAAGATCACCAAACCATTTACGCGGAAGGGTTACGGGCATTTAAAAGAACAACCATTCTTGGCTATGAGCTTCCTTGGAATAATTTAAGTTTCACTACAAACACCTTTGTTACGCTTAATGAAAGCAATGTGCAACAAAAAATTAAAGCATTAAACGAATACGAATCACAAAAAACAAGATCGTATTTAAATGCCGACTTCATTCGCTCGCTGGCTAAAACACGAGGTGTACAAATCGCTGCCGATTATGCCGAAGCCTTCGAATTGATTCGTTGGATTATTTAAATCTTCTCAGATTAATTTTTGTTGCTATTTTTCAAACATGAAAATTCTTGGCATTTCTGCTTTCTATCACGATTCGGCTGCAGCCGTTTTGGTTGATGGAAAAATTATTGCCGCAGCACAAGAAGAACGCTTCACTAGAATCAAACACGATGCCGCTTTTCCTGTAAATGCAGTGAAATTTTGTTTGCGTCAATCGGGTCTTTCTATTGACGATATTGATGCCATTGCATTCTACGATAAACCACTTTTGAAATTTGAACGATTATTAGAAACCTATTATGGCTTTGCTCCGAAAGGGTTGTTTTCGTTCATAAAATCCATGCCCGTGTGGATTAAAGAAAAGTTGTTTCTAAAACGTATCATCCGTGAGGAATTGGAAAAAATTGAAACATTTGACAAACGGAAAATTAAGTTTCTATTCCCCGAACATCATTTGTCGCATTCTGCGAGTGCATTTTTCTCTTCACCCTTTGAAGAGGCCGCTATTCTTACCATTGATGGTGTAGGAGAGTGGACAACGGCATCCATAAGTCGGGGCAAAGACAACACTATTGAGCTATTGAAAGAGCTACGCTTTCCACACTCTGTTGGGTTACTTTATTCTGCTTTTACTTATTTTCTTGGGTTTAAAGTAAACTCCGGAGAATACAAACTAATGGGACTTGCACCTTACGGCAACCCCGATTCGCCTGAAATAGAAAAATACGTTCAACAAATAAAAACGCATTTAATTGATATTAAAGAAGACGGCTCAATTTGGCTCAATCAAGAGTACTTCAACTATGCTGTGGGATTGCGTATGGCAAAAGATGAGCTGTGGAAAAATCTATTTGGTTTTCCTCGAAGAGAGGAAGAAGAAGAGCTGCAACAACATCACTGCAATTTGGGTTATGCCATTCAGTTAGTAACGGAAGAAATTGTGCTGAAAATGGCCAAGGAAGCTCAGCAACTCACTGGCTGCAATAACTTATGTATGGCGGGAGGAGTTGCCTTGAATTGCGTGGCAAATGGTAAAATAGAACGCGCAAAGATCTTCAAAAACATTTTTATTCAACCCGCTTCCGGTGATGCCGGAGGAGCACTGGGAGCAGCTCAGGCTGCTAACTATATTTTCTTCCAACAGCCAAGAACCGTCATCGATTCAGAAGATTATATGCACGGCTCTTATTTAGGTCCGGAGTTCTCGGATTTAGAAATTGAATTGGATCTGAAAAAACAAAAAGCTATCGTTGAAAAATCCGATAATTTCGATGCTTTAGCGGCTAAAGTTGCGGCCCTTATTGCCGAAGGAAATGTTGTGGGCTGGTTTCAAGGACGAATGGAATTTGGTCCTCGTGCATTAGGCAACAGAAGTATTTTGGGCGATGCTCGAAACGAAGAGATGCAAAAAAAACTGAACTTGAAAATCAAGTATAGAGAGGGCTTTAGGCCCTTTGCTCCTTCAGTTTTAGCAGAAGACGCGAAAGATTATTTCGATATAGATTGTCCTTCTCCCTATATGTTGCTGGTGGCGCCAATTGCTTCGAAACGAAGAAAAACACTTCCGGAAAATTACAATTCGTTACCCTTGTTTGAACGTTTGTATACTTCGCGTTCGGATCTTCAGTCTATTACACACATCGATTTTTCAGCGCGAATTCAAACCGTACACAGAGCAACAAACCCTAGATATTATCAACTTTTGGAGTCGTTCAAACAAAAAACAGGCTATTCAATATTAGTAAACACGAGTTTTAATGTACGTGGCGAACCTCCAGTTTGTACACCAACTGAGGCTTATGCTTGTTTCATGCGAACCGAAATGGACTACTTGGTAGTTGGTAATTATTTGCTCGACAAAAAAGAGCAACCTTTATGGAGCGAAAAAGAAAATTGGCAAACTACCTTTGCAAAAGATTAATTTTACCTTTATAAAAAACGAAATATGGACTTTCTAAAAGATTTATGGGACTTCATGAAAGAGCGAAAAAAATGGTGGCTCTTACCTATCATAATCGTTTTATTGTTGTTAGGTATTTTAGTAGTTATAGGAGGAAGCTCTGCAACTGCTCCATTTGTATATACTTTGTTTTAATATTCCATGCATAAACTAAATCGCGAAAAACAATTGGAAACAATGCTCACTATTGCAGTGGGATTCTTTTTAGTTGCGTGGTCTACCAAAAACAAATATATCTTCCTTTTTGCGTTGCTCATTGGCTTAATTGGAATGTTTTCCAAAACACTTACCCAATATATTAGTAATGGTTGGATGAAAGTGGGCGAAGCAATGGGCGCAGTATCTTCAAGAGTTATTCTTTCGGCAATTTACTTTCTGTTTCTTTTTCCTATTGCATTAATATACAGAATGGGAAGAAAAGACACATTACAACTAAAAAAATCGGAGTCGGTCTCTTATTTTATTACAAGAAATCTTCACTATGAAGCCAAAGACTTAAAGAACCCTTGGTAACATTACACACATTTCTGCTTTGCAGGATTCCCAAATACAACTGTATCAGAAGGTACATCTTTTAGCACCACAGCGCCCATACCTACTGTTGAGCCATCTCCAACATGAAGCTTATTTAGCACGGATGCAGAAGGGGCAATCCAACAATTATCGCCAATTTTAGTGCTTCCGGCAATCATACTGTTTGCTATTACTAATGTCTGTTTTCCAATGATAACGCCATGCGCAATGTGCACCAAGTTATCAATCTTCGCACCTTCCGAAATAACGGTTGATCCTATAACCGCCCTATCGATACACGTATTGTTATGGATTGTTACGTTGTCTTCCAACACTACATTTCCCAAATGCGTAAATTGACTATATGCACCAGACTCATTTTGAGCATAACCAAAACCCGCTCCGCCAATGGTATTATGTGTTCCTATAGTTACTCCTTTCCCCATTATTGTGTTTGCATGTATTACGCTGTGATGACCTATAAAACAATTTTCACCTACAACAACGCCCTCTTCAATCACAACAAAATGGCCGATATAACAGGTTGTTGGAATCTCAACAGAAGGATGAACAATGGCCGTTTTTTCAACCAATGGTGTCCACTTTTTTTCAAAAAAAGCACTCAAAATTTGCTGAAACGTTTCGCGTGGCTGTTCTACAATCAATGTGTTTCGCGGTTTCTCGGACAGCGCTTCATAACTCTTTTCAGTTAACACCAATAAGCCTATTTCCGATTGGAGGGCGTTTCTGTTTTTTTCTAATGATGTATCGGAAAGCCACATCACACTAGTAGACCAAACGCCCTTTTTTTCAAAGTTAGCTGCACATTCAATCGTTTTGTTTTCATCTCCTAAAAATCTGTAATTTTTAAGTAGAGGGAATATTTCTTTTATTGCAAACGAAGACATTTAATAAAGTATATCTTTGTATTAATTAAACTTGCACATGAAAAATTTTGCACTTATAGGTGCCGCGGGATATATTGCTCCTCGACACTTAAAAGCAATCAAAGATACAGGAAATAATTTGGTTGCCTCTTTAGATCGTTTCGATAGTGTTGGCGTTATCGACTCTTATTTCCCAGATTCGAATTTTTTTACAGAGTTTGAGCGATTCGATCGATTTATTGACAAGTATATTCGTTCCAATAATAAGCTAGATTACACATCTGTTTGCACGCCTAACTATCTCCACGATTCGCATATTCGATTTGGGCTTCGACACGGATCAGACGTAATCTGCGAAAAGCCCCTTGTGCTTAATCCATGGAATATTGATGGGCTAAAAGAAATGGAGAAAGATTATGGAAGTAGAGTTTGGAATATTTTCCAACTCCGACTTCACCCGGCTATTATTGCCTTGAAAGATAAAGTGGCTGCCGCTCCAAAAGACAAAATTTTTGAATTCGACCTTACCTATATTACTTCACGAGGGAATTGGTATTACCAAAGTTGGAAGGGCGATACCACTAAATCAGGCGGAATTGCAACAAACATTGGTGTGCATTTTTACGATATGTTGAGTTGGATTTTTGGTTTGGTGAAAACAAACATTGTTCACGTACACACCCATGATCGTGCAGCAGGTTTGCTCGAATTCGATCGTGCCAAAGTACGCTGGTTCTTGAGCATCAATGCAGACACCATTCCTGCTGAATTGCGCGCACAAGGAAAAAGAACATACCGCTCCATGAATATTGAAGGCGAAGAAATTGAATTCAGCGATGGGTTCACCGACTTACATACCACAAGCTACAAAGAAATTTTAGCCGGTAGGGGTTTTGGTCTTGACGAAGCTTATGCATCCATCGGTATTGTTCACGATATCCGCCACGCTACTCCTGTAGGTTTAACAGGCGATTATCATCCTTTTGCAAAACTTGAACTAACAAAACACCCTTTTGGTTATTAAAATATTGCCGTCTAGAATCAAAGCGTATGTGTGGAATTGCCGGTTTTTTTTCGCTGAATAAGCACTTCTCTGAGGCAGATTTAATAGCCATGACCGACTCCATGCAGCACCGCGGACCGGATGCTAACGGATTCTATGTAAATCAAGCAAAAACACTTGGTTTAGGACATCGCAGACTTTCTATCCTCGACTTGTCTACCTTTGCCAATCAGCCTATGTTTTCGGCTGATGATAGATATGTGATTGTGTTTAATGGCGAGGTCTATAACTTTAAAGACATTCAGAAAAAGCACAATATTGTTACCAAAACAACATCTGATACAGAAGTTATCCTTGCTCTCTTTCAAAAATTAGGGGTTGACTGCGTAAATGAACTTAACGGCATGTTTGCTATTGCTATTTACGATAAACAAGAAGACGAACTTTTCCTTTTTCGAGATCGATTAGGCGTTAAACCCATCTATTATTTTTTCGATGGATCAAACTTTGCTTTCGGATCCGAATTAAAAGCCATAACGAAAGCGCCTTTCGTTAAACAACACATCACAATCAACCACTCTGCTATTGCTTCGTTTCTTTATTTAGGTTATATCCCTGAGCCGGAAACCATTTATAATAACATCTTCAAGTTTCCATCAGGCAGCTTTGCTACTCTTTCCCAAAAAGGTCTTTCAATAAAAAGTTATTGGAAAGCTGAAGAAAAAATAGTGCCGAACACACAAAACGACTTTGCAACGGCCAAGCAAGAACTCAAAAACCTACTCCATTCTTCCATTGAATATCGAATGATTGCCGATGTGCCCTATGGTGCCTTTTTGAGTGGCGGTATTGACTCTAGCACCGTTACCGCAATTGCGCAAGAAATTTCTCCTTTACCACTCAAAACATTTTCCATAGCTTTTGATGATGCAAAGCACAATGAAGCAGAATTTGCCAGAGCGGTTTCTTCACATTTGAAAACCGACCATCACGAATTTAGAGTAACAGAAAAGGAAGCGCTTTCGTTTGTTGATAGAATTGCAAGCGCCTATGATGAACCCTTTGCAGATTCCTCTTCCATCCCAACCATGTTTGTTTCCAAACTAGCCCGCGAACATGTTACCATGACCCTCAGTGGCGATGGTGGCGATGAACTTTTTCACGGATACGGAATGTACACTTGGGCACAACGATTGAACACCCCCTTTGTCAAAGCGCTTCGTGGCCCAATAGCGGCAGGGCTTTCACTGATGGGCAATCGATACAAACGTGGCGCGCAGGTGTTCAATTATCCCACCGAGCAAAGAATTAAAAGCCACATTTTCTCTCAAGAGCAATATTTCTTTTCTGAAAACGAATTGCCGCTTATATTAAATAAGGCCTTTTGTTCTCCCATTACTTTAAACGAAAACTTTTCTTCAGCACGAAAACTTTCGGCAAAAGAAGAACAGGCGCTCTTCGACATAAATTGTTATTTGAAAGACGATTTATTAGTGAAGGTAGATCGCGCGTCCATGCAATTTTCGTTGGAAGCAAGAACCCCTTTCTTGGATTACCGTTTAGTAGAGTTTGCCCTGAACCTGAACGAAAACTTGAAAGTGAAAGATGGCGTTCAAAAGTATTTATTGAAAGAAGTGCTCTACGATTACGTTCCTCGAGAACTCTTTAATCGTCCGAAATGGGGCTTTTCAATTCCATTGAATAAATGGCTGCAAACCGACTTAAAGTATTTAATCGATTCTCACTTATCAAAAGAAGCGGTGGAGCAATTCGGTGTTTTAAACTACACCCATATCGCATCCCTTAAACAGCGCTTTTTTGCGGGAGAAGATTTTTTATATCAACGCCTTTGGCTGTGTGTGTTATTACAGATTTTTCTTAAAAACAATTCATGAGTAAACACGTCCTTTATGTGCTGTATGACGGACTCACGGAAAACATTCCGCAGTCGCAAGTAATTCCATATTTGGTGGAACTCAGCAAAAAAGGCTATCGCTTCACCATATTAAGTTTTGAAAAAGAAAACTATTTACAAGAACGTAAAACACTCATTCAAGAATTGTTGAACACCCACAATATAGCTTGGGTAATCAAATCCTTTTCAACCAAGCCGCCTATCGTTTCCAAACTTTGGAATGTGTGGCAAATGAAACAGGAAATCAAAAAAATTCACAGTAAGGACCCTATATCGCTTATACATTGCAGAAGCTATATGGCATCGCTGTCAGGGTTATGGGCCAAACAAACGTTGGGCATTAAGTTTTTGTTCGATATGCGTGGTTTTTGGGCAGACGAAAACAAAGACATGGGTGTTTGGAATCTACAGAACGTCTTGTTTAAAAGGGTTTATTCTTACTTCAAGCAAAAAGAGAAAGACTTTCTCGAACAATCGGATGCCATTGTTAGCCTCACGACTTCTGGTAAAAAAGAACTACTAACTTGGAAAAACATTTCCGTTCCGGAAAACAAAATTAACGTGATTCCTTGTTGTGTCGACACCTCCGTTTTCGATTATAACAAAATCAATAGCGCTGATGTTAGTGCCTTACGAAAAAGCTTAAATATTGATGAAAACGCTCTGGTTATTTGCTTTCTAGGTACTGTAGGCAATTTGTATATGCCCGATAAAATGATGCGCTTTTTCTCTTTACTATTAGCCGAAAAGCCAAATAGTATCTTTCTCTATATCACCACACAGCCGGCCGAATTTATATACTCGCTGGCGAAAGAAAACAATATTCCTTTAGATAACATTCGAGTTAAAGGAGCAAAGCGCCTTGAAGTGGCGAGCATGCTCTCAATTTGCAACTATTCCTTGTTTTTTATCAGACCCTATTACTCTAAGATTGCTTCAAGCCCAACAAAACAAGGCGAAATAATGGCATTGGGCATTCCCATTATTACCAATAAAGGCATTGGAGATACCGAAGCAATTGTTCGCACATCGAACGCGGGCTATGTTGTTGAAGGATTTACCGACAACGAATTGCTTAAGTGCGTACAAGAAGTATGCGCAAACCACACGTTTTCAAAAGAAGAAATTCGAAACGGTGCAATACAATTCTATTCCTTGAACAATGGTGTAGAAAAATATAACGCCATTTACAGTGAACTCATCGGATGAAAAAACTAATCGTTTTTATTGTTTTCGTTGTGATGCTTACTGCTGTACTGAAAACTTTTCATACACCTATTCTTAGATTTGCCGGAAACTGCCTGATAAGCGAAGACTCCCTCCAAAAAGCCGATGCGCTAGTTGTACTTTCAGGTAGCGCTTTCGAACGCGGAAACAAAGGGGCTGAACTCTTACAAAACGGTTTTGCAAAAAAAATTATTTGTCCGGGCGGAAACATAGACCTTAATTACCTTATTCTTTTCGGAGATTCTATTTACGAATGTGATATCACAAAGAAAAAAATTCTGCAATCCGGTGTGTCCGACTCCTCTGTAGTTTGTATCTATAATGGCACAAGCACACAAGAGGAGGCACAAGCTGTAAAAGAATATTGCAATATTCATCAGCTAACATCCATTATTGTGGTCAGTACGTATTTTCATACTGCTCGCGTTAAGCGCGTGTATTCCAAAGTTTTTGCCGGCTCTGGCATTACCGTTATTATTCGTGGCGCAAAATCTGTACATTACGATGAAAACCAATGGTGGCATAACGAAGATGGCCTGATCTCGTTCAATAACGAATGGATGAAAACCTTTTATTATTTTCTTAAACATTAATCAAAATCTATAACATGAAAAAGCTAATCGGTGTTATCCTTGCGCTTGGTCTTATCTATTTCATGCTACCTTACCATGTGCAAATGGGACTCAAGTATGTTTTTGCAGATGTAGATGATTATAAAATTTTCGATCAACATATCGTACATAAATCCACAGCTCCTTCTCAGTGGGCTGATGCAACAGACTATAACAAAAAAGCGCCCTCTGCCGAATTACTTAACTTTTTTGACGAACGAAAAACATGCGCCTTTGTTGTGATTAAAGACAAACAAGTGGTGTATGAACGCTATGCCGAAGATTATGCGAAAGAAACAATATCGGGTTCGTTTTCTATGGCGAAAACGGTGAATGCTTTATTGATTGGAAAACTATTAGAAGAAGGGAAAATTAAATCGCTGGATGATGATGTAAAAACCTACGTTCCTGAATTAACAGGCATTCCGGCAGGAAAACTCACCATTCGAAATGTAATGACCATGAGTGCCAATATCGACTGGAGTGAATCGTATTGGAATATTTTTTCGCTCACGGCCGAATCGTACTATGGAAACGACTTAGATAAACTCATGGGAAAATTAGTCCTTCGAAACGATAATCAACAGGGTAAGGTGTGGGAATACCAAAGTTGCTGCACGCAAATTTTGGGCTACATCATCCGAAATGCTACCCAAAAATCGATTGCCGAGAACGCTCAAGAATACTTGTGGCAGCCGCTTGGTGCGGAGAGCGATGCCATTTGGAGTGTCGATAAAAACGGTATGGAAAAATCGTTTTGTTGTTTGAATGCCACAGCCAGAGATTTCGCTAAACTAGGGCAATTGGTGTTGCAACACGGTCGCTGGGACAGTACGCAAGTTATCGACTCCAACTACATTCTACAAATGATAACACCTCAATCATTATTAAAAGACCCACAAGGCAGAACTTGCGACTGGTATGGCTTTCAAACATGGATGATTAATTATAAAGGACATCAAATTCCTTACTTCAGAGGAATACTCGGTCAGTTTATTTTTGTGGTTCCCGATGAAAATGCCGTGATTGTTCGTTTAGGCAAGAAAATCAAACGCAACCCGAACGACCCTCACTACCAAAACGATGATATCCGCAACTATATAGAAGCGGGGCTTCAAACATTAAAACCATAAATAATTACGCTAGAGGAACTACGTAATGATCGGTTTTTTGCGCCAAAGCAGCTCGTACCCAACGTCCGGCAAGCTCGGCATATTTACGCACTTCCAGGCGCTCGGCATTACAAGGACCATCGCCATTGATTACGCGTTTAAACTCATCCCAATCCGGATCACTGAATTCCCATACGCCTGTTGACTCATTCTTCTTTAAATTCGGATCAGGGAAGGTTAAGCCCAACTCCAAAATTTTAGGTACATACTGATCCAAAAACTGGTTTCGCATATCATCATTTGACGCTAGTTTTACTTTCCAACGCATTAGCTTTTCACTATGCTCCGATGTTTTATCGGGCGGTCCGAAAAAGTGCAATAATGGTCTGTACCAGCGATTAATAGCCGCTTGTAGCATTTCACGTTGTTTTGCTGTTCCCGTAGCTAAGTAAACCACCGAATCGTGTCCTTGTTTTAAGTGAAAACTTTCTTCATAGCAAATTCGTTCTAACGCTCTGCAATACGGACCATAAGAGCCTTTCGAGTTAATCACCTGATTTACGATAGCTGCGCCATCCACCAAAAAGCCAATCACGGCTACATCTGCCCATGTTGGAGCGGGATAATTAAACACATTGCTATATTTCGATTTACCACTAATTAAATCCGCCATCATTTCTTCGCGCGTTTTTCCTAATGTTTCACAAGCGCTGTAGAGCATTTGCCCGTGGCCAATCTCGTCTTGTACTTTTGCAATCAATGCCAATTTTCGTCTGAAGTTTGGCGCTCTTGTAATCCAGGTTCCTTCCGGCAAAGCACCAACAATCTCACTGTGAGCGTGCTGTTCAATCATCCGCGTCAACTGCTTTCTGTATTCCGTTGGCATCCAATCGGTTGGCTCAATTTTTTCGCCACGCGCAATACGTGTTTCAAAAGCCGCTAATTTCTCTGGGTCTTCCGATGTTGCAGTAAATCGGGCTGCCTCTTCAGGTGATACATATGAATTTCCGTACATAGTTTTCGTTTATATCTTATTCAAATCTAATGAATTGTATTTACTATGCAAGAGCTTCTTGTTGCTGTATCGCAACCTTTTAACGACAATAACGTAGATACAGTTCTAAATCCAACATGTGAAACGGTTATTTATTCTTTGTTTGCTCTTTATAGGAATTAACATATTTGCCCAAACGCCTAGTTTAACATCTATCATTTCTCATAAAGTGGAAGCCAACCAAACGCTTTATGCCATCGGACGATTATATCATGTAAGTCCACAGATTTTAATGAAAAACAACCCGCAATATGGCCCTGATTTTCATCTTAAAACGGGCAGTATTGTTAAGGTTCCTACTGTTGAAGTGAAAGGTTCTGACGTAAACGCTGTTCCTCCTATTCAAGAAGCACCAAAGCCAAGTAACAATATATCAAGCCCTGCAATGGCTTCAATTTCTATTCCTTCAACACCAGCAACAACTAAAGCCTTAAGCCATCAAGAAAAATATGCTAAGTTTTCTACTCACATAGTGCGCGATGGCGAAACCGTTGAAACTATTGCAGATGTTGAGCAAGTTTCTCCTGCCGATTTAATAGCCCTCAACAAATCCAAAATTGCACACTTGAAAGTAGGGGATGTTATTTTCGTAAAAGAATATTGGTTGCCAATTGAAAACAGTCCATCTGCATCTATTCAGCAGATTAACAGAGAAGACGCTATTCTTTCAACAATGAACAAAGAAAAATACGACAACGAATTGTTGTTCATGAACGAAAATCGATAATCGCCTATCGTTTTCCTCCTCCGCTCAAACGGCTGTTCCCTTCGCTCTCTTTTCGCTCATATTTTTTGGATGAACCAAACGTATATGATAGCGCCACAAAAACCGTTCGGTTCAACACTTGCCATCTGCCGGAGGTATTCAACGGGTCGTTTTCAACTGTCCATCTGAAGTTCATCGTGTTCAGCAAATTTTTTCCTGAAACCGTAACGCTCAACTTGTTTTTCAAGAACGTTTTTTTCAAACCCACATTCAGCATACCGGCCGGAAAACCACGTCCTTGCGCAAATACACCTCCTGTATTCATCCAACCTCCGATTTCTAAAGAAGCTGTTTTCCAAAACTTAAAGGTTGTATTCAACCAAAGGGAATATTGGTGTCCGATTTTTTTTCCGTTGTTGATTCCGCTTTTTGCGCTGTAGTTTTGGTAGTTATAGGCATTACTCATTTGAATTGACCACCATTTCGTTGGATCGTATTTTGTGTACAGCGACACATTCGCAAAAATAGCATCAGAACCATTGTAAACACCAGAGCGAGTTATGCCTGCTGCATCCAACTTCGTTCCTTCCGAAAACATATCTTTACTAATAATGCCTTCTGCATCTAAGCTCATCATCCATTTCTTTTTCATTACTGAATAATTGAACGAAACGATATCGCTAAATGCCGGACGAAGATTGGGGTTACCTTGCCAAGAAGTATAAGGATCGCTGTAGAAAATCACATTGTTAATCTGACTAAAATCGGGGCGTTGTACTCTTCGGCTATAGGCTACACCAAGACTTTGTTCCTCGCTTGGGTGCGCTGTTAATCCTACATTCGGAAACACACTCAAATAATTGCGATTGACATTTGACGTGTTGCTATTAATAAAGGTATGTTCCATTCGCAATCCGGCCGAATAGTCCAACCACTTTTTGATAGGCCCCGAAAGCATCACATAGTATGCATTAATGTTTTCAAGGTATTGAAAGTTATTGCTCAGTTGTTCTTCACGCACATACGAACCATTCTTCCTATCGAATACTTCGTATTGATTTCTGTTGAGTGTCGTTTCGTTTTTCAATCCCGTTTCCACCTTCGATCCGAATGATGTTGGCATAGAAAAATCGAATTGAAAAATCACATTATGAATGTCACTTTTCGAAGGCGTTTTCCGGTCGAGCCCCATGGCTGACATCTCATTAGCGGACACGTCATAGGCTTTTGTTTGAAGTCCTGAATTCGATTGATTACTCACCCATGTATGCGTTATTCCAACATTATGTTTTGAATGTAAGGTTAGGCTCTTTGAGCGAATTGAAGCTCTGTCCATTGGTTATTCCTGTTCCGCTAGCATTCCTATGGTTTACATTAAAGGTGTACGAAACAGTTGTCTTATCATTCGGAATAAAATCTATACCAATTTTCCCTGTGTTACCATACGATTTGCCATTACCAGTATTGCGCATACTATAGTAATAGGTTGTATCAGCAGTCTTCACCGTTCTGTCTTCGTCATAGCGATGCGGATCGTAATCGCGTTGAAAACCATAACTTCCAAAAAAGTTCCACTTGCCTGTTCTGTAATTTACCGAACCATTTAAATTATCGCGATACAAAAAACCATAACCACCCGAAACATTTCCGTTCAAACCATCGCGTTTATCTTTTTTCAAGTGAACATGAATAATACCGCCCGATCCGGCTGCATCGTACTTTGAAGATGGATTTGTAATGACTTCAATATTTTCTATCGCTGAGGCTGGTATAGACTTTAAAAACGCAGCAAGATCCACCTCCGCCATAGTGCTTGGCTTTCCGTCCAACCACACCGAAACGCTTTTGTTTCCCGAAATAGAGATATTTCCTTTTTGATCAACGGTGAGATTCGGTAAATTCCGCACTACATCCTCCAATGTTCCTCCGGCATTCAACGAAGACTTAGCCACATTGTAAGTTGTTTTGCCGGCTTCCTTTTGCACCAAATTACGCTCGGCTACTATTTCAACCTGATTCAACTGCATTGTGCTTTGGGCGAGTTTAATAGGCTCTAATTTCAGATTCTTGCTCAACACTATTTTCTGTTGATGTGTTTTATAACCCACATAAGCAATGTTCAACCAATAGTCTCCGGGTTTAAGTTGTGTAAGTGTAAACGAGCCGTCTGCTTCTGTAAATGTTGAAGCGACTACTTTTGAATTCTCGTTATCCTTTAAGGCTACTATCACATAATCTAGGCCTTTACCGGTTAACGAATCGAGCACAACACCGCTAATGGTATGGATACCCGGTACTTCTGCCTTGGCTTGTAGTGCAATTAAAAAAATAACAAGGGGTAATAATTTTCTCATTTTCAATTTTTTAGAGAGACCTTTTGGGGTCGATACAAAGGAACAAAAACCGCTTTTGGTTCTACGGTCTTTGCTCCTTTTTAAGTTTTTTTAGACTTCTTATAGTATCGGCTCTTGATTTTTACTTCGTAGTTATATCCACACCGTTCTTTCCAACGTGGATGTGAACATTCTTTTTTTCGTCTTTCCCGTCAATAAGAATACTGTCTTTATTGATGATTACTTGAGTTTCGTCATCCTTGTTTTCGTCATCGTTTTCATCCTCTTCAGCAACAGCATCGTTTTTCGTTTTGAGACAGTTTACACAAACCACTTTTCCGTTTTTGGCGGTGAAGATTTTTCCTTGGGAATCGTCTGAATCGAAATCTTGATCACCATCTATCTCCAAATCAATTTGGTTCCTGTTATCGATTTTCACAAACTTTCCTTCTGGAATATATACCTTATTTCGTTGGTCTTGCTTTCTAAATTTAGCATTCTTATAGATTTCTACCCAAGCATTTAATAGTAAAAGATTGCCTTCTTGTTTATGACGCACATTCACCATATCGATGGTTTTGTTGGCGTCCATCTTATTTCTTCCGGAGGCAGATACAACTTTCTCTAGATGAAAAAAGCTGTCTTGTGATGCTGTTAACTCCAATTCCGATTCTCCCACAATGTATCCGTTTTCGGTTTTCAGAAAATCCTTGTTCATGATTATACCAATGGCGTCTTCCTCGTCAACATTATGATCGAAATCAAATTTTATGTTAGTGGTATCGCGATATGAACCAATAGCTAGCGTATCGGCCGTTGGTTGAATAAGCTCTGCTTGCTCTCTTCTTGTTTCCTCTACTTTAAAGTTTCGTCCAACTTTATATTCTACATATAAAAACATAGCCACACCCAAAGCCCATAAAATCAATACGGGAAAAAAGTAGTTTTTATTCACCGGTACTCTACTAGAAGAAATAAAACGACCACAAGCATACATGATTAAAAAAATAGGTATACCTACTGTTAAAAATAAACCAATAAATCCGACAAAGAATGTCATTCGGCTATCTAATACCAGCTCTGTAATTGGCGCTAAGTCTTTCATGCCGAGAAAAGATACGCCAAACATAGCCGATAAAAACACGATGAGCGCCAACAAACAGCCTAAGAAAACAAATGCCGAAACCACTTTCAGAAACCCCTTAGTTATTAACAACAAAACAGTTCCAATTTTACCAACAATATTCGAGTCGTTAATTGGTCTATTGAAGGCATCGGTCGCTCTACCAACAGTGTCGCGCACTTCTTTCTCAATGTTTTCGAGCGTAACGGGCTCCCCTTTCATTTGCAGTTTATCAGCAGTGGTCACCGCTTCCGGTATTACCAACCAAAACACCAAATACACAAACACCGGTGTTCCGAATCCGGCAAAAAACGAAAGCACAAAAATAATTCTTGCCCAAATTGGATCCGTAATTCCAAAATATTGACATAATCCACTAATCACTCCACCGGCAACTTTATTTTCACCATCGCGGAATAATTTTTTAACCCCCGGCTGTGTATATTGTCGGTATGAAGTATACGAACCGTTGTTGCTGCTAGTAGATTCTTGATTTGTGCTTTGATTTTGCGTTTCTTCTCCGGCAATATCTTCCGGTTTACCCAACTGTTCGATAATAAAGGCTACGTCTTCTTCGTTTACCACCTGACGCGTTTTGTCTAATCGCTTTGCAAACACTTCTGCAATTCGGGCTTCGATATCCGTAATAATTTCGTTGCGTTCGTTTTCATTGGAGAACCGGCTTTTCAATTTTTCGATATAGTTGTGAAGTATCGCGTAAGCTTCTTCATCAATAATAAATGGCATTCCGCCTATGTGTATGTTGATTGTCTTTTTCATATTTTTTGATTTATAGGTTTTGGTTGATTAATGTTTGTACCGAATCGCTGAGTTCTTTGTACGCTCCGGTGAGTTCTTTTAAAAACGCTACCCCATCATTGGTGAGCGTAAAATATTTTCGTGGCGGACCCGAACTCGATTCTACCCATCGGTAATTTAATAGGCCCTCGTTTTTTAATCGGGTAAGCAAAGGGTACAAGGTTCCCTCTACCACCAAAAGTTTTGCGCTTTTTAATTCTTCCAAGATATCGCTGGGATATTTTTCGCCTTGCGATAGCACTGAAAGAATACAAAACTCTAACACGCCTTTGCGCATCTGAGCTTTACTGTTTTCTATATCCATGATTTTTGCTTTTATTGTTTGTTAAATACAATGCAAAGATATATACAAAACATTGTAACTTGCAATACATAGTACTAAACAATTTCTCAATTCATTGATTTTCAATGAGAAAAATTTTTGCTGGGTCTGCCGAAAAGATATTTTTTGTTGCTAGCTCGTATTATTGATTTTTGGCATAATATTCGATATTTGCGATGGAAAATATTTCTAACCAAATTACTTTTTATGAAAAAAGGATTACTCTCTCTTTCTTCTCTACTTCTTCTTTGTGTTGCCGCTTTTGCGCAAGACGATGAAAAAGCAATTAAAGAAGCTGCTTTAAAACCTAAGGATGCTGCTGTTGTTGTAACAGACTCAGTGAAACATTGGAAATTTGCCGGATCTGTTAATGCTAACTTCGGACAAGTTGCCCTTGTAAACTGGGCAGGTGGTGGTCAAAACTCTATCTCGGTTCTTTTAAATGGAAATGCCTCTGCTAAATATGCAAAAGGCAAATGGGCATGGGACAATGATTTGAACATTTCGTGGGGTATTATTGCTCAAGGAAAATTGAGAGATTTAAAAAACAATAAATTTCCGGTTCGAAAGAACGTAGACATCATACAACTTACTTCGAAAGCGGGTTATTCTATCGACAAAAAAAACAAATGGTTTGTGGCCGGTTTGTTAGACTTTAGAAGTCAATTAACCCCGGGCTATGAATACCCTGGCGATTCTGTAAGAACAAAAATTTCTCAATTTGCAGCACCGGCATACTTAACTCTTTCGTTGGGTATTAACTACAAACCGGTGAGCTATTTCTCGATATACCTTTCGCCTGTTGCCGGTAAATTTACGTTCTGTACAAACAACGTAGACGTAACGCGTTATGGTGTTGAAAAAGGGAAAATTTATAGAGCGGAGTTTGGTGCTTTTCTTAGAGCAGATTTCCAAAAAGACATCTTCAAAAACGTGAACTTGAAAACGTCTGTAGAACTATTCCAAAACTATTTGGATAAACATCACAAAGACGCTTTAGTTGCTACAGAAATTGCAGATTATGAAGCTATCAATGGCGCTGGTTCTGCACCGTCTTCTATGACCGACAAATTGTACTACGATAACCGTGGAAATACAGACGTTAACTGGTCTACACTGATTTCGTTTAAAATCAACAAATTCCTTCAAGCCTCTCTAGAAACACAATTGATTTACGACCATGATGTGGCTACGCCTAAATTCAGAGGTGACGGTACTGCCTACAAAGGCCGTGGAACTCAATTCCGCGAAGCATTCAACTTGGGTATTGGTTACAAATTTTAATAGAAAAAATACTTTATCAAAAAAACCGCAGCATAACTGTTGCGGTTTTTTTATTTCTAAAAAGTTCTTAACCTCAACAACCGCTTACCTTTCATTAACTTTTTTTTAGAGGCACGAATGCTTGTTAAAGATAACTTTGTGCAAAATCATTCGAACATGGAAATTATTGGGTCTTCGCAATCGGTGGATATTGCAGCGCTTAACGATAGAATAAACCGCGAGAGCGGATTCGTTGATATCCTCAATATGGAATTGAGCAAAGTGGTAGTAGGACAAAAAAACATGACCGAAAAATTGCTCCTTGCCGTTTTAGCCAATGGGCATATTTTGTTAGAAGGTTTACCGGGATTAGCAAAAACGCTATCCATCAAATCGTTAGCAAAAGCTATTGATGCGAAATTTTCGCGCATTCAGTTTACGCCCGATTTGTTACCGGCAGATGTTGTGGGCACCATGATCTACAACCAAAAAGACAATGATTTTGTGGTGAAAAAAGGGCCAGTGTTTGCAAACTTTGTTTTGGCCGATGAGATTAACCGTGCTCCGGCAAAAGTGCAATCGGCTTTGCTCGAAGCCATGCAAGAACGCCAGGTAACCATTGGCGATTTTTCTTACAAACTAGACGAACCGTTCTTGGTGCTCGCTACTCAAAATCCCATCGAGCAAGAAGGAACTTACCCATTACCGGAAGCACAAGTAGACCGTTTCATGCTGAAAGTAATTATTCACTACCCGAAAAAAGACGAAGAGCAAATGATTATTCGTCAGAATATGGCGTTAGAACAGCCTACAATCAATCCTGTAATTTCTAAAGAAGCTATCGCTAATGCGCGAAAAACCGTGCGCGAAGTGTACATGGACGAAAAAATTGAACGCTACATTTTAGATATTGTTTTTGCTTCGCGAAAACCGGAAGATTACAAACTCAACAAAATTAAGCCTTTCATCAGCTACGGAGGTTCACCGCGTGCCAGCATCAACTTGGCTATTGCGGCAAAAGCATACGCATTCATCAAACGCAGAGGCTATGTAATTCCTGAAGATGTGCGTGCCGTTTGCTACGATGTAATGCGTCACCGAATTGGATTGACATACGAAGCAGAAGCCGAAAACATTACACCCGATGAAATCATCAGCGAGATTTTAAATATTGTAGAGGTACCGTAGGGGAATGGGTTGAGGGTAACTGGTTGGAGGTTGGGGGGTGACTGTAACAACTTTAGATAAAAGCGTTTTTAATGAAAGAATATAAAACATATAAAGACTTGAACGTATGGGTTTCCGCGCGAAGCTTGTGTGTCGAGATATATTCTTTGACAAAGGCTTATCCTGCATCAGAACAATTTGGTCTTACCAACCAACTTAGACGAGCGGCCATTTCTGTGGCTTCGAATATTGCTGAGGGGCATGGACGACAATACAAAAAAGAAACCCTTCAATTTTTGCACATGGCCAAAGGCTCGCTCAATGAATTAGAAACACAATTATTGTTATCCGTTGATTTGAACTTTGCTGCAGAAAAAGAAGTTGATGCTGTATTATTAATACTAGAGAGTACTCGAAAGCAATTGATAGGATTTATAAACTATTTAACCAAAGAGAACAATTTAAAATGATTGTAATAGCTATACTTATTGGGGCTATAGCGCTCTTCATTGGACTCTTTTTCTTGCTCAGAAAAAAGAAGGGTCCAGCTATTCTTTCATCACCCAACTCCCAACTCCCAACCCTCAACCAACAACCCTCAACCAACAACCCTCAACTCCCAACCAACAACACCCAACCCTCCTCCAAGCAACATAAAATCCGAAGAATCGAAATCATCACGCGAAAACTCTCTAACCAGGTTTTCTCGGGAAGTTATCATTCTGCCTTTAAGGGAAGGGGTTTGTCGTTTTCCGAAGTACGCGAATACCAATATGGCGATGATGTACGCGCCATCGATTGGAACGTAACTGCTCGTGGCGGAAAACCTTTCGTAAAAGTGTTTGAAGAAGAACGAGAGCTTACGTTGATGCTTATGGTTGACGTCAGCAAATCCACATTATTCGGCACACAGAACGAATTCAAAAAAGAAATCATTGAAATCATCAGCGGTATTTTGGCGTTTTCAGCCATTACTAACAACGATAAAGTAGGGGTGATTTTTTTCAGCGATAAGGTAGAGAAATACATTCCACCTAAAAAAGGAAAGTCGCACATTTTGCGCATCATTTCGGAAATAGACGGTTTCGCATCTACGTCTTCCGGAACCGATATTGCAACTGTTCTGCAGTACTTCAACAATGTAAACAAAAAGAAAAGTATTGCCTTCCTTATTTCCGATTTTCAAGCGAAAGAAAACTATACGAAAGAATTGGCCATTGTCTCCAGAAAGCACGATTTTATTGGCATTCAACTTTTCGATAAACGCGAACACCTGATGGAAGATGTTGGTTTGGTATACATTGAAGATGCGGAAACAAAGCAGTCCTTCTTTGCCGATACTTCCGATAAAAAATTGCGTAACGAGATTCGTTCTCAATTCGAAAACCGACAACAAAACAGCAAAATGCTTTTTGCTAAAAGTGGTGCTCAATTTATTTCCATTGAAACCACTAGCAACTACGTGAAAGATTTAATGCAAATGTTTAAAGAAAGAGGGGTAAGAAGATGAAACGCAAACTAAACATATTGCTAGGTGTACTGGTTTTGCTCTCTTGTAGCGCTTCTGCTCAAGTAACGGCAACACTTAAGGCCGATTCTAACCACATCGAAATTGGCGATCATCTGAATTTAAAGTTGACCATTCAGTCGCCCAAAACACATGTCCTCCAATGGCCTAAATTTGATGGCGATACGCTTGGAAAAATTGAAATCATCGAACGTTCTAAAATCGACACAAGCGCTTTGGGCGATAAGTCGGTATTTACGCAAACGCTTGTGGTGTCGGCTTTTGACTCGGGCAGCTATGTAATTTCTCCACAAGCTATTTTCTTTCTCAATCAACAAAAAGCAACGGATTCGGTTTTCACAAACGATTATGTTATTGACGTTAAAACGCTTGATGTTGATACCGCAAAGCCAATAAAGCCCATAAAAGCACCGTTGAAAGTTAACTATGAATTTAGAGAGTTTTTCTGGTGGATAATTGCCGGAATAGTTTTACTGGCGCTTATTGTAGCCTTTTTCTTGTATCGAAGATATTTAAACAAAAAAGGCAAAGTGGTTGAACTGAATCGTCCGGTTGAACCCGAACATATTTGGGCCCTCAACGAGTTGAAAAAACTAGAAGAGCAAAAATTGTGGCAAAACGATCAACACAAACTTTACTATTCTAAAATCAGCGATATTCTGCGTAGCTATTTGGAATACCGCTACGATATTTTGGCGATGGAATCAACAACCGATGAAATTGCTAAACTAATTTCTTCTTTATCGATTAGTCGCGAACACCAAAATCGATTGATAGAAACCTTACAATTGGCCGATTTCGCGAAGTTTGCCAAAATGACTCCACTTCCGGATCAGAATATGAGAAGCATGGAAAATGCAAAAGCCTTTGTAGAACACACCAAGAAAAAAGCGGAACAACAAAACACTGAAAACCAAGGATGATATTCGGATTAGAACATATCACTTTTGCTAACAAATGGGTATTATGGTTAATTCCCGTTGCGGTTGTGTTTATGGGTTTCCTTTTGTTTAAGAGAAGAAAAACCACCGTTCCTGCCTTTACCTATTCTGAAACTTCTGCGTTTAAAAACTTCCGAAATCCTCTTAAAGGTAAACTTATAGAGTGGTTACCAATACTCAGAATGCTATCCGTTGTTTCGTTGTTGGTGGCCATTGCTCGTCCACAAACGTCATTTGATGAATCGAAGGTAACAACTCAAGGTATCGACATTGTAATGAGCATGGACGTTTCATCTTCCATGTTAGCACGCGATTTCAAACCAAACCGATTAGAGGCGGCAAAGAAAACCGCTTTAGATTTTGTTGATGGTCGTCCGAACGACCGTGTGGGTTTAGTGATTTTTGGCGGGGAAAGTTTCACGCAATGTCCGGTAACTATCGATCATGCTGTAGTGAAAAACCAATTGAAAGATATTAAAAACGGTTTGCTTGAAGACGGTACTGCCATTGGAATGGGCTTGGCCACTGCCACTCAGCGTTTGAAAGAAAGCGAATCGAAAAGTAAAGTCGTTATTTTAATGACGGATGGAGTGAACAACAAAGGGTTGGTTGACCCTACAACAGCTGCAGATATTGCGGTTCAGTATGGTGTTAGAGTGTATACGATTGGTGTAGGAACCCAAGGACAAGCCTACACGCCTGTAGCCATGGATGCGCAGGGCAATTTAGTGTACGATTATGCTGAAGTGCAAATTGATGAGCCTTTGTTGAAAGATGTGGCGAAAAAAACCGGTGGACAGTATTTCCGCGCCACTAATAACAAAAAATTAGAAGACATTTTTCAAGAGATTGATAAGCTGGAGAAAACAAAAATTTTGGTTTCTGCCTACACCCATAAAACTGAAAAATTTTTGGTGTTTGCGCTGTTAGCATTGATTTTATTGTGTTTGGAGTGGTGGAGTCGTTATACAATTTTAAAATCTTTTCCGTAAAGCATGTTTAGATTCGAACATATAGAATACTTGTGGCTGTTGCTGGGATTGATTCCGGCTCTGCTTTTCTTTGTGTGGAATGCCCGTTGGAAAAGAAAGCAAATCGCAAAACTCGGGAACAAAGATTTGATTACATCGTTGATGCCCGATTATTCAAAAACAAAACTGATAACCAAATTTATTTTGCTTTCGTTTGCTTATGTTTTTCTGGTATTGGGCATCGCCAATCCGCAAATCGGTACCAAACAAGAGAAGGTAAAACGCAGTGGCATTGATGTTATGATTGCACTCGATGTATCGAAAAGTATGTTGGCCGAAGATGTGCAACCGAACCGATTATCGAAAGCCAAAAATTTCATTTCAAAATTTATTGACGATTTGAAAAACGACCGATTAGGAATGATTGTCTTTGCCGGTCGAGCCTATCTACAAATGCCGCAAACAGTAGATTACAGTGCTGCAAAGATGTATTTGAAATCGGTGTCGCCCGATATAGTACCAACACAAGGAACGGCTATTGCTCAAGCTGTTGATTTAGCGAAAGAGTCGTTTGCCAAAGATGATAACAAATCGAAAGCCTTGATTATTATTTCGGATGGTGAAGATAATGAAGAAGGCTCTGATGCTGCAGTTGAAGAAGCAGCCAAAGCAGGCATTAAAGTGTACACGATAGCTGTGGGTTCCGATAATGGCGGCCCGATTCCTTTACCGAATGGGGATTTCAAGCGCGATGGTGATGGTAGCATTGTGTTGTCGAAAGTGAATAAAGATGCCCTCCGTCAGCTTGCCATGAAAGGAAACGGAAAATCGTATTTGCTAGACAACAACGAAGGCACTGTTGCTGCTGTTTTAAAGGACTTGGGGCGCCTAGAAACAAAGGATTTTGAGGAAATGGTGTTTACTGATTATGACGATCAGTTTCAATATTGTCTTATCGTTTCGTTACTGTTTTTATTGATTGATTTTCTGTTCACCGAAAGACGAAGTAAACTTCGATTGAATTTGTAAGCATGAAAAGATTATTAAACATAGCCCTTTTTATCCATCGTCATTTCGACCATAGGGAGAAATCTTTTCTTCTATCTATGTCTGTTCTGTTTTTCGCTCTTTCCCTTCAAGCCCAAGAAGAGCGAGGCCTTACACGTGCCGGTAACAAAAGCTTCGACAAAGGAAACTATGCTGATGCGGAGGCGAATTATAAAAAGGCGCTAGAGAAAAAAAATAATTTTCCGGAAGCCATTTTCAATTTGGGTGATGCGATCTACAAACAAAACAGAAACGAAGATGCGGCAAAGCAATTTTTGTTAGCAAGTAAAACGCTCACCGATCCAAAACAAAAAGCCCAAGCCTTTCATAATTTAGGAAACGCCTATTTACAAGACAAAAAATATGAGGAAGCTGTAAATGCCTATAAACAGGGACTTAAGCTGAATCCTAACGACAGAGATTCGAAGTATAATTTAGCGTATGCGAATGCGAAGCTGAAAGAAAAAAATCAGAATCAAAACAACAAAAACGATCAAAACAAAGACAATAAGCAAGATCAAAAAGACAAGCAAGACAACAAGGATCAAAAACAAGACGACCAGAAAAAAGACGGACAAGATAAAAAAGACGACCAAGGCAAGGGCGACAACAAGGATAATAAAGAGCAACAACAGCAAGGGCAGCAGCCAAAATTATCGAAAGAAGCGGCAGAAAAATTGCTACAAGCCCTTCAAAACGAAGAGCAAAAAACACAGGAAAAAATGCAGAAAAAACAAGGCAAACCTGTTGATGTGAAGATTGAAAAAGACTGGTAATTAATAGCGAATCAACTTAACCACCTTCGCCTTTTTCAAATAGTTTCGAATAAGTTTTTGTGCCTCTGCCGTTTCTTCGCGATGCTCTATAATTTCGCTAATATTATTTTTATCGATTTGCGTATCGGCTGAAATATAAGCTCTGCCTTTGTATTGACCGTTTTCAATCCACAACACCGCATATGTTTCTTTGTCAATACCCTTATCTATAACTATCATATTCGGATAACGATAAGTGCTACTCAACAAAACATTTTCAAGACGCAAATTGTATTCTATCCTTCGTGCTTTCAACAAACGCTCGTCTTGCTCCATCATCACCTGAGCATAAGTGGCATGAAGACCGTTTAGCTTCATCAACTTATCAATGGTTTTGTTCGCATACGATTTCGAAGTAAAAGGTATACCCTGGAAACCGTCTGCATCCTTGCGATTCACGACCTTCAGTTGAAACACGCCAGCTGTATTTTCAGCTAACACCACAAAGTATGGCGGTAGTGGGTTTTTAAGCAGTTTTCCAACGAGTGGTTTTTCCTTTAGAACTCGTTCTTGCTTAAATAATTTGGCCATCAACTCTGTTCCTGTCAATTCTTCTTCTACATGCACAATATCATGAAACAGTTCTTTGTCGGTTATTTCAGCATGCAATTGCTGAATTTTTTCAATGGCTTTTTTGCGAACATTTTTGGTGGCCTCAATAAAAATCAAATCTCCGTTTGCTCTGCGAAATGTAAATAATCCCGGGCTTGGCGAAAGCGATAAAAACGTTTGTGCAGTTAAGTTTTGGGGAATACAATTCTCATCCAAGCCATGACTGAGCAAGGATTTTAGCGCTTTTTTTTCTTCGTCTCGTGCAATTAAAAAATGCAACAATTCTGCTGTTGCCAAAGTATCTCCGTAAGCCCTGTGACGGTCGGTATGGCTTATACCTATTGCATCACAGAGATTTCCGAGTGAATAAGAAAGTAAGCCCGGAACAATTCTTCGTGCATAGGCAATCGTATCAATTTGCGAAACATTGAGATGAAACCCTGCAGCAGCTAACTGTCTATCAACAAGCGGAAAATCAAATGAAACGTTATGCGCCACAAAATGATTACCCTGTATCATCGAAAATATTTTTTCGGCATAGGTTTCAAACGGTTTTTCGTTTTGAACCATGGCGTTGGTAATACCGGTTAACTTTTCTACAAAAGGATCTATCGAACGATTAGGATTGATAAGCGTTTGAAACTCGGAAATGATTTTTTCTCCGTCTGTTACGATGATAGCAATTTCAGTAATTTTATCATTACCATATTGATTTCCGGTGGTTTCTACATCGATGACTGCAAACATGGCGGCAAACGTACTAATTTAAAACAGAGTTTTCTGTGGAGGCTATTGTGGTTTTCAATAGAACTTCGTCTTTTTTCAGCAACATCTATTTTTCATTTGGAAATTGTATTTTGCAATCAGAATGAAAAAATACGCACTACTCTTTTCTTTTCTTTTTTGCCTGTCGGCTTACAGCCAGCAAGACAGTGTACAAAAACCTTTTTTCTATGCGAAGAAATTTCACTCTGCTTTTTTTGTGCAGTTTGAAGGGCAAGGCGCTTATGTATTCAACAAAGTGTCGATGATTAGTGGGGTTGGCGTGAACTGGGTAATCAATTACAAATATTATATAGGTGTTCGCTACAATCTTTTATCTACTCCGGTGAACGTGATTAAACTTCTTCCGCTAATTGATAAGTCTGGCAAAGTAGGAGCAAGCCATCAATCGGCTTCGCTTAATTTCGGCTACATTGCTTTTGCGAAAAAGCGATTCTCTGTAAACCCCGAAATTTCTGTGGGTTGGGCCGATTGCAAGTTTGTACAACCGGCTGACGGACTGGGAAATCCAAGCGTAGAAAAACGCTTTAATTATGGTATTGTTATTCCTTCCGTAAATGCGATTTGGAATGCACATAAAAATTTTCGTGTTGGCGCGGGCGTTGGTGCCAGAGCCGTTTTCGGACAAGATTACTATCGTTTAAAAACCTACCGCGTGAGTGGTGTTTTTGGCGGAGTATTTATTCGCGTAGGAACCTTCTAATTTTTTTCGCCCCCTTCATTCTTTCAAAACAACAACAAAATAGCAATGGCTTATCGCCACGGCCTCTGGATTCATATCTGAAAATGGCTTTGCCAAAGGGATTTGAGCAACTTCTATACTATTTCCCGGGCGAAATATTTGCTCTATAATCGGCAGTTGCAAGTCGGAAAAAATCTTTTGATAATCTGAAAAACGAAGTCGATTTTGCGGTTGAATGCTGTTATCTATCCATTTCCACTGCGTTGTAGAGAACCGAAGAAAGTTATAGATGGAAATACTTTTATCAAAATGTGCAAAATGATCCGACATGTCAATGGCATGCGACATCACGCCTTGCTGCTTTTTCACCACTCGCTTAAACTCTTTTAAAATAGGAATTAGAATTTCCGGATAGATGTGTTCAAACGTATTGTTGGAATTTACCAAGTCGATGGAATCGTTCTGTAGCGAGAGTTTCCGAGCATCTTCTACTAAATAGGTAATGTTTAATTGTTGCAAAATTTCTTGTAACGTGAAGGCATCAAAATGAAGCAGTATTTCTTTTACTACTTGCAGCCGCTCGGCTTTAAACGAAACAAAATCGATCAAACGGTTAGTATCAAAGCATTCTACAAATTTATCCAGTGTTATTTTCACTCGTTCTTTTGACGTCAAAAATGAAATATCCACAGAATATATTTTCTCTGTTCCGGCTAAAAAAAACGCTACCGGAACTACCGGATACCAACCGGTTCCAATTTCCAAACTGGTTTCTGGAAACGATTTTCCTGTCCATTTTTGATAGGTATTCAAATGGTCTCTTGCATGGCTTAGTCGGTCGTAAAAATATTCATCCGAGAGAAAGACGCCTTTGGTTACATATTTCTGAAACAGAAAATTAATGTTGGTAGCATAGGGCAAATAGGCAATTGTTCAAAGAACAATTGCCTTGAGTATCCATTTCTTCATATTTTTCGGGTTTGGGTAGTTTTCGTTCACAAAAATAGCCATTTTGCTCGTTTTTCCGGACAGTATTCATTTTTTATTGATTAAAATGCCATTTTTTTGACAAAACTATTTATTTTAGCAAAACTAAATTAAATAGTAATGGAATTGCCTATATCATTTCAATCTGTATCTAAATCCAGCCTGTTTTTAACAAAAAAACGCGATTCTAGGTTAATTCCAAGTGGATTTCCGGCCGCCTCGGATGATTACTCCGACAAAATTTTGAATTTGCATGAACTGATGGTAAAAAATACGCCTTCTACTTTTTTTATGAAAGTAGAAAATGACGATTTCAAATTTCTAAATGTTTTGAAAAACGATTTACTGGTGATTGATCGTTCCATTTCTCCTTTTCATAGTTGCATGGTGGTGGCTTGTTACGAAAAT
The DNA here is from genome assembly GCA_044226285.1 of Chitinophagales bacterium. Taxonomy (GTDB): domain Bacteria; phylum Bacteroidota; class Bacteroidia; order Chitinophagales; family LD1; genus CALAYL01. The sequence continues at coordinate 135,806 of JBGAHI010000001.1, read as the reverse complement.
GAATTTGTTTTGGATCGCTTTGTGAAGCTCGGGAACAATATTTCTCTTTTTCATTTGCAGCAGAAAGCGAAAAAACCGATTGTTTTTGAACATTGGGGGGTTGTTACTTTTGTTATTCATGATATTTTGGCCGGTGCAAACACCTTTTGATGAAAGCCATTGTTGACTGCAACAGTTTTTATGCTTCTTGCGAGCAAGTTTTCCGACCCGATTGGAAAGGAAAGCCCATTGTTGTATTATCGAATAATGACGGTTGTATTATTGCACGAAACGATGAAGCCAAAAGGCTTGGAATAGTTATGGGCGGTCCGTTTTTTAAAGCGAAAAATGAGATTAATGCCAAAAACATTACTGTTTGCTCTTCCAATTACGCGCTTTATGGAGATCTGTCAAAACGAGTGATGGAAACCTTGCTCTATTTCAACCCAGAAATAGAAGTATATTCTGTAGATGAGGCCTTTCTAGACTTACAAAGTATTCCTTATGACTTCATAAAAAATTACGCAACTACAGTAAAAGATACCGTTTTTCAATGGACCGGAATACCGGTTTCCATTGGTATTGCGCCCACAAAAACACTCGCAAAAGTAGCTAATCGCATCTGTAAAAAGCACAAAGCAAAGCACAATGGCGTATTCATCCTCAGCGATGCAGACGAAATCAACGAAGCGCTTGCCAACACTGCTATTGAAGACATATGGGGTGTGGGTCGAAGCAACAGTAAAAAACTACGCTTTTGGGGCATAGACACCGCTCTCAAACTATCGAAAAGGGATACCGCTTGGGCAAAAAAACACCTTGGGGGGGTGGTTGGCGTTCGACTAATCAACGAATTGAACGGAATCCCTTGCATTGAACTAGGAGAGGGGCTTGAGGTAAAAAAGATGATTGCCAGTACGCGCTCTTTTGGAAAACCGGTAACAACGCTTTCGGATTTAAAAGAGGCCATCGCCACCTATACTGCAAGAGCTGCAGAAAAACTTAGGCTTCAAGAATCGGCTGCCGGGGCCATCCAGGTGTTTTTCCGTTCCGATAAATTCGACTATGCTATCCCTTATCACAAAAACACGCAGTTTTCTATCCTTTCTTCGGCAACAGCAAACACAAATGAGCTCATTTTAGAAGCCCAAAAACTTACTGAAAAAGGCTTTCAGTCCGGAGTAGCGTACAAAAAGGCTGGCGTTTGTTTGTTTATGCTAGTTCCCGACAATGCCATTCAGAAAAATTTATTCGACACGGTTGAAGCTAATCCACAAGTTGTAAAACTCAATAAAACCATGGATATGCTGAACCGAAAACTGGGGCGCGATACCGTAAAGTTTGCTTCGGTTGGACTGACTCAAGATTGGAAAACCCGTTGCGAAGAGCGGTCTCCCGAGTATACCACCCAATGGAAAGACATTCCCCGTATCGGGAAAAGGGCTAAATAGCCGCCCCTTTCATAGTTCCACGTGGAACTATGCGCCTAACGTTCCACGTGGAACGCTCAATAAAAGTATTTGATTACATTTGCGCTATGTTTAGAGAATACGATGTAATTGTAGTGGGTGCGGGGCATGCAGGCTGTGAGGCTGCTGCTGCTGCTGCTAATATGGGCTCGGCCACACTGCTCATTACCATGAATATGCAAACCATTGGGCAAATGAGCTGTAATCCGGCTATGGGTGGCATTGCCAAGGGACAAATTGTGCGTGAAATTGATGCCATGGGTGGCTATTCCGGTATTGTTTCGGATAGAAGTATGGTTCAGTTTAGAATGCTGAATCGATCTAAAGGGCCGGCCATGTGGAGCCCGCGAACACAAAACGACCGTATGTTATTTGCGGGGGAATGGCGGTCTATGTTGGAAAAAACGCCTAATTTGGATTTCTGGCAAGATACAATTACTAGTCTGTTGGTAGAAAACAACCAAGTAATTGGGGTTAAAACCTCCATGGGCATAGACATAAAAGCCAAAGCAGTGGTGTTAACCAACGGAACATTTCTAAATGGTTTAATACATATAGGTGAAAAAAACTTTGGTGGTGGTCGAGCAGGAGAAAAGGCGGCATATGGGCTAACAGAGCAACTTGTAACGTTAGGGTTTGAAGCCGGTAGAATGAAAACGGGTACGCCTCCTCGTATTGATGGAAGAAGTTTAGATTATACAAAGATGGAGCGCCAAGAAGGGGATGTAGATGTTGTTGGTTTCTCGTACAAGAATCTACCAAAACCGGAGAAGCAACTTTGCTGTTGGATTACACATACACATCAAGGTGTTCACGATATTCTACGTGAAGGATTCGATAAGTCGCCCATGTTTTCCGGGAGAATAAAAGGACTAGGACCAAGGTATTGTCCTTCAGTAGAAGACAAAATTGATCGTTTTGCCGACAAGGATTCGCATCAATTGTTTATTGAGCCGGAGGGCTGGAACACGGTAGAGATTTATGTAAACGGATTTTCCACATCACTGCCTGAGGATATTCAGCATAGAGCGTTAAGGGCTGTACCCGGCTTTGAAAAGATGAAGATGTTTCGACCGGGTTATGCTATAGAATACGACTATTTCCCGCCTACACAATTAAAAAACACGCTAGAAACAAAACTGGTAAAGAACCTTTTCTTTGCCGGGCAAATCAATGGAACAACGGGGTATGAAGAAGCTGCATGTCAGGGTTTAATGGCCGGCATCAATGCTCATCAAAACGCTCAGCACAAGGAAGCCTTTACACTAAAAAGAAACGAGGCTTATATTGGGGTGTTGATTGATGACCTGATTACAAAAGGCACAGAAGAACCTTACCGTATGTTTACCTCTCGAGCAGAGTACAGAATACTACTTCGACAAGATAATGCAGATATACGCCTAACCGAAAAAAGCTACAACCTTGGCTTAGCAGAAGAAGATAGATTGAAGCGATTGGATCAAAAAGTAGCTGGAATGAACGAGCTGAAAAAGTTCTTCAAAGAGTATAGTGTTTCTCCAGATGAATTAAATACTGTACTAGCTTCAGTGAACAGTGCCGAATTGAAGCAAAAATTGAAATTAGAAAAGGTTTTAGCTCGTCCGAACGTAGATATTGCACTATTGGAAAAAGGGGTTGTTCCTTTGCACGAAATGAGACAACAGTTTGATAATGAAATATTTGAATCTGCAGAAATAGAAATGAAATACGAAAGCTATATACAGAAGGAGGTAGAGTTGGCCGATAAAATGCTTCGTTTAGAAGATATACATCTTAATCCAGAATTTGACTATAGCGAGCTTAAATCTCTTTCTATTGAAGCACGTCAAAAACTAGCTAAATTGAAACCGGAAACTTTGGGACAGGCGAGTAGAATTAGTGGCGTATCTCCGGCCGATGTACAAGTGTTAATGGTTCGTTTGGGTAGATTATAATATCAATGAAAAAAGTACGTTTGCACAAAGTGAAATATTTTCTTTCGTCCTTTTCTGTTTTTCTGCTGCTTCTCCTATCGAATTGTGCAAATGAAATTGCGCCTACGGGGGGAACTAAGGACGCGACACCACCGAAACTTGTAGCTAGTTTTCCGGCAAATGAAGCGAGAAATTTTAGGTCAAAAAAAGTTGTACTAAAATTTGATGAGTTCCTGAACTACAGTTTAAATGTTGCTCAAATACAAGTGACTCCGGAAATGAAACCGGCTGCAAAGTTTTATGTAGAAGGGAAGAAAATTATTATCGATCTTCCTAAAACGCTAGACAGTAATATTACCTACAGTATAATGTTTGGCAATACAATTAAGGACATAAACGAGGGTAATCCAATTCAAGATTTTAGTTTCTGTTTTTCTACCGGGGATAGCTTAGACGTTAGCTTATTAAGCGGATCAAGCATTTCATTAAACGATATGAAACCTGTAGAAAACGTTATGGTGGGGTTGTATCCGGAAAACACCGACTACAGCAAACCATTCTATTTTACAAACACAAATAAAGAAGGGCTTTTTAGCTTAAGAAACATTAAGAGGGGAAGATATATAGTTGCAGCCTTTGAAGATAAAAACATGAATCGAATATTTGATCGAGGTGATGGAATTAGTGGTTTTTTGGATTCAGTTGTTGTTCTTCAAGATACTGTTCGTGATTTGAGATTAAATCTGTTTCCTTCCACTAAAGGAAAAATTGTTGAAAGTGTTGTTCCACGTGGAAATAGAATTGATGTTGCGTTTACACATCCTATAGAAAAAGTAAGCGTAACGGCTTCACCCAAAAACGAAATTGAGTATGCTACATTAAACGAAACAAGAGACTCGCTATTTTATTGGTACAAGAATACAAGTCCGGACACAGTAGAATTAGCGCTTGTTATCAATGATAGTACTACCTTGTTGAAAATAAAAAACCAAAGCAGCAAAGACTCGTTAAGCTATACAAAAGGGAGAGGTGTTATAAGTATAGCCCCGTTATCCACAATTATTATCTCAACAAACAATCCGATTGAAAAATTTGATCCAACAAAAGTATTTATCACCGAAGATTCTACTAAATCAATTGGTGTTGGGATTTCTTCAATCAAGTATGAGGAAAATAATGTGCTTATGGGGTTTACAAAAAAAACCGGAAGTAAGTATTCCATAGTGTTGGGCGATTCGTGTATTCAAGATCTTTTTGGGCACTATTCAAAAGGTGAGGTTTTTTTATTCTCTTGTCCAAAAGAAATGGAAACAGGTAATTTAATACTCAAACTCAGTGAGGCTGACAGTAGCTTTATAATTATAGAAATCAAAAACGAAAAGGACGAAACGGTAGCAAAAAAATACTTGTCGCCTCTACAGAAACAGATCAGAATTGATGGTCTAGCAGCTGGCAACTACAGTATAATAGGAACCTTTGATGTAAACAAAAACGGTTACTGGGACAGCGGAAATTTTGAGCAAAAAATTCAACCGGAAAAAAAGATCGTGCTTAAATCTACCGTAGGAATAAAAAGCGGTTGGGACATCGAAGCCGAAATTAACCCCAAAAACAAAACTGAAAAACTATCTCCGGCAAAAGAAAAGAAAGAAACCACCAATAGAAGATAAATGGCACTTATACAAAAAGTTAGAGGAAAAACACCTGTCTTTGGAGAGAATTGTTTTTTTGCAGAGAACGCAACAGTTGTGGGCGATGTAACAATGGGTAATGATTGTAGCATTTGGTTTAATGCAATAGTAAGAGGGGATGTGCATTATATCAAGATTGGAAACAAAGTAAACATCCAAGATGCTGCAGTTCTACATTGCACATACCAAACAGCTCCATTAAATATTGGAAATTTTGTTTCCATTGGTCACAGGGCTATCGTACACGGCTGTACAATACATGATAATGTATTGGTGGGTATGGGGGCAATTGTAATGGATAATGTTGTTGTGAATAAAAATGTAATTATTGGGGCCGGTAGTGTAGTTACAGAAAACATGGTTCTTGAAAGCAATTCCATTTATGCGGGAGTACCTGCAAAAAAGATAAAAGCAATGGATGAAAAAAACTTCCAGCATTTGATTGAGCGCATAGGCAATAATTATGTAATGTACGCCAGTTGGTTTAAAGAAAATGATTAATCAAAACGTAGAAAATTATTGCATAAATCTGTCCTCGCCATTACAAAATGTATTGGACGAAATTGAGCGATATACTTTTTTAAAAGTACAGATGCCCCATATGATTAGTGGGAAACTGCAAGGGCAGATACTTTCTATGATTTCTAAGATTAAACAACCGCGTGTAATCTTAGAAGTTGGTACGTTTACGGGTTATGCAACTATTTGTTTGTTCGCGGGTTTACAAGAGAATGGGAAGTTGTATACCATTGACATAAATGCAGAGCTCGAAGAAGATGTAAAATCTTTCTTTTTAAAAGCTGATGTTTCACGTGGAACTGAATATATAATCGGCAATGCGGTGAATATCATACCAACAATTTCGGAAACGTTTGATTTAATATTTTTGGATGCAGATAAAAAAAAGTACATCGACTATTTAAATATACTTGTTCCTAAAATGAATCCCGGTGCATTGTTAATTACAGATAACGTGTTGTGGAAGGGGAGGGTTACAGAGGAAACAAAAGATAGCGACACACTTGCCATACATAATTTTAATGATGCCGTATTAAACCATCCGGAACTGGAGGTGGTCATACTTCCGATTCGAGATGGAATTTCAATTGCAAGAAAAAAATAAATTGGTGAAAAAATCATATTTCCTTCTGCTGATTATTCTTCTTCCGCAGCTAATATATGCACAGCGAGAAGAGGAGATAAGGGCTTATATAGAACAGTATAAATCAATAGCTATTGAAGAGATGGTTAAGTTTGGTATTCCTGCTAGTGTAACCATAGCACAAGGCATTCACGAATCTACGGCTGGTAAATCTAAATTAGCTTTGCATTCGAATAATCATTTTGGAATAAAATGCCATAAAGATTGGAATGGAAACGGATATCATCACGATGATGATGCTCCTCAAGAATGTTTTCGTGTCTATGAAAATCCGGAAGAGTCGTACCGAGATCATTCGCAATTTTTGCTTTCTAGGGGTTGGTATAAGCCACTTTTCAGTTTATCAAAAACAGACTATAATGGATGGGCATATGGCTTAAAAAAAGCAGGCTATGCAACAAATCCAAAATATCCGGAAATAATAATCGGATTAATTGAACGCTATAAATTGTTTGAATTGGATACAATGTATCGATTCTCAAACACGCCTACTGTTCCATGTGGAACACAATGTATAATTAACGGTACAAGGGCAGTTATTTACAACGATAGTTTGCCAATTGAAAACCTGTGTGCTTGTTGTGGCATAAGCACATCTAATCTTTATCTTTTTAATGATGCAGATGTTCGGCATTCTTTTAAAAAGGGTGATGTTTTATTTATCGAACCGAAACGAACAAAGGGAAATAGCTGTTCCTATACAGTTACTGAAACAATCACATACCGATTGCTTTCACAAAAATTAGGTATACAATTGGCGGCTCTCTTACGCTATAATGGAGATAAAGAAGATCGTTTACTTGTCAAAGACGAAACCATTGCTTTGTGCGAAACATCTGCCCCAGTGAACAAAATAGCATACCACATTGTTAAGAAAGGAGAGTCGCTATACACCATTGCCAAAGAGCACAATATGACGATTCCGGAAATTAAAGACTTAAACGGATTGACGACAGAGAAATTAGCTATTGGTCAAAAAATTAAGCTTAAAAAATAGAAGATCTGAAAAAATCGAATTCTAAAATACACATATGAAAAAATGGCTCTTTCCATTAATGATTGCTCTTTTAGGTTCGTGTAGCGCACAAACAAAAAAAGAAACCACTAAAGCACAGCATAATATGGGCACACAAGAATTAGATACGATTACATTAGGTGGAGGATGCTATTGGTGCATGGAAGCAGTATTTCAAAGAATGAAAGGTGTTGCTTCGTCAGAGTCGGGCTTCAGTGGTGGTTTTGTAAAGAACCCTGCATATAGAGAGGTATGTAACGGAACAACCGGTCATGCAGAAGTCGTACAAATCGTTTTTGACAAGAAGGTAACATCGCTTGAAAAAATCCTTGCCGTTTTTTTTACAATTCACGATCCTACGACACTAAACAAACAAGGCGCTGATGAGGGAACGCAATATAGGTCTGTTGTCTTTTATAGAAATGAAAAACAAAAAGAAACTATACTAGATGCTATCAAAAAACTAACAGAAGAAAATGTATACACAGATCCAATTGTAACCGAAATCTCTCCCTTTGAGGCGTTCTATAAAGCGGAAGAATATCATCAAAATTATTACAACCAAAATAAACAGCAACCTTACTGTCAGTATGTTGTAAAATCAAAAGTCGATAAATTTGAAAAGCTGTTTTCCGACATCAAGAAATAATATTTTTGAATACCTAATTGTTTTTAGAAATTAGCGGAAATATTTGTTCCACATGGAAAACGCTCAAACGCTCGTACAGCTTCACGACCTTTCATTTAAACCTTATTTAAGTGCCTCAGCTATTGGAGAAAAGGTAAATACATTAGGTGAAGAATTGAGCAAAGAATACGTAGGTAAAAAACCTTTGTTGGTTGCCATTATGAACGGTTCATTTATGTTTGCTGCTGATTTAATGCGAGCAATTTCTATTGATTGTGAAATAACATTCATTAAGTCTTCATCTTATTCGGGTACAGAAAGCACTGGAAAAGTAAATGTTACTCTTGGTCCTAATGACACTATATCGGGAAGAGATGTAATAATTGTAGAAGATATTGTTGACAGCGGTCACTCGCTTCAAGCATTGCTTCCATTGTTTCAAGAAAAAAACCCAAAGTCGTTAAAAATTGCTACTTTGTTATTTAAACCCGAAGCCTTCAAAGGCAATTATACAGTGGATTATAAGTGTTTTGAAATTCCTAACGATTTCATTGTGGGTTATGGTTTAGACTATAATGAATTAGGAAGAAACCTAAAAGACATTTACGTCTTGGCAAAATAAAATACTAAGGTTTTATTGTAAACCTTGTCCAGGTTGATTTTCTTTTCTTTCCAACTTTCACATCTAGCCGAACATAAGCCATTGTGTTTTGCTTGAGCGTTTTGATCTCATCATGCATTTCCTTTGTAAGGATAGGCTTTGTGGTATAGAGATTTTTCCGAACGCTTCCACTTACTAATGAAAGTGTCAGCCCATCTACTATAACTGTATCTGATAAATCATCTTCATAATATTCAAAAGTGGCATCCTTTACAAACATACTTTTTGTGTAGGAAGAATTTCGTTCAAGTGCATTGTTGCTCATCAAAACCAAAGTATGCTTTTTTGCAACGCGTGGATATAGATTCTTTATTGGCTCAACAATAAATTGATGATACAGCAAAATTCTATTATTACTAGAAAAGCCAATAATTCTAAGAGTTGCTGTGTCGGTATGATTCGTTTTATTAACCGGTTTTATCGTTAATGTATTTGCAGTTCTTATTGCAACTCCTTTATCCATAAACAATTCTGAAAACACATATTTACTTTTAAAGGAGATATCAAAAACATATTCTTGTTCTGCTACAAGTGTATCAAGTAATGGCGTAATTTTTACTTCATCGCGATTGCGTAAAGCGATATAGCCATTGGTAATAGACACAGGTACCTTTTGCTTCTTGGCATCTTGCTGTAAAAACAATAAAAGAAAAATAAAAGGTAACATATAAATTAGTTATTCCTTCGCTGCCGGAGCGCTTCATACAAAAGAACAGCAGCAGAAACAGAAACATTTAAAGAGTCAATTTCTCCTAACATTGGTATTTTAATCTTGTAGCTTGAAGCATTTATCCAATCTGCGGAGAGTCCGTCCGCTTCTGTACCAACAACAATTGCGGTTGGTTGTGTAAAATCAGATGCGTAATACTCTTGATTCGTTTCTAAATACGCAGCAAATGAATTAATGTTCTGTTCTTTAAGATATTGTATTACGTTCCACGTAGAATCAACAGCAATTTGGTTAGTAAAAACAGTACCAACACTCGAGCGAATAACATTTGCGTTATACACATCGGTTTTAGCATCACAAATTATAACGGCATCAGCATTTACGGCATCACAGGTGCGAAGCATAGCTCCAAAATTTCCCGGCTTTTCAACACCCTCGATTACTAATATCAAAGGATTAGCCGATAGCTTTAATGAATCAAGTGTATGTAATTTCGTACGAGTAACAGCAAAAACACCTTCTGTTGATTCGCGATATGCAACTGAAGCGTAAACATCTTCCGAAACAGTGAAGACAGAAACGGTGTCTTTTATTCGTTTAACAAACTCAAGGTTGTATAAATCGGTTTCTTTAATTCTTGAGTCACAAATAAAAATGCTCTCAAAAAAATAACCGGCTCTATAAGCAAGATTAATTTCTCTTAGTCCTTCTAAAAGAAAAGTACCCGTTTCTCTTCGGTAAGCACTTTTTTCAAGCTTTTTGATTTCCTTTATTTTAGCATTTTGTAAACTAGAGATATACATCCAACGGTATTTTGCAAAGTAAAATAAGAAGAAAAAACTATCTTTCTGTTGTAATCAAAAGAAGAGTTTCAGAAGATGGAGTTGAAAGAATCGTCCTTTTTGCAAATACAGACTAAAATGAAAGTTATTGAGTACTCCGCTGATTCCTTTCAAGAAAAAGAAATATTCGATTGGACGCAAACAATTAATCCGGAAAAAAAATATTGGACACAAATTCATGGATTAGCCGAAGAACAAAAATTACTATCGCTTTGTAAAAATTTTGGCATTCACCCATTAGCGATAGAAGATATTTTCCATACCGTACAACGCCCAAAAATTGATGATTTTGGAGATTCTCTATTTGTTGTTCTACAAATGTTCCATGTAGAAAACGAAATAAAATCGCAACAGATTTCTTTATTTGTAAAAAACAATGTCTTAATAAGTTTTGAAGAAAAAGATTGTACTGTTCTTCTTCCTATTGAACAAAAAATAAAAGACAATAGAAATAACATAAGAAAACGAGGTGAAGACTATTTACTTTATAGTTTACTCGATGTTATCATCGATAGCTATTTTGAAATAGAGGAATACATTTACAAAGAAATTGGACAGTTAGAAAATACAATTAATAACAATCCTAAAAAATTACATCTTTCGCAATTGCTCAAATGGCGAAAAGATATTCTCAGAATCAGAAAATCAATATCTCCGGTAAATGATATTCTGCATACAATAATGCGAAATGAAGTCCAGTTCTTTGAGAAAGAGAATAAAGTTTATCTACGTGATTTAACAGATCATCTTTTACGGGTATTAGATAACCTAGATACGCACAAAGAATCGGTAAATAGTTTAATCGAACTTTATCATGCTCAAGCCAATAACAAGATGAATGAAGTGATGAAAACATTAACAATCATGTCTTCCATCTTTATTCCATTATCGTTTATTGCAGGTGTGTATGGGATGAACTTCGACAATATGCCAGAGTTACATTCGAAATTGGGTTACTTTTATACTTTGGGAGGAATGGGACTTGTAGCGTTAGTTTTACTTGTCTACTTCAAATTCAAAAAATACTTTTGATATGAACATCGGTTTATTTTTTGGATCTTTTAATCCAATACATAATGGGCATTTGATTATTGCAAATATGATTTTGCAGAAAACAAATCTAAAACAGATTTGGTTTATTGTCTCTCCACAAAGCCCATTTAAGAAAACAAATAATCTTTTAAAAGAACACGATAGATTGTTCCTCGTGAAACTCGCTATTGAAAATAATCCAAACTTCAGAGCATCAGATATTGAGTTCACATTACCGAAACCATCATATACAATAGATACTCTTACACATTTAAAAGAAAAATATCCAAATCATACGTTCTCGATAATCATGGGAGGCGATAACCTTACTTCGCTTCATAAATGGAAAAATGCCGATATAATTTTACGAGACTATTCTATATACGTTTACAATAGAAATAGTGAAACAAACCCATACTCAGAAAGCAAAACTATTCACTTCCTACAATTTCCACAGCTTGATATATCAGCAACGTTCATAAGAGAAGCTATCAAAGAAGGTTTGTCTGTTCAATATTTTCTGCCTGATAATGTTTGGGAATACATCCAAGAAAACAACTATTACAAGAAGTAAAAGAAGTTCACAAAATGGCTGTTAATAGTCTGTTTATATTGTGGATATATTTAGAACATATTTTTTTGGTGACATGGGAAAAAAAACATCTCATCAAAAGGAAAATGTTCATGTTTATAAGCCTATATTATTCCACATACAAAAAACAGGAATGTGCATATGAAGATATACATCTTTTGTTGTGGAAATCTAAAATAGTAAATTGTTAGTATCCGTCCCAAAACCTTTATTTACAGATGTTTCAATATACAATTCTTTTGTGAATTACTGTAGATAGAAGTTGGATAACAACAAAAACAAGAGTAAGGAATAATAAAATATCCAACAATCCACAGTCCTAATAATGGTATTTAGATACTTTTTTTTAAAAAATCTTATTTAATACAAATTAGTATTGTGGATGAATAATAAACTGGCTTTGCTATAAGATTCCTTTTTACGGATTACATTTACCCTATCAAAATGAAAAAATGAAGCTGCTCAAAAAAATTGCCATACTCCTTATTATTGTTATTTTGTTCTGTTTAACATTTTACAGATTTTGGTTTTTGCGTTGTCCGAAACGAAACATTCCACAGGTAGTGAATACTGTAGTTTCGCCAGCAAACGGGGAAGTGGTTTCAATAACTAAATTCGATAAGCAGTGGATGGATGTAACCAAAGAAAAGTTCGGAGTTATCCACCTGTGGACAACCGATGTGGATACTGCGGGGTATATTATTTCCATACAAATGAATCCAACACATGTGCACTATCAGCGTATGCCTGTTGACGGAAAAATTATTTCTCATAAACATACAGCCGGCAATTTTAACAATGCAATTTTGATGAGTAACGATTTAGGAATTCGTTATGAAAATGAACACAACGAAATTTTGATGGAAGATAAATCCGGAGAGCATTTCAAGATTGTGCAGATTTCAGGATTTTTAGCTAGAAGAATTGTTGATTTTGTTGAGCCTAACCAGGAAAAGAAAAAGGGCGATTTAATTGGCTTAATAAAGTTGGGATCTCAAGTTACTGTTGTTGTTCCACATGATTATGTTCCTTTGGTACAAAAAGGAATAACAGTAGTTGATGGAGAAACCTTACTGGCAAAAAAGAACTGATTTATTTTTTTCTGTTTTTCCTTTTGTGATGTTTCTTTCCTTTTTTCTCCTCGAGTTGAATGGTTGGAATTTCAGTATCTAATTTTTCTTCTATTTCTTCCTTTGGTTCAGAGAAGTGTTCATCAAAATAAAATTTCCGGAATTTCGGTTTAACAGCACGATTACGCAAAAGTTCAGTTTCGTAAATTTTATTGAATAGCTGATGAAGAAAAGGAAAACCAATGGCATCATATTCATAAATACCATCGTTTAAAATTTCGTTTTTGTTTACGTAGATAGATGCAGATAAGAAAAACTCAACTTTATTCACAGTGTCTTCCACATATCCACAATCAGTGATAAAACCATAGGCTTGTCCAACTTTATTAAAAACACGAAGATTAGAAGGCATGTGTGTTTCTCCACTATCAAGACCAATAAAAAATTTCATGTAGTTATCCGGAAAAGTATCTCCGTTATATTCCGGATAAAAAGATTCACGTGGAAACATTCCCATATATTTCATCAGCGATTTGTAATCGGAGCGTGTTAGGTTTAGCTTTTTTGATACGGTATCAGGAAAAATAATTTTCTGCAGCAGATCATGCAGATTGGAAAGCGGGATATAATTGAATCTCGAAAAATCAAAAGGAGCATTTATGAGTAGTCCACTTTTCATATTTCCTTTTCCAATCAAAGGAGAAAGAGGACCGGAATAACCTTTTAAGTCATAAGCCGAAACAACGTCTTGTTTAATTTTCGGAACAGAAAAAGAATCATAAAAAGTGATAGGGTTTGTCAATAAATTTTCCAAAGAGTCGCAACCGGCAAACCGTCTGCATACCACGGCATTTTTATATCCTAGCTCATGTAATCTTTTATTAAAAAGTTCTGGAGTTATAAAATCGTAAAGCGGATTAAAAGCATAGTTGTTGCTTACCAACAACATTTCCTTAATCAATTGATCGATACAGGTTCGTTTTTTTTTGATGGACAAATTTTCGTCTGTAAGATTATCGCACGACAAATTTTCAATGGAAAAAGAATCTTCCTTCGTTACGTGATATTTACTTAAGCTGTTTAGTTTTTCGAGTGCAAAAATCGCAGCAGGTAATTTGATGGTACTGGCACAGTAGTAATAATATTTATCGGCATCAAAAGAGTATGTAGTGAAACGGGGCTCTTGTTTTTCGTTGCGATCAATTTGTGTGTAGAGAATTTGTAGCTTGTATTTTTCTTTATTGGAAACAATAGAATCAAACAAATCTTTATTGGCATCAAAGAATTTATCGAACGAAAAATGTTGCGCGTGCAAAGGGAAATAAAGTCCCCAAACCAAGCAGGCAAACAAAAAAAATCGTTTTGTTGTCATGCTGAAAACTATTAAAAATAAAGGACTTCAGCAAGGCATGCCGAGAAATGTCAGTTTAAAATACACCAAAAAATTTTTCCGCTTTCTCGCTTCGCTCGAAAGAAACACGGTTATGTTTCGCCCGGAAGGAAGGGGGCCAGCAGGGGCAATTTACGCGATGCGGTTTCCGTCTTTGTCGTATACTTTTGTGTCGCTCTCTTTAGGAGCAATTGCCGGTTTCACCACTTTTTCTAAAACACTGTTTAAGATAGAAAGCAGCAAGCTGAACAAAATTGCCCATCCCCAACCATCAACAACAAAGCCGGGAGAGCCAATCAACCAAGCTGCAACTTTGATAATAGCTGCATTGATAAATAACAAAAATATTCCTAGTGTAAGAATGGTGGCAGGCAAAGTGAATAAAACCAAGATAGGTTTTAAACTTACGTTCAGAATAGCCAACACAAAGGCGATGGCAACGGCATACCCAAAACCGTCAACATGAATTCCGCTCAACGCATACGAAGCAATCACAACAGCAACAGCATTCAAAAACAACTTAATGATAAAGTTCATTTCTTTAATTTTTTTGTAAACATACAAATCGCGTATAAAAACCAACCCGATTTTAATAAAATACAACAAATATATTGCCACACTTTTGGTAGCCATCCGTAACCGAGTATCTTCGCGCCATGCATTACCTATCAGTAGAAAATCTCACCAAATCGTTTATCGACAAACCGCTTTTTAATAACATCACCTTTCATATTAGCCAGGGCGACAAGGTGGCGCTCATCGCCAAAAACGGATCCGGAAAAACAACGCTAATGCGGATTATAGCCGGAAACGACACAGCCGATAGTGGCAAAGTGTGGCTGCACAAAGACGTGATGGTATGCTACCTCGATCAAGATCCGCAATTCGACCCGCAAAAAAATGTGCTCGAGTCTATTTTCGCCCATACCAATCCGGTAATTGAAGCCGTGAAAGACTATGAAGAAATCATAGAACAAGAAGATCCGGACGTTGATAAATTGCAAGATGTGATGAGCAAAATGGATGAGCTCAACGCTTGGACCTACGAACAAAAAGTGAAACAAATTTTAAATGTATTGCGCATTTACGACTTGCATCAGAAAACATCTACGTTATCGGGCGGACAAAAGAAACGTTTATCACTCGCCAAAACTCTTTTGGATATTGAGTTTGATATGGGGCACAAAATTTTGATTCTGGATGAGCCCACCAACCACCTCGATTTCGAAATGATTGACTGGTTGGAAAATTATTTAACGCAAGACAGTATTACCCTCTTGCTCGTAACCCACGATCGTTACTTCCTCGATAACGTTTGCAACGAAATTATTGAACTCACCGAAACCGAAGCCATTCCTTACAAAGGCGACTACGAGTACTTCTTGGAGAAAAAAGCGGAACGCGAAGTGGCAGCCGGTGCCAGTTTAGATAAGGCCAAAAATCTATTGCGCAAAGAGTTAGAGTGGATGCGCAAACAGCCGAAAGCGCGAACCACAAAATCGAAATCGAGAATCGATGCTTTTTACGATTTGGAAAAAAAGGCGTCCGCCAAAAAAGAAGATCAGGAATTGCAACTGAGCATGAAAATGTCGCGCTTGGGCGGAAAAATTCTGGAGCTCAAAAAGTTATATAAGTCGTTTGGTGAAAAGCCCATCCTTAAAGGCTTTGACTACACTTTTAAACGAGGCGACCGTATTGGTATCATCGGAAAAAATGGTGTAGGGAAAACCACTTTCCTTAATATTATACAAGGCAAAGAATTGCCCGATTCCGGAAAAATAAATCCGGGCGAAACCGTTGTGTTCGGCTACTTCGATCAGAAAGGATTGAACATCAAAGAAGAAAAACGCATCATCGAATATGTAAAAGACATTGCCGAAAATTTCACGCTGGCCGATGGCACGAAAGTATCTGCGGGCCAGTTTTTACAACTGTTTCAGTTCACACCTGAACAACAGTTCACCTACATTTCTAAACTCAGTGGAGGCGAGAAAAAACGATTGCAACTTCTTTCGGTATTATTCAGTTCACCCAACTTTTTGATTTTGGATGAACCTACGAACGACTTGGATTTATTGACATTACAGACGCTTGAAATGTTTTTGGAAAACTACCCGGGCTGTTTGATGATTGTGTCGCACGACCGTTATTTCATGGACAAATTAGTAGAACACCTTTTTGTGTTTGAAGGCGATGGAGTGATAAGCGACTTCCCGGGTAATTATACACTGTATCGTTTCTATCAAGACCAACAAAAGAAAAACAAAAACCAAACTATTTTGGACGTGAAGCTGGAAGCTATGGAAACACAGACGGAGAAGCCTGTGGAGCAAAAGCCGGTAACCAAGCGCAAGTTGAACAACAAAGAAAAAATGGAGTTCGACAAGCTCGAAAAAGAAATTCCGGCACTCGAAAAAGAACGCGATGAAATCAATGAAAAGCTTACACACACCGAATTAAACTTCGATCAAATACAACAGCTTACACACCGCATCGGACAAATTGCTTTGCAGTTAGAAGAAAAGGAAATGCGCTGGTTAGAATTAAGCGAATAAAAAAAGTCCCCTGCACTGGCGGGGGACTTTTTCTTTACATCGAAAAGATTAATGATGACTGTGATCGCCTCCAGAATGCACGTGTCCGTGGCTTAATTCATTAGCATGTGCTTCGCGAATTGCTAAAATTTCGCCCGAGAAAAACAAATGCTTTCCGGCAAAAGGATGGTTCATATCAATGGTAACATCAACATCGCCAATAGCAGTGATTTTTCCTTGGAACGGCTGTCCGTTTTGATCTTGCAAAGGAATGATGTTGCCAACAACAATCATATCAGAAGCATCTTGTCCGTCTAACACAAACGCCTCTTTAGGCATAGTGATAACCGCTTCTTGCTCATATTCGCCATAACCTTCTTCAGGCGATAAAATGAATTCAAACGTTTTTCCGATTTCTAAACCGAACAAATGCTCTTCAAATTTATCTAATAAATTTCCGTGTCCGCACAGAAAATCGAATGGTGAATCTTTAGGTGCTTCGTCCATAATTGGACCGTTAGCTTCAGTTCGTAGTTGGTATGAAATGCTTACAACTTTGTCAGGAGAAACAGGCATGATGAATGTTTAATAAAATGAATAGATTGAAATGACCGTACAAAGAAATAAAAAATTAATAAAACACGATAAAAATGAGTATCATCGGGTTGTCTATTGCAGTCGAAACAGATCGCAAATAATGAAGACAACTTAAACGTAAAAAGAACACAACCTTGAAATTCAACGAATTTAATTTTAACGAGACTCTTTTAGAAGGTCTCGATGCCATGGGTTACGATAAAGCAACACCCATTCAGGAACAAGCCATACCGGCCATTTTAGCAAACAAAGATTTGATTGCCTGCGCACAAACCGGCACCGGAAAAACAGCCGCTTACTTGCTACCGATTTTGCACAAGATAGCCGAACAGCAATCTTCACATATCGATACATTGATTATTGCGCCAACCCGAGAGCTTGCCATTCAAATCGACCAGCAAGTAGAAGCCTTCGCCTATTTCACCAACACCAGTTCCATTGCGGTGTATGGCGGTGGCGATGGAATGGCTTGGGAGCAACAGAAAAAAGCGATTACAAAAGGAGTAGATATTATTATTGCTACACCGGGCCGATTGATTTCCATGCTAGGCTCAAACACAGCCGACCTAAGCAAACTTAAACACTTAGTGCTTGACGAAGCTGATAGAATGCTCGATATGGGTTTCTCTGATGATATTTTGCGCATCATCAGCTACTTGCCGAAGAACCGACAAACAGTGCTTTTCTCCGCCACCATGCCGCCAAAAATCAGAATGTTGGCCAATAAAATTTTGGTGAACCCCGAGCAGATCAACATTGCCATTTCAAAACCGGCCGAAGGTATTTTGCAACAAGCCTACGTGGTGTACGACAATCAGAAATTGCCTTTATTAAAACAGATTTTAAAGCAAGGCGATTACAAAAGTGTTATCATTTTTGCGTCTACAAAAGAGTCTGCAAAAAAATTGGAAATAGACTTGCGCCAAGCAGGTGTGCAGATCAAATCGTTTCACTCCGATTTGGAACAAAATGTGCGCGAAGAAATTATGCGTCAATTCAAAAATCGCCAATTGCAAGTGTTAATTGGTACCGATATTTTATCGCGAGGAATAGATGTTGACGGCATCAGTTTGGTGATTAATTACGACACCCCCAACGATCCGGAAGATTACATTCACCGCGTAGGACGTACAGCCCGTGCAGAAAGTACCGGAACGGCCATCACCTTCATCAACGAAAAAGACCAAAAGAAATTTTTCGACATCGAAAGTTTAATCGGCAACGAAATTCCGAAACTGACTTTGCCGGAAGCGTTAGGAACAAGCCCTGCTTACGAGCCGGAACGTAAGCGCAACACATTCGACAAACCGAAAGGAAAAAAGCCATTCCACAAGGCAAAAAGACCGAACAATGCCTAATTTGATTTTCAAAAAAACTACATTTGAAGCATCACAAATAAATACTCATGTCAACTTTCGAACAACTGAAAACAGAAGCCCAACGCATTGCTGATGTAAAATATGCAGCAGCAATATTGAATTGGGATATGGAAATTAATATGCCGGCCAATGGAGTGGAGGCGCGATCTCGTCAACTTGCAACCCTTTCAGGCATTGCCTTTGAAATGGGCACCTCAGAAAAATTCAGCAAACTATTAGAAGCCGCAAGAAACGATACATCGCTAGATGCACTGCAAAAACGAAACGTTGAATTGCTGTGGTCCGATTTTCAGAAAGCCAAAAAATTCTCGCAAGAGTTTGTAGAAGAAATGAGCATGACTGTGTCGCAAACCTTTGCAGCATGGGAACACGCAAAAAAAGCAAACGATTTTTCGTTGTATGCGCCACAGCTCGAAAAAATGATTGACCTCAAACGCAAACAAGCAGAAATCATTGGCTACGAAAAACACCCGTATGATGCGCTGTTAGACGATTACGAGCCAGATATGACCGCTGACGTGTTGGACGATTATTTCAACACCGTTCGCAGCGGATTAAAACCACTCCTCGAAAAAATAAAAGCCCAACCGCAAGTCGATAACAGTTGTTTGCATCAACATTTCGATCGCCAACAACAGTGGGATTACAGTATTGCCATTTTAAAACAAATGGGTTACGATTTTGGAGCAGGCCGTCAAGATATTTCTACACACCCCTTCACCACTAACTTTGCAGCTACTGATGTGCGCGTAACAACCCGCATCAATGAAAACGACATGACCGACTGTTTATTCAGCGCTATTCACGAGGGCGGACATGCATTATACGAACAAGGCTTGCTCACCAGTAATTATGGCTTGCCTTTGGGCGAGGCGGCATCCTTGAGTGTACACGAATCACAATCGCGCTTGTGGGAAAACAATGTGGGAAGAGCATTACCGTTTTGGAAATACAATTTCGAGATTGCGCAAAAGACTTTCCCTGCGCAGTTTTCAGCCATTTCACAAGACACGTTGTACAAAGCCATTAACCGTGTAGAGCCTTCATTCATTCGAACACAAGCCGATGAGTTGACCTATCATTTCCATATCATGATTCGTTTCGATATCGAAAAAGCACTCATGGAAGGCATCTTGAATGTGGCCGATTTGAAAAATTATTGGAACGAACAATACCAAAAATATTTAGGCATAACTCCGGCCGATGATGCAACAGGCATATTACAAGATGTGCACTGGTCGCACGGTTTGTTGGGCTACTTCCCTACGTACTCGCTAGGAAGCGCCTATGCCGCACAATACTACCGCAAAGCCGAGCAAGATATTCCTGGTTTGAACGACTTGATTGCCCAAGGCGATAACGCACCGTTATTAAACTGGTTGCGCGAAAAAATTCACGTACACGGGCGTTTCTACAATTCGCAAGATTTGTGCGAAAAAGTAACGGGCGAAAAATTGAACTTCAATCACTTTTTGAAATACGCGGAAGACAAGTACAGCGACATTTACCGATTTTAGAAATCTTCAAAAATTGCATGTTTAGGGCGAGTGCCGCTAAGAATCGCACCGGGCTATTCGCTCCAATCTCTGTCCAATAGGAATTGGCAGAGGTTTTCCGCTACTATCCCTCTCGCAAACAAAGTTCAAAAAAGAATAGTTGGTTTTGGGAAAAAACATATTTTTGAAAAAAAACCCATGAAAAACCTCAAAGCAATAAGCCTCGTAATATTCTTTTTTTGCATGTCTATTTTTTCCAAGACATTTGGACAAACACTGAAATATGATTCCTTAGAAAAAAAGTATATTATTCAGGAGATAATTATCTGTGATTCTACATTATCTAAAAAGCAAATCTATGAGCTTTCCAAAAGTTGGATTGCAAAATCATTTAAAGGGATTGACAATAATATAATATTAGATGACCCAGAGCAGAAGCAGATAACAACAACATGTGTATTGAGAACAAATGTGCCTACTGCAATTTGCCAAACGCAATGTAAGTTTGAATTCAAGCTGACGATAGATGTTAAGGAAGGAAAAATTCGATATACAGTTGAAAACATATCCCATTTAGCTCCTAATTATGTAACAACGCTCGAAAATACAATCTATAAGAAGAAAATTCTTCAGCAAATTTTTGATGAACTTGAATACCAAATAAAGCAAAAAGTAGATATTTTAATTGCAACGCTCAGAGATAAACAAAAAAGCGATTGGTAAAACACCCTTCAACAACGAAGTAAATTCGAAGCAGAAAAAGACAAAATTCACAAACAAAAAAGGCCCGAACATTCGAGCCTTTTTTGTTTGTGTTATATAGCCGTTACAACTTACGTTGAATTTCTATTTCTTCGAACACCTCGATAGAATCGCCCACCTGAATGTCTTGATAGTCCTTAATTTGAACCCCGCAATCCATACCGGAAACAACGTCTTTCACATCGTCTTTGTAACGTTTCAATGCCGACAATGCGCCTGTGTGAACCACAATACCATCGCGGATTAAGCGCACTTTCGAGGCACGTAAAATTCTTCCATCGCGAACGAAACAACCGGCAATGGTTCCCACTTTCGTGATGTTGAACACTTCACGTACATCCAAGTTACCAATGATTTTTTCTTCAATCTTAGGTTCCAACAATCCTTCCATAGCCGCCTTGATTTCTTCAATAGCGTTATAGATGATAGAGTACAATTTAATCTCAATGTTTTCAGTATCCGCAATTTTCTTCGCGTTCAACGAAGGACGAACGTTAAATCCAATCACAATCGCATCAGAAGCTGTAGCCAACAATACATCCGATTCGGAAATTTGTCCTACGCCTTTGTGAATGATTCTCACTTGGATTTCGTCTGTACTCAATTTCAATAGTGAATCTGCCAACGCCTCTACCGAACCGTCCACGTCTCCTTTGATAATCAAGTTCAACTCTTTGAAGTTGCCTAATGCCAAACGTCTTCCGATCTCGTCTAGTGTAATGTGTTTCTTCGTTCTAATACCTTGCTCACGGTCGATTTGAGCACGTTTGTGTGCTAAAGCCTTAGCATCTTGTTCGTTGTCGAATACTTTGAATTTCTCGCCCGCTTGTGGCGCTCCGTTCAATCCTAATACCTGTACAGGAACCGATGGACCTGCAGATTTAGTTTTCTTTCCGTTATAGTCGAGCATGGCTTTCACCTTTCCGTAATACGGACCGGCTACCACCATATCGCCTACATTCAATGTTCCGGCTTGCACCAAAACAGTTGAAGTATAACCACGACCTTTATCTAGTGAAGCCTCAATAATAGAACCCGAGCCACTTCTGTTTGGATTGGCCTTCAATTCCAACATTTCCGACTCTAAAAGGATTTTATCCAATAATGCATCGATGTTCAAGCCTTTCTTCGCTGAAATTTCTTGCGATTGATATTTACCGCCCCATTCTTCTACCAACAAGTTCATACTTGCCAATTGCTCACGAATTTTCTCCGGATTGGCTCCGTCTTTATCTACCTTGTTTAAAGCGAAAATCATTGGAACACCCGCAGATTGTGCGTGGTTGATGGCCTCTTTGGTTTGCGGCATTACCGCATCATCGGCAGCGATTACAATTACTGCAATATCCGTCACCTTCGCACCACGCGCACGCATGGCCGTAAAGGCTTCGTGACCCGGTGTATCCAAGAACGTAATTTTCTTACCACTTGCTGTTTTCACTTCGTAGGCACCAATGTGCTGCGTGATTCCTCCCGCCTCTTTCGATACCACGTTTGCTTTACGAATAAAGTCGAGTAACGATGTTTTACCGTGGTCAACGTGACCCATGATAGTTACAATAGGTGAACGCGGAACCATCGTTGCCGGATCGTCAACTTCTTCTTCGAAAGCCGTTTGATCTTGCGCAGAAATAAATTCTACCTCAAAGCCTTTATCGCTACAAATCAACTCAATGATTTCGGCATCCAAACGCTGGTTGATAGATACGATAACACCAAGCCCCATACAGGTTTTGATGATTTCGGTAGGCGAAATGTTCATCAAACTCGCTAACTCGCTCACCGAAATGAACTCCGTTAACTGTAATTTGCTGTGGTCGATACCATCGAGTTCTGCCTGTTTCTTTTCTTGCATCGCCTCCCGCTTACCACGTTTCAATTTCGAACGATCACTCTTACTGGTCATCGCTTGAATTTTCGACATGGTAGCTCTAATCTTATCTTCGATTTCTTTCTCGGAAATTTGAACAGGCTCACTGCCTTTATTTTCGGCAGGACGGTTTTGTTGGTTAAAATTAGGACGATTGCCCTGGTAGTTGCTGTTGTTACCACCGGCAGTATTGATACGTTCTCGTACCGGTTTTTCTATACGCTTTCTAACGCGTTTAGCATCAACAGGTTTGTTTTTGTTTGGATCCTCTTTCGGTTTTTTCTCAGGCGTTTTGAGTTCGATTTTACCCATAATTTTAGGGCCATCGAGCTCTACACGAACCGTTTTGTGGTAGATAATTTCCTCTTCCGGTTTTTGAACTTTTTCAATAACAACCGGTTCAATTTTTTCAGGAACAACAGGTGTTTCAATAACCACCTCTTTTACTGGTTCTACCTCTTTTACAGGAGGAGTTACCGGTTCTTCTACCTTAGGTTTAACGGTTTTCTTCGGTTTCGTTAAATCTAACTTGCCGATAATTTTCGGTCCGTCCAATTTTTGAAATTCCGTTTCAACCTTACCGTCTTCCGTTGCAGGAGGAGGAGTTGTGACTGTAGTTTGCACCGGAGGTGTTGGCGCAACAACTTCCTCAACTGGCGCAATCACCTTGTTGCTTTTGATCAGCACTTCTTTTTCCTCTACTTCGCGTTTTGGCGCTACCGGAATCTCTTCCTTCAGCTCAAGCGTTTCCTTCTTGATTTTTTCCAAAACCTTAGACCCATCGGCTTCGGCTTTGATGGCTTTGTCGGCATTAAATGCCTTCTCCAAAATCAAAACCATATCAGGGCTTAGTTTTGCAGTTGGATTGTTTTCTACGGTTAGTCCGTTTTTCTTTAGCTCAGCCACAATATGCTCCATACCCACGTTGTAGGTAGTAGCGGCTTTTGCTAAACGGATGGCCTTGAGTTCGCTCATGCTTAATTGTTTTTATTTTGTTGTCGGCTGTAAACCATTAACCATGAGCTTGCGACTCGCAGCTAACGCCTTACAGCAATTTGTTACCCATTGTCTTCTGTCGTTTCAGGTGCATCAGCCACTTCTTCCGAAGCCTCTTCAGTACTTTCGTCTTCAAACTCAGCGTTCAAGATTTTTAAAATATCCTCTACTTGCTCTTCTTCTAAGTCGGTTCTTCTCACCAATTCGTCATGCGATAATGCAAGAACGGAACGGGCAGTATCGCAACCGATTTTTTTCAATTCATCGATCATCCACTGATCGATTTCATCTGCAAATTCTTCTAAATCTATATCGAACGTTTCTTCTTCTGAATGATCATCGTTTTCACGGTATACATCTATTTCAAAACCAACGAGTTTAGATGCTAACTTAATGTTCACACCGCGTTTACCGATGGCTAACGAAATTTGATCCGGATCTAAGTAAGCGGCAATACGTTTTTTATCGTGGTTGATGTCCAACGATAATATTTTTGCCGGAGCCAACGCACGTTGAACCATCAAACTTAAGTTAGTCGTATGATTCAAGATATCTATGTTTTCGTTTCTCAACTCACGCACTATACCGTGGATACGAGAGCCTTTTACGCCCACACATGCACCAACAGGGTCGATACGATCATCGAAAGATTCTACAACAACTTTTGCTTTTTCGCCCGGTTCACGAACGATGTTTTTGATCACAATCAAACCATCGAAAATTTCCGGAACCTCTTGCTCTAATAATTTCGCTAAGAACGCAGTATCGGTTCTAGAAAGAATGATTACCGGAGAAGCGTTACGCATATCTACGCGTTTTACCACAGCACGAAGCGTTTCGCCTTTTTTGTAGAAATCGGTTCTGATTTGTTCCGATTTAGGCAACAACAATTCATTACCTTCTTCATCCAACAACAAAATTTCTTTCTTCCACACTTGATATACCTCAGCGCTAATGATATCGCCAATTCTATCTTTATATTTTTTGTAGGTCTCGTCTTTTTCCAAATCCATGATTCGCGATACAAGTGTTTGTCTTGCCGCTAGAACACTTCTTCTGCCGAAACTTTCTAACTCAATTTTCTCATACGTTTCTTCACCAATTTCAAAGTCATCTTGAATTTTTTGTGCATCGCTGATAGCAATTTGAGTGATATCGTTTTCTACTTCTCCGTTTTCTACGATCTCACGTCTTTGCCAGATTTCTAAGTCTCCTTTATCGGTGTTTACGATAATGTCGAAATTATCGGTATCGCCATATTTCTTTTTCAATAGTGTGCGAAATACGTCTTCCAGCACCTTCATCATGGTAGAGCGATCAATATTCTTTAAGGATTTGAACTCGCTAAACGAGTCGATCAGTTCCAAACTGTTCATATTAATGTGTTTTGAAGATTTATGAATTTATGTTTTTAAATAATTTTCTATTTCCAGTTAATTTGAATGAGTGCGCGTTTGATTTCATCGTACTTCATCGAGAATGCCAATGGTGCTTCAACAGGCGTATCGGTTTTCTTTTTCTTTCCTTTAGTTTCTTTTACCACCGGTAGCAGAACAATATGATCATCGTGCACCTCTTCTAAAACGCCCACTACTTCTTTGCCATCTGTTTTCAAAATTTCGAGTGTTCGTCCGATTCGTCTTTTGTACTGACGAGGAACACGCAACGGATTGCTCATCCCTGGCGAAGAGACATCGAGCGTATAGTTATCGCTCATGATATCGGCCTCGTCTAACAGACCTCCCAAAAACTTTGAAATTTCAGCGCACTCGTTGATAGAGATGCCGGTGTCGCTATCGGCAAACACTTCAATTTTTTTCTTGCCTTGCACTTTAAGCTCAACAAGAAAAAGATTGCGCTCCTCTAAAAAAGGAACTAACCAACCTTCTATTTTCGTTTTTATTTCCATGGGCTATAAAAGCGAGAGGGGACTTTCGGTCCCCTCTCTGCGTCTAAATCTGGCGCAAACATACGATTCCTTTTTGTGAAAAGCAAATTTTGTTTACGTTAGAGGCAAAGGCTTAAACGAAGACATGCTCAACGAACACCACATTACGGTAACTAAAACTGCCCGATATTACTCGCTAGGAGCACTAAATGCTAACACAGAACGCATATGGATAGTGGTTCACGGCTATTTGCAACGCGCGGAAGACTTCATCAAAATGTTCGCCTTTTGGGATGATGGGAAAACGTATATCGTAGCACCGGAAGCGTTAAACCGCAGTTATTTGAAAGGCGGCTACGACAAAACAGGCGCCACTTGGATGACCAAAGACGACCGTGAAAACGAGATCAAAGATTATGTGGCTTATCTCAATAAAGTGTTTCAAAAAATTCAAGCAGAAAAACCGGAACACGCCACCATGAATGTGTTGGGCTTTTCGCAAGGCGCTACAACAATTTCGCGGTGGTTGAACAACAACGCATTGGACATCGAAGAATTGGTTTTATATGCCGGAGAATTGGGGGCGGAAATGCTGGCAAATCCACAAGAAATAGACTTTTCTGCAAAACGAAAAACCTTTGTTTATGGCACATCCGACCAATATATTACTGCCGATAAAGTAGCAGCGGTAAGAGCCTTGTTTTCCGGTCTTGGGTTTGCTATCCGGACTTTTGAAGGCGGGCATGAAATTCATAGTGCGGCTTTCGAGTTATGAGATTCATCACATTGTTAGGAATCAGAGAAAAAACACATTACCTTGGTTCTCAATATAACCCAATCACCTTATGAAAAAAAACAGTATTATATTTATTTCCATTGTTTCTATAGCGCTTTTGTCGGGCTGTGCAAAGGAACGCGATAATTACGACAAGTATTTAACGGACGGCACATGGACGATGTCGTCTATCAGTGAGCAAGGTCAAGAAGTGGAAACGTTTGATTATGTTCTGGCCGGAATACCAACAAAAACAACGACCTCACAGCGAAATTCAACTTACGCAGACGGTAAGGTAACGAGCGTGGCATACGACCAGACCACGTATGTGCCAGGGGCAACTACTTTTACACGGGAAACAAAAACCGGTATCTTTACATTAACCTTCAAGTTTAACAAAGATGGTACTTACGAAGAGGCGAATTCGTCAAAAAGCCTTTCGTCTCAAAACGATACAGAGCTGGGAAACGGCCCGGTGGTGTATGTTGCTGCTGCTGAGCGAACAAATTCGCGTACCGGGCAATGGTATTGGGTGAATACCACCGAAACAAAACAACAGCTAAGTATAGACGGTCAGACGTTTGATGTTTCGATAAACAAGAATAGTTTTTCTATGGCTTTAAGTATATCAGGAACACAAACAAAACGAGGCACCGATGGAACAGGCGAATATGTCAATACAACCGATTTCAATCAAAGTGTTGCTTATCATTTTTCGAAATAGTTTTTCAAACCCAAAACATAAAATAAAATGAGAAAATCAATTTACTTCATTGCCCCAGTTATTGCCTTAATATTGTTAGGCGGATGTGCTAAGGAGCGCGATAATTACGACAAATATCTTACAGATGGAACATGGACATTGTCTACAATGAGTTCAACGGAAAAGAAAGTTGAACAAAAAAATTATGTAGCAGCGGCTACGCCAGACCAAACATTAACGGACGAAACAACCAGTAATACTTCCGGAGGGAAAGAAACCAAAGTGGAGTTGAACCAAACAACGCTTACGCCCGGTTCTACAACATTTAACAGAACAACAACCATCTCCAACCATAGTTTAACACTATCTTTTTCAAAAGAAGGAAAAGTAACGTATGTGGACACAAAACAGGTTTTATCGACACAGTTTGATACACATATTGCAAACGGCCCAGTTGTTCCCTCTTCAGCTTCTCAGGAAACAACCAACTACACCATTCCTTGGAATTGGGGAAATGCAACAGAAACGAAACAACTCTTGAATCTTTATTCGCTAGGAATTTTTGAAGTTCAAATTAAGAAAGACCAACTCATTTTAACACGAGCAACAAACAGCAAAGAGGCACGCAATGATTCAGACGGTTTGGGTGATTTCGCATATACGAGTGACGAAAACAATGCGCAAACTCTCACATTCGCAAAGTAATATCATAAACCCAAAGAAAAAACCGATAGCTATTTTGCTATCGGTTTTTTTGTATAATCATGTGCCGTATTATTGCTCGGTTTCAACATTCAAATAGTCGTGCCAATAACCGGCCTTGTAGGGGAAGCGCTCTAGGTAAAGCTTTCTAACTTTTTCAAAAATAAGATGACGGAGATCGCCCGTATTTCGGTTTTGTGTGGCAGAAACAAAAATGGCGTTTTCGTTTGTTCTCGCCATCCATGAGTTTTCTAGCTCTAATAACATGCTCTTTTTTACATCGAGTGGAAGAAATTCATCGAAATTCTTGGCTTCGTATAAATCCATTTTGTTGAAAACGATAATCACAGGTTTGTCTTTAGCGCCAATTTCTTCTAAAATAGAATTCACCACATGCATTTGATCTTGAAACGCGGCATGCGAAATATCTACTACATGCAAAAGTATGTCGGCTTCTATGGCTTCGTCTAATGTAGATTTGAAACTTTCTACTAAATGATGCGGGAGCTTACGGATGAACCCCACCGTATCGGAAAGTAAAAAAGGAACAGCGTTGAACACAACCTTGCGAACTGTAGTATCAAGCGTTGCAAACAATTTATTCTCGGCAAACACCTCTTCTTTCGCTAAAAGGTTCATGAGTGTTGACTTTCCAACGTTAGTGTATCCCACTAAAGCCACCCGAATCATTTCTGCCCGATTTTTTCTTCGCACCTCGTTTTGTTTGTCGATTTCTTTCAACTTTAACTTCAGTTGCGAAATTTTCTTTTCCGCAATTCGTCTATCGGTTTCGATTTCTTTTTCACCGGCACCTTTCATACCAATTCCCCCTTTCACGCGGTCGAGGTGACTCCACATTCCTTTTAAGCGTGGCAACATATATTGCAATTGCGCTAATTCTACCTGCGTTCTGGCTTGAACAGTTCTGGCCCGTTGGGCAAAAATGTCGAGGATAAGCATACTTCGATCGAGCACTTTGCATTTCACCACCTTTTCGATATTGCGTTGTTGTGAGGGCGAAATTTCATCATCGATGATGACCAAATCTACACCAACATTAGCCACATAATTGGCCACTTCCTCCAACTTTCCTTTTCCTAAATAGGTTTTGTGATCGGGGTGTGGCAAGTTTTGCCAAAAACGTTTTACGGTTTCTGCACCGGAGGTTAATGCTAAGAATTCAAGTTCGTCTAAGTATTCGCGCGTTTGTTCTTCGTTTTGGGTTTTCGTTGAAATACCAATAAGAACAGCTCTTTCTATATGTATGGAGGATGTTTCTGTCAATGTCTGTTTGTTTTATTCGCGGTAAATGTAGCATGAATTTCGCAACAAGTGTGTTTGAAAACAGACAGAAAGCTAATTGCCGGTAACGATTCGAGAAAAACATAAGACAAAAAAGCCATATAAAAATTCAACCAATAAAAATCCTTTGCTATATTCATGCCTCAAACCACCAAACTAAATGAAAAAGATTTACGCTCTTTTCTTAACTGCATTTGCATTTATGCAGGGTTACTCGCAAGGAATTGCTAACAACGGCCAGTTGGATGATATTTCGGAGTTTACTTCGAAGTTCACAGTACCGTTGGTAATGCCTGATGGCACAAAATTGTTCACCGATTTTTATGTGCCGAGAACCCGTGATTCTTTGGTAACAAATATTTTGGGCTATAACATTGAAATTATACCTAAAGGCGCTCAAATTATGTTGTACGATTCGTTGAATGGTCAACCGAACCCAAATCCATACCAATTACCTACTGTATTTACGCGTACCCCTTATGATAAAGGCCCCAAAGAAGAATACTATGCACTAGGTTCTATTATGTCGATTTTGGGTTATAATTATATGTATCAGGATATGCGCGGTCGCTATTCTTCAGGCGGAATTTACTTTCCAATGTATAGCGATAGTTGGAATAAAAACGGCTATCACCCAAGCTACTCCCACATTTTGGACCCCTATGATTTATCGGATCCAAGAAACAGTAATCGTCATGAAGATGGATATAACTCTGTTAAACAAATCGCCATTATCGATTCTGCCTATATCGCTGAATATGGAGATTCAACAGCGAAAGAAATTTTCTTGAATTATTACAAAGGATATCCGCACACCAACACAAAATTGAACAACGGAAGTATTGGAATGATTGGCGCTTCTGCGCTTGGAAACACACAATTGCAATTGGCTGCAGCGCATAGAATTTTAGACTCTGTACCACAGTTGAAATGTTTGTTGCCAATTGTTGCTACCATCGAACATTATTTGTCGACCGGCTACAATAACGGTGTATTCAGAAATAGAATTGTAACCGGTTGGTTGAAAGGCCAAATTTTTTCCGGAACCGATGATGATTTGAACCCTATAGATGTCGCTACCGGAGCCGGTTACAGAGACAATTCTATTCACTCATCGGCCGATTATAAACTACCACAACCATATACGGTTAATGGCGTAACACGTATTGCACAACAAAATAAATTTGAAGCGGCCAATATTTCAATAGATCACTTTTGTACGGTTCGTTACCCTTGGTACGAAAAACCGGCCTATACCAACGACCCAATGAGTCCATCAGGGTTTTATCCCAATTCTGCCGGTCGTGCTGATATGGATGCCAGTGTAGCGTATGTGGATGCACAAGGAGAATCTGTAGATGGAGCAACGCAATTACCTCGTCCGAACTTAACACACAGCCGTTACGAGAATCTTCAAACGCCCGTTCTTCACTTAACAGGATGGTGGGATATTTTTATTGAAGGTCAAATTAGAACATTACAGCTTACACAAGATCATGTTATTGACTCTTTTAAAAATCTTCAAAAAATCATTATTGGGCCATGGGCGCACCAAACTATAGGTAGTAGACTTACAGGGGACCGCCAATATCCGGAGAGTGTAAACGAAATCACGAAAATTGATATTGGAAATGTGAACTTGTCGAATGTAGCATTGGGAACACTTATTAATTCCGACTTGATTACTTGGTTCCGTTATAATTTGAACTATAACACCGACCAAAAAATTGGAGAGCCTAAGTTTGTTATCCGCGCTGGAACAAGATGGCAAGACTTTTTGTTGGGTCATCAAATTAGAATTCCTGCAACAGATTATGTGGTGCCTTTTTCGAAAATGATTAACTTCTTGGCCGGCAAAGGGGATTTATCGAACATGAGCTATGCCGAACGCGACAATCCAAGCGACACGACAGAAACCATTAAAACCATTCCTCTTCCAATTCGTTTGGGCTCAGGAACATTAGGTTTCTCAGATTCGGTTCCGGAAAGCGGAATTCCGTTTAGAGATTTCCATAATGTACCAACATTCCGTATGTATATTGCCGGACCGGACGACTCTATTGACCGTGCTGCAGGAGTAACCGGTAATGATAAAGTAGGAAACTACTGGATGGAATCGGAGCGTTTTCCACCTTGTAAAAACATACGTATGCAAACGATGTATATGCATGCCGATGGTTCATTCACTAACAGCGCCCCTACTACAGACGAAGGGTACCGTGTTTATGTACACGATCCAAACGATCCTATCTTAACAGTAGGTGGTTCGAATATGATTGTGCGCTCACCTGATGGAACGAGAACTTCACAAGGACAAATGGAATGGACAGATCCTACGAATGCGCCATACACTATGGACAGAGAAGGCGTTTTGAAATTTGTGAGTGAGCCAATTGTAGACTCACTAACAACAATCGGCTATCCGAAAGTGAAAATGTGGGCAAAATCAAATCCTGCAGGTGTTTTGGATGGTAAACCAACCGATACCGATTGGATGATTAGAATTGGCGATCAGTTCCCGGATGGCAGAATTTATTTTGTTACAGAAGCTGTAATCAATGCTCGTGCAAGAGATTATGTGAAAACCTTCCTCGATAAAATTGAAACGAGAGATGATTTGGCAACGCCATATCAAAACATCAATTCCGGAGAAGTGTTGGATTACGAATTCCACGGAATTCCTATTGGATATAGCTGGGGTAAAGGCCATAAAGTAGTAGTGTTAATCAGCAGCTCTAATTTTACGCGTTACCAAGTGAATCCAAACTTGCCGATGAATGATGGAGAATTTTTCCGAAGAAATCCGGGCGATGGACAGTCATACATTTTCAACGGAGTTGAAATGTCGCCACGTGTTGCTGTTCAGCGTGTTCATTTCTCTCCGCAGCATCCAACGCAAATCGAATTCCCAATTTTAGATAACACACTAGGGGGGTCTTGTGCTTCATATCAAGGACCAACTTCAGTGAAAACGATCAAAGAATTCGACTTGAATGTAAGTTTGTATCCAAACCCGGCAAACGATCAAATTCACTTGTTTGTGAACAAACCGTCTGATTCACAATATGAGGTAACCATCTCTAATGCAATGGGTGCCGTTATTGAAACGAAACGTTTTGATGATAATGCGATATTCAATGTGAGTGGGTATGCTTCAGGTGTTTATTTTGCTACAGTTCGCGACCTATCCAACAAAAACGGAAATGTAGTGAAGCGCTTTACTCGTCAATAAATAAGACGATATTATAATATACAGAAGACCATCCATTGCGGTGGTCTTTTCTGTTTTTAGGATTGTTTTTATACTTTTAACTCGATTTAAAATTATATCGGAACATGAGGAATATTGTACTTTTTGGCCCTCCGGGAAGCGGCAAAGGCACACAGGCAACGAACATTATCAATAAATTCGGATTTATTCATTTATCTACCGGAGATATGCTTCGTGCAGAAATAGCAGGACAAACAAAGTTGGGCTTAGAGGCTAAAACCCTTATGGATAGAGGCGATTTGGTGCCCGATGAAGTGGTGATAGGCATGATAGAAAATAAGCTAGATAGCAATAAAGACGCAAAAGGCTTTGTGTTTGACGGTTTCCCCCGAACAGTGAAACAAGCAGAGGCATTAGATAAGTTGTTGGAATTGCGCGCTATCCCTATTCTGAAAGTATTATCCCTAAAAGTGTCGGAAGAAGAATTGACAAGAAGAATATTAGATAGAGGGAAAACCAGCGGTAGAGCCGATGATCAGAACGAAGAAATCGTGAAGAACCGCGTGGTAGAGTATCGAACTAAAACGGCCCCTTTGGCCAACTATTACGCAGCACAAAACAAACTGGCAGAAATTGCCGGAGAAGGTTCTGTTGACGAGATTTTTGAAGCGCTTTGCTTCCAAATAGATAACCTGTAAAACACGCTAATATAGTTTAGCAACCCATGGCTGAGAATTTTATTGATTACGTAAAGATTCACTGTAAGTCCGGTCTTGGTGGCCCCGGTTCATCGCATTTTCGAAGAGAAAAATTTGTGGAGAAAGGAGGCCCTGATGGTGGCGATGGCGGTCGTGGAGGTCACGTGATACTGCGCGGGAATAAGCAATTGTGGACGCTGTTACACTTGAAATACAGAAAACACGTAATGGCTGAAGATGGTATGCGTGGCGATAAAGCCTTGCGTTCAGGGAAGGCAGGAGACGATCAAATTTTAGATGTGCCACTAGGAACGGTTGCTCGCGATTTCGAAACGGGTGAAATTATAGGAGAAATCAATGAAGACGGAGAGGAGTTGATTGTGAAAAAGGGCGGACGTGGCGGACATGGAAACGATTTTTTTAAAACGCCTACGAACCAAGCACCTACACATGCTCAACCGGGTGAACCCAACGAAGAAGGCTGGATTGTTATTGAGCTGAAACTATTGGCGGATGTTGGTTTGGTTGGTTTTCCGAATGCAGGAAAATCAACACTACTGTCTGTTGTTTCTGCAGCCAAGCCTGAAATAGCTGATTACGCGTTCACTACCATTACTCCCAATCTAGGGATGGTAGCATATAAAGACCACTTGTCTTTTGTAATGGCCGATATCCCGGGCATTATTGAAGGGGCGCATCTCGGCAAAGGCTTAGGAGATAGATTCTTGAAACATATAGAACGCAATGCCTGTTTACTTTTTCTTATAGCGGTAGATGCTGATGACATTGTAGAGCAATACAAAATTTTGCTGAAAGAGCTTAAGCTTTTCAATCCTGATTTGTTGAATAAACAGCGATTTTTAGCGATAACAAAATCAGATCTTGTAGATAAAGAAATGTTGGAAATGCTCGAAAAAGATTTAAAAGCTAAACTCAAAGGCAGATTGAAAATCGACTTTATTTTCATTTCTTCTGCCACACAATCCAACATCGAAAAGCTGAAAGACGAATTGTGGAAACGCATCAACGACTAAACAAATCCTGTTAATTTTTTGAGAAAAGGAATAAATCATTTTTTGTTTTTATTGTTTATCGTAATATTGCAATATAGCTATAAAAATGGGCGCTACAAAAACAGATCATTTCACCGAAAAGCAAAACGCAATAGCTGCTATGGCAAAGGCTTTGGGCCATCCGGCACGCGTAGCCATATTAGAGTATTTAATGAAAACAGAGGGTTGTATCTGCAGCGATATCGTAAATGAACTTCCTTTGGCACAGCCAACCGTTTCGCAACATTTGAAAGAATTGAAAACTGCAGGATGGATTAAAGGAAACATTGAAGGAAATGCAATTTGCTATTGCATAGACGAAAAAATACTCAGCAAATTACAAGCTTACTTTTCGGGTATGGCATCGAAACTGGAAAAGAAGAAAAACAATTGTTGCTAAACACTAAAACACTTAAAGATGAAACTATCCGCATTTAAAATGGCGCTTGAAAGCCTTACAGAGGTTAACTTTACGCTGGAAAACGGAACAATGGTTCCGGAGCATTTTCATGTAACGGAGGTGGGAATGATAACGAAAAACTTTATCGATTGCGGGGGAACCGTTCGCACAGAAAAGGTTGTTAGCTTACAGCTATGGGAAGCGAATGATTTTGACCATAGACTCAAACCACAAAAGCTGTTGAACATTATAGCCTTGTCGGAAAAAACGCTTGGGATAGAAGACCTAGACATTGAAGTGGAATATCAATCAACCACAATTGGTAAATTTGGGTTAAACTTTGATGGAAAGAGTTTTGTGTTAACCTCAAAACAAACAAACTGCTTAGCTTCCGATAAATGTGGCATTCCAACCGAAAAGCTAAAAGTAAAATTAGAGACACTAACTACTACGTCATCTTCTTGCTGCACACCGGGCGGGGGCTGTTGCTAAAACAAAAGTATGTCGGCAAATAATTGTACACCAAGCCTTGAACGGAAACAACTTTCGTTCCTAGATCGTTATCTAACGTTATGGATTTTTTTGGCCATGAGTATTGGTGTGGCATTGGGTTACTATGTTCCTGCAATAGCCAATAGCGTAAACAGCCTTTCAAGTGGAACAACCAATATTCCATTAGCAATAGGGTTAATATTAATGATGTATCCGCCTCTTACAAAAGTACGCTACGAAAAGATCCCACAACTTTTTAAAAATATAAAGCTACTCGCGCTATCGCTGTTCATTACATGGATTATAGCACCTTTTTTTATGTTTTTATTGGCACATGTATTTTTAAGCAACTACCCGGAATATATGACCGGCCTTATTTTGATAGGCATAGCACCTTGTATTGCCATGGTGGTTGTGTGGAATGAATTGGCAGAAGGCAATCGGGAATATATTGCAGGTTTAGTAGGCGTAAATAGTGTTTTGCAGGTGTTGCTGTACTCGTTTTATGCCTATTTTTATTTAACCATTGTTCCTCCGATTTTCGGATTCAAAAGTTTGCCCATCTCCATAACCATAACCCAAATAGCAACAACGGTTTTCATTTACCTCGGTATTCCGTTTATAGCCGGAATAATAAGCAGATACACTCTTGTTGCACTAAAAGGCGAGCAATGGTTTGAGCAAAAATTTGTGCCTTTTATTTCTCCCATAACTCTTATAGCGTTGTTGTTTACTATTGTCTTGATGTTTAGTTTAAAAGGCGCCTTAATTGTACAGATTCCATTGGATGTATTGCGAATTGCAATTCCATTGGTTGTTTATTTTGGGGTAATGTTTGTGTTTACTTTTCTTCTAGCAAAACGAATGGGAGCCGATTATTCTACGAACACGGCTATTGCATTCACCGCCACCGGGAATAATTTTGAATTAGCTATTGCGGTAGCCATTGGTGTGTTTGGAATGAACTCAGGACAAGCCTTTGCAGGTGTTATTGGACCATTGGTAGAAGTGCCGGCATTGATTGGGTTAGTGCAATTAGCGTTTTGGTTTAAGCAAAAATATTACGTACAGAAACGATGAAAAAAATTCTGGTTTTATGCACAGGCAATAGTTGCCGGAGCCAAATAGCAGAAGGTTATTTAAGGCATTTTGCAGGTGAGAAAGCTATTGTTTACAGCGCAGGCATCGAGACGCATGGCGTGAACCCTCGAGCTGTTGCCACCATGAAAGAAGACGGTATTGATATTTCTAAACACAGTTCAAATCATATTGACGAATATCAAAACATCGATTTCGACTTTGTGATTACAGTCTGTGATCATGCAAGGGAACACTGCCCATTCTTTCCAACACTAGCCAAAAGGTTCCATTATAATTTTCTCGACCCCGCAAAGGCAGAGGGAAGTGAAGAAGAAATAGCGCAACAATTTACAAGAGTGCGTTTAATGATAAAAGAGTATTGTCGGAAATTTGTACTCGAAAATCTGCCGTAAGTAATTCGGAGTTAGGGTTTTTGGAACAAATTTGCTAAAAATGCATTCTAACAGAAGGCAGGAAGCCAAAAATCTTCCTTCAATTCAATAAAAATCCCTAAATTACAATCTGATTTTCAATGGCATGAAAAACGCTTTTACTCTGTTACTAACTATTTTCGTTAGTTGCTCTTTTGCGCAAGATATCCACTTCTCGCAATATTGGGCGGCTCCGGTAGCCATGAACCCCGCATATACAGGCAAATTCAACGGATTGTTCAGAGCTACATTCAACTATAGAAACCAATGGTTCACTATACCAACGATGAATTCTGGTTCCCCTTATCAAACTTTTCAAGCATCAATAGATGGGAATGTTTTACCCACTTCATTAGGCAATAATCGATTAGGCATAGGGGGTATGTTTTTTAACGATAAAGCAGGGAACGGTGCGCTACAAACCAATACAGGAATGGTTTCTATCGCATATCATCAATCGGTAAGTCAGTACGGCAGATCGCATTTATCATTTGGAATTCAAGCGGGTGTAGTAAACAAGCGCATCAATTTTCAAGATTTAATTTTTGAAACACAACTCGATAAATACGGTTGGAATCCATCCTTGCCGAATGGCGAGCAATATGGCGGAAAATCTATCTTGTATCCGGATGTTACGATTGGCGCGGCTTTCACGTCAAGACCGAAAGACAGATTTGCGTTTAATTTTGGTTACTCATTGCACCATGTGGCTAGTCCGCGTGAATCTTTTATTGGCGACCAAAACAATCGGTTAGCCCGCAGACATGTGGTACAAGGCGGTTGTGAAATTACTACAGGCTATCAAGATCAATGGACCATTTCTCCAGTTTTCTTATTCATGATGCAATCCAACGCACAGATGTATAATTTAGGCGTTGGGATAAACTATCAAACCACCAACGAAAACATTGGTATTTATGGAGGAGCCTTTTATCGTGTGAAAGACGCAGCAGTATTGAATTTAGGAGTAGATGTGTACAACGCAAGAATCGGTATCAGCTACGATATGAATCACTCTGATTTGAGAGGTGCGTCCAAAGCACAAGGAGCCGTAGAATTGGCCATCGTTTACATTTTCAAAAAGCAGAACGACCCATATATTCAATATCCGAGCTATTGCCCTAAATTTTAAGGCAAGTCGTTCACGTCAAATTTCAGATAAGGATTTTCGAATTTCAGATTGCTGTAGTGGATAAGTTCCCATTTGCCGTTATTGTATTCCAAGGCTGTCATATTCTCTACCCAATCGCCACTGTTCATATATGTTACATTTCCGTTTTCGGTCTCAATGTCTTTTATTACGGGTAAATGTATATGGCCGTTCACCACAACATCGTAGCCGTTATCTATAGCAATATTTGCTGCGGCCATTTCGTAGTTGTTCAACTTTTTTACACCGCGTTTCGTTGCGTCTTTAATGGCTTTGGTAAAGTTAATAGATCCTTTTCCAAATAGGTAACGCAAGCCGTTCACAAACTTATTCAACAAGATAAGGAGCTCATAGCCGGTGTTCCCTAATTTTGCCAGCCACCGCGATCCACGCATGGTAACATCGAAAATATCGCCATGAAAAAACCAATGCGTTTTACCGTCTAGTTCAAGAATGAGTTTGTCTTCAAGCTCAATATTACCCAAAGACATACCGCTGTAATTCCGCAAAGCCTCATCGTGGTTGCCGGTGAGCAAATAAATTTTTGTGCCATCGGCAGCTAATTTGAAGATACGCTGAATTACCTTCGCATGCGCTTTCGGAAAATAATAGGTTCTAAATTGCCAAATGTCAACAAAATCGCCATTGATAACGAGTATTTCGGGCTTAATAGATTTTAAATATTTATTCAATTCTTTTGCCTTGCAACCTAGAAAGCCTAAGTGCACATCAGAAATAACCGCTACTTTTACTGCGCGTTTACTCATAGCTTGAATTGTTTTTGTATTTCTCTATCTAATTCATTTACGCCAATGAATCTACGCAAAATTTTTCCTTCTTTATTGAAGAGTACAAGTGTTGGAGTATATATCACAAAATAGGAAGAAGGTGCATCCTTTTTATTTGGATCTCTTTGAAGTATTACATTGGTCCATTCCAAATGATTATCCGAAATAATTTTTTCCCATTCTGCTTCTTCATCGCTGATATTGGCAGCAAAAATAGAGAAGCCTTTTTTCTTGTAAGTATTGTAAATTCTGGACAATTCGGGCATCGATTCTCTACAATGTTTACAACTCGGCTCCCAAAAAACGAGTAGCGTGAGTTTGTTTTTTTTCAGTTCCTCAGAAAGCGTCAGCAACTTTTTGTCGATAGCACGACCGTTTACTTCTATGTAAGAATTGCCAGGCAACACTCGTTTTACCTCGTTCATTTGTGTTTCCAAAACAGGCACTTCTTTAATTCTGTTGTCAGCTAGTGTTTGACGAATAAAGTATTCTAACTTTTGCTCTTGATGCACTAGCATGAAGAAATTAAAAACCTGTCTGCGATAGTATTTATATATCGCTAAATCAACATTTTTCAGCGAAGCAAGTTGAGTTTCAAACTTTTGAAAACTTGCAAAACTCGTATCTGAAATAGAGGAAACATAAGCCATAAAGGTTTCATCAAAACTCAATTCCTCCAATTGCACGGGATTGCTCCAATCAATACTGTCTAAATAATGTTCGCGCGCAAACTGAAGAGTGTTGTTTTGTTTCGACAAGGCATCCGCAGAAGCAAACTGTTTCATTTTGCAAATAACAGACCCTGTAAACGTATTGGGGTAAAAGCCGCGAACTTGCTTTAACTGCTCAAAATATTCACCAAACAAGACTTTCAATCGCGGATGAATGGTATCAAACGGTAAGCCACTGTGAACAGAGGCCATAATTTGCGCTTCGTAGTAACCTTTAAACTCTTTGTATATTTTATAAGCATCGTTCTCTGCCGAGTTTTCAATCCAAATCTTCTGTTTGTCGCCCAACTCATTCGTTACCTTAATATTGGGTTCATTGGGCGAAAGCATTACTGTGTAATTGATTTTGCCTACAAACAAATAATATTGTCCGTATTGATTAACGTTTTTGTTGAGCGTATATGCACCGAAAACATTAACATCGGCAGAATCCAAGCTGTTATTGCCCGATAGCGACACGCTTTTTAAATAAACACGAGCCGGTAACGGTAGATTATTGTTGTTTAGGATTTCTCCATAAATAGTGAGACCTTGAGCGTTAAACGCATGAAGCGAGAATGCAAAAAGAAGGAAAGAGAATGCCTTTTTCATATACATGTTACGATGCAGATTTGTCTCCCAAAACCATGCCTTTTATGGAGGTGTTGATAATTTGGAACGAACGAAAGTTCAACGGAAACT
The DNA here is from genome assembly GCA_044226285.1 of Chitinophagales bacterium. Taxonomy (GTDB): domain Bacteria; phylum Bacteroidota; class Bacteroidia; order Chitinophagales; family LD1; genus CALAYL01. The sequence continues at coordinate 95,974 of JBGAHI010000001.1, read as the reverse complement.
CAAGAAAAACATGCAGCATGCTCAGAAATAGCAAAGCTTTCAAGCCTGTTACATAATCGTAGGCGTAAAGCGCAACACTAAACACCCAAATTAAAACAATGCTTATTAACCATTTTTTAGGAACAGCATACCATTTAATCACGGATGTTTTCGAAAACCAGTTCAAGTAATGATAGGTATAAGCAAAGGCGATCAAACGCATAATGCTGAAGCCAATTTCGGAGCCCATAACTTTATCGAGGGTTGGGTTTTTTTCGCCACCCAAATACATGAGGTACTGATTCACGAAATGAAAGTTGGTGGCCACTAAATTTTCTTTCGCGTAGTTCGATACATGATAAAACGAAAAATGCGGATGAAAGACTAGGAAGCTTAATGCACAAAGTACAAATACCAATACCGACAAGTATCCTGTGGTACTTTTGTTTTTCAATGCACCGGAAATAATGAAGAGCCCCGTGAAAACAAAAACATGAATGATGGTTGGAAGTAACACCGCAAACAATACGAAGAAAACAGGAATGTTCTGCAGCGCCACACCAACAAAAAAGCCAATACAAATAGCAAGTACTTTGTAAACAATGTTATCGAATAAAATCATGGCTAAGCCGCTGGCAAAGGCCAGAAACAAGCATAATGCGTTATTCTCTTGGGGTACATCAGTGAAAATGAAAAAGAAAGAACACAGCACTAAACACAACAAAATCAACCACACAAAATCGTATTTGCCGGTGGCGAAATAATTGCGATTGTGTAACCAACCAATTTCGGTCAAATAGTGGAGTGGGCCTAAAACTGCATAGGCTAACAGAAACAATTCAAAAGGAATAACAAACGCTACAACGCAAGCCAGTAGCATTAATCCGATGTTGAGTAAGTCTAATTGTTTTACTGTCATAGGGTTTGATTTTTATCCTAGTCCCGGAATGTTTGGCATAGCGCCCATCATTTCTTTTTGTACCACAGCATCTGTTTTTTCCAAGGCGCGATTAATGGTCTGCACCATATTTTCAGACGAGCCGGAGGCGTCTTTAATCTCCAACGTTTTAATTTTTCGATTGCCGCTTACCACCACTTTTAAATATTGGTTTTCTTCAACAATTTCCAATTCATCCATTTTACGTTTGATGTCCTCCATTTTGGATTTCATCTCGTTCAATTGTTTCATTTGGTCGAAAAAGCCCATCAGTGTTTATTTTTCAATGTTCAAAATACAAAATAGAGTCGAAAATATTACGATTTCATGTTATCGAACTGTAAGGCATAGCCGAAATCTTCTTTACGGCATAACGCCATAACGGCTTGCAGGTCGTCAATTTTTTTGGCCGAAACACGGATAATATTATCCATTTGTGCAGCTTGCACCTTCAAACCAGAGTCTTTAATGGCCTTCGTGATTTTTTTCATAGCATCTTTATCGAGCCCATTGCGCATTTTAATTTCTTTTTTCACCATAGGCCCCGAAGCATAATGTTCTTTACTTACATCGAAAGCACGTGGGTCGATGCCTTGTTTTCCGGCTCTGGAAATCAAAATATCAATAATCGCATCTAAGCGCATATCGTTTTCGGTAGTGATATTTATCACCAAATCCTTTTTGTTGAAGTCTATTTCAGATTTCGAACCGTGAAAATCATATCGATTCGTCACTTCTTTTTTGGCAACATTTATAGCATTTTCAGCAGTTTGCGCATCAACTTTACTAATAATATCGAAACTTGGCATAGCGAGAAAAATTTTGGTTTTATGGCGTCAAATTTAGGATTTAGATTTTCGAAATTCGAGGATTATGCATTTTGATTTGCATTTTTAAAAACAATAATCCATATTTGCTCCGCACATCATTCTTTCCTTTCCGTTTTTCAAAAAGCATTTAACGTAAAAATCATCGGATCGGTATCGGAGTGTCTCGCGTGCAAAAAGTTTCAATCGCATTGAAGAAAGAACAATCAATATTTATTTAATTTATCTAACATGTACGACATTCTACAGTTGAATGACCTGATTTTGCCCGAATTGAAGCAAATCGCAGACAATCTAAAAATCAAAAACACTCAAAAACTCGATAAGACGGCTCTCGTGCACGCTATTTTGGATGCGCAAGCCCTTACCCAGAAAGAAGACACAGAAGACAAGCCTGTCTCTGAAAAAGCACGCAGACCGCGTATTCGCAAACCAATAGAGAAAACATCTACACCATTATTTGGACCACCGGTGGAAGAAGAAAAAGTGGAAGCGCCTGTTGTTGAAGCAGAACCGGTAATCGAAGCAAAAGTGGAAGAGACTAAGGTGGAAACGCAACAAAAAGCGCAACGTCCGGAGCGCAAACCTATTCGCAAAAACGAACGCCAAAGCGATCAACGCGAAAAACAACCTGTTGACACCGGCAACTCAGATAGCCCGGAAACGCAACCGGAACAACAGCAAGAAACCGCAACACAACAAACACAACAATCGGTACAAAGCAATAACACAGAAGCACAAGCTGATCAACAATCTCAGGAAACAGAAAACACGAACGAACGTCAGCATAGACCTCGCCCCGGACAAGAGATTTTCAGTGTTGAAACCGATGCGATTGTAGGCGGAGAGGGTGTTTTAGAGATGATGCCGGATGGATACGGATTCTTGCGTTCTTCGGATTATAGCTATTTGTCTTCACCCGATGATATTTATGTATCGCAATCCCAAATCAAATTATTTGGTTTGAAAACGGGCGATACTGTGCGTGGATATGTTCGTCCTCCGAAAGTTGGCGAAAAATATTTTGCCTTGTTGAAGGTAGATACTATCAATGGCCGCAAACCGGAAGAAATCAGAGATCGTGTTTCGTTCGACTATTTAACGCCATTATTCCCATACGAAAAACTGAACTTAGTTCAAGAGGGTTCACCAAGCATTACGAACCGTGTGATTGATTTGTTTACGCCAATTGGGAAAGGCCAGCGTGCTATGATTGTAGCACAGCCGAAAACCGGCAAAACCACAATCCTTAAAGAGATTGCCAACGCCATTGCTGCAAATCATCCGGAATGCTATTTAATTGTTTTGTTGATCGATGAACGTCCGGAAGAGGTTACCGATATGGAACGCTCTGTACGTGCCGAGGTTATTGCCTCAACCTTTGATGAACCGGCAGATAAGCACGTAAAAGTGGCCAATGTGGTGTTGCAAAAAGCGAAACGTTTGGTAGAGTGCGGCCACGATGTAGTTATTGTATTAGATTCTATTACTCGTTTGGCCAGAGCATATAATACGGTTTCTCCATCTTCAGGAAAGGTACTTTCGGGAGGAGTTGAAGCCAACGCGATGCAAAAACCAAAACAATTCTTTGGTGCAGCCCGAAAAATCGAAAACGGAGGTTCGTTGACGGTTATTGCAACGGCATTGATTGAAACGGGTTCTAAAATGGATGAGGTGATTTTCGAGGAGTTCAAAGGAACCGGAAACATGGAGTTACAGTTGGATAGACGATTGTCGAACAAGCGTATTTACCCGGCTATCGATGTTACTTCTTCAAGTACACGAAGAGATGATTTGTTGTTAGGCAAAGATGTGGTGAGCAAAATGAACATTCTGCGCAATCACATGGCCGATATGAAGACAGAGGAAGCGATGAGCTTGTTGCTGAAACACATGCGTGGCACGAAAAACAACGATGAGTTTTTTGCATCGATGAATTCGTAAAAGAGCCCCTAGTTACTAGAATCTAAAAACTAGAGGAAGAAAAATTGTGGAATAGGGTGTAATGTGCTTTGATTTGTGGAAACAATGTTTATATTTGCCCTCCCTTAACGGAAAAAATAGTAATTTTAAAAATAGCTAGAAATGAAAAGAACGTTTCAACCAAGCCGAAGAAAAAGAATCAATAAACACGGATTTCGTGATAGAATGAGTACAAAAAATGGAAGAAAAGTACTTACCAGAAGAAGAGCACGAGGACGTAAGAAACTTACCGTTTCTGACGAAAAACGACTTAAGTAATCCTGTTTATTCCTGTTATTTCGGGAATAAAGCAACGTTTGGTAGCCAAGAGCGACTCAAGCGGGAAAAAATAATAGAACAACTTTTTAAAGAGGGTAAGGTCATTCATAGCAATTGCCTTACCCTTGTTTATTTGCCCATAGCGTTGAACACGCACTTTCCGGCACAGGCCATGTTCTCGGCCTCCAAGAAAAAATTCAAACATGCTGTAGATCGTAATCGAGCCAAACGCTTGATGCGCGAAAGCTATCGTAAACAGAAGATTAAACTCTACGAGGCGCTTGTGGCTCAACAACAGCAAATGGCTTTGAGTTGGGTATACAAACACAAAGAGTTATTGGATTACACGCAGGTCTATCAAGAAATGGAAGGGACATTGGAGCGTTTGTTGCGCGTACTTCAGCAAAAGTAAATAACATTATTTCCTACTTACAAAATAAACGCCCAATAGAATGAGCGCCATTCCCAGCACTTGTATGCTTGAAAAGCCTTCGCCATCTATCAACCCGAAGGTAAGCGCCACAATAGGAATTAAATAGGTAACAGAAGCCGCAAACAACGCATCGGTACGTTGCACTAATTTGTAAAAAATCATCCAAGCAATCACAGTTCCGAATACAGCAAGGAAAACAACGCCCAATAGCGATTTAACTGCTTCGGGATGGGTGATGATTTTAGTGGGAATACCCATGCCGAACACCGCAAATGTAGCCGGAATGCCCATCATAGCCATGGCTATTGCGGTTATGTGTAAGGCATTCGCTTGCGGGAAATATTGTTTCACGAAATTTGAATTCGTGCCATAGCAAAACGTTGCCGCTACAGAAAGTAAAGCATAGGCAGAAAGATTAAAATTAAAACCGTATCGTCCAATCACCAACACCATTGCGCCTACCAGCCCAATGAGCACCCCATACATCTTTTGTTTTTGAATGCTCAATTGAAAGAACACTGCGCCTGTAATTACTGTAAATAAAGGCGACAACGAGTTAATAATACCATTTACCGAGCTGCTGATTTTAGTGGTGGAAAAGGCAAATAGAAAAACCGGAATACCGGTACCCAGCAAGCCTACAGTAAGTATTCGCCAATAGTTTTTTGGACTTTTATTTTTTAATGCAGAATATAAAAACGGAGAGGTGGCCAAAAACGATAACGAAAGTCGCAGAACGCCCAATTCTATGGGTGCAAATGCCACCAAGCCTTTCTTGATTAAGATGTAAGAACTTCCCCAAATCAGCGTAAGCGAAAGCAGTAGTAGCCAATTGGTTATGTTTTGGTTGGAGGCTTTATTCATGCCGCCAAGGTAGCCAAAATCACTTTATTTTTCTACCGCTGGCAACACGTTGATTCACTTCACTTTTATCTATTTTACGAAGATCCACGAGTAGAATAGCTTCTACGCTTTCAGGAGCTGTGTAGTATTCTTTACCGTTATAGTTAATTCGGCCTACTTTGTTTTTCAAGCCCGAAAAGGCAATAGAATAGCGACCTTGCATATTCGGGTTTTGTCCGAAGTTGATGAAATAATCGTCACTTTTTTCGAAACTAATGCTGAACTTGCCACTTGCTTCGCGTACTAAAAGTCCAGGAGTTTTTTCTTTAATGATGATTTCTTCTACTTTCTCTCCGTTCACCATTTTAATTTTTCCGGAAATAATTTCTGTGCCGCCTTCCGTAATTTTACGTTGCAACACAATAGGATCGGAGGTATAGAATTGAATTTGTTTCAACTCTTGCTCCCCCCAACTGTGGCGTTGGCGAATCGCATCGGTATAGGGAACTAAATTTTTGCAAGACGATAATAGTGTTGCAAAACAGAGAAACAGCATTAGATTCTTCATGTCAATGATTTATAACATTACTAAAACAATAGTAATGCCATTTTGGACCAACAAATGGTAAAAAAGTTTAACAGGATTTACGAGAAGCTTATTTGCGCTCGAACTTCATCAAGTTTTGACCCGCTTGATTGCCCCAGTGATAGCCTAAAGAAAACGCCAATTTTTTCACATTTGCCGAGTCTTTTTTGTAGGCAGCACTTAAATCATCTTGCCAAACTCCCGAAAAATCATCTACCGGCTTAATGTAAGAACCGTATAGTTTGTAGTTCCATTTGCTCTTATCAACATAACGGAAAGCTATACCTGTATCATCTTGTAAAATCGACTTACTTTTTGCCAAACAGATATTACGAATAATGCTGAATGTTCCATAGTTCATGAGGTATGAAGCGGATTTTACATACGTGTAGCACTCCGGCATTTTGTTTAAATAATTCTGTAAAGCTTTGTTTTCGGTGAAGCTAGGCATTCCTCCGTATGGTTCATCGCAAAGGTTGGTTTTGAAATAAACGATTTTGCGCATTTTATCGGAACCCGGTTTCGTGAAATAAATTTCCACTAAATCGTTCGTTTGTTTGCCGCAAGCGTCAGCAACAATAGCAGTGAACGTACCATCATCGTTTAAGTGTTTGTACTGAATGTCTTTAATTTCAAAACCCGTACGCACAAGAAATACCGACACTAAAGGCACAACGCCATTTACCGAATTGCTTACATCTTTCAACATTTTACGTGTAATGAAATAGCTTTTGCCGAAAATATCTTCCAATGATTTTGTAACTGAAGACAAGTAATAGCCTGCTTTTGCGCTATCCATTTTCTGTAAGTTTGGCAACGAGCCATACTTTTCTAGCGCAATCATGATATATTGATCAGCATCAGGATAGAACTGAACGCAGTGTAGAATATCCGGTCCGCTAAACGGATAGAACACCGTTTTAGGGCTCGCTAATTCAGGCGCTAACTCTGTTTTGGCCCATTCGCGCATTTTCACGAAACGATTTTTTTCCATGTTCGAGAAACCGATGTTCATGGTGTCGGAGAATAATTTATAGGCATTGTTATCGGTTAAAGCCCCTGGAACGTTTGCTTCTACTGTTTTTGCCAAACCGGCAAGGTAAAGTGCGGTATTTTGATAGCTGTTGTTGGTATTTACAACGGCTTTCGGCTCTTGGCTTTGAGTGGTTGTAGTATCGTTAGATGGGGTTGTTGCTTCGGCTTGTTTTGCGGAGTTGCCTGTGCAGCCCATCAAACCTATAAAACACAATGCGGTGAAAAACATTTTCATATTATGTGAAGTGAATTTTAAAATGGGTGCGAAGATATAATCTTTTCGAAGTCTTAAGAAAACATAACGAAGATTATAAGCCCGATTTAAGGTTTAATTTTGCATCAAAATAGAGAGATGAAAACAATTATTCATAAAGCGGAAACCAGAGGCGCAGCAGATCATGGATGGCTGAAGGCTAAACACACTTTTTCTTTTGCGAATTATTACGATCCAAGTCGAGTACATTTTGGTGTTTTGCGGGTGCTGAATGATGACTGGGTAGCGCCAACAATGGGTTTTGGCTTGCACCCACACGATAATATGGAGATTATTACTATTCCATTAGAAGGTGCGCTACGCCATAGAGACAGTATGGGTAACGAAGGCGTAATTGAAAAAAACGAGGTGCAGGTGATGAGTGCCGGTACAGGTATTTACCACTCAGAACATAATGCCAGCAGCGAACTTCCGGTGAGTTTGCTCCAAATTTGGGTAATGCCCAATGCGAAAAATGTTGAGCCGCGCTACATGCAAAAGCGCTTCGATTCAGCCGACCGCCAGAACAAATGGCAAACCATCGTTTCTCCCGATAAGAGCGGCTTGTGGGTGCATCAAAACACTTGGTTTTCGTTGGGTGACTTTTCGAAAGAAAATACGACAAACTACACACTTCATCAACCAGAAAATGGATTGTATGTATTTGTTATTGACGGATCAATAGAAATTGCCGGAGAAACGCTGTCCAAGCGCGATGGAATGGGTATTCGCGACACCAATGAAGTTACGTTAAAAGCGGTTTCTGATGCGCAAGTGTTGTTGATGGAAGTGCCGATGGGATTGTGAGGCATTACTCCTCCCCATTCATACTTCCACCCGCAGAGCTTGTTCCGTTGATGAGATCGAAGATAGGCTGAACATTGTAAACGCCACGGTTATAGCGATTCGAGAGAATAATGAGCGCAAACGTATCTGGCACATAGCGATAGAAAACAGTATTATTGCCATGCCACCAACCGTTGTGATAAACGAGGTATTCGTTGTTCGGCTGTTTCATCAAACGCCAGCCGTATCCATAGTTGCGTACACCCGGACGTTCGAAACTGCGTGGCGAATAAGCCTCTTTCTGCATTTCGTTGCTAATCAGTTTTCCTTGGTAAAAAGCGAGGTTCCATTTCAACATATCAGCAGTACTCGAATACAATCCTTTGTCGCCATAAACGCCATCATACGGATCATCTTTTTGTGGTATCCAACGCGAATTATAGCTGATTGCAATCTTTCTGCGGGTAGTATCGGTTACATCGTTGATCCAAGAGTTGGTCATACCCAGCGGATCGAAGAAGGTTTCTTTCATAAAAGCCGGAAAACGTTTGCCGGAAACCTTTTCAACGATAGTAGCTAAGACGGCATAATTCGTGTTACAATATTCGAAGCGCTTGTTCGGGAGATAAGACCCTTCCATTTTTGGAAATTTCTTCAAGAGCTCAATTAGCGCATCGTTGGACATGTATAGGCTTTTATCTTTCCACAACACATCGCCAAAATGCAAGTAATTCGGCAGTCCACTGCGGTGCGAGAGCAAATCTTTGATGCGAATGTTTCGGTATGGGAAATTGGGAATAAAAGTACCGATGGTATCGTCTAGATTCAATTTGCCATGTTCCACTAAATACAGAATGGCTGTGGCCGTAAACGTTTTAGACACCGATGCAATTTGAAAGGAAGACGCTGTGGTTAGGGTATCTTTGGTTTGGTAGTTTTCGTAACCCAGAGCCGTTTGATAATAAATGCGATCGCCTTTCGCCACAATTACCGAGCCGTTAAAACCAGCAAAACGATATTTGTTTTTGAAAAAAGTGTCGAGTTTGTAGAACAGATTTGAATACACCACCTTAAGGGAATCGGAATGACCCACAAAAGCCGTTTTAGCCACAGGGGCTGCAGAGGTGTTGTTATTATTCTGGCATTGAAATGAATAACAAACCGCAAAACTCAACAATAAGAAATATTTTAATCGCCCTCTCACTTCGGGCAAATATATAATATGAGGGCTTTAAACAAAACGCAAGTCGTTATTTGAGCAGAACTATAATGGAAATTTAATCAACAAAAAAGCTCCCACCCTTGCGGGCGAGAGCTTTCGATTTGCTCATAGAATAAGCAAGTTAATTATTTGTTCAACACTAATTTTTGTGTTTTTGATTCTGTTCCAATTTGTGTTTTTACGAAGTACACGCCATTGTTTAAGTCTGTAGCGTTGATCGTAAATTGATGTTGTCCAGAAGCAATAGTTTCTTCAGCGATTGTTTTAACATTTCTTCCAGAGATATCAAACAATGCGATAGCTACCGTACTTGTTTGTGTTACAGATAAAGTAAGTGTTGCAACTCCGGCAGAAGGGTTAGGCGTTACTTGAATAGCATTCAAACTTGCTACATCTTCGATGCTGGTTGGTGCTGCATAAGTTGTGTTTTGCGGATCTAAGTTAGTCCAGCTATTTGCCCAAGTATCGTTTGCTCCGAAAGCACCACGATATGTAACGGTAGTGAAACCGGAAGTTAACTTTGCATTAGTGAAATCAGCACCACTCAATACCGGTGAACCTGAAGCAGGTACAGCGTTTGGAGCAGCTGCGTTGTAAGGCGCTGTTAATTGTGCATCAGTAGTAGCAGCAAGCAATGAAATGTTGTTGGCTGCATTAGCTACAAATGCTGAATCGTAGGCTTTTTCCATTTTCGGACAACCGGCAAATGTGTTGTATTTGAAGTTTAAATCGCCATTGGTAACGTTGGTTTGAGCAGCTGAACCATCGATATATAAACCCGTTGGGAAGCCCACAAACAAAGAGTTAAAAATGCTTTGTCTTGAATTTCTGCGGATATGCGCTCCGCGTTTGAAATTTTGACCGGTAAGGTCAGTGCCGCTGTTTTCGCGAGGTCCAATGATAGTCATGTTTGAAAATACAGCTGCTGTAACAGGCGTGTTAGAACTTCCTCCTGCATCGTTATCGGATTCAAAGCCATTTGATGCACCACCTGCAGCTAAGTCAGAAATGCCTGCATCTCTGAATGATACGCCAAATTGCACTTTTCCACCAAATCCGTTATCGGTATCAAAGTCATCGTCTGTACCTCTGAAGGCGATTAAGTGATCAGCATTTACGGTGCCACCAAACCACTCATAAGAATCATCTCCTGAATAGCTAATTTGGATGTGATTTAAAGTAGTTCCAGATCCTACACCACCCATAGTTAAACCATTGATTTCGTTGTTTGGTTGAAAGGCAACACCCGGGAATTCAATTCGAACATAGCTTAAAACACCTGAGTTATCGGCAGGGTTGGTACCACCAAATTTTCCGTCACCGGCTGCATTATCAACGCCTCCTTCAATTACACCATCTTTTTGAACGATAGTTAATGGAGAGAGCGAAGTTGTATCCTTGAAGTTTTCAGGAGCATTGCCCAATAAGATAATTCCACCCCAATCGCCCGGAGCACGTGAACCTGCAGGCTGATTTGAAGTAAACACAATGGGTTCTGCAGCTGTTCCTGCAGCATTTATTTTTCCTGTACGTGTTACGATAATAGTAGCTTTAGAAGCTTTGTCGCCTTTGATTAGTGTGCCGGGCTCAATAGTAAGTGTTGCTCCGTTTTTCACGTAAATGAAACCATTCAACAAATATTCGTTGTTTTTGGTCCATGTAGTGTTTACTGTGATATCTCCGGAAACGTTCACCGTTCCTGCGTTGGCAGCAAACGATGCAACAGCGATGGAAGCGCTTAGCATTAATTTTTTGAGTAGACCTTTTGCATTCATGTTGTGTTTTTTTAGTTGATGCAAAAGAAGCACAAGGCTATTACTCGAAGATTATAGCGAGGTTATGTTATTGTTAGGAAAATTATGTTTTTCTTAAAACGAATAACTAAACGTTAAACTAAACGAACGGTAGTTTTTCCAAATACCAAACACGCGATCGGCTTTGGGGTCGAAGGTTTTCTTTTCCTTAGGCGCATTGAAGTAACGAACCGTGTTCTGTGCCAACAAATCGGAGGCCGTGAAGCGCACTAAGAAACGCTTTTTGAAGAAGCTTTTGCTCAACTGTAAGTCTAATACCGGACGACCATTTTCATACAAATCATCATCATACAAATTGCCCGTGGCAAAAATTTTCGGGCCCACCATGTTAAAGAGAATGTTAGCAGTTATGTCGGTTTTTGGTTCGTTGTATTGCAAGCCAACGTTAACAACATAAGGCGTTTGCCCTTGCAGCGGACGGACTTTATTACCCACCGCATTACTGTCTTTAATTTGAATGCGAGAATAGATATAAGCTGCGTTAATATTGATGCTGAAGTTTTCCCATTGTTTCCAACGCGAAATTTTATTCATGAAGTCGAAGTTTTTGCGGAACTCTAATTCCACTCCAGCCACATCGGCATTGTTGTTGCCGCTGAAGGTAAAACTGCTCACACTGTTAGAGGCTACACCAATTTGTTCGATAGGGTTCATTAATTTTTTGTAGAAAGCGCTTACCGTAAAGGCTTGTCCTTTTCCGAAATAATATTCGTAGCGGAGGTCGGCATTGTGAATGGTGGTTTGTTTCAAATCCGGATTTCCGGTAATGGATGCTTTGGAAGAAAAATCGTAGAACGCATTATCCACGAGCTCTCTGAACTCAGGACGAGAAGTTGTCATTGAATACGATGCTCTAAAATTCGACTTCTCGTTTAACGAAACAATGAAGTTTGCAGAAGGTAGAACCGTGAAATATTTATTGTCTCTATTAGCCGGATGATTCGTTTGGTCGAAGGATTCCAACACCTGACGGAAATATTCGAAACGCACACCCCATACAATTTTCAGGCGCGAAGCAATGCTGTTTTCAAACATTGCGTAAGTGGCATATAGCTTTGTAGAGGCTTTGTAACTATCTTTTTTGTTAGTGATTTCATCAATAGTAAATCCTTTCGAGTTGAAATTCGCAGTATCGAAAAGGGCTTCAGTGGGCTTGTATAAATTAGTATTGCTAAACGAGTTGCCTCTGATGAAACCAAATATTCGTGAGGAATACACACGATCTTTATGCTGAAAATAAAAACCGGTTTTAAACGATTGTTTACTTTTTAAAATTTTGAAAGGCACGGTTAAGTCCGTTCCTGCATTGTAGTTATTGTCGCGCAAATCGGTATAAAACATGCTGCCTTGAAGCGGAGAATAGGAGCTGGAAATTGCCGCTAAATGGGAAAGCGTATCGGCATCATCATCTTCGCGATTGAAGGAATAGTGCGATACTCCGCGCGTGTTGGGTTGTGTTCTTTTTGTAAGAACATAGCCCCCATACCAGCGCCATTTAATATCCGGACCTTTGAAAAAATGTTCACCTGTAAGTTGTGTTGAATACAAAGTTGTGGCCGTGAACTGATAAATCTCACGATCATATAAAAATCCGGTATTGATGTCGCGTTCTTTGCGAAGTGTGGTTATGTCTTCGCCATTTTGATTGAAAGTGTTTTTCCAGCTAATTTTGTGCACTCCGTTAAACACAGCGGCCACATTGGCTAATGCACCAAGTTGAGTAGTATTGATGTATCGTTCATCGTTATACACCCAATCTGTATCGCTCACCCCACTTATTGATTGGCGATTCAAAATGTCGTTACGCTTAATGTTGTTAGAATAGTTCACAGAAAACACGCCACCCAACTCTGCTTTTTTGAAACGTTTTGCAAAGCCTCCGCTGAGTTGCAAACTTTGACCTGGATAAGCCATTTTTTGTTGTTTGGTTCCCCATTTATTCGATAGCTTTTTCGCTTCGGCATATTTTCGTTTATCGTATTTACTCCATGTTTCGAGCGAATCGTAAGAGGCAAAATCTTTTGGCAGAGCACGAGTTCCATCATCAAAACCTAGAAAATCAGTTTTACCACCGGCATAGGTTGTGTATGGTTTGAATGCTGAACCTTGTATGAAGTTAATGCCGTAGTTAGCGCTGAAGAAGCTCTTCTCCGGAATATCGCGTGTATTCATGTTGATGATTCCTCCCGCAAACTCTGATGGTAAATCGGGTTGAGCCGTTTTGTAGATGATTAAGTTTTCTAAAAGATTAGACGGAAAAATATCGAAAGCAAACGTTTTACGGTCGGGTTCTGTACTTGGCAATACTTGTCCGTTCACCAATGCTAAGTTATAACGATCGGCTAAACCACGAATCACGGCATATTTGCCTTCGCTAATGGTAGCGCCACTCATACGTTTGATCACTTCACCAGAGTTTCTATCCGGAGATTTTTTGATGTCTTCTGAAGAAATACCCGATGAAATTGTAGTGCTGTTTTTCTGCATCACAAAAATAGCGCTGGCGTTATCGTGTTTCACTATGTCGGATTTCACCACCACTTCCGTTAGGTTCACTTGTTCTTCTTTCATAGAAATGTTAAGGGATGTTGCCTTGCCGCTTTCTACCACTACATCACGCTCAATTTTTTGCTGATAGCCAATGTATTTAAAAACAACATTGTATTTTCCCTCGTTTAAGCCTATGATAACAAAGTTTCCATCGATGTCGGAAGCGCACCCCACGGTTGTATTTTCAATAAAAACAGAAACACCAATCAAAACATCGGCATTTTTTGCATCCACAATTTTACCGGAGATACTTCCTTTTCCAGGCTCAACAGCAAAGGCCGAAGAAATGAAAAGTAGTAACACTGTAAGTAAGGATAAGCGCATAGCAATTAAATTTTTCACAAAGCTAAAGGGTGAGCAAGAGCAAATTGTAAAGGCTATGTTATCAGTAAGTTAATAATAGCTTGGCCGTAATGTTGGGCTTGAAAATAAAAGTTGATTACTTAAACGATACTTAACATTAGTTTAACCTGACTATATTAAGTTTGCACAAACAAAAACGGGATATGGAGTTTAATGATTTTAAGGTGCTGCTTGTGGATGACGAACCGGATGTGTTGGAATTCATGAAATATAACTTGGAGAAGGAGGGGTTTTGGGTATATACAGCTTCAAACGGACAAGACGGTATTCACTTAGCGCAAAAAATAAAGCCTCACTTAATTGTGTTGGACTTAATGATGCCCAAAATGGACGGTATTACCGCCTGTCGCGAGTTAAGAGCAATGCCTGAATTTAAAAACACATTGATTACTTTTTTAACCGCTCGCGATGAAGACTATTCACAAATTGCCGGCTTTGAAGTAGGTGCTGATGATTATATCACGAAACCAATCAAACCAAAGGTGTTGGTGAGCCGAATTAAAGGATTGATGCGGAGATTAGAAACAAAGGAAACCCCAACTGTAGTAAAAGTAGGCGACATAGAAATAGACCGTGAGCGCTATATTGTAAAAACCAAAACCGAAGAGCTCACTTTGCCGAAAAAAGAGTTTGAACTATTGACGCTTTTGGCCTCAAAGCCGGGACGAGTGTTTAAGCGAGAAGAAATTTTAAGTCGTGTGTGGGGCAACGACACCATAGTTGGCGATAGAACTATAGATGTACACATTCGAAAATTACGCGAAAAAATAGGAGACGACTGTTTCAAAACTATAAAAGGCATCGGTTACAAATTTGACGCTTAACATTGCAGTCAACATATCGTTGCTGTTTTTTTTTTAAGTTAGTCTTTCAAATTTAGTAACACAACAGTGAAGAATCCGGCACAAAAACGATTTGCATTTATGATTGCTGCTGCAGTCGCTGTGTTTGTATTGGCTGCAACCGGTTTTTTTCTTTGGATGAAACAAGATTCAATTGCAGTGACACAGCTAGCTGTGCTTTCCATTGGTAGTTTGCTGTTTACGTATGCTGTCACTTACTTGATATTAGAGGAATATGTTTTTAAAAAAATAAGAACGATTTATTCGGTGATTAATCAACTCAAAATCAGTAAAGACTATCCGGTGAACGAGCAGCAATCGGCCAATATTATTGACGATGTAGAAAAACAAGTCATTGACTTTTCGATGCGTAAATCGGCCGAAATTGAAGAGTTAAAAAAACTAGAACAATACAGACGTGATTTTTTGGGTAACGTTTCCCATGAATTGAAAACGCCCATTTTTAATACGCAAGGGTATATTGAAACGCTCTTGGATGGAGGATTAGACGACCCCAAAATCAATAAAGACTATTTAGAGAAGGCCACCAAAAACTTAGATCGTTTGGCTAGCATAGTGGAGGATTTATTACAAATTTCGCAGTACGAATCGGGCAAATTAGTTTTAGATATTGAGCGTTTTGATATCCATCAGCTAACGCAAGATATTTTTGATGCGCTAAGCTATCAGGCTAAGAGCAAACAAATCACTTTGTCGTTTAAAGGAGAAAGCAACACTCCTTTTTTTGTAGAAGCAGATAAAGTGCGTATCTCTCAAGTGCTCAATAATTTAATTTCAAATGCCATAAAATATGGACGTGAAAAAGGCAATGTTTTTGTTGGCTTTTCGGAAACTGAAAATACCGTCCTCACCGAAATTGCAGATGACGGAATGGGAATAGCCCAAGAACACCTTTCCCGCCTGTTTGAGCGATTTTATCGAGTCGACAAAGCTCGTTCAAGAGAAAAAGGAGGGACCGGCTTGGGTCTTTCTATTGTAAAGCACATATTAGAAGCACACGGACAAGTTGTGAACGTTAGAAGCACAGTTGGAGTTGGTACTACATTCAGCTTTGCGCTAAAGTTGGGCTAATGCAATTTTCTCGAAATGCCATATGCCTATATTTTTTTGAAAATCTTAAGCAAAAATCTCCCTAAAAACCAATAATATTACGATTCATGGAAATGGGTCGCAAATATTTTTATTGGTTGTTCTTGTTGGTTTTTCTGGTGTCGAATAAAATGGGGGCGCAGCAAAACTCAGAAGAGTCATATCAGCTGAACACCGCTAGAATTAATGCAGATATAGATGCGATAAAACAGAAAAAAGTACAAGCGCCTTCCGATTTTTTTTCATTGTTACAGAAAAACCTAAATGTCATTAACGACAGCGCCATTAGCGTTGAACGAAGAATTGAATTTCAACAACGGCTTGCCTTTTTCTTGGAAAACACGAAAGAACCGGAGTTTTTTAAGAACGGAAAATATACCTCTCTACTGCGCTATAATCTTTTCCTAATTCAGTGGAAAAACAGCGATGAGCTGTATACAAACATAGTTCAATACCCATTGCTATCCATAAAGGCGCTTCGATTATTTGCCATGGACACTGCTGCATATACTTTTTTAGACTCTATGGCCTCAAGGTACCCTGATGAAATTTTGCGTAACAGCGAATCTTTTGTGTCGCTCTGGTATGCGCCTAAAATTATTGCCAAAATTGCTGTTGTAGCCCCTGAATCTGCGAAGCGTTATTTTGCCGGTTCTTCAAAAATAAAGGACATTCTGCTTAACGATACTACTGCAATTTTTCAGACACTTCGAGCAATTAACACCAAATTACCGGCCAGAACAAAAGCCTATTTTTTAGTTGATCCAATTATAAAAAAGAGAATCTCTGTTTTTCGTGCCGACACACTTACTTTGTCAAAAGAGAGAACGTTTTCGGCTCTAGTTGATGTTATGAAACAACCACAGGCCATTGGCTTGTATTCAGTGAATAGAGAATTGGATTACATGGCTGTTGATATTGCACGGGGTCTCTCGCTGAAGTCGGATGCTGCTATTGTAAATTATTATCAAATTACAGAATACAGTAAAGAAGAAATCATCGCTGTGCTGATTTATGGCTACAAAGAAATGTATCCAATCGATTTTTCGAACATGATGAGTATTCTTTTGCGCAAAGGAACCGTGCCGATAGAAACAAATTATTTTGAAAACTTTCCTAAACATCGCCTGTCTGAATTTGTTCGTTTCCTACAACAGGAGGATAAGTTAGAGTCTTTCATCCGAATTTCAGGAGAGCAAAATAGCCTTTATTTAAAATCGTTGTTTTCATATGAAAAGCCGCAAGACGATTTAACACCGGATCTTATAAAAGCGGCTATTATTGCAAAGGAAGAACCGGTTCCTGTTCCACAGCGCAGAAAAGAAGAGGTGGCACCAATAAAAAAGGAAGACGTTAGTTTGACTTTGGCCAAGATTGAAGACAGAATAAAAGTGGATCAAAAAGTGGAGGAAATTAAGCCTTTACTTGAACCAACAGAGGAGATAGTTGAGCCTGTTCACTTCGATTTTACAGATGAGCAAAAATTAAAGCTCATTTACAAGAAAAACATATACGCTTCGTTACAAAATATAGACGCATTTATAAATGAACCATTTGCCAAAGAAATTTTGTTGTATGCCGCTGAAATAGAGCCGGATGAGGTGTTTAAAAAAGCAGAAAAGTTCAAATCAAAATATTTCATGCAGGAAGTGCTGGAAAAAGCAGCGCTTCAAGCCCCTGTATCGGCAAAAAAATACTTAGTTAATCCCTATCATTTAGTTACGTTTTTTCTTACTAAGAGTGAAAATCCATTTATCAAGAAAATGGTGGAAATCAACATGGCAACCGGATTTAAGTCTAAGCCATACTTGTTGATTAACCAGCTTACCAACAACGAAATGACCATTGAAACGGCTTTGACTATTTGTAACAATCAAGATCGTTTGTTCAAAGAGTTAGTAAAATTAGTGGCTAAAAAAAATTACGTAGGGCGAAACAGTATTGAAAGGGAGTTTTCTTATTACGCATTAAGGTTTATTCGCGATATCAATGATAAGGTAGCCCAACCCGATAATATTCGTTTTGCAACATTGGATAATTTAACCAAAGACGAATTATATTATGCCACAGTATATGGGCGCGAAGAGGTGTTTAATAGCACTTTTCTTGGCATTTTTGCTCGATTTGAAAGTTCTCTTCAACAAATGGACGACAATGCGTTTCAACGCTTCTTAGCTCTGCCCAAATTGAGAACTTTTGTTGCATTGTGTGCTACAAATTATAAGTTGTCGAAGCTGTTATCGTATTTCACAAATGGGCAGCGAGAAGTGCTTTTACGCCAGTTTGTATCGCATCTAGACGAAAGCGATAATTCTTTCGATGATGCTGTAATGGTTTCAGAAACGATAGCGAACACAAATAGCGATGAAATATTATCAGCTATTGAAAAAAACATCAAACAACAATACACTACATGTGATTCTTTAAAAGATTCAAAATGTATGGCCATATACGGAATTTTAGCCGGACTCTGCAAAGACAAAGCAGTGTTCGACAAAAAGTGGTTTTACACCATGTCTAAAAAATATCAAGCTTCAGAATTAGCGACTCTTCAGTTTAAAATCATGGATGCCGATGAAAAAATTATCGAACGCATGTATTTTTATGATGATCCCGATGGACGAGATTCGTACATGAGCTTTTTATCTTCTTTCCGAAGTTCTACAAGCTGGAAGCTGGAAGAATATTACAGCTATGTTAAAGTAACCAGCACCGTTGGCAAAACCATTGAAATATTCGCCAACAAACCATCGTACGAAGAGAGTGGAGAACAAAACATCAACAAAATTTTTGCAGAAGGAGGATATAAGCCGGCAATTATTATTCACAGAGGCCATAGTTTTCATACGGAAAAAACACTGGAAAAAATCCCGCCTTCAGCTAAGCTTGTTTTTATTGGATCGTGTGGCGGATTTTACAAAGCCTCTATTGCAATCAAAAATGCTCCTGATGCCCATATTATTGCTACTCGCCAAATTGGAACTCAACAAATCAACGATCCTATAATTTTTTCAATCAACGAATCCTTTCGCCAGCGCCAAGATATACAATGGCCTGCTTTTTGGGAGAAATTAAAGTTACAGCTTGGAAACTATTCGTTATTCTACGATTATGTGCCACCGCACAAAAACATAGAGTCATTATTTCAACGAGCTTATTATAAAACATTTGGACTATAGAACTATGACAAAAGCACTAACCATTTTTTGTTTGCTCTTTGCTCTATCGCAAGCCTGCTATGCACAGAAAGAAAACGATCCTATTTTTTACCTGATAAAGGAAAAAAATAGAATTGATAAGCTAGACGGTAAGCTCGATGGGCGTTTGAAGCTAGCAGATTCGACTCGAACAGCATTAGCCAATAAAATCTATTTCACAACGGTGGACTCGATTTGGCGATTAATGTTGAAGGTGGACGTAAACGAAGGACAACGCGATTCAATTGCTTACTACTTGTATTATACATTGACACGTGTGCGAAACTTAAATGTAAATGCATTGGACAAAGACAATCGCGAGATTACAAACATCCTTCATATTCTAGATGGTATTTACAAAAACGATTTATTCAGCGCACTTAAAACGAACATTCTTGTTTCGATTAAACAGGTTTCGCTATATAGTTTCCGACCAGAGACAGAACCGTTTTTATTATATGCTGCAACAAACTATCCGGAGGCGGTAGTTGAAAATTACCACCAATATTGGGATCGGCCATATCGGAATAAAATAGTGGAACGCGTGGGTATAGTGGCGCCAAACGAAATGAAAAAGTACGTACTCGATGGAAACCCTATCAATATTATCTTCAAAGAAAGTAAAGAGCCGGCCGTACAGCAAATTCTGAAAATCACCCAAACCCTTGGAAAACGCACACCGTCTTATGTTTTGATGGACCCCATCGTGAAAGGCGAAATGACATTGGCTTCAGCAGATTTCACTACACAAAAGCCGGTTGACTTTCTTAAGAAAATGATTCAAATTCGAATGCAAAAAGATCCTATTGGTGAATATTCACTAGAAAAGGAATTGGAAATTCAATCGTTGAAATTTGTTAGAAATTTGAACGAGTTACACAACGAGCCCGATAGCAAGCGATTTGCATCCATCGACAATTTTACTCCGGAGCAATTGTATACCCTCATCGTTTATAGTGAGGAAGAAGTGTTTACCTCTTCGTTTAACGGTTTGTTGAAACGATTCCTAACAAAAATGGGCAAAACAAATGGGTTTACATTTTTGAAATCTGTAGGTATGAATCGTTACCGAACATTTATTAAACAGTGTGCTTCTTTTGGAAAGCTGAATGATTTCATGGCTACGATGACCGTTGATGAACAAAAAGCATTACTGAAAATGTTTGTTTGCGGATTAGATGATGCGAATACAAGCATAGATCAGGCTGTTGAAGTGGCCGATACTTACACAGGAATCAGCGATGAAACGCTATTGACCTTTATTCGCAAAAATATTCGCGAAGAATACAAGCGCTCACAACAAACCAAATCGCGCGAAGGAATGGCGATTTATGGATTGCTAACTAGCCTTTTCAATAGCGGACGAGAGTTCAATGAAGACTGGTACGAAAACATTTCAGAGAAATACGGCATTCCTGATATTACCATGTTGAAAAACGCAACGTTATTCCAGCAAAACAAAGAGTCGGTTTGGCACATGTATTTTTATGATGATGAAGATGGTGGCGCTTCGTTTAAGTCGTTCATGAATACCTTTGCAGATAAGAATTGGGCTGTAAAAGAAGAAGACTCCTTGCATGTGGTTATTCGCTCGGTGAATGGTCAACCCGTAGTGATTTATGCGAATAAGCCAAAGGCGGAATATGAAGGGCAAGCCTATCTTGAACGAATATTGGACAGTGCAGGTATTCAACCGGATGTGTTGATTCACCGTGGACATAGCTATTATGCTTCCAAAACGATTGAGAAAATTAAGCCTTCAGCAAAACTTTTTGTGTTGGGCTCTTGTGGAGGTTATCACAACCTTTCGGGAGTGATTCAACGTGCACCGGAAGCACATATTATTTCATCGAAACAAATTGGTGTACAGGGCGTTAATAACCCGATGTTGAAACTCATTGCTGATGCAGTCAGAGAAGGCAGAGATGTAGAGTGGGCGCAAATTTGGACCGATCTCGACAAGCAATTGAAAGGCACAGAATCGTACATTCGATTTGTAGATTATATTCCACCACACAAAAACGTTGGTGCGGTGTTTATTCGTTCGTACATGAAATTAACCGGAGCGATTCAATAAGATTGATGATGGAACAATTCACATTAGAAGAACTTAATGCCGCTGAGGCCAAAGTAAAAAGCGGGGCAGATTTTCCGAACTACATGAAAGAACTCATTCAAATAGGAGTGCTTCGCTTGGAAACCTTTGTCGTAGATGGCAATACTGTTTTCCATGGTGAAGGAAGCCATGCTGTAACAGCCGCTTTGAAATATCCAGCATTGACAATTGCGGAAACGCATAATGCGCAGCAGTTTCAAGCTGATTTGAAGCGACATCAACGCGGGGAAACTGACTTTTTTACTTTCTGTGCTGATTGTGCAAAGACAGGTGTAAACAAATGGATAGTTGATGTTGCCGCGAAAACTTGTACCTATTTCGAACTTTCCGGAAAGGCTGTTTTAGTTGAAAGCATACCTCTTTAGGTTCACGCTAGAAAGCCATTTTTATCTGCCTCTGCGCTCTTGCATGGCCTTCATCAGCTCACGCTTGAAGTCTTCTTCAACTTGCATGAGCAGGTTCAACTTTTCTTTCCCAATGGCTTGCTCAAATTGAGGCTTAAAGCGTTTCTTTAAATCCAACTTCTTTTGTTCGAACTCTAATTGTTGATCGGCAGTAAGCGGAGTTCCGTCTTTGTCATCAGCCTTAAAATTCTGACGAAGCGTTTTCATGTCCGCACGATAAGCATTATACACCGGCCAAAAACGTTGTGCCTCTTCAGGTGTAAGCTTTAAATGCTCGGTAATATAGGCGATACGGAAAGACTCTACACGTTCGTGGCGACCTTTATCTTGTGGTTGTTGAGCTGTTGCAGAAAGCGCAAGGCTTAAAAGCAAGATGTTGATTAGCGTTTTCATGTTATATTTTTTCGTTGTTTAGTTCACTATTGTAATATGCATTCAATTCTTCTTCATTAAGCGTTGAATTTTCGAGTATGCTTTTGTTGTCTATAGTCTCCCAATCTTTTGTCAATATTGCTTCGTCAAAGTCGTCATTGTTTTCGGCTATATAGGCCTGAATTTCACTATTAGTGAGTTGTTGAGCACTTGCAATGATTGTGTTTTCTTGCGTTGAATTGTTCGACAAAACGAACGTTCCACAAAATATTAACGCACAAAAAGCCGCAAAACCCATGGCAAAACTTGGTCTGAAAAGTAACTCGAGCAATCGGTCCAAAGCATTTGTTTTTTCCGACACTTGCTTTTTAGTGGTTGATGATTGGCTTTGAATTTGTTTCCAAGTTTTTGCTTGCATTTGTGCAAAGAAAGCATCGGAGACTACGGACTCTTTATTCTTTTCAAGAGAAGCTAATAACGGAGCAATAGGTTGAAGTTCTCTTTGCTTCTCTGCTGCGCGAATAGCACTCATTACGTTTTCGTTCATGGCAGAAAAGAAAGAAGCCGGAACTTCATCGTTCATTGGTTTCTCAACATTGGCCAAAATAGGAGCAATGTGTTTTAATTCTTCTAGTATGGTATTCTCTGTTTTCATTTTCGTGTCGTTATGACCATTCAAAACGCAAAAGGTTTAATTGCTTACAAATTATTCTTCACGTAAAAGCGCTGCTTCAATTTTTTGTGCCGCATGAAAATACGATGCTTTCAAAGCGCCCACAGAGGTTTGTAGCACTTCGCTCATTTGTTCATAAGGCATTTCATCGTAGTAACGGAGGTTGAAAACAATGCGCTGTTTTTCCGGCAATTCAGCAATTGCTTTCTCTAATTTCGCCTGAATTTTATCGCCATCAATATCGGCTCCACTGCTTTGTACATAGTTTTGTGGAGCAGAAGAATTGCCCTCTTCCTCATTGTCTAAGCCAAAGCCACCCTCAAAAGAAATGGAAGAATGTTTCTTCTCCTTATTCAAAAAATTGATGCTTTCGTTTGTGGCAATTCTGTACAACCACGAAAACAACTGCGATTCAGCACGAAAGTTGTCTAAGCCCTGCCACGCTTTAATAAAGGTGTTTTGGAGCACATCGCCCGTATGGTCGTGATTATTCACGATTCTTCGAATATGCCAATATAGTTTTTGCTGATATTTTTCCATCAACAAATTAAACGCGCGCTCACGAGCTCCATTGTGAAAGAGTTCTAATAAAGCACTATCGGTCATATCTTCTATTTTCGGTTCAACACTTTTTTTGCGGCTTGGTACACATTTACTGTTTCCAATCCGTATTTAGCCAGCAATTGATCGGGTGTGCCACTTTCGCCAAACGAATCGTTTACGGCCACAAACTCGGTAGGTGTTGGTTTTGCTTTCGCTAATAAAGTTGCGATAGTACTTCCCAAACCGCCAATCACATTGTGTTCTTCGCAAACTACAGCACATCCGGTTTTGCTTACTGAGCGTAAGACCGCCTCTTCGTCTAAAGGTTTAATGGTGTGTATGTTGATGAGTTCAACAGAAACGCCTTCAGCTTCCAACTGGCGAGCCGCCTCCAAACTTTTCCAAACCAAATGTCCGGTAGCAAAGATGGTAACGTCTTTTCCTTCGTTCATTAAAACGGCTTTGCCAATCTCGAAGGTTTGATTTTCGGGTGTAAAATTAGGCCATTTCGGACGGCCGAAACGCAAATAAGCCGGACCAACATGTTCGCCCAGCGCCAATGTTGCAGCTTTGGTTTGATTAAAATCGCATGGATTAATCACCGTCATGCCAGGAAGCATTTGCATCAAACCGATGTCTTCCAAAATTTGATGTGTTGCGCCATCTTCGCCAAGCGTAAGCCCAGCATGCGATGCAGCAATTTTTACGTTTTTGCCCGAATACGCTACCGATTGGCGAATTTGATCGTACACTCGCCCGGTCGCGAAATTGGCAAAGGTAGTAGCGAAAGGAATTTTTCCGCCAATGGTCATCCCCGCAGCCACCGAAATCATATTCGCTTCGGCAATACCACACTGCACAAAACGTTCAGGGAATTCTTTTACAAAATCATCTAACTTTAACGAACCGAGTAAATCGGCACATAGTGCCACCACATTCGGATTATTTCTGCCCAACTCCAACATACCAACGCCAAATCCTGATCGTGTGTCTTTTCCGCCTTGGTCGGTGTAATCTTGTAACGCCATGTTCTTTTATTTTTTGATGATTGATTTATTGTTCAATGCTCCAGGTAGTTTCGTCTTTACCGTCTTTCACTTTAATGTTCAACTCATTTAGCGCATCTCTGATTTTATCGGAGCTCGCGAAATCTTTATTGGCGCGCACTTGTTTGCGCAATTCTAAAATCAAATTCATTAAGCCTTCGGTTACATTGTTGTCTTGTTCTTCTTCTTTATCCAAACCAAGAATATCTCTGAAGAATACAGTAAACGTGCTTTTCAGCAATTCATATGTTTCAGCATCAAGCGTTCCAATCGATAAAACGCCTTCTTTGTAAGCGTTAATTTTTTTACTCATATCGAACAATACAGCAATCGATTCGGCTGTATTGAAATCGTCATTAATATTAGCGTAGATGGCTTCGCACAACTGTTTCACGTCAAGTACTTCTTGTGCGTCAACCGTTCCGGCTTTGTGCTCTAGCTTTGACAACGTTTTATAGCTGTTCAACAACCTTGTGAAACCTCTTTCTGCCGCTTGTAGTGCACCATTTGAAAAGTCGAGCGTAGAACGGTAATGACTTTGCAACATAAAGAAGCGTACCGACATTGGGCTGTAAGCCTTTTCCAATAATGGATGTGCACCGCTGAATAGTTCTTTCGGAAGGAAAGAATTATCCAACGACTTGCTCATTTTTGTGCCGTTCACAGTAAGCATATTCGAGTGCATCCAATAACGCACCGGTGTAACCCCGTCTGCGCCTACGCTCTGCGCAATTTCACACTCGTGATGCGGGAATTTCAAATCGAAGCCACCTCCATGAATATCGAATTGCTTACCTAAATATTTTGTTCCCATGGCCGAGCACTCTAAGTGCCAACCCGGGCATCCTTCGCCCCATGGCGAATCCCATTTTTGCAGAGCAGCTTCTGGTGTTTTAATCCATAGTGCAAAGTCGTACGAATTGCGTTTATCGCTGGTTCCACTCAAATCACGCGTTACCTCCAAAAGATCGTCAACATTACGTCCGCTGAGTTTACCGTACTCGTGTTTCTCCATGAATTTTTTCACATCGAAGTACACCGAACCGTTTGATTCGTAGCCGTAACCATTGGCAATTATACGTTTCACCATTTGAATTTGCTCCACAATATGTCCGGTTGCTGTTGGCTCAATGCTAGGCGGAGTAAGGTTGAAAATAGCACACACTTCATGGAAAGAGTTCGTGTATTTCTGCACAATTTCCATCGGTTCCAGCTGCTCTAACTTTGCTCTTTTCTCGATTTTATCTTCACCCGCATCGGCATCATCGGTCAAGTGACCCGCATCAGTGATGTTGCGCACATAGCGGACTCTGTAACCTAAGTGTGTAAGATAACGTTGTACAATATCGAACGTAAGAAAGGTGCGGAGGTTGCCCAAATGCACTTCGTTATACACGGTAGGACCACAAGAATAAAGCCCCACAAAAGGCGGATTAATGGCGTCAAACTTTTCTTTTTGTCTGCTGAGTGTATTGAAAATGTGTAGGGCTGTTTCCGGCATCGTTGTCGTTTATTAGGCTGAAAAATGTTATGGGACAATGATACTAAAAAAGAAAAAAAGATAGGTGGAAAACAAGGGCGAAATCTTTACAGAATGTTATCGCAACAAAATATTCTCCGCTACAAAACTATTGTAGTTTGGAATTGCAAACGAAGCATCAATTTTTTGCAGGGAATCAATGGCATTGCGAAGACCTTGTTTCCGGAGCGAAAAACTTGTATTCCAAATAGTTTGAGCGAGCCATGTTTTTACTTCGGCTTCAGTAAGGTTAAAACGTTTTTGCAATTCTGAAGCGGCTTTCGGGTCTTTCACAAAGTCAATACAGAAGTTGTTCATTATGGCTAAAACGGCATGAATCGATTCTCCTTTTTCTGCCAGAATACTTTTGTTAGCCGTAATTAAAAAGCTAGACCACGGTGCAGAAAACTCACCAATCATCTTCAATTCACCCGATTCCACATGTGCTTTGGTAGTGTATTTTTCCCAGTAGAACAAATCGGTTTCGTTGTTTACCAAAGAATGAACGGCTCCTTGTAAACTTTTGATTTCAACCAATTCGTAATCGGTGATGGATTCGCCACGTTGTTCGGCATGAATTAGAGCCATAAGGTGCGAACCGGAGCCCGGTCTGCTGATGGCAATCTTTTTAGCCGATTCGTCATACACCGACTTTATACCCGAATGCGCACCCGTGAAAATGCCCCACACCAAAGGCGAAGAGATATATTCCTTCACCACCACCGATTGTAAGCCTTTTGATACAGCCGATAGAAAACCTTCTGTGAGTAAAATCGCTAAATCGAGTTCGTTGTTTTTCAGCGCAGCCACCATTTCCCCGGTTCCTCCGGCATAGTAATTCCAGTCTACACGAATATTGTGCTTTTCGAACAGTTGTTGTTCAATAGCCAATTGCCAAGGTAGGTTGAAATGTTCAGGAACACCGCCAATTTTAATGGTTACCACAGCGGTTATTTTTCTTTCTTTTCCTTGAACAACTCTTTTTCTTCCACCACTTGCACTAAGTCTCCGTTTTTCAATGTTTTTGAAATGAGTTTAAATGGCGCTTTGATCACATCTTTGCCGACTGTGAGTCCGCTTGTAATTTCGATGTGTGAAGCGTCTTGAATGCCTGTGGTTACAACAACAGCGTTCGCTTTGCCGTTCTCCACCACAAACACTACTTCTTTCATGTCTTTGTGTTCTTTAGCATCAAAATTATCATCCTTTTTGTACGAAGTCGTTTCCTTGTTTTTCAATTCGCTTTCTTCACGGGTTGTTACCGCTTGAATAGGCACAGAAAGCACATCCCCTTTCGATTGTGTTTTGATGTCAACGGTAGCCGACATGCCCGGACGGAACGGATACGCCTGTCCGTATTCCGGATGAATCAATTCGGCATACGACTCTTTCAATAATTTCACCTTTACCGAAAAATTAATGGCTTGCGAAGTGCTCACAATACCGGTGCTTGTAGCCGATGAATAGGCGATTTGTGTTACTATCCCTCTAAATTTTTTGGCGCGATAAGCATCTACTTCTACAACAGCTGTGTCGCCAATTTTCACACGCAACACATCGTTTTCGTTTACATCTACTTCAGCGCGCATGTTGTTCAAATCGGCAATGCGAATCAATTCAGTTCCGGCCATTTGCGCTGTACCTACAACACGCTCACCCAATTTCACATTCAACAACGAAACAATACCGCTGATAGGCGCATAGATTCTGGTTTTGCCCAAATTATCACCGGCTAATTTGCGTTGCGCTTCCGAAGATTTAACGGTAAACTGGGAAGCGTTATATTGCTCACGGCTGGTCTCGAAAGCCGCTTGTGCAGTACGAAGACTCATTTTTGCTTGGTCGAATTCCTGATCGGAAATAATTTTTTCGTTGTACAGTTGTTTTTGTCTTTCGAAGTTGCGTTGTGCTTGTTCGAATTGCGTTTGTTGGTTTTTCAATGTGGCTTCAGCGCTCAACAAATTAGCCTTCACTTGGCTCACATTCGCGGAAGCCTGACTGGCTTGTGCTTCATAGATAGAAGGATTGATTTCTACTAATAAATCTCCTTTTTTCACGCTGTCGCCTTCTTTCACATATAGGCCAATAATTTCGCCCGAAACTTCAGACGATAATTTCACTTCCGTTTCCGGATTAATTTTTCCACTGGCTGTAACAGTTTCCACAATAGCGCGCTTTTCGGCCTTTTCTATAGCCACTTGTTGCAAGTCGCCTTTGCCGAACCAATTCTTTTGTTTTCCAATCACAGCGATGATGAGCAGCAGCATAACAGTGCCGAGCAAAACACCTATCAACGTTTTATTTTTCATTAGTCAATCTGTTTTTTATTGTAAGCTGATTGGTTTTCCTTGATAGAAATCCAATATTTTTAAATCCAATACGTAAGAATATTTCGCTTGAATGAGTTGCGATTCAGCGCGCAGCAAGTTGGTTCTGGCTTGTTGCAGTTCAAAGGTGTTGGCCAATCCAACATCAAAGCGTTTTTGATATACATCAAACGATTTTCGAGCAGCAGCGGCCGATTTGTCGTTGGCCACAAAAGATTCTTGCGCAGCCTTTGCATTGTTGTAGGCCTGCTGAATGTCTTGTCTTAATCTGTTTTTCTGATTATCGAGTTCAAAACTGCGAATTTGTTGCTGAATCTTTGCGTTAGCGATGTTGTTCATACGCGACCAACCGGCTAAGATGGGCAACGAAAGGTTGAAGCCAACCACTTTACTGAAGTTGTTTTTAAACTGATCGTTAAAACCAACGGGCTCTGTTACATATGGTACCACCGAAACAACACGTGTTGCTTTATTAAAATAGTTGTCGCTCATGCTGAAATTAGCACTGATAGTGGGACTCAACGAGCCTAAGGCAACTTTGCGTGTAAAAATAGCACTAGCAACTTTTGCTTGTGCACTTTTAATAGAAGGCTGATTATAAACAGCCGTTCTATAGATGTCGGAAGCATCAAGCGTTTCGAAGTTAACAGCCATGTTTTCAGCTACAGAAGGAGATTCAATGTCGAAGTCAACAGAATCGTTGAGTTGTAACGCCAATTTTAATTGCAGTAGCGCAATTGCTACATTGTTTTTGGCTTGTATCATGGACGCTTTATCCCTTGCAAGTTGTGCTTCAAACTCATATAATCCGCTCTCTGCAAGTGTTCCAGACTTTGCTTGCATCTTTGCTCTCGTTAACTGAGCATCAGATATATCAACCTGCTTTTCGGTTGTTTTCAGCAATTCCTTATTCAGTAAAATTTGCAGAAAATAGTTGGTGAGTTGGAGTACCGTATTATTTACGGTGTTTTCTTTGTCGAATTTCGAAGCTTCTTGTTCCGCTTTGTTTCTGTATATAGTGTTTACTTTTTGAAAGCCGTTGATGAGTGTTAAGCTAGCGTTTAAGTTGGTGGTTAGCGATTGTGAATTGCTGTTCACGTAGGAATAGGTAGTAGGGTCGATAGAGTTTCCAAAAGAGAAATTGTAATTCGCGCCACTGTTTATAGTTGGCAATAAGTTCAAGCCACTTTGAAGGGTATTGTTAGCCGCAATTTTTTCGTATAACTCGGCTTGTTTGATTTGAATATTGTTTTGCACGGCATATTCAATACACGATTGTAATGTCCACTTTTTTTGAGCATACGAAAATGTTGAGGCGGAGAGTAACAGAAAAAGCAATCCAATGTGTTTCACAAAATAAAATTGAGTTGCAAAAGTAGGAGAAATAAATTGCGGGGAAACACACTGCGCATTATTTCTGAAAAATTAAAGATATAAGGCTTTGTTGATGCGTTCAATTTGTGCTTGGTGGTGTTTAAAGTGGATGTTGCATAGCTTTACCCACTCTGCACAGTTTAGGTAACCAAGGAACGGGTGTTTCGTTTTTAAGAGAGGGTCAGATTGCGGAATTTTTTGTATGAACTCACTTGCCAGTGTTTTTACCTCCGTAAGTTTTTGCACGAGTTGCTCTTTGGATTCGGGTTGGCGGGGCTGAACGGCAACCTTATCGGGCATTTTAATTTTAACGGTAGGCATTTTTTCAAAGAGGAAAATAGGATAAGCTATTAATTTTTTTGATTTTCCTTTCACCGCTGTTTCGCCACTCAAACAAAGCGCTGCATTTTTAAAGAAAAAGCCTTTAGAAGCCATCCAAACATGGATGTACACTTGGCCGATAGACCAACTGTTTTCATCCGGCTGTTGTACGAGTTGGTCTAATGAATATTTGTCGAGCAACCGAATATAGGCGTCTATAACTTGGTGCGTTTTTGTTTCCAGTGAATTGGATGACATATTTTAAATTAAAGGTTTATTTCCATTTGTTGGGAATGCCAACGATTTTGTGGGCCTCCTCCATTTTTTTATTGATTTGGCCGGTAAGAATATGCCAAAACATAACAAAATCAGAACCCAAGCTATATAGCGGATACACGAAAGTAGCCGGACGATTTTTTTCAAAAATAAAATGTCCGAACCAAGCAAACCCATATCCAAAGAAGGGAACAGCAAACAATAAGTTTCCGTTTTGTGTAATTATTCCACCAATAAAACTAGCGATGACAAAAAAAGTGCCTACAAAATGCAAATAATGGTTTATTGGCCGGCCGTGCTCCGTTAAGTAATACGGATAAAACTCTGAAAATGAGGAGTAAACTTTACCGGTTTCCATAGATAATGAATTTGAAATAAAGATAATCAATTCAGTTCAATGGCAAAACCCTAGTAAATTCTTGACTTGTATTGCATAAAATAATAAGTTTGCATGGTTTATGAAAAATAGAAATGGGTTTTTTTGGGTATTAATCGCATTGATGGGCATGAACTCCTGTAAGTTGTTTTACCCTAATCAGATGTTTAAGCAAAAAGACTATCAGTATTTTGAGTTTGCGCATAAAAAAATGGAAGAATATTTGATTGAACCCGGGGATCAATTATCGCTTCAGGTATACTCGCGCGATGGATTTAAGCTTATTGATGTTTTAGGAGGAGGCGTTTCTGGGGGATCAACAAACTCGGGAACGCAAAGCAGTAGCGCTACTGGAATGTCGTCAACAAATGTTAGTAATACTACAAATACTAATCAAGTGACCTACTTGGTAGATAATGAGGGTTTCGCCAAACTACCCATATTGGGCGATTACTACGTAAAGGGCTATTCGCACCTTCAATTGGAAAAAGAGTTAGCGCAAAAATACGCATCCCTTTTTGTTGACCCATATGTAGTGATTAAAGTAACAAATAGGAGGGTCTTTGTTTTTAAAGGCGGTACAGCATCTGTAATTCCGCTTAACGAGTCTCCAACCTCTCTGATAGAGGTTTTGGCCCGATCAGGGGGGCTAGACAGGTCGCTTAAGGCGTTTAAAATCAAGATAATAAGAGGCGATGTAAAAAACCCAGAGGTGCACTTAGTTGACCTTTCTACACTTGAAGGCTTAAGAACAGCTGAGTTAACAATGCAACCTAACGATATTGTTTATGTTGAAGATAGGAAACGAATTGTGCGAGACGCGTTCTTGGAGGCTGCACCGGTTTTTACAGCAGTAACCACTGTGCTTAGTTTTATACTATTAATAAGGACTATTGGAAAATAATCAAAACAGTTTTGATCTACAGCAAGAAGAGGATAGGCTGAGTAACCCATTGAAGGAGTTCAATGTGGGTTTGTTTGTGTATGTTCTCAACAAAAGTATTTTATGGATAATTGTACTTACCATCATTACAATTATAATTTCCTTAGTGTATTTGCGATATGCCCCTAAAATATATGAATCTAATGCTACGATGCTCTTTTCAACAGAGAAAAAAGCACAGATTTTAGGGGTTGAAAAAATCGCTATTGAACAAGACAATGCAGCTATTAATAGAGAGATTCAGCTTTTTAAATCGAAATTACTCGTAGAAAGAATTGTAGATAGTTTGCCTTTGCAAATGGCCTATTTTAAAGAAGGAAAAACAAAGTTTATTTCTGAAGAGCTATATAACTCTTGCCCTTTTGAACTCACAATGGAAGTGAAAGATCAGGATATTCTTAGAGTCCCGATTTATATTAACATCATTGATGAAGAGAAATTCTCCATTAACCATATATATAAAGACGGAGAGTTTGAACGTATTTATAAGTTTGGCCAAGATATATATTCTCCGTCTTTTAAAGGAGTAGTACAGAAGAAGGTTAAAAAATTCCAGAAAGAGGATTTTAGGGGTGTATTTTATGTAAGGGTATACGATAAGTCGGTGGTTATTGCCGATGTTGTAAACAAGGTGTCTATAGAACCGTTGGATTTCAAAACAAAAAGTTTTAAGATCAGCTACAAAGACAAGAGTGCTATCAAAACGAGAGACATCACCAATATGATGGTTAAGGTATTTGTGGAGTATGATGTTGAGAAAAAACGTGAGGGTTTTGAGAATGTAATTTCCTTTTTGAACAATCAGATAAGTCAGTTTGAGGAAGGGAACACAGCTTTTGAAGATTCAATTTCGGCATTAAGAGCTCAATTCGGTTACATGGATAAAAACGAATTGCAATCGATGTCAACCGAAGTTTCTGCAACAAATAAGCTCATCCGTAGCCTTTCACAAGATATTGTTTCTATAAAAAGCTTTAGAAAACTCATAACAGACAATTCCTTTACAACAATTCCACTGATTTCAATCCGCACAGAAGATATTGATGTAAGTTCGTTGATAAATAGAGTTAATGCGTTAAAAAACGAGCGCAACTTAGTGCTTTTAGATGTAACCCCCGACCATCCAAAGGTTCGTTTACTCGACCAACAAATTCAAGACTTCACAACAGAACTTGGGAATAACCTTGATAATGCGCTGAACGTTCTTGACGGGCGACTTAAGCAACTCACTTCTGAAAGTGCCGAAAAATTGGCAAAAATTTATGGCTTACCTCAAGTGGAGTCAGACTTTAATCGCTTGAACAAAATAAAGGATTCAAAAGATAAGTTTTACCTAAACCTTATTGAACAGAGGGCCAATTATATGATTGCTAATGCCGGGGTTGTTTCCGATTATGTAATACTCCAGAATGCAATCACACCGAATTCGCCCATATCTCCTAGGGAAACAATGATAAAGTTAGCCGGAATTTTGTCGGGCATACTTTTGGGCTTGCTATTGGTTATTATACGTTATCTACTCCATAAAACGATTATATCTGTTCAAGAGGTGCAGTACAAGTCTAAGGCTCCTCTATTAGGCGTTATTCCAAGCTATGAGGAAAAACTCGTCCGTTCTCAAATTGTTGTAACAAAGGATCCAAAGTCTACTATTTCTGAAGCATATAGAGGGATACGTTCTAACCTCCAGTTTATGAATAATACACCCGGTCCTAAAGTTATTGCAACAACATCTACGATTCCCGGAGAGGGGAAAACGTTTACCGGGCTTAATCTGGCTGCTATTATCAGTCTATTAGACAAAAAAGTTATAATTGTCGATTGCGACTTACGTAAACCACGTATCAATAAAATCTTCGACTGCGATAACTCTGTTGGAGTAAGTACTATTTTGAGTAATCAATCCGGAGAAGATGAGTGTATCTATAGCTCAGGAATAAAAAACATTGATATAATTCCTTCCGGACCAGTGCCACCTAATCCTTCAGAGCTTATTTTGTCTGAACGTATGGATAAAATGGTTGAGTACTTAAAAACAAAATACGATTACGTTGTTATCGATACTCCTCCAATTGGTTTGGTTACCGACTCTCTTGAGATTTTGCGGAAAGCCGATTTTCCGATTTATGTACTCCGAGCCGCTTATTCAAACCGTACTTTTATTATCAATGCAAACAAATTAATCGATGATAATAAGATAGAAAAGCTGTCGGTAATTCTTAACGATTTCGGTAGAGGCGCTTCTAGTTACGGATACTATTATGGTTCAGGTTCAGGTTATGGATATGGTTACGGATATGGTTACGGCTACAGCTATAACTACGGTAACCAAAAAGGGTATGGGTATTATGGCGGATCAGAGAAAAAGAAACAATCACTAATACAAAAAGCGATCACTAAAATTTTCACAAAAGCATGATATTCAACATAAAATATTGGTTGTTTTTTCTGTCTCTGTTTTTTGCAATGGCTGTTTTTATCTCCTTTCTGATTAACTGGCTTTTTTTAAGATTTTCTTTCAATTTAGGTGTTAGAAATGAAAAAGCAGTAGAACAAGTTCGTTGGGCTTCTAACATAAAGCCATCCGTTGGAGGGTTTTCTTTTTTCATTGTTTTTTTGATTTCCATTGCATTTATTGGGGCTATGCCTCGACAAACGGAATGGTTGTTCGACAAACATATCATCGGTATTACCATAGCTTCAACACTTGGATTCCTCATTGGTTTGGCAGACGATACCTATAACACAAATCCATTGGTAAAATTTATTGGTCAACTCAGTTGCGCCTTTATCCTAATTGTTTGTGACGTTTATATTCACATTACTGAGGTTCCTGCACTCGATTTTGCGTTTACAGCTTTCTGGGTTATTGGAATTATGAATTCTGTAAATATGTTGGATAACATGGACGGTATTACCGCTTCAACTTCAGCTACAATTATTATTGGGTTTATTGTCATCATCTTTTCAGATGGCTCTATTAATCAAAACTTCTATTTGGTAATGATGATAGGCGTTTTCGGAAGTCTTTTAGGTTTTCTTTATTTTAATTGGAACCCTGCCAAAATATACATGGGTGATACCGGAAGTCAGTTCTTAGGCGTGTTCTTGGCAGCAGGAGGTATTGTCTATTTTTGGAAATTTAAACAACCAACATCCGAGCATTTCCAAATACAACAGTTTGTTATTCCAATGTTGTTTTTCATCGTTCCAATCATTGACACTTCAACGGTTACGATTAGACGCTTACTTAGAAAACAATCTCCTTTTGTTGGAGGGAAAGATCACATCACACACCATTTGGCCTATTTGGGTATTAGCGACAGAAATGTAGCGATTATTCTTATTGTCACATCATTAGTCTCCATTGGTGTTGCACTGCCTCTTTTGTTCGATGTATTCGAATGGTCCATTCAAACTACACTTTATTATTTTGGATATTTTATCGTGTTGTTTCTATTCTTTCAATGGCTCTATAATAAAGGACTAAAAAAGAAACTTGAACGGGACGCAGCATGTAGTTTGAAATAACATAGGGACTAAAAACAGCAAAGCCTCCCGAAGGAAGCCTCACCGTTTTTCACCCCTGAAAAGAGTTGTAATAAATTTCGATTCTTTCGAATTATGATTCAAAAGTATTTATTTTTTTTTATTTCCCAATCTTTTTTCCGACAACAAATGGCTTTGTGCCCAGGCTTATAAATATGAATTAACCAAAACTGTTTTGATACAAGTTTTTAACAACCAACAAAGGAAGGATAAGATATGAAAAAGCACCCACTGTTTTTTTTATTGATACTACAGTCCTTACTATGTGCATCAATCTTTCTTTATCTTGGTCTTTCGTATTATTCAGTAGCCTATCATATAGCTTTTATAGCAGTTTTTCATTATTTTTTTTCTGTTGTTTGGAATACAATACGCTCGCTTGCAATTCGTGTTGCGATGCTTTATTGCTATCAGGCAGCCATTATATATGTTTATTTTTTAATTTGTATTGGACTCATTTACTGGGGAGATATTCTGACGTTAAATATTCTCAAACCATACCTGCTCCATTTGCCCGATTTTTGTGCTTCGGTGGCCATTTCGCCTTATTCCGTTTATCTTATTTTAGGAGTATTTCTCCTCGTCACCTTTTTGTTAGTTTGGTTTGTGTGTAAGCGAATAGAGCCCAACGCACACAGTAAAATTTCTCGCTACTCCATTATATTGTTCTTTCTATTGTTGCTGTTGAGTTTGCCGATAAAGCGATTTTTTCATTTTCGCAGCGAACCGTTTCTAGTCTTTGCCTTCGACAAAATGTGGGGTGCGGCCGATAATCCTTTCTTCAATCCCTATCGCACCAAAGTGGCCGCCAACGATCGTTTCGTAGCTGAACATTATATGGCTGAACACAACACTAAACGAAACGTAATCTTGATTGTATGTGATGCGCTTCGTGCCGATCATTTATCGATGTATGGCTATGCTCGTAACACAACACCTTTTTTGAATCAACTTTATTCAAAAGGTGAAATACAGAAAATCGAAAACTGTATTTCAACATCGGCCTCTACCATTTGTGGTATTCCAAGCCTTATGCAAAGCAAAGAATGGAAAAGCTGCACTTACGATGGCTTCACATTATTTAAGTTGTTCAAAAAGCAAGGCTATCAAACCTCTGCCATTATTGCCGGAGCACATAAAGCTTGGTATAATATTGCCGGAACCTATGCGCGCGATTGCGATTATTATTTCGATGGAATGAATGCGCAAAAGCATTATTTCAAAGATGACAGGGTAGTGTTAGAAGGCATAGAAAACGGGCAGTTTAAGAAGGACAACAATTTCTTTTATCTGCACTTACAATCGCCACACGAAACTGCGCTGTTGCAAAATAAATTTGCAGTTTGGAAACCTTACGAAAAAGCTACAGTAGCCCCTAGTGAAAGACTATTGCGCTTGGCGAATCTCTACGACAACAAAATTCTTCAAGCCGATTTTACCATCAAAAAAATATTTGAAGCACTAGAACGGAAAGGCATCTTGAAAGACGCATTGGTAATCATTACAGCCGACCATGGGGAAGGTCTTGGAGAACATGGCGTTGACGGCCATGTCGATTGGCTTTATCAACCCCAAACGCGTGTTCCGTTGCTGATTATCGATTATCAAAACAAGTATCCAACTGAAAAATTCAGTCGACAAATTGATATCGCTCCAACCATTGCCCAAGCACTGCATTTTGCGCTTCCTTCTTGTTGGCAAGGTGTTTCGTTGCTCGATTCTACAAGGGTTCAATACTCATTTCATGAAACCGGAAAGATTGGACTCGAAACCAAGCAACAACAATATGCCATCATCGACAATGAAGATTCTGTGATTTACAAATACATTTTCTCAAAAGATTTTAAACGGGAAGACCTATACGAATTGAAAAGCGATTCCACAGAAGCAAACAATTTGGTGAATCAACAAACCCAACGTATAAAGCAGCTTCGGCTATTTGTCTTGCAAAATTTCGCCCTACATTTCGACTTAGGCGATTAACGACAAGAATTCTTCTTCAGTAATAACTTTTATGGAAGGAATGGCCTTTGCTTTTGTGAGCTTACTTCCTGCACTTTCACCTGCCACCAAATAGTTCAAATTAGCTGAAACCGCACTCAGCAATTTTCCGCCATTTTCTTCTACTAATTGCTTTGCCCTGTCGCGACCAAATTGCGTTAACGTACCCGTAAACAAAAAGGTTTGTCCGTTTAGTTTATTTGATGCCAGTGCGTTCTCAGCCGGATTGTTCACCGTGTTCAGCCCAAGTTTTTCTAAATCGTGAATCAAATGAATATTCGCCTCGTTTGTGAAAAAATCGTGAATACTGTTCGCCACTTTCGGACCAATACCTTCAATAGCCACTAAGTCTTCTACCGTTTTTGTCGATAGCTCATGGATGGATAAGATGTGCCCCGCAATGTCTTTGGCTGTGCCGGTTCCAACATGTCGGATACCTAAGGCTACTAGCAATCGCCATAGTGGTCGTTTTTTCGATTGCTCGATACCATTCTTCAAATTCTCTATTGACTTTTCGCCCCAACCTTCCAATGTGCGAATGGTTTCAAAATCGAGCGCATAGATGCCTTCAATGTTTTTCAGCAAGCCGTTGGCAATAAAATCGATTACAATTTGTCGGCCGAGTCCGTCAATATCCATGGCCTCTTTCGATACGAAGTGGATAATACGTTCTTCCAACTGAGCCGGACAATCCGCATTCTCGCAGCGCCAAACTACTTCTTCATTCGGACGAATTAATGGCGATGCACACGAAGGGCAATTACTCGGAAACACCAGCGGTTGCTCACTTCCGTTGCGTAAATCGGGCACAACGCCAACAATATAAGGAATCACTTCCCCTGCACGTTCTACAATCAATGTATCGCCCAACATAATCCCCTTCTCGCGAATCATATCTTCGTTGTGCAGCGAAATAGAAGAAATAGTTACACCACTTAAATGCACCGGTTCAATTTTCGCCACCGGAGTAATGGCACCTGTTCTTCCCACTTGAAAATCTACACTCAGCAATTTCGAATGTGCTTGTTTTGCCGGAAACTTATATGCCACTGCCCATTTCGGGTGATGCGCTGTAGAACCGCATTGTTGCTGCTGTTTCAGGCTGTTCACCTTAATTACCATGCCATCTGTTTCAATTGGAAAGGTATAGCGCAATTCAATCCATTTCGCTAAAAAGGCTTCTGTTGCTTCGGTAGTTTTACATACAGACACTTCTTGTATCGGACTCTTAAATCCGCACTCCGCAATCATTTTTATGTTGTCGAAGTGATGCAGCAACGTGGTGCCGATTAAGTTTTGACCTGCCTTATCTACAGCATAACTGATATGGTATATGATGGCTTGCAAGCCTCGCTGTGCCACTTCTTTCGGATCTTTCATACGCAAGGAACCGGAAGCGGTATTACGCGGATTTTGAAAAGCTTTTTCGCCTCGAGCTACACGCTCTTTATTCTTTTGCTCGAACACATCTTTCTGAATCACCACTTCGCCTCGCAATTCAATTTTATAAATTCCGTATTTAGAAAAGGGTGCAGAAAGTGGCACAGAGGCTATCGCTTTTGCATTGTTGGTGATTTCTTCACCGGTTGTGCCATCGCCACGTGTAGCAGCTCGTATCAATAAATCGTTTTCATACACGAGGGCAATGCTCGCTCCGTCAAATTTAGGCTCGATGCAATATTCAACATCACCATTCATCACTAGTTCCTTCACGCGATTTTCGAAGGTGGTAACCTCTTCAATGTTGTAGGTGTTTTCGAGCGAAAGCATCGACACCAAATGGTCTACCGGTTGAAAATCTTCTGTTAGGCCTTTCGCCACGCGCTGTGTAGGCGAATCAGGTGTAATCAAATCCGGATTTTTTTCCTCTAGCGTTTTTAAGGCTTTGAACAAAAAGTCGTAATCGGTATCGGTGATGATGGGTTCGCTTAATACATAATAACGCCAATCGTGATAGCGCAACACACTTCGCAATTCCTCTGCTGTTGGCGGAAGAAATGTTGATAGGAGCGTACTCGTGAGTTGTTGAAGCGCTATTTGTTGTTCTGAACTATACACCTTACAAAATTGTTTTTATTGAATGATTGCATCTATGCGTTGTGCAAATTCGCGATCTTTTTCTGTTACTGTATTTTCGGCACTGTGTGTGCGTAAGGTGATGCTTACCCGATTCCACACATTGCTCCATTCCGGATGATGATCGAGTTGTTCGGCAATAAGGGCTACACGAGTCATGAAGGCAAAGGCTTCAGCGAAATCCGCAAACACGAATGTTTTCGAAAGGGCATTGTCTGCTTCTGTCCAAGATGATATGTTGCTCATATTTTTATTTGAAACTCCAATCGTAGTTGTCTAAATTTTCCAAGCATAATTTCAACAAATCGATGTTGGCGCGAATATCAGCTTTGTTGGCCATTTCAATATGCGAATGAATATGACGTGTTGGTATAGACACCGCTCCCGCAATGGTTCCATTGGTTGCCATACGCTGCATTCCGGCTGTATCGGTACCTCCGGCAGGCAAAATTTCGGCTTGCCATTTCACGTTGTGTTGGTTCGCCAAATCTTTCATGAAACGCACCATACGATAGTCGCAAATACTGCCACCATCCATAATTTTTATACCCACACCGGCACCTAATTTCGTTACCATTTCTTCCGGCTTTGCACCCGGAGTGTCGAAGGCAATAGTAGTGTCGATGCAAAAACTAAAATCAGGACTAATGTGATGTGCAGCCGTGTGTGCACCTCTTGTTCCTACTTCTTCTTGCACCGTGAACACACCGTAAAAATCAAACGGAATTTCTTTATTGTTCAACTCTTTTAAGGTTTCGATCAATACAAAAACGGCTACACGGTTATCGATTGATTTGCAGTTTACACATTCGCCTAATTCGAGCAATTCGCTGAGGCGCGTAATTGGAGTTCCAATTTCAACGACTTTTTCTACCTCCGATTTCGGCAAACCAAGATCCACAAAATAATCGTGGATTTGTGCAGGTTTCGTGCGTTCTTCGGGGCTCATAATATGAATCGGCTTAGAGCCCATAACACCAATCAAATCTTTGCTGCCGTGAACGACTACACGTTGAGCCGTTAACGTTTTCGGGTCGAAACCACCAACGGTATGTATCTTCAAAAAGCCGTTATCGTCAATTTGTTTTACAATAAAACCAATCTCATCCATGTGAGCCGCTGCCATCACTTTTTTGGTAGAATTTTTGCCTTTTTTGAGGGCCACTAAATTGCCCATATGATCGGTGTAGAGCGAGAGGTCGCAACCGCTCAATTCTTTTGTAATGAGTTCTCTTACTTTTTGTTCGAAACCCGATATGCCCGGCACTTCGCAACAGGCTTTTAGGAGATTTACGTTGATGGACATGCAGTTTTATTTTGAAAACAAACATAGCAAAAAGGGTATAATTCGGAATGGCTTGTTTAGGTTGTGTTAAATCGACTTATTCACTTTGTCGCAATTGCCAAGGAGGTGAAAAAAGCAACAAAAATCATCTTTCTAAATCAGCACTAACTTGTCTTTTTCAAAAACGATATTTACCTTTACCTAACGTTGGTAGGCGTTCTGTTTACCTTCACCCTATTACAAAACTATACACCCCGGATGCCGAAAAGGGAATCAAAGAGTAGGCAAAAAAACCATATCTTATGGCAAACAACCCCAACCCCAAAGCCAGCCACAGTAATACTATGACTGAGACGCAAATCGCAGCCGTTAAAGCAGCATTGGAAACCATTCAAAGCAACATGCCCTTTCTGCATCAGCTAACAACTAGTGAGCGAAGAGCGTTGCATACGATTAATGTAGAAAATAGAATTTTTACAGAAAACACCATCCATGTATTATTGAATAATCCGGATAAACAACCGAAAGGGTTTAACGTGGAGGAAAAGCAAAAAGCAATGGCACTATATCATCAATTGGAAGATTTACGTATAGCCGTTAATTTATTAGCCAAACGAATAAGCGACACGCAGTTATTAGTTGGAAACGAAACCTATTTGGCAGCATTAGAGGGCTATAGACATATAGAAAACTTAGACAATATGGGTCTTTCTGATGTTGATGCTATTTATGAGCTTCTTCACACGAGTTATCAATGCCAAGATGTTTTAGCCTTAGAGAAAGAATTAACTTTCGATGGTTATTTAGGAACTTGGTGATAAGAGGCCTTGAATAGGGTTTTCCTATGGCGATAACTCCGAAAACCAAACAAACTTTTGCTTCTTTTTTGTTGTATGCAGCAGGATGCCGCGTGCGCGATAGCAGTGGAAATCCTTTGCCCGCTTCATAGCGGGATAAAGATTGGAACGAATAGCGCGGTACACGCCCAAACCTTAAATCAAAAACATTATTCTACCTCCGTTACCTTAACCATGTTCGCTCTTCCTTTTGAGGCGAGTGGCATGGAACCGATGTTCACGATAAGTTCGTGTTTTTCGATAAGGCCCTTTTCTTTAAGGATGCGGATTACATCTTTAATGGTAGAATCGGTACCCACAAATTTATCGTAGTAGAAAGCCTCTACGCCCCAACATAAGCTGAGGGAATTGAGTAATTCGCGGTTTTCAGTAAAAATGTAGATGTTGGCTTTAGGTCGATAGCTCGATAACATAAAGCCTGTGTAGCCCGAGAAAGTCATGCCCACAATGGCTTTGGCGCCTAGTTCACTACTTAAACGAGCCGCATTATAGCAAATAGCATCGGAAATGAAGGTTTGCGAGCCTTTGTTCGGCTTTAAATCTTTGTCGTAAATCATGCCGTTCGATTCTACATTCAACAAAATCTTTTCCATGATTTGAATAACACGCACCGGATGTTTACCGGTAGAGGTTTCTCCACTCAACATTACTGCATCGGCACCATCTAACACCGCATTAGCTACGTCTGTAATTTCAGCACGCGTTGGATTTGGCGACTCAATCATCGAATCCATCATTTGCGTAGCCACAATCACTGGCTTAGCTTTTAAGATACAGCGTTTAATAATATCCTTTTGAATAAGCGGCATTTTTTCTTGTGGTACTTCCACTGCTAAATCGCCACGGGCAATCATAATTCCGTCTGCCGCATCAATAATCTCATCGAGTTCGGTGAGGGCTTCCGGCTTTTCGATCTTCGCCATTACCTTCATGTAGCTGTTTTTTTCGCCAATGATTTTTTTCAAATCCAATACATCTTTGGCGGTTCGCACAAACGAAAGGGCAATCCAATTCGCACCATGTTCGATGGCAAATTTTAAATCTTCTTTATCTTTTTCGGTGAGCGCAGGCACCTTGGTTTTGGTATCGGGAAGGTTAACGCCTTTGTTGTTGCTTAGTTTTCCACCGGTAATTACTTTGGCTTCCAGCGTACGGTCGCGGTCGGTGGACGTAACGCGTAATTCCATTCGTCCGTCATCAATCAAAATAGCATCCCCAACTTCCACTTCTTTTGCTAAATTTTCGTAGCTGATGAACACGCGCTCGGAGGTGGATACGCATTCTTCGGTAGTGATAGTAATGGTATGACCTGCTTTTAGTGGCTGGTTATTATCGAGCACCTTTCCTACTCTAATTTTTGGTCCTTGTAAATCGGCCAAAATTCCAATGGACGCTTCAAGCTCTGTAGTGATTTGTCGTACTTTTTTAAAACCTTCGAGGTGTTTTTCGTGTGTACCGTGCGAAAAGTTAAATCGGAATAGGTCCAATCCCGATTTAATCATCTCTGTCATTACTTTTTTATCCTCGCACGATGGCCCCCAAGTGGCAATTATCTTCGTTTTATTATGGTGTATTTTCATTTTTTAGTTGGTATTGGTCTGTTTTATACGGGCAAAACCCTCACAGAGTTGTTAATATTCGCTGTAGTCTAGGTTTTTAATGGATTTGATTTTAAACGATGGCAAACGTATGGCAGCCGAAATTTCCGGTAGCTTTTTGAGGTCATCGAGCAATCCTGAAGTTTCTTTAATGCCATCTACCCGAAGAATAAAATCTACCCCTGCAGCTTCAGGCAATAGCCAATCATTTCCGCTTTTGTTCTCAAATAAAAGCAACTGGAGCTTGTGGGCCTCATCGTTCCAGCCGTAAATTTGGAATAGAGTATCACTCTTTTTTCCTTTTAACAAAACCCTATGGTCATTCAACTTAATAAACTCAGCTTCAAGTAGTTGATTCAAATGAAAGCAAAGCGTGTAGCCTTTAAAAGACGTGTTTATGCCGATGAGTTGGAACTCTCCCCAAGCAATTTCATCGTCATCTATTTTCTTAACGGCCACCTTGTTTAATTGTTTGTGCAAATCTAGTAAAATAGCCTGAACCGATTTTTGAGGATTTGTTAACTACTTGGTGATGTAATTTGAATTTGTAAATTTGCGCTTCGTATTAAAAAAATAACAATGGCAACAATTGCAGAAAGAGTAAAGAAAATTATCGTTGATAAATTGGGTGTTGAGGAAAGTCAAGTGACTTCAGAGGCTAGCTTCACTACCGATCTTGGTGCGGATTCATTGGATACAGTAGAGTTGATTATGGAGTTTGAAAAAGAATTCAATATTTCTATTCCAGATGAACAAGCTGAAACGATTACTACAGTTGGTCAAGCTGTAGAATACCTCGAAAAGACTCTAGCTTAAACTTTATATATGCAGCTCCGCAGGGTTGTAGTTACCGGCATGGGCGTTTTAACGCCAATCGGAAATAATTTATCTGCGTTTTTATCCGCCTTACAAACCGGCCAAAGTGGTGCAGGGTTAATTACCCATTTTGATACCACGAAGTTCAAAACCAAAATCGCTTGCGAACTAAAGGGTTTTGATATATCCGAGTTTTACGATAGGAAGGAAGCGAAACGTTTTGATGTATTTGCGCAATATGCTATGGTAGCGGCTGATGAAGCCATTCGCAATGCCAATTTCAACGAGTCGTTGAATAAAGATCGCGTTGGTGTTATCTTTTCCAGCGGTATTGGTGGTTTGCGAATGATTGAGGAGGAATATTCGCAATATTACAAAGGCGATGGAACACCTCGTTTCAGTCCGTTTTTTATTCCTAAGATTATTTCTGACATCGCGGCCGGACAAATTTCCATGAAATATGGTTATCGCGGTCCGAATTTTTCACCGGTAGCGGCTTGTGCATCTTCTACAATAGCCATTATTGAGGCAGTTCAATTGATTCAGTTGGGTAAAGCCGATGTGATTATTGCCGGAGGAGCAGAAGCAACGATTACTGAAGGAGCGATTGGCGGTTTTAATTCCATGAAAGCTTTGAGCGAAAGAAACGATAGTCCGGAAACGGCATCTCGTCCGTACGACAAAGACCGCGATGGATTTGTAATGGGCGAAGGCGCAGGTGCGTTGGTGATTGAAGCGTATGAGCATGCAATCGCACGAGGAGCAACCATTCATGGCGAAATTATTGGAACAGGATTAAGTGCCGATGCATATCATTTAACGGCACCGCACCCGGATGGATTAGGCGCAAAGATTGTAATGCGAGAGGTATTGCGCGAATCGGGTTTAAAAGCAACGGATGTCGACTATATCAATACACACGGAACCTCTACTCCGCTTGGCGATAACTCAGAGTTGAAAGCCATCATAGATATTTTCGGAGATCATGCTTATGCGATGAATATCAGTTCCACCAAATCCATGACCGGGCATTTGTTAGGCGCGGCCGGTGCTGTTGAAGCCATTGCTTGTTTGTTAGCGATAGAGCACAGTTTTATTCCGCCAACCATTAATCATGTTACACCTGATCCGGAAATTGACCCACGTTTGAATCTAACGCTAAATGTTGCTCAGCATCGCGAGATTAATACGGCCCTGTCGAACACGTTTGGGTTTGGCGGACATAATGCAGCTGTGTTAATGCGAAAAATGAAGTAAGAA
This sequence comes from Chitinophagales bacterium, assembly GCA_044226285.1. Classification (GTDB taxonomy): domain Bacteria; phylum Bacteroidota; class Bacteroidia; order Chitinophagales; family LD1; genus CALAYL01. Next base: position 51,224 of record JBGAHI010000001.1, on the reverse strand, counting down.
AACTTCCTTTTATTTATTGATGTAATGGCCTATGAGCAGTGAAAGTCTGTGCAGGAAACTGGAGACTTGTTTTACCACAATTGCTCTTGCAATTAGTTTGGTAAGCACAAAGCGAAGGGCTGATATAGTAATGAAAGCCAATATCAGAGCAGCCGATAAGCCGATGCCTAAAACCATCCACCAGGCCATCGACTTAACGAAGAACAGCGCAATCAAGCTCAACAAGAGTGTGATGAAGAACACAAGAATAAAAAAGAGTCCTTTTAAGAAAACACTTAAACCCGACTCTATCGAATTGTTGCGCAATGCTTTGTTGGTAGAAATAAATAAAGTTGTAACCAAAGCAATTAGAAAAGCTAAACCGGCAAATAAGAGAATCCCAATAAAAATTGCAAACTTGGTAAGTATGGTTACTACCAATTGTTGGTCAACATCACCGTAGTTTAAACTGGCATCGCCAAATGAAGTAAAAGCAATCATGTGAAAAATTGTTTTACAAATAAACGGAATTATTACAAGACGTTTTGAAAACCACTCGCTTTTCTATATTTGCATCTATGGAGTTTAACTTAAACGTATTTGCACAACCCGGAGCATGGGTAAGTTTATTGACGCTAACTTTTTTAGAAATTGTTCTAGGCGTAGATAACATCATTTTTATTTCATTAGTTACCAGTAGGCTTCCTGAAGGAGAACGAAAAAAGGCTCAGAAGCTAGGTATGCTAATGGCGCTAGGGCTAAGAATTACCCTTTTGTGTTTTATTGGTTGGATTTTGGGTTTAACAGAACCTTTGTTTAGTGTGTTTGGAAAAGAAATCACCGGTAGAGCTCTTATTCTATTTTTTGGCGGACTCTTTTTGATTTACAAATCCACCACAGAAATCCATCACAAAGTAACACACGATGAAGAGGCTGAAATGAAGACAGGTAAAGGCAAAGCTTTTTTTGCTGTGCTGATACAAATTGCGCTATTAGATATCGTTTTTTCGTTCGATTCGATCCTTACTGCTGTGGGTTTAGCGAAGGAAGTTATTGTAATGATTGTTGCTGTTGTTATTTCTATGTTTGTGATGATGCAGTTCACTGAGCCCGTTGGGAAATTGGTTACAAAGTATCCTACCTTACAAATTTTAGCGCTCTCGTTTCTGATAATGATTGGAATGACGTTGATTATGGAAGGCTTGGAATTTCATGTAGATAAACGGATTGTATATGTTTCGGTGTTATTTTCGTTGATAGTGGAGGTATTAAACATACGTTTTCGAAAAAAAACGAATCATCCGCACTGATTATAAATCATGAAAAAGATAACCCCCATATTACTTATTGTCCTTTCCCTTGCCGCTTGTAAAAAAGACTTGCGCACCAAAATATACCCCTTAACAACCTATAGAAACTCTGGCGTTTTTGGAAAATTGACGTTAGTAGAAACGCTCGATTCATCTACAACAACGGTTCGAATTGAGGCCGATGGTTTACGTCCGAATGTACTTTATCCAACATACTTATATCAGGGTGTAATTGATTCAATTACCGATACACTACTGGTGTTTCCTAGTTTTATGTCAGGAACCCACAATATTTACCGCGAACAAGCTTGGTCTATTCGCTACGATGATGCCTTAAAATCGAATGCTTGCTTTGTGATGCACGATACGATACACCCTAGACTATATGTGGACTCCGGCTATGTGATGGCCGGTAATATCGGGAAAAACGGAAAGTAGATTACAATACCGGAGTAACGATAAACCCTTTTTTGCGCAACAGATTCAACACCCCTTTTTCGCCCGGTAAATGTAGTGCACCAACCGTAAAAAAGTGCGATGTTTCAGCAAACATTTTCTCCATTCTATCGGCCATTCTTTTATTGCGTTTGATGACCAACTCTTCCATCATTCGAGGTGGCATTTTGGCTTCTTCGCTCATGGCTAAAAGACTATCTATTTTGCCTTTTACATAAAAGTCAATCATGCGCTCGAAGTCATTTTCAGGCTTTTGTTCTTCGTGCAGTGTTTTCACCAACAAGTCAATTTGATCTTCATAACTCAATGCATTTAATGCTTTTAGCTGTTCGGCTGCAGTTTCCAATCCTTTCACTGTTTTATGATTTTCTCGACTTTTTTGCGCTAGATATAGGTCCAAGAAAACACTTCCTGTATCTTTTGTTTCGCCAGAAGAAGTTTCCAGCAATGAGCTGATTAAAATCGGCTGAATGTTATCTAACAACGATAATGGTAAATGTAATTTCTCTTGGGCCATCGAATCCAGCAAAGCATAATCCTCTTTATTAAGCGCTTTTTTGAGCGAGTTTTTGGGATTAATTAGATCTTGCATAATCGACATCATGTCTAGGTTTTCCATGTCCATTTCGTTAACAAAAACGGCCGTGTTTTCCATGGCCATTTCCACGCCCTTACTGAGTTTGAAAACGCGCGCATCGGTGCTGTGCATTGTGCCAAAGACATAGGATTCATTTTTCGCTCCGGCCATACTAATTTTCCAGCATAGCGATTGCGAATACCCGGCTACTTGATAAAATAGTACAAAAACAAAAAAGAATATTCGCGAGTTTTGCATCTTTGGAACGTTGAATTATATGCAATGATAGTAATTGATGATAAAATAGTGAGCGATGATGTGCTCGAAGAGCATTTTGTATGCGATTTGAATGCCTGCAAAGGCGCTTGTTGTGTGGAAGGCGATACGGGAGCTCCACTCGAAGAAAAAGAATTAGATATACTCACGGATATATACGAACAAGTGAAACCGTATCTTACACCGGAAGGAATTGCAGTGTTAGAGAAAGAGAAATATATGTGGGAAGAGGAAGATCAGAGCTATAAAACGCCTTTGATTAAGAACGGCCCTTGTGCTTATATCAATTACGATAACGGTATCGCTGTTTGCGGTATAGAAAAAGCGTTCTATGATGGAAAGGTAAAATTCAAAAAACCGATTTCTTGTCATCTGTATCCGATTCGCATTTCGAAGAAGAAAGATTTTGATGCGGTGAACTACGAGCGTTGGAGTATTTGCAAGGCTGCCTGCAAAAACGGAAACAAGCTGAAAGTACCCGTTTATCGATTTCTTAAAGAGCCCATCATTCGCAAATACGGAGAAGAATTTTACAACGTGCTCGAGGCCTACGATCAGCAAAAAAAGAGATAAGGTTATTCTCTCAAATTCAATACATTAGCGTTTTCGCGCATGGCAAAATCCAAAACCAATTTCAATAATTTCTGGCAAACGTTTCGTTTGGTGCAGATTTATTTGTGGGCCTTTATTTTGCTCGTTATTCTTTTTTTTATTGGCATCAACGAAGGGTTATTGGGTGAAATGCCTGATTTGGAAGCCATTCAGAACCCTCACACTGCTGTATCTACAACCGTTTGGTCGGTGGATGGGGAAGTGCTCGGTACCTTTTACAACGAAAACCGAATTGAGGTTTCTTACAATGAACTATCGCCTTATTTAGTAAAAGCATTGGTGGCTACAGAAGACAAACGTTTTTACGATCACTCCGGTATCGATTTAAAAGGCTTGTTCCGCGTGTTTATCCGTACCGGCTTGATGGGACAAGATGCCGGGGGCGGAAGTACATTAACACAACAATTAGCGAAAAATTTATTTCATCAAGACTTTGGAAAGACAGGCAAATTAAGTCGGTTAAAACAGAAGTTGAAAGAATGGATTTTGGCGGCAAAAATTGAGCGCAATTTCACGAAGGATGAGATCATTAATTTGTATTTCAACACCATTGCTTTTGGATACAACTCTTATGGTATTAAAACGGCAGCATTTACCTACTTCTACAAAAAACCAAAGGATTTAAATTTGCAAGAATCGGCTACTTTAGTTGCCATGTTGAACGGACCATCGTTGTTCAACCCTAGAATTCGCGAACCCAAAACTAGAGAGCGCAGAAATTTGGTTATGCAGCGCATGGTGGAGCTGAATTTTATTTCGCAAAAGCAGTTTGATTCTGTTTCGCAAAAACCCATTAAACTCAACTTTCACAACCCCGATTTTAGAGAAGGTATAGCTACTTATTTTCGCATGATTGTGCGTGAAGAATTGAAGAGCTGGTGCGATAAGCATAAGAAAGCAGATGGCTCTAAATACGATATCTACAAAGATGGTTTAAATGTATACACTACCATCGATTCGCGTATGCAGGCTTATGCAGAAGAGGCGATGCGCCAACAAATGAAGTACTTGCAGAAAACTTTTTTTGCCGAATGGCGAGGCAAACAACCTTGGAAATTTGGCGAGCGCGCCAAGCCCGATTTGTTGAACAAAGCTATGCGCGAAACTCCGCTGTATGAACAGTTGAAGGCTGCCGGAAAGAGTGAGGCGGATATTCAAAAAGCGTTTAACGAAAAACATGAGATGACCATCTACGATTATAATGGTGAGAATGGCGACTATAACAAAGACACAGTGATGAGTTCTATGGATTCGTTGGCGTATTATTTGCAAATGGTACAATGCGGCTTTTTGGCTGTAGACGCGCGAACCGGAGAAATCAAAGCATGGATTGGCGGCACACACATGAAGTATTTCCAACTCGATCATGCTAAAAAATCAACCAAGCGCCAAGTGGGTTCTACCATGAAACCATTGCAGTATGCTGTAGCGATTGAGCGTGGCTACGAGCCTTGTCACCCATTCACCTACAGCGCTCCGGCTTGTGGTAACGGAGGTTGGAATCCTGCAGGTACCAACCGCTGGAAAGAAGGCGAATCGGTGCCTATGCAAGAAGGATTGTGGTATTCCGATAACCGCATGACTGCAAATGTAATGTGCGATTTCGGTCCGGAAGCTTTGGTGGAAATGGCGCGCAAGCTCAAAATTGAAAGTGCGTTAGAACCTGTTCCTGCATTGTGTTTGGGTGTTTCTGATATTTCGTTAACTGAAATGGTAGGCGCTTACACGACCTTTGCGAATTTGGGCACCTATTCACAACCTGTGTTCATCAAAAAGATAACAGATAAGAAAGGCAATGTGCTCGCTACTTTCGGCACCAATCAACAAGAGGCATTGGCCGAGAATGTGGCGTACACTACCAACGAAATGATGAAAGGTGTGATTGACAAAGGAACGGGCGCTAAATTGCGTTCGCGCTACAACCTCAAAACCATGGCCATTTCGGGGAAAACCGGAACCACACAAAGTAATGCCGATGCTTGGTTTATAGGAGTTACACCCGATTTAGTGACCGGCTGTTGGGTAGGTTTCGATCAACCGAGTGTGCATTTTGCATCTACTGCCACTGGACAAGGAGGAGCCGCTGCATTGCCCATTGTTGGTGAGTTTCTGCGTAAGAGTTATAACAATAATCAACTGCATTTAAATCCGAATGCGGGATTCCCTATGCCGAGCGACAGTACCTATGCACCAAATTTTGATTGTAGCAATATTGTGAATGCCACTGATACTGCGGTGTGGAAGTTACCTAAAGAATAAAACAAAACTGTGAAAGGAAAATTATATATCGTTCCAACGTTTCTGAGTGATGCCGATAGCAACACCATTCTAGAAGGGAACAAAACCGTTGTAAACTCGCTTACTTGCTTTATTGTAGAAGATGTAAAAACCGCCCGAAGACATTTACGGGCTATGGGTTACAAGAAAAATTTCGATGAAGAAGTAACGTTTTTCGAGTGGGATAAACACAAAGGAAATCCAATACACAGTTGGTTGGAAAAATGTGAGCAAGGTTTCGATGTAGGATTGATGAGCGAATGCGGTACACCTTGCATTGCAGATCCCGGAAATTTGATTGTGAAGGAAGCGCATCGCAAAAACATTCAAGTGGTGCCTATGGTTGGTGCGAACTCGATTTTGCTAGCATTAATGGCAAGTGGGTTTAGCGGACAACAATTTTCTTTTCATGGATATTTGCCCATTCAATCAGCCGACCGAATCAAGAAATTACGTCAGTTAGAAGAACTAGCAAAACGAACCGGTTTCACTCAGTTGTTCATGGAAACACCTTTCCGAAACGAATCGATGTTGCGCGATGTTTTTATTGCATTGCAACCCGGTACACTCTTTCATGTGAGTTGCGACTTAACCCTCGCCACCGAATTCACGGCCACGAAAAAAATTGAGGATTGGAAAAAAGAGAAACACGCCTTTCAAAAACGCTATTGCATTTACGCAATTGGTGTTTAATCATTAGATTTGATATAACAAACACATTATGAGCGGAATAAAAGATTTGCTTTTTAAGATGGCAGACGATGCCTTGATTATTGGTCACCGAAATTCGGAGTGGACAGGCATTGGCCCGGTGTTGGAAGAAGACTTGGCTTTTTCATCGATGGCGCAAGATAAAATTGGACATGCCTTTGCCTTGTATACCATTTTGCATGAATCGTTTGGCGAGGCAGAACCGGACACATTGGCTTTCAAACGCACAGAGAAAGAGTTCAAATGTTGCCAGTTGGTAGAATTGCCGATTGGTGAATACGATTTCAGTTTAATGCGCCATTTCTTGTTTGACCATGCTGAGAGTTTGCGTTATGAAATGCTCGCTAATTCTAGCTTTCAACCATTAGCGCAATTAGCGAAAAAAGTAAAAGGCGAAATCAAATATCACGTAATGCATGCTGATACGTGGATTAAACAATTGTGCAACGGCACCGAAGAAAGCAAGGCCCGTATGCAATCGGCTTTAAACTTCGCCTTTCCGTATGCGCTTGGGATTTTCGAAACGTTGGATTCAGAAAAAGAGTTAATCGACAGCAATGTATTTTTAGGCGAAGCAGAACTCCAAAGGCGTTGGCTGGAAAAAATTTCAGCGATACTTCAAGGTGCGGGACTTACTGTTCCTGCCGTTGATCCAAGCAAGGCAGTGAATGGCGGTAGAAAAGGCTTTCATTCGGAATATCTTCAACCGCTGCTTACCGAAATGTGCGAAGTGGTGAATACCGACCCCGATGCCGAATGGTAATTGGCACGGAAATGTATGGAAAGATAGAAAAGTAAATATCAAACCATGAACAACGAAGTAACAATACTTAATCCTGACGATAAAAAACAAAGCACAAAAACGCCCGGTAAATTGCTATTGATTATTGCAGCCGTATGCCTTGTCTATATTTTTATTCCCGAACCCAGCGATTTAATTCCCGGCATTGGTTGGTTAGATGAAATAGCCGCGGGTGGTGTAGGCTTAACGAGTATCCTCGTTTATTTCTTTCGCTATTGGCTGTTTAAAAAAGTAATGAAAAAATAATGGACGACAGTAAAGCCATCACGGAACAAGACATTTGGGTCGCGCTCGAACGCGTGAAAGACCCAGAAATTCCTGTGTTGAGCTTGGTGGATATGGCGATGATTTCGAAAGTGGAGCTCAACAACGATAAATGCGTTATTTACTTTATGCCAACGTTTGTGGGCTGTCCGGCATTGGATATGATGAAACGCGACATCAAAACCGAAGTGGAATTATTGGGCATTACCACCGAAGTAGTAGTGGATATGGACACCACATGGTCGAGCGATAAAATGAGCACTGAAGCCAAAGCAAAACTCGAAAAATTTGGCATTGCTCCGCCTGTAACTATCGATGATAGTGAGCTCACACAAGAGGCATTAGATCGTGTTCGTTGTCCGCATTGCCACAGCACCGACACAACATTACGCTCGGCTTTTGGTTCTACCTTGTGTAGAGCGATACGTTTTTGTTTCGCATGCAAACAAGGGTTTGAGCAGTTTAAGCCGATATAGGGTAGAAGAATTTCTTACCAAGAATCCCATAATTTCTATATTCGATTTCTCAAAAAAACAGGATGCAAGAAATCGTAAAAAAATATGCAAAGCTGCTGGTGAATTATTGTTTGGCAGTGAAGAAAGACGACAAAATTTACATCAACTCATCGTACTTGGCCGAGCCTTTGTTGCGCGAAGTAGCCCGCGAAATTTATTTAGCCGGAGGGCATCCAATATTCAATATCGAATTGAATGGCGTGAACGATTCGTTGCTTGAAGTAGGCGAAGAACATCAGCTATTGTGGGTGAACCCCATGAAAAAATTGGCCTTCGAAACCTTCGATGCGTATTTGAATATTCGTGCGCCTTTCCACCGTGGCGATGGCGATGTAGAACCGGCTCATCCTGAGAAATTCAAACTGTTTCAACAAGGGCAACACGAGTTGAATAAATTGTATTTCGAACGCATTGGCAATGTCAGTATGCGCAGATGTTTATGTCAGTACCCTACACAAGCCGGAGCCGATGATGCGGGCATGACATTAGAAGAATACACGCAATTTGTTTTTCAATCGTGTTATTTGTTTGACGAAAATCCGGTAGAACAATGGTTGAATGTACGCGCCAAGCAACAAGCGTATGTCGATCGATTGAACAAAGCCGATCAAGTACATTACAAAGGTCCAAATATTGATATTCGTTTTTCGGTGAAAGACAGAATTTGGATTAATTCAGACGGACGCTCCAACATGCCGAGTGGCGAGGTTTTCAGTGCACCTGTAGAAGACAGCGTGAATGGTAAAGTGTATTTTTCATATCCATGCATTTACATGGGCAAAGATGTGGAAGGTGTTTCGCTGGAAGTGAAAGACGGACTCATTGTTTCATGGAATGCCGAGAAAGGCAAAGAAGTGCTCGATAAAGTGTTTGCTATTGAAGGTGCCCGCAAATGGGGCGAAGTAGCCATTGGTACCAACATGAACATTCAACGTATTACGCGTAATATTTTGTTCGATGAAAAAATTGGCGGCAGTATTCACATGGCTGTAGGACAAGCCTACAAGCAATGTGGCGGCAAGAATGAATCTACCGTGCATTGGGATATGATTACCGATATGCGCAATGGAGGCGAGATTTGGGCCGATGGCGAGTTGATTTACAAAGACGGAGCCTTTATCATTTAAATCGAAAGCAAACATCGCCATGCAAAAAGCAAAGCAGGTAATAGTTATTGGCGGTGGAGCAGCAGGGTTTTTCTTTGCCATAAATTGTGCGCAACAGCATCCCGATTATCAGATTACCATTTTGGAGAAATCGCCCAAAGTACTAGAGAAAGTGCGCATTTCGGGCGGTGGACGATGTAATGTAACGCATCAATGTTTCGAACCTAAACCGCTTACTCGTTTTTATCCGCGTGGAGAAAAAGAATTGTTGGGCCCCTTTCATCAATTCATGCCGCAACACACCATTGCTTGGTTTGAAGAGCGAGGCGTGAAAATAAAAGCGGAAGAAGACGGACGGATGTTTCCAACAACCGATAATTCGGAAACCATTATTCAGTGTTTTTTGAATGAAGTGAAACGCTGGAATGTACGTGTGGAAAATCTTGTAGGTGTAGAGGACTTAAAACAAGACGAACATAAACAGTGGCAAGTGGTTACGAATAGAGATAAAACTTATTCTGCCGATGTCGTATTTATCGCCACCGGTAGCGCATCCAAAATGTGGGATATTTTAGGTGGATTGAATTACAAATTGCAGCCTGCAGTGCCATCGTTGTTTACCTTCAACATAAAAGATCCAAGAATAACCGGATTGTTAGGCCTCTCTGTGCCGAATGCAATTGTAACGGTGAAAGGCGAAAAGTTACAAGCCCATGGTCCGTTACTTATAACGCATTGGGGAATGAGTGGTCCGGCTGTGTTGCGTTTGTCGGCTTGGGGTGCACGATTATTAAAAGCAAAAAATCATCAATTTGAATTGTTGGTGAATTGGACGGGTGAATTCGATTTAGCATCCATGAAAACTGAGTTGCGTGACATCAAAATAACATCACCGAAGAAAACGGTATTATCGAATAATCTGTTTCAAGTTCCGATGCGTTTATGGAAAAGCTTGGGTATAGCTTCAGGCATCACCGAAAACGATAAGTGGGCCGATCTCTCGAATCAAAAAATAGATGCATTGGCCATGGAACTTACGGAAGGTCTTTTTAGGGTGAATGGGAAGAGTACCAACAAAGACGAGTTTGTAACCTGTGGAGGTGTGGTGTTAAACCAAATCGACTTCAAAACCATGCAGAGCAAGCTACACGAAGCTTTGTTCTTTGGTGGAGAAGTGCTCGATATTGATGCCATTACTGGCGGGTTTAACTTTCAAGCAGCTTGGACAACAGCTTGGATTGCCGCACAAAATTGTTGATGTTATAGATATTTATATTTCTTAATAAGTCTTAAATGCTTTTCTTTGGCATGCTTTTAAAGCAAGAAATTATAAATCGACAGTTTTCGTTTTGGATTGAACTTCTGGATGAAAAAGATGTTGAGAAATTATTAAACACACAAAAAATTGAATTATGAAAAAGACTGTACTTCTCTTTGTTGCGATTGTAAATGCAGCGATTCTTTTTGCACAACCCGCCCCAACCGCTAACCTCACTATATTTTCAGAAGATGGGAACAAGTTTTTCTTAATTCTGAACGGAGAACGCCAGAACAATGTAGCGCAAACCAATATTCGTGTTGAGGAATTGGTGCAACCCTATTACAGTTGCAAAGTTATTTTCGAAGACAAAGCATTAGGCGAAATCAGCAAAAGTGTATTAATGGTTAGAGATGCAGATGGATTACCAATGGATGTTACTTACAAAATCAAAACCGATAAAAATAACGGCAAAAAAACGCTGAAATTTTTCTCGCAAGAACCAGTTCGTCCTGATTATATAGCACCATCAAATGTTATGGTATATCATTGGGGACAACCAACACCTGCTCCGGTAGTTCAACAAACCACCACTACCACCACCACAACGGGTACTCCGGGTGCAAACGTGAATGTGAATATGGGAGGCTTGGGCGTAGGTGTGAACATCAACATTAACGATCCTGTTATTCAGGGGTCAACTACTACCACAACAACGACTACTTCATCTTCTTCTCATACCACCACTACAAACCCTGCTCGTCCTGGTCAACCAGAGCCACGGCCTAATCTTTATGGCGATTGCAGTTATTCATACAGCATGAATCCAAAAGATTTTGAGGAGGCGAAAGAAACAATCAAAAACACATCTTTCGATGAAACAAAATTGTCTACTGCCAAAGAAATTATTTCATCTAATTGTTTATATGCCGATCAAGTGGCGCAAATTTGCAAACTATTTGGCTTCGAAGATTCTAAGTTAGATTTTGCTAAATATGCATACAATCACACCATCGATCGTTCTAACTATTTCAAGGTTAATAATGTGTTTGGCTTTTCAAGCAGCAAAGAAGAGTTAAGCAACTATATTAGAGGCAACAGATAGGATGCAGCATATAAGCAAACATTTTAAAATTATTACAGCGTTCGTTCTTATGATGAACGCTGTAATTGTTTATGCGCAACCCAAAATTCAGTTTATTAATACGGAAGTAAATGTGGGGGAAATTTATGAAGGCGAAATGCCTGAAGTGAAATACGTTTATAAAAATATAGGCAATCAACCTCTTCGCGTTATACAAGTTAAAAGTTCTTGCGGCTGCTATAGCCCCAGTTGGGAGAAAGATTCTACTGTACCCGGAGGAACAGATACTATTCGCGCCAAATACAGCAGTGTGGCGCATTTGGGCGGTATCAGCAAATCGATATATGTAGTAACGAATACTGGTGAGAAAGACATTGAGTTAATGATTCGCGGAAGCGTAAAAACATTCGCACCTGATTTGCAATTGTATTCCGGTGGCAGTCCAATTGTCAGTTTTAATGTTGTGGAAGATGCCAAATCCAAACAAAAGAACATTGTATTCCATGCGCCCAAAGGCAGTAAAGAAAAGGGTCCTGTGACGTTGGTGTTTGCCAATAAAGTAGATAAGGAAAAAGAAGTTGCCATTGTTTTAGATTCAACAGCTAGGCAAATGGTTAGTCTTCGCGTATTGAAAAGCGAATTGGCAAATAACAAACTCGCTTATATTTCTCCCGATAAATTTTTTATTACCAAGAAAGACACAGAGATTCTCTACATCAATATTTTGCAAGAAAGGAACGTACAATTTAATGTGTATATCGATTCGCAACCGGTGAATGTATCTTTGTTGTTCGATTGATTATTCCTCCACAAAATCCAAGTCTTTTCCGTAGGTCTCAGCCGTATGATGCAGCGCCCACAAGGAAATGCCCATGATGATTACCGCCAAAACTTCAGCGCTTACCAGTTTTGAAAATCCAAGTTGAAGTAATGTATAGCCAAGCGTAATTATAGGCAAAGATCCACGAATAAAGTTAGGAACAGTTGTAGCTACTGTGCCTCTAATATTCGTTCCAAATTGTTCTGCTGCATTCGTTACAATTACTGCCCAAAAACCGGTGCCGGTCCCAATCACAAACATGGTGAAGTAGAAGTAGGCAGCAGAACTATTATAGGCTGTGAAGTAAAGCAGAAGGCCCAAGCATGTCAGTAGTAGGAAAGCAAGCACTGCTTTTTTTCTGCTCTTCAATACTTGACTCAAAAAGCCACAAGCAAAGTCGCCCACCGTAATGCCACAATAGGTAAACATAATGGCATCACCACCTTTGATAACGCCATTTACGTTGAGCATTTTAGAAAATTCAGGAGAGAAGGTAACCAGAATGCCAATGGTAAACCATGTGGGCATACCAATCACAATACAGTTGAGGTATTTAAGAAATGTTTTTCGACTCGAAAACAATTGGAAAAAGTTTCCGCGTTTCACTTCTTGTTCTGTTATTTTTTGAAACAATCCCGATTCGTAAACGCTGATACGCAAAATCAATAACGCAATGCCAAGTGCACCACCAATAAAGTAACAGGTACGCCAATCGAAATAGCGACTGATAATGCCCGCAAAAACAGCTCCGGAAACGCCTATAGTGGCCACAATCATAGTACCGTAACCTCGTTTTTCTTTCGGTAACGATTCCGCTACAAGGGTTATACCTGCACCTAATTCGCCCGCTAAGCCAATACCAGCTACGAAACGAAGAATTGCATAAAAGGTAATATCGCTTGCAAATCCATTCAAAATATTCGCTAAAGAATACAACACTATCGATCCAAAAAGAACAGAAAGTCTTCCTCGTTTATCGGCCCACATGCCCCAAAGTATGCCCCCAATCAACATTCCGGCCATTTGAATGTTGATGAGCATCAAACCGTATTTTTCTAAATCGGCACCGGAATAACCAATTGATTCTAAGCTGGCTTTTCGCACGATACTGAATAAGAGTAAGTCGTAGATGTCAACGAAATAGCCTAATGCGGCAACGATAACGGCTGTAGTGAAAACTGTTTTTGAATATTGGTTGGTTGGGTTCATAGCATGAATATAAAGAACAAGACGAAAAAAACATATCTAGTCAGTTTTTACACAAAGTCTTCCATTTGTCGATGGTAATCGTATTGCAAATCTTCATGTAACTGGGCGATAGTTTTATTGATCTTTTTCAACTGCATTTCATACAAATTGATAATGGCTTGGCTTTTGTGAATGGCTATGCCCGAGTGTTTGAGCTGTTCGCAAAAGAAGAGCAACACCTCTACTTCAACAACTTTTGAACCGGAATAACGAATGTATTTTGTTGCATTGCGCAACACTTTTCGCAAACTTTTTTTGATGAGATACAAATTGTTGTCTTTAGGAATTTCGCCCATTTCCAAGGCAATCGATTCTTTTACATTGACAATATAAGTGCGCTCGTCATGTGCTTCAAACAACAGAAAGGTAAGCAGCTCTTTGTTTTCTTTTTTGAAGCGCGCCAAACGAGTGCATAGATCGAGGAGTTCTTCTGCGGGAAGATGACTTAGTTCGTGTTTCAACTCGTTGAGTGTTGCGGCTTTCATAGATGCAGTTTCGAAACGAAAAGTAAGGATTAAAATGAATTAAAGTTCTTTCAACATCCATAAACCACAACCGAAATGTCCAGTATTGCCGAGGGGTTCAGAAAGATATTTAAAGCCGAATTTTTCATACGCATTAAGCGCTTGCTTCAATTCCGGCATAGTTTCTAAGTAGACAGCCTTGAAGCCATTCAATTTTGCAGTAAGGATGCAATGTTCGATAAGTCGTTTCCCAAAGCCACGTCCACGTACCGAAGGATGAAGATACATTTTAACCAGCTCACAAGTATCAGGAGGCAATCCGGCTGTATGGAAAATGCCACCTCCGCCCAAAACAACACCTTCGTTTTCCACCACAAAGTAAGCGGCTTTAGGTTGCTGAAATAATTCAAATAGATGGTCTGTGGTAGCATCGAAATAGACCGTTCCTGGCTTAGCCGCACCAAATTCCATCAATGTATCGCGAATAATTTTTGCGATGGCAATATTATCTTTTGCTTGTATTGGCCTAATAATCATGCAACAAAGTAACATTTGATTTTTGTATTCTCTATAGCCATAGTTCTAAGCTGTTTTTTTTGTTGTGAATGCTGTAACTTCGAGCATTATGAGCAAAGAACTTCATCTTAATTATACGCTCGATTTTAACCGATCGCGAAAAGACGCTTTTGCTTATCTCAAAGAAGTGAGCAATAGAAAAGCGTTTATGACCATTATTGATGAAACCAAAATCACGCATAACGTGAAAGGTGACAATCTAAAGGGTTTGCGCTTCAAAGAAACCACACACTTTTTAGGATTCGATATGCATCTCGAATATGAAATTGTTGATTTTAAAAAAGGGCATTTGATTGTAACCGCTTGTAATGACGGGCCTTTCTATCCTTGCATGGGCATAACACTTACTGAAGTGGATGACGAATCGTGTCGTGGAGAAGTGGAATTGAAAATCAACACCGAAGTGCTAAAGCTGATGCCATCATTTGTGCTCAAACCCGCTGTGGAAGCAGTGGTTAAGCCGATACTTAAGAAACTCGTGCACTGCATTAATGAAAGCTAGCCCTCCAAAGCTTTGGCATTCAACTGTTTTTTCAATTGCAAGAATTCTTTTCTAAATCCATCGGTAATCGCATCAGGATCTTTCACTTTGTGTTGATCGATAACTACACCAAGCGATACTTTCGAGTTGTAGCTCAATAGACTAATGCCAATGCCCAAAGGCGCTGTATGCGGAATCCAACACACTAAATCTTCCACCTTGCTACCTGCTAAATATACAGGATGGCGGGGACCGGGAACATTCGTAACGACTCCCGCAATCTTCGCTCCCAAGATTTCTGTGAATTTTTGCTTTGCTAGTTTAGGCATATAATCGGCTACCACTTCCATCACTTTATTCACCAGCATGGGTTCTATGGAATTTTTTAGTAGAGCTGTTTTCGCTTTTATGAAGAGCAGTCGCTGCTTGTATGTTTTCAAATGCACCGGCAGGTCTAAAGACAACATCCCGATTTCGTTATGCAGTATAATATCGTCATGATGTCCGCGCACATTCACCGGTACCACCACTCGCAACCCTTCGCTAACATCTTGTTTGTGTAGCATCAGGTGTTTTCGAATGGCACCACTTAAAAGGGCTAGCAATACATCGTTTATAGTAGCCCGATGCTTTTTGCCAGCTAATTTAATCGTATCTAAATCGAAAGCAGTGGCCCAAGCCGTTTTCTTCTTCAAACTTAATTTGCCTTTATATAAACTGCCGGTAATTTCTTTGCTGCCAAACAACGCCCCGATTTCTTTTGCGGCTTTCCAGGTATGGTCGAGCGCATCCTTTAATGTTTCCGGATGTTGTAACAAGTGTTGCGCTTCATGAAAGAGATTTTCTCCGGTGTGAAACAGTTGTCCAATATCTTCAATAAGTCCGTGTTTTTTAGGTGTTTTAGGAGCATAAGCACCAAGCGAATGATTCAGCGATTCTTTGGCTGTTGTACCCGTAAGCGAAAACACCACTTTAATTAAAGCAATACCATCGGCAATGGCATGATGAATTCGCCAAGCCACCGCAGAGCCTCCGTTGTAATTGTCGATAATATGAACATCCCACAACGGACGAGAATAGTCCAAAGGATTACTCATTAACTCACTGATTTTTTTGCGCAAGGCTTCATAATCGCCTTTTCCGCTCAGCGTTGAATGAAACACATGTCCTTTCAAATGAAACGCGTCATCCATCTGCCACATTGGTTGCCCTTTTTTCAACACAATTTTTTTGTGAAAACGTTCGTACTTCAACAAGCGTTCAGTAAGTACTTCGTGCAATTTTTTGACATTCACTTTTTTCTTGAACGTCATCATTCCGGTGATGGTGACTAGACTAGTGGGCATTTCAACGTCCCACATCATATGGTCGATTTTTCGAACAGGCTTATCCATGGGTAGGATTTTTACTAAAGCTACCCTAAATTCTATGGAATGTCAATGCATTGCAGTATGCCTTTGCATTAAGTGGTGAAACTGAACGAATTATTTTCGTGTGAGATGAAATTCCACAAACATTACATTCGCTAAAAGCAACATAGCGCCTGCCTGGTGCAACACGCCTAAGCTAACCGGAATACTTCCTTCGCAATTTAAAACAGTTATAACGCCAATGAGTGCCTGAATAGAAACGGTTATAGGCATCAGCAGAACACCCACGCGAAAAGTCTTATCGGTGCTTATTTTCAACATGCGGAAAGCGAAATAAAATATCATCACAAACAGTGTGTAAGCCACCGTACGATGGACGAACTGAATCATCGTTCTCCCCCAGAAATCAGATGGGTCGTAATGAAGCACTCCGCTTAAGGTTGGAGAAAGTGTGTTCAAGGCAGATGGGAAAAATTCGCCATTCATCAATGGCCATGTAGGATAGGCTAATCCGGCTTTCATTCCGGAAACAATCCCGCCTAATATCAATTGCACAAAAAGCAGCACCACAATGGCGATACCGTGACGTTTTAACGTTGAAGGAAGCGTAAACATGGGAGTGTGTCCACGAAGCATATACGTGGCTAACCAAACCAAATACGCAAACAAACTGAGCGCTAAAATCAAATGAATGCTAAGAAACACCGGAGGCACATAAAGCCCTGTGAGTCCGTTTTTCACCATGATCCAACCATACAATCCAACGAGTCCGCCCCAAAATAAAATTACGCCTAAACGTTTTCTCAAATTTTCATCTATCCATTTTTTATAAATGAAAAAAACGAAAGGAATAATAAACGCAAAACCCATAAATCTTGCCCATAAGCGATGAAAATATTCCCAGAAAAAAATCTGTTTAAACTCGCTCAAATTCATGTCCTGATTGAGGTGTTTGAACTGAACGATTTCTTTATAAGCGTCAAATGTTTTTTGCCACTCGGTTTCATTCGTTGGTGGAATAGCGCCTACCAAAGGTTTCCATTCGGTGATCGATAATCCACTACCGGTAAGGCGTGTTACTCCGCCAATCACCACTTGGAAAAAAATTAAAACACAACCTAGTATTAGCCAATAGCCAATAGCTTTTCTCACTGTTTCAGAATATTGATGCATAGTATGAATGTTTTAACCTTGACGACTTTAAGCTTGAATCGAAAAGTTCAACAGATGAATAAAAATCAGAAGTCAAAGGAATAAAAATCCCAACAAAAAAGGCAAATAAAAAAAGACTATTCCCGCATGAGAATAGTCTTTTAATACTCCGTATGGTTTTGGTTATCGGAGGTTTATTTTTCCGGAAGCGTCAGCAAAGCGGAATACGTAGGTTCCGGCCGGCAATCCGTTGATGTTAATGCTTGTTTTTTCGGCAGTGATATGTTGTGAAATCACGGTTTGTCCTACCATGTTATACAATTCAAATATATTGTTTTCCGCAGTTAATTGCATGTTGGTTTCAACCATCAATTGGCCTGCACTTTCGTAGATTTTGCTGATTACTTGTTCGCCCGTGCCTTTAATGGCAGTTCCCAACGAAACAATGACTACCACTTGGTTCGACTTAACGGTGTCGTCAACGGCATTAATCGATTGACAAATTACATAGTATGTTTTTGCGGCTGAGAAGCTTGGTGCAAACGATTTTCCGGTTTGTGCAGGGAAGAAGCTCTTATAAGCCAATCCGGAAAGTGTAGTCCATTTCCATTCGCTGCTTGCCGTGTGCGATTCAGTTACAGAGAGCAAAGTTCCTGCCTGATTGATAACGATGCGTTGTGTATCGATAGGTGCAATTGAATTCGTAAACGGAATAATGGTTAGGTCGTTCGTGCAAGGCGTTCCAACGATAGCCGGATTAGTAGATACTACTCTAATTTTGTAAAGGGTTCCCGCATTGGCATTGTTTGGAATTTGTGCAGTGAATGGTTGAATCACATTCGATTTTACTTGTCCGATTTTCACCGGTGTACCGGCAAATGAACCCGTTTCATCACTCAAATACGCTTCGAAAATATTGCTAGTGTCAAACACTACATCCGATGTAAATGGCACTTGAATTTGTACATTCGCTTTAGGGGAAACCAAATAAGGCGAACCCGCTACAACTGAAGTGGTTAGTATGCTTCCGTTGGTGACAATAATTTTAACTTCGTTACTTGTCACTACATCTAAATATTGATTTTTTGACTGTGAAACCACATAGTATGTTCCCGGAATTGCAAAATTAGGCGTGTAAGACGCTCCGGTTACAGCTGGGCTGAAGCTTTGATATGGTCCGCCAGGGGTTGTGCTGTATTTCCATTGATGCGTTGATGTTTGTGAGGCAGAAACAGCAAGAGGCGTTCCGTTTGTACTGTATAGTATTGTTTGATCTGCAGTTGGGCTGATCGAGTTGTGAAACTGATCAACAATCAAATCTACTCCGTTGTTGCTTCCTGTAATGGCTTGGTTGCTGCCCACCACGCGAATTCTATAGGCGGAACCGGCAGGTGTTGTAGAAGGAATAATGGCGCTAATCACTCCACTTACAGAATCGGCTCTTGTACCAATTACCGTTGGAGTAGAGAATGAACCGGTAGCATCTGAAAGTTGTGCAGAGAAGATGTTGTTGTAAGCAAACACTGCTGAGGTAGTGCTGTAAGGCACATTAACATTGGCGTTTGGCGATGTACCACTAAATTCGAATGGTGAACCGGTAATGTTTCCGGTGATTAGGAAAGGCGATGTTACTGTAATCACCACCTCGTTACTTTTCACTGTTGAACCATTAATTACACTTTCGCAAATAACGAAAAAGGTACCGCTCGTTGCGAAAAGTGGAGTATACGTTGTGCCTGTTTGTGATGGAGAGAACAATTGATAAGGTCCGCCCGATACCGCACTATATTTCCAAACACGTGTAGTTGCAGGAGCTGTTTCTGTTACAGTAAGCGTTGTGCCTGCTACGTTCACCGAAAGATTTTGAGGTGCCGGTGGAGCAATCGAATTGCCTATTACATTCACTTGCACTTCGTTACTTGTTGCCGTTGCACCTCCAGGGTAAGTAGTTACACAAACTACGTAGTATGTGCCACCAACGCTGAAATTAGGCGTGTATGTTGTTCCCGTTTGAGCCGGACTAACAGCGGTGTATGGTCCTCCACTTGTACTTGCATATTTCCATGCTCTAGATGTAGATCCTGCAGTTTCGGTAACAGTAAGCAATGTTCCGTTTTGACCGGCAGCAATGTTTTGAGTTGCTGTTGGCGCAATGGAATTGCTAACATTGATAACAGTTAAGTTTACACCGTTGTCGGCTGAAGTCAGTGCCGGAGTAGAAGTCACAACACGAACACGATAACCAGTTCCGGCTAATGTTCCTGCAGGTATAGTTGCGCTAATAGTTCCCGAAGCTGTAGCTGCTGTAGAGCCAATTACTGTTGGGCTGGCAAATGATCCTGAAGCATCGCTTAATTGTGCCGTTACAGTATTGCCGGCAGTAAAATTGCCAAGTAATGTAAACGGAACGCTAATAGCAGAACCAGCAGTTGAAGAAACGTAATACGTTGTTGGTGTGATGGCGTTAACGGTAACAGCCGGTTGATAAAAGACTTCTAAATCATCTAGCCAAAAGGTACTGTTTTTGGTTCCGCCCAATTGGTTCGCACTACTGGTTGCAGCAATCAAAATAAAACGAGGTGTTCTTCCGTTCGCATAGGTAAACGGAATTGCAAAACGTGTCCATGTGCCAACAGCAGTAGTTGGTGTGATGAATACCGCTTCCGCAATTTTGTTTTGTGCTGTGCCACTTAAATAACCGTTATCCGGAGTTGCATATTTGCCATCATGCAAAAAGGCACTGATACGTGCAGCATCTCCCCCTTGCGGACTAAATTTATACCAGCCGATAAAGCTATCCGGACGACCGGAGAAATACATGTATTTTCCTGCACGCGTAGAGTCTGTGAAAATATATCCGTCTTGTTTATTGGTAGTAGGCGCATCGATTTGTCCGGTAGTAAGTGAACCGTTAACAACAGTACCCACAATTTGAGCTGTACCGGTCACAATTTTAGCGCAATAGGTTCCACTGTGTGGATTCACATCGCGGAAGCATGTTTGTGGAGCGAATGAAGAACTGGCGTTGTTATCTCCGGTTTTGTTGGAGTTCCAGTTTAGTGGTTCTTCTGTTGCCGAGCCCAAGTTTTCCCAGTTTTCTAGGCCACCGTTTTGAATAACGGTTTGTGCTGAAGCAAAGTGAATGGCAATAAAAAAAAGACAAGTCGTGAAAAGTTGTTTCATGATTTTTCGGTTTTCATATTTTAATGAGACGCTAAAATGCAATAATTTCTCAACAAACGTAAAGATTTACCCTATCAAAGTAGGGTGTCTTCATTTTTGAGAAGGGCGAGCGCCTTCATAGCTGCTGCTTGTTCAGCATTTTTCTTGCTGTACCCTTCACCGGAGGTGATAACCTGACCATCAATAGTAAGGTCGATAACGAAGTAGGATCTGCGGTTGCGCTGTTCTTCGGAGTTTACAACAAACTCCAATTTTTTGCCGTTACGTTGGCTATAATGAAAGACCTTGCTTTTGTGGTCGGTTTCGGTGGCTTCCAAATTATCGATGTCTACTAAGTTTTGGAGTACACGCTTGTGAACGAATCTTCGCGCGGCATCCAAACCGGCATCTAAATAGATAGCGCCAACGAGCGCCTCAAAGGTATTCCCCGCTAAATCTTTTGGAGCATCGCCCAATCCTTTGCGGTTTACTTCCAGTTTTTCGGTGAGCCCTAGTTTCTGCCCAACAACGTTTAGTGATGCACGATTCACAATCTTTGCGCGCATTTCAGTCATAAAACCTTCTTCACGGAAAGGATATTTCTTAAATAAAAATTCAGCTACAAGTAAGTCTAAAACCGAATCGCCCAAAAGCTCTAAACGTTCATTGTTTTCTTTGGCACTCACATAAGCGGAGCGATGACGAAAAACTTGTTTATAGATTTTGATTTTTGAAGGCGTGATGCCGGTGATAGCGCGTACATATTTAGACAATTCTTTATCGTCTGAAAATATGGAATTATATGCTTTTCGAATGATGGACAACCGGACTTTCTTTTTTGTAAAAATAAAGTAATCCTTTGCTTTCTAAAAAAAACTAATCCACAAAGCAATAATAAAACAAGGAATTTAAAGCGAGAAAACACCAATTGCCTTATACAGATTTTATTGAATAATTACTTTGCTACAGTCTCCAACTTTGCCGTATAGCCATCTTTCACGCTCACCACAATGTTAAAGTAGCCCCACACCCAGTTGTTTTGTTCATCGGTTTGTACATCACTGAACCACCATTGTAATGCCGGTGTTGCTATAATTTTATTTGTAGCTAAGTGCAAAGGAAAACTTTTGTTTTCAGAGAACTGCAGCGATATTAATGTGTCTGAGAAGTTGAATTCGTGTGTGTTTGCGGGAATTCGATCTTTTATTTTTGCTATACCTTTCGGTTTGAATGTACCGGTAACAATATGGTGCAACTTCAAGAACGATGCGCTTTCAGATGTTTTGAATATAAACGGAATGGAGATGGTACCCACACGTGGCGGGCGCGACCAAAGAATAAAACGATTGCTGCTTTCTTTAAAAAAACCAAGCATCCAGTTCTTGTTGAAATTGTTGTTGGCTCTGTCTTCCGCAGTTGTCTTCATCCACCACAACCATTCATACGGATGAATTTCAGGGTGGCAGGCATGATTACAATCTAACACAAAAACACCATAGAGACCAACAGTGGGTTTCATGTCGTAAAAGTTCGGATGTCGATCGAGATTGCATCCGTGCATACATGGATAAAAATAGGCATTCACCGAATCGCGCATTTTTTTGGGTGGGGTGAGTTCGCAATGCAATTCATATACATCAGCCGTTTCCAATGTTGGTGGGATATACGGAGGCTTAGTGATATCCGCTCTTTTATCCCTTTTTCTGAACAAAAACCGTTTCGATTGTGCAGTTCTGCCCCGATATACAAAGTGTAAATACGGATCTAAATGCGGAATCAAATTGAAGTTTACATCGTGTTCGGTGAGTTCATCTTTTTCGCCCGGCATATTCAAGCCGTTGAGGTTGGTGCCCACAAATTTGTAACGCAGTCGATCTACCGGATGCCAGTAAAAGCCAATCATGCGTGTAAACCAACCGAAGCCGTAACTTTGGTGTGTGGTGTAAAGCGTGGGCACTTTTCGGTCGTGTTCATCCACTTGCACCATATCAACCAATTCTTCGTTGAGCCGATCGTTATTGGCAATGGAGTCGTTGCTCAGTCTGAGTTTCAGGAATGAAGCCGGAACTTCTTTTACCGTTAAAACCCTTACAGTAGTGGAATCAGGAGCTGCAAATAATGCAGAATAGAACAAACATAGAGCAAACCCAAAATGACGCATAGTTGTAGATTATAGCGGAAGATAGGATTCAAACTATATCTACAACAACGAATTCAACGTTCTGCCTTTGTTTTTGTTTGAAAGGAAAATAGACAGAGCGTATTAAAACATTACCCCGCACGAAAACAGAAGGTTTCGCACTAACACCGGATCTTTTTTGGCATCCTGATCGGCTAAGGTATTTACAAAGCCATTGTGGTAGAATACGCCAAAGGTAACGGCAATTTTTTCGGTTACATCATATTCGAAACCCGCACCGGCACTGATTCTGAAATCGTACACATTGCTTTTGAAGTTATTAATAACAGAATAAACGGCATTGCCTTTTTTCATGATATTCTCTTTAATTACCGGCACATCGGCACCAGAAGCATCTTTCAAGGAATGATCGAAAGTAGCACGAGAACTGATGGTGAATACATTCGTAAAACCTACTTGTCCGAAAATGTGAAAACCCTTGATGCTGTTGGTTTTTAGTTTAAGGTATAAAGGAATAGCTAAGTATTGATTGTTGTAGGTTTCTTTCACCACTGAGCCGGTATTCACTGTAAATGCAGCTCTGTCGGATAGTTGTCCTTTGTCGATGCCGCCAAACAGCCCCGATTGTATACCGTAGTTTTGGTCTTTAAAATAATAATCGACCACCACCCCATAGTTCATGGCGAATTGCACAGTGCCTTTTTTCAAATCGTTGCCTTTAGGTGCGAACCAGCCCATGCCCGGTGAGGCCACAAAGCCTAAACGAATTTTATCGTTGATGGCATAGGATTCTGATAAAAGAAAAACCGCAAGGGTGAAGAGTAATACTTTTTTCATGTGTTTACGTTGAATTGCCGAAGATACGTTTTGGGAAAAGAAAAGACGAAAAATTGGAAGGGTTTAAAATGTGAAAAGGAGGTTTTCATATTTTAAAACTGCGATATGTTTCAGTGTAATAAAACTATAGAGGCTATCGTTAAGATGAAATAATGAATAACACACGGATGCCCCGCGAAGGATAGCAGCGGAAATCCTTTGTTCCGCTTCATAGCGGGACAAAGATTGAAGCGGATAGCCTGTTTGCCGCTTCTTAGCGGGAACGCGCCACACAAATGCTAATCATTCACTTGATTCACGCCCATGCCAAACAATGCAAAATCATATTTCACCGGATCGGTTGGGTCGAATTGGCGCAAGGCTTCGGTGAGTTCGAGCACAGCCGGCCAATCGGTTTTTTCGCGTTTTAGTAAACCCAGTAAGCGCGCTTTTCGATCTACATGAACATCTAAAGGCATCAGCAACTGTGCGGGTTTTATTGTTTTCCAAAGTCCGAAATCAACTCCGGTGGTGTTCGGTCGAACCATCCAGCGCAAGAACATGTTGAGGCGTTTACACGTGGAGTTTCGAACAGGGGTGGCGATATGTTTGCGCGTGCGATCAGGGGCGTCTTCCAACGAAAAGAAGTAATCATGAAAGCCAATCAGTGCCTTTTCTGTGGTGCTATCTTTTTTCGAAAGGTGTTGACTGAAAGCTGTTTCGAGCGAAGGTGAAGCGCTGTAATGCTGTTTGAAGAACTCGATAAAGTATAGCGTATCGGTATAATTAAAGGTGCGGTGTTTGAAATCGGAAAAGCGTTTTAGGTCTTTGTCGAGATGTTGGGTGATGAACTGGTGCGGTGCGCCATCCATTAATGAAATGAGTTTTTCGCCACTATTGATAATGCTTTTTCGGTTGCCCCAGGCGAGCATAGCCACCCAAAAGGCCATAATTTCAATGTCTTGTTGTTTGGAGAAGCGGTGGGGTATAGTGATGGGGTCGTTTTCAATAAAATTGAGTGTGTTGAAACGAGCGTAGGATTGTTCTAAAAGTGTAAATAGTTGATTTTTCTTCATAAAATAGGGAGACAAAGCTAGGCTTTTCGCAGTGGGAATGCTCGTTTTTGAACTTAATCGGTTCATTTTGAGCGATATCGGCACTAAACGGTCAAAAATTCACTTAAAATCTTATATTTGCGCCCTCTAAAAAAAACAAAAAACTTTATTCACTAAAAATCAATTATGGAGAATTTACTTTACTTCCTTCCTCTCTTTGGTGTTATTGCCTTGGTGTACATGGCTATCCTATCGAGCTGGGTGTCTAAACAAGATGCCGGAGACAGCAAAATGCAAGGCATTGCGAAAAACATTGCCGATGGTGCCATGGCGTTTTTGAAAGCAGAATACAGAATTCTAGCTATTTATGTAGTGATTGCCGGAACAGCATTAGGCGTTCTATCACAAGTGCCTAAAGTTGCCGCACACTCGCACATTCTTATTGTTGTGGCGTTTGTGATTGGTTGCTTTTTCTCGGCTTTAGCGGGTTTCATTGGTATGAACATCGCTACGAAAGCAAACGTAAGAACTACGAATGCGGCTAAAACGTCATTAGCACAAGCATTGAAAGTATCGTTTGCCGGAGGAACTGTAATGGGATTGGGTGTTGCCGGTTTGGCGGTGCTTGGATTAACGGTGTTGTTCATCATCTTCTTCAAAATGTTTGTGGTAGGTGGTGTTTACGATTACGAAACCATGACAAAAACGTTGGAAGTATTGGCAGGATTCTCTTTGGGTGCTGAGTCAATCGCGTTATTTGCGCGTGTAGGTGGCGGTATCTATACGAAAGCAGCCGATGTGGGTGCCGACTTAGTAGGTAAAGTAGAAGCAGGAATTCCGGAAGATGATCCGCGTAACCCGGCTACTATTGCGGATAACGTGGGCGATAACGTAGGTGATGTTGCCGGAATGGGTGCCGATTTGTTCGGTTCTTATGTTGCAACGGTATTAGCTGCGATGGTATTAGGAAACTATATTATTCATGAAAACGGTGCTGAAGCCTTTGCATTCGGAGGAATTGCTCCAATTGTATTGCCGATGTTGATTGCAGGTTTAGGTATAGTGTTCTCTATTATAGGAACATTCTTCGTGAGCATTAAAGATGATAACGGAAACGTACAAGGCGCATTGAATTTGGGTAACTGGGTGTCTATGGGTTTAACCATTGTAGCGTCTTATTTCGTTATTAAATGGATGTTACCGGAAACCATGAAAATGGCGTTCTTTGGCGAAGGCGTAAAAGATATTCCAAGCTTAAACGTATTCATTGCCGTAATTATAGGTATGGTAGTTGGTGCAGCGATTTCTTCTATCACTGAATACTACACAGCTTTAGGTACTAAGCCAATTTTGAACATCGTTCAACAATCGGCTACAGGTGCTGCGACTAACATTATTGCAGGTTTGGCTACAGGTATGATGAGTACAGCCACACCGGTAATTTTGTTTGCTGCTGCGATTTTCTCTTCATATCATTTTGCAGGTTTCTACGGAGTAGCTATTGCTGCTGCTGCAATGATGGCTACAACGGCTATGCAATTAGCGATTGATGCATTTGGACCGATTGCCGATAACGCAGGCGGTATTGCAGAGATGGCGGGTTTACCGGAAGAAGTACGTGGACGAACAGATGTGTTGGATTCAGTTGGTAATACAACAGCGGCTATTGGAAAAGGATTTGCAATTGCTTCGGCTGCCTTAACAGCTTTGGCTTTGTTTGCAGCCTATGTAACGTTCACAGGTATCGATGGTATCAACATTTTCAAAGCAAACGTATTGTCGGCTTTGTTTGTTGGAGCAATGATTCCGGTAGTGTTTTCTGCTTTGGCGATGAGCGCTGTGGGTCGTGCGGCTATGGATATGGTGAATGAAGTTAGACGTCAGTTCCGTGAAATTCCAGGTATTATGGAAGGAACAGGTCAACCGGAGTACGATAAATGTGTAGAGATTTCAACTAAAGCAGCGTTGCGTGAAATGTTGTTGCCGGGTGCTATCACTATTCTTACGCCAATCTTAATTGGAGTAGCGATGGGTGCTGAGTGTTTAGGTGCTTACATGGCCGGAGTTACCGTATCGGGTGTGCTTTGGGCTATCTTCCAAAACAATGCCGGTGGTGCTTGGGATAACGCAAAAAAATCGTTCGAAAAAGGTGTTGAAATTGAAGTGAACGGCAAAAAAGAAATCTTCTACAAAAAATCTGAACCACACAAAGCTGCGGTTGTAGGTGATACAGTAGGTGATCCGTTTAAAGATACTTCAGGTCCATCAATGAACATCTTGATTAAATTGTCTTCGTTGGTTGGTTTAGCTATTGCTCCACTTATTGCTGTAGATAACACAAAAACAGCTTGTTGCCAAATGGAAACAGAAACTGTTATTACTGAAACGAAAACAGATTCTGTAGGAACGGATGCAACAGTAGCGAGCTACGAAAAAGCGCTTAAATTATCTACAGGATATGCCATGAACTTGACTTCAGAAAATGCAGTTGAAGGTAAATTGGTTGATTTCATCAGCGATGAAACAAAAGCAGTAGACAAAACAACATGGTTCTCTTTCGATCGTTTAGAGTTCGAAACCGGAAAAGCAGTTTTGAAACCATCTTCGCAAGATCAACTGAACAACATTGTCGAAATCTTGAAAGCTTTCCCTAAAGTAAGTTTGAAAGTAGGCGGTTATACGGATAACACAGGCGATGCAAAAGCAAACTTGAAATTATCTGACGAAAGAGCTAAAAACGTAGTAGCTGAGTTGGTTAAATTAGGTGTTGATGCAAAACGATTGAATGGCGAAGGTTACGGAGATCAATATCCTGTTGCTTCGAATGATACAGAAGAAGGACGTGCACGCAACAGAAGAATTGATGTTCGTGTAAGTCAGAAATAAAGTACACAAAGAATTATAGCGAAAAGCCCTTTGCAATTATGCAGAGGGCTTTTTTCATATATGACTATTTTTCTATATTAACAGCCGAAAGGAAATGCACAATTTCCATGTTACAACAACTATTTTTGCGAAAGGGCTCCGTTTGGCATTGAATTTGAACTGAAAAGGGAATGAAAAATCTATTTACAATTCTATTGATTATGTTTTCGTTTTGTGCCATTAATGCACAGAATAAGCCTGCCCCGGCTGCATTTTCACCACTTCCGCCCAAACTTTATAAAGTACTACGCGACTCTTGCACACAAATGGATATTGTTTTTACAACAGGAGCCGGAGGGAGCATGTCGTTGGAAGGAAGAAATGTGATTATGTTTTCCACCTTTGTTGCTCCACAATCGATCAATACTAAAAAAGAGGTTGAAAAAACCGGTTTTATTATGTGGCAAAAAAACGGACGAGAATTCATTACAGGAGATATTTATTTTCAATCGGACACGGCCGGTTATTTGGTGTTCAAGAAGGATGAGAAAGAATACGTAAATCAACTTTCAACACAAGGGGCGGTATTTCTGCGCAGACAGAAGAAGTAAGCAACGCTTTTGCCTGAGGCAATCCATAATTTCCTTTAATTTTTTTGCAGACTATACTTAGTCTGCTACCTTTAGCGCATGTTTAATACCAACAATCGGTCTATTGACACCCGCTCGGTCGTTTTTAATTTGATAGCTATCAATGTGTTGCTGTTTTTGGCATCGCAAATGATGGGGAGTTTAAACGACATGCTGAGTTTGCACTATATTTTTAATACGCACGATTTTATTAAACGTGTCGACCCAACAGCAAACTCCTCCTTTCAACCTTTTCAGTTGGTGACCCACATGTTTATGCATGGCAACTTGGGTCATATTTTTTCAAATATGTTTGCCTTGTTTATGTTCGGTTCTATTTTAGAGCGTTTTTGGGGTGGACAACGGTTTCTAATTTTCTATCTCAGCACAGGGTTTGGAGCTGTGGTGCTGCATATGTTAGTGCAGGTATATTTAGTGTATAGCGCAACTGGAACAGCTGATCCTGTTTTATCCGCTCTTGAACTACATCCCGAAATTGTTAGCACTTATTTTTCTAATACAGTAGGTGCGTCTGGAGCTGTTTTCGGCATTCTGGTGGCCTTTGGAATGTTATTCCCAAACACAGAACTCATGTTGATGTTTTTCCCGGTTCCTATCAAAGCAAAATACTTTGTTTCCATGTATGTGATTTGGGAAATCTATCGCGGTATCAGCATGTCGAACGGAGATAACGTAGCCCATTTTGCCCATATTGGAGGAGCGCTTTTTGGTTATATTTTAGTTAAAATCTGGAACAGAAACAGAACGACTTTATATTAATGGCAGGTACATTTGTAGAAGAGATAAAAGACAAATTTCGCGAAGGCGATTTCGTGTGGTCTATCATTGTAGTATGTGGAGTTGTGTTCGTGCTTCAACACACCATAAGCCTAATAGGCTTGAGTATCGACAATGCTACATTAACCGATATTGCCACACCTTTTTTTGCTTTGCCACTTTCGTTAACGGGCTTTATACATAAGCCATGGACGGCTTTCACGAACATATTTTTTCATCGCGGGTTGGGTCATATTTTTTCAAATCTGTTAATGTTGTTTTGGTTTGGGCAGATTTATCAGTTGTATTTGAACAATAAATACGGCTGGAAAATTTTTATTGGTGGTGGTGTATTTGGCGGATTGTTGGCATTACTTGCGTATCAAGTTGTTCCTTTTTTAAAAGCGGGAGCCGATTTGTCGAATTTAGTAGGTGCCTCCGGAGGTATTGAAGCCATTGTGTTTGCGGTAACCGCCATCAATCCAGAGCATGAAATCAATTTACTGTTGATCGGTCGTGTAAAGTTGAAATATATTGCTTTGTTTTCGTTGTTGCTGAACTATTTAGGCATTGCCGGAGGGAATTCTGCAGGGGTAATTGCCCATCTTGGGGGGGCTGCATTTGGTTATTTCTACATGCGTCAAATTCAAGAAGGGCGAGACTTGTTGGCTTTTTCAGCTCCATTCAAAAAATTGTTTCAACGCAAACCGAAAATGAAAGTAGTACGTGTTAATATGCAGGAGAGGAAAAGGGAAGAACCACACGCACCAACAGATAAAACACAAGAACGTTTAGATGCTATTCTCGATAAAATTGGACAATCGGGCTACGATAGTTTGAGTAAGGAAGAAAAAGACTTTTTGTTTCAATACGGTAATAACGAATGATACGCGCGTTACTAAGAAACACGATGCTGAGTGTGAATGGGGTTGTTGCCATTTCGCTGTTGGCATCAAAATATTCCGGCCTTATTAGTCCTGAAACCATTTGGTGGCTTGCCTTTGTGGGTATGTTGTTTCCGGCTTTTTTAATCCTTAACCTCTGCTTTGTTTTATTTTGGTTGTTAAACAGAAAGCCTTATTTCATTGTATCGTTACTTGCTTTATTCTTTTGCTGGACGCAAATTCGAACGTTTATATCCTTCTCTAAAACAACAACAATTCCGAAAGATGCCGTTTCGATTATGACGTATAATGTCAAAAATTTTGATTTGTATAATTGGTCACACAATAGCGAAACCCGTCATAAAATCTTATCGCTTATTCAGCGCGAAAATCCTGATATTATTTGTTTTCAGGAATTCTATTCGCAAGATACCATAGAACAAAAAAACGAACTGTTTTTACGCGATAGTTTGGGTTATGCCTATTCCTATTTCAACAAAACATTTACCCGGCATTACAACTCTAGGAAGCACGGTTTGATTGATTTACATTGGGGTTTAGCTATTTTTTCGAAGTTTCCTATCCGCGATACAGGAACAGTTGATTTTTCAAATGCATTATCTAACAATTGTCAATGGGCAGATGTAGACATACGAGGACAAAAAATACGCGTATTCAATACCCATTTACAATCGATTCATTTAGGCTATGATGATTACAACACTATTGAAAAAATTGAGGAAGAAAAAACAGCCAGTTGGTTGAAGGTGAAAAACATTTTACGAAAGCTTAAAAGTGCTTATGCCAAGCGAGCTGTACAAGTTGCACAAATCAATGAAGCTACGCAATCGTCATCGGTTCCTGTTGTTGTATGTGGCGATTTTAACGACCAACCCATTTCGTATTCCTATCATAAATTGAGTAATGGATTGGTGGATGCCTTTGTAGAAAAGGGAAATGGTATTGGTGCTACTTTTGTAAACAAACTCAGTTTTTTTCGAATCGATTATCTACTTTTTTCGCCCTCATTACCCATTTACAACTACAATACCATTCGCGAAAACTGTTCAGATCACTATCCTGTAGTGGTTCGTTTTGGGGTAGAGCAATAATGCTTATTTAATCATCCTTTTTACCGACTTCAGCGATTGATGATCATCAGTTACTAAAAAATAAAGCCCCGGTGCCAAGGAAGCGGTGTTGATTGAAATCTTTTGCTGTTGGTGTTTCGCCTCGAAAACCACTTCCCCTAGGGCATTGTAAAGCAACACATCTTGCGGGGAAGTAAGGTGAAGCGAAATCACATTGTCGAACGGATTGGGATAAGCGTTTATTGTCTCCGTTTTGCTGTCGTTAATACCCACCGAAGTATTGAGTTTATGACGTTTGAAAAAATTCCAAATTTCGGTACTTGCATTAAAATCTCTATTGGTAACCCCAACGGTTACAGAACCTCCCGGCCAGGTATGTCCGCCTCCCGCAATTTTATAGAAATACACTTCCGCATTTTGCTCGCAGGTTTGGTAACGGATAAGTTGAGCGGTGCAACCATCGGTGAGGTTGGTGTTGGGAATATCGGTAGTATCTGAAATCAATGCGCAGTTGTTTGTATCTAGCCAGAAAGCAAGCGTAGCCTCAACCCCCACGGCATTGGTAACACCGGTTGCATAGTTTACGGTAGGGTCGGCAGTGCCATGAATATCAAGCACAGGCATTTTATGTTTTAACGTGCAATGCGAAAGGTTGTAATTACTCATCGTTCCGGTTACAGAAGCTACAGCAGCAATTTTATGGCTGAGTAAACAAGCTAAGGTATAACTCATGAATCCACCGTTGCTCATGCCACAACTGTAAATACTAGTAGTGTCGATAGTGTAGCTGTGTTTGATGCGTTCTATGAGTGAGTCCAAAAATTTAACGTCATCGGCACCGGCACCAAACGAGTTCCAATAGTTGCTAATGCCATTGGGGTAAACGACAAGAAAGTTATTCGCATCAGCCGTTACATCCATTTGCGTGTAAAGCTGTTCTTGCGAAGCGTTTGAGGTGTAGCCGTGAAGATTTAAAACTAGCGGATGTTGCGTTGCAGCCGAATAGCCCGTAGGTACGTGCAAAATATAATTGCGATAAACGCCATCTACAAGAAAAGAATCGACAATGTTAGTTTGCGCAAACGAAACCAAAGTCACAAAACTGAATAGCAACAACAACATTTTTTTCATAAAAGGAATTTCCATAAAGGTAGAAAAACAAAAGCGATATTCTATATCCCCTTAATCGATGTACTAATACACCCCTTCAACAGCATTAATACAAGTTGGGCGTGTCTCGCTAAGCAGCGAGAACAGGCTTTTCGCTGCAAGTCCTCGTGCCAATAGGAATTGGCCCTGTGGGCTTTCCGCTTCAATCCTTCACGCAGCATCCGTTTTCAAACTAGCAATTTGTTAAAATCGACAACACTGCAAAAGCATAGCCCATAAAAGGCAGTTATTCTTTGGCTAAATCAACTTTCCGACTGTTCAATTAGACAGCTCAATGCTAAAATAATAGACACTCATATTAAGACAATGTAAACCAGGTAAACAGGCCACATAAAAATTAAACTTTTCTAAAACGAAACAATTTCCAAAACCCTTTGTTTGTCTTCCTTTCAGAACACAAACAAAGCGATAAAACACATAAAAGAAATTAAACGACAAAATTCGGTGTTACCCCCATTTTTGGCAAAGGATTTGCTAATAGGCCGATGAAGAATTTTCCTAAATAAATAACATTAGCACAACACATATACATTACATTCGCACCGCTCAAATGAACACTATGAAAATAACACGTACGCTGATTGCATTTTTGATACTTGTTTTTATAAACTCTCCAAAAGGTTGGTCTCAAATTACTTGGGCCAATACTGGTGCATCAACAGCTTGGTATACTGCTGCTAACTGGTCTCCTAGTACAGCATCTGGCGCATGGTTAACTTCTAACATTGCACAGTTTGCAAATACTGGAACTGCAACTACTGCTGGTATTAATATGGGAACAGCTTCCTTGTCTATAGGGGCAATTGAGGTCACCTCTGCAAGAACGCGCGCATTAACAATTGGCAGTTCCTCTACAAATGGGAGTTTAACGCTAAATGGAACAACAGTAAATAGTGTTTCAAATGTTATACTTAGAAACAACAGTGGTTTTCTATTAACGCTGCAAGATAATGAAACAGGTACAGGAAAAACGATGAATGTTGTATTGGCAAACACTAGCGAAAACATCATAGCAACTGATGGCAGCGGTGGTATAACAATTAGCTCCATCATCAGCGGAACAGGTAGGAACCTGACAAAAATTGGTTCTGGTTCCGGTGTATTAACATTGAGCAATGCTGCTAATACCTATAGCGGAGCTACAACCATAACCACTGGCGAGCTAAGACTTAACCCAAGCTCAACTACAGCAACTTTTGCGTCACAAGTTGTTTTGAATGGAGGAACGTTAAGTACAACATCTATTGCCACAGGCACAACAATTACCAGTTCGTCAACACTCAACCTAACCAATTCCAGCACTATTGCTTTAGGTTCCAATGCCCATTCACTTAAATTTGCAGCAAGTAATGGCGTTTCTTGGACGAGCGGTAAAACGATTACGATTACCGGTTGGACAGGAACAATAGGAGGAGGTTCCACCGGTACAGCCGGAAAAATTTTCGTTGGAACTTCGGCATCAGGCTTAACCTCCACCCAGTTATGTCAAATTCAGTTTAACATCAGTGGAACCAATTATCCATGTGCGCTTTTATCCACAGGCGAACTTGTTCCTGTGAATGCACCCACCACAACATCTATATCTCCAAGTTCTGCAACAGCAGGAGGAGCAGGTTTTACGATTACCGTTAACGGAACCAATTTTGTAACAGGAGTTTCAACCGTTACATGGGGCGGAAGTGCTAGAACTACAACATTTGTAAGTAGCACACAGTTAACCGCAACCATTAATGCAGCCGACATTGCTTCAGCCGGTACTGCAACTGTAGGGGTTACATCGGGATGTCAAAACTCGAATACGCAGACATTCACCATCAACCCAAGTTGTTCTAATCCAACTATCGGAACGCAACCAACAACACCACAAAGTGCATGTTTATCGAATACAGTAACGTATACAGTAGCTGCCACAGGTTCTTCTTTGACATACCAATGGCAAAAGAGTGCCACAGGTTCCGGAGGGTGGTCGAACGTTAGCAATGGAACGGTTGCAACATTCACATACAGCGGTGCTACTACTGTAAGTTTGGTGGTAAGTTCATCCGCAACGGCAACAGAATATTATCAGTGTATAGTCTCGAGTGGTGCATGTAATACAACATCCAGTGTTGCTCAATTCAGTGCGGTATCATCGACTACTTCAATCGCTCCAACAACAACACAAAACTTGTCGGTTTCGGTTTCCGGTTCAACATTAACGGTAACAGAGGGAAGTACACCATCATCACGCCAATGGTACTACGGTACAGTTACAGGAGGGCCATATACTAATGCTATCAGTGGGGCAACAAGTACAACCTATGTTCCTAATTTTGGAAGTGCTGGTTCTTATTTTGTTGTTTGCAAATCAACATACGGCTCACCTTGTAGTGCAACAGTAACGAGTAATGAAGTTTTAATTAATGTAACAGCAAACACTATTACTACCAATGCAATTTCCGGCTCACCTTTTTGTAGCG
This sequence comes from Chitinophagales bacterium, assembly GCA_044226285.1. Classification (GTDB taxonomy): domain Bacteria; phylum Bacteroidota; class Bacteroidia; order Chitinophagales; family LD1; genus CALAYL01. The sequence goes on along the minus strand of JBGAHI010000001.1, from coordinate 16,838 downwards.
GAACATCGGTGAGCGTGCCATTTACCTATTCACCTGCGGGAAATTTTCCAGGTGGAGGGTCATGTACTTTTTCGGCAGAACTATCAAATGCTTCAGGATCGTTTTCGTCACCCACAGCTATTGGAACAATTGTATCAGATGCAAGTGGAAGTCAGACCATCAGCGCTACTATTCCAGGTGGAACAACAACCGGCACAGGCTACAGAATCCGTGTAACAAGTAATTCTCCGGCTGTAACAGGAACAGATAACGGAACAAACTTAACCATCAACACAACAGTTACTCCATCAGTTAGTATCGTATCGAGTCCTGCCGCAGTTTCGGGAATCACAACAATATGTGCAGGTACAAGCGTTACTTTCACAGCAACGCCAACTAACGGAGGTGCTTCTCCAACATACCAATGGAAAGTGAATGGGGTGAATACAGGGACGGGTGGAACTACATTTACAACAACAACACTAACAAACGGACAAACCGTAACATGCGACATGACAAGTAATGCTACTTGTCCTTCCTCAGCAACGGTTACCTCGAATACCATCACAATGACCGTGAATGCATTGGTTACGCCTGCGGTAAGCATTGCTATCACTACCGGAACAAACCCATTATGTACCGGAGCAACTACAGTGTTTACGGCAACGCCAACCAATGGAGGTGCATCCCCAAGTTATCAATGGAAGTTGAATGGAGGAAATGTTGGTACTAACAGCGTTACCTATTCTAATTCAGCATTAGCCAATTCGGATACGGTAAGCTGTGTTATGACAAGTAATGCTACTTGTCCATCGCCAACTACTGCTACTTCAAACCAAATTACAATTACGAACAATACTCCTGCAACACCAAATTTTAGCGTCTTTACCAACTCAGTAGCACTTGGACAAACCGGAGTAGCATATACAGTAACAAACGTATCTGGTGTTACTTATAACTGGTCGTATTCGGGAACTGGTGCAACTGGTGTAACTGGAACTACCAATACAATATCTGTTGACTATGCAACAACAGCATCTTCTTCCGGCACATTAAGTGTTACCGCTTCAAAAAGTGGGTGTACAAGTTCTGCTGCAACACAGACAATTACTGTATCGGCAAGTGCAGCAAGTGATATTCAATTCAACAGCGGATCTAGCGCAAGCAGTAATACAAATATAGACTATACACTTTATCAGGGCACAACCCTTACTAATACCGGCACAGGAGCGTCCGGAAGTATAGGTGTGATGGGCTTTACTGTACGTGACGGTGGAGGAACAACAGATGCTGATGCATTAGGAACAGATTTATCGGCTATCACATTTTCAGTAACCAATAGCGCTAATATCAGAAATGCAAGAATTTTCAATGGCTCTTCCCCTGTTGGTAGTGTGGTGAGTGTGAGTGGAGGGAATCTAACTTTTACCGGACTTACCGGACTTACTACCACTGATGGAGGAACATTAGCATTGAATCTTCGTGTTACATTCAATAGTACGGTTACCGATAATCAAAAGATGGTTTTTACCGTAACTTCTGCATCAACAGGAAGTTCAAGTTCAACCTTTGCTTCAGGAAATGCCGGTGGTGCTGTATCGGATAACAATTCAGGGAATGATATTAACCGGATTGAAGTTACGGCAACTAAGTTAACCTTTGGAACACAACCAAGCAACACCACAAATGGAGCCACCATGATACCTTCCGTTACTGTTTTAGGACAAGATGCGAACAACAATACCGACTTGGATTTTAGTACAGCGGTTACATTAGTTTGCTCTACGCCTGCTGCTCTTACTGCTGGTGCAGGACCAGTGTCAGCATCTGGAGGTACCGCAACATTCAGCGGAGTAGTACATGGTACCGATGGAACGTATACATTGACGGCTACAGCCTCTGGGTATACTAGTACTCCTACAAGTAGTAGTTATGTAATTAGTAGCATTCCCAATAATAGTTTCCGTACTACAAGCGCAGGTACTTGGACAACAACTGGAGGAACGGCAACATGGGAGAAATTAATTAGTGGCACTTGGACTGCTAATGCGGCTCCAAGCTTTGGGTCTTCAAATAATATTTACATCCGCCATGCTATAGATATTACAGGTTCGGCTTCTGCTTCTTCAGTCATCATTCAAAACGGTGGAGTCTTAACAAATACTTCTTCATGTACCTTTGGAGGAACTTTACTTAAAGTAGAAACTGGAGGTCAACTTTGGGTAGAAGCTTCTCTAACTGTTGCAGGAACGTTTACTGTACAAGACAATGCAGATGTATATTTATGGTTTGCATTTGCAAATCCAAGCACTTCTATATGGGCTGGTACAGAAAACTTTGCACCTAACTCTAATCTTTATATTTGGGATTGGAAAGTGACCAGTAGTAGCAATCAACCTTTGATAAATGGCAATGTAACTACCAATACCTATAATGGTTACACAGCAGCTTTTGGAAATGTTTATATTGATTTAGCAGGAAGTACTGTAGCTGACCACTGGGAAATGTTAGGGAATAGCTATGGAACTACTAATTTATGTCACGGAAATTTAGAGATTTTATCACCAAATGGATTTGACATTAAGTTTATTGCTACGGCCGGAATAACGGCTACTATAGGAATTCAAGGAAACTTTAAACTAAGCAGTGGTTGGTCATCTGCTAGAACAGTCATTTTAGGAACTTCCACTGCTACTGTTACAGTGAATTTGAAAGGAAATCTAGAAATTGACTGCCCTGGAGATTTTTCGGTAAGAGCAAGTAACTCACCTAGCGGTGGCGTAACTTTAAATATAAATGGGAATGTAATAATGAATGGCTCTAACACGACTACCAATACCAATTTTAAATTAAACCAAAATAGCTATGGAACGGCCAATGGAGCATTGGCTATTGTGAATCTGAAAGGAAATCTTACTGTAGGGGCAAACCCAACCATCATCAACTTAGGAGCTATTGCAGATCAACAATTTAATTTTACGGGCACTTCTACACAGCTAGTAAATGTAGCTTCTGCTATTGGCACTGGAGGTACGGCAGGCGTTCCGATGTTTATAAAAAACAATGCGAAAGTACAGCTATCTACAAATAATTTAGTGTTAAACAATTCATCTACTATGACCGTAGAAGATGGGGGATTACTAGATTTTGGGTTTAATGGCTCTGCTCCGTTGATTATATCAAATGGCGGCACAGGCACAAATACTTTCTCTTCGGCTCAGGGTAGTACACTTAAAATAACTCACCAAAATGGCATCGTAAAAAACACGGCTAATGATGGGAATGTACAATTAAGTATATCCAACAAAACGTTCAACCAAACGGCCACATTTTGGTATATAGGTAAAGCCATCCAAACGACAGGAGATGCTATTACCTCAGGCTCAACTTCCAAAATAGTTATCGCTGAATTAGCAAACAATTCACTCACCCTTACGCCATCCAATAATATTGCGATTAGTAATGGTACCACGTTAGATGCATTGGGAGGGCGCTTAGATATACGCAAAGGAATAGTGGTGGAAACCCCTTCAGCTACTATAACCGGCTCTGGAAGGTTAGTGATGACAGATGGCACTTTCCAATCTTCAGTTCTTTCTACTACTCTCCCGCAACTTTCTAATTACAACAATTATTCATTAACGGGAGGAACCGTTGAATTAAATGGTAACGGTTCTCAAACTATTTCTGGAGCACCTTCAGGAGGTTATTATAAAGTAGCCATAACTAATGCAGGAACTAAGTCGGTCACATCTGCATTCACTATTTCAAAAAACTTAACGATAACCAATGGTGTTTTTGACCCAACGAATAATGCAATTACCGGAAATGCGGGATTAACAATGACAGGAGGAACCTTTAGAATGAGTAAAATAGGTGAAACTTTACCGCAGTTAGAGGGTATAGATTCTGTTTATACCATTACAGGTGGAACGGTTGAATTGTATGGAACATCATCCACTCAAACACACTCCTTACGTGGCACATATAATGGTACTCCCGGCACAAATATTAACTACTATAATGTTGAATTAAATTCAACAGGAGCAAATGTTGGAGTAGGTGCTGCAAACGTTGTTGCACAAGCCGGATTTGGTGTTGCCGGAACAATGAATGTAAACTCACCTGCTTGTTTCCAATTGGGTAGCGGATTTACCATTACAGATGCCGGAACGTCAACCTTTGAGGTTAAACCCGGAGCAACATTTAAATATGGGGGTTCTATTGCGACTAGTGGCGCAACCGGTAATGTTCGCACCGATACAAGAACATTCCCAACAACAGCAAGCTATGGCTTTGTAGGCAGTGTAACGCCTCAAAATCCTGGCGCAGGTTTACCTTCGAGCATGGTGAATATGTATATGGACAAAACAAATGCAGGAGATTTAGTTACAATCACTCAAGATGAAGAAATGACGACTTCTCTTGCCTTCTATAAAGGCATAGTGAAGACGAATGCAAATACTATGTATGTTTCCAATATGTCTACTACGGCCATAACAGGAGGTAACACATCAGGCTCAGACAAATACGTTCAAGGTAGATTGAAGCGCAAAACAGATGGGGCTTCTACCTATACCTTCCCTATTGGACATAGCACACAAAATGCACAAGGGTTTACGATTACACCAACGGGAACTAGCGGTTCAGACTTATTAGGTTATTTGGAAACGAACAGTACAACACCTGTGAAAACTGTAGCGTATTGTGATTTAGAAACCAAGACTGCAGTTGGTCAGCAAATCGGACAAGGTACAGCAGGAGCCGATGGTGCATTGGATCAGATTGTGTTTAATTTGGCTTCTCCATTGCAATGGGACATTACCAATCCGGGCGGAGGTGTTTCGTCTTACAATGTAACGGTATTGGGTAATGGAGGGCAGGATATTAGTCCGGTAACTTCTGCAGGCGGTACAGCGGTTCGTTATTTGTTGAAAAACGGAGAACCAGGCAATACAGGCTTTGCAACAGGAAGTGGAGGTGCAGACTATCCAACCGTTGGCTTCCTAGCTTGTCCGAACCAATACACATTAACGGGCATGACCTCTTTCTCTAAATTCACATTGAATGGCGCAAATCCTTCAGGGACAGGCCTTCCGGTGAAATTGTTGTTCTTCACTGGAAGGAAAGTGGAAAATTACAGTCAGTTAGATTGGGCTACAGCTATTGAAATCGACAACGATAAATTTATTGTTGAACGAAGTGCAGATGCAATTCAATTTGAGGCTATTGGTTCCGTGAAAGGTGCCGGAAACACTACAGTTCAGCAAAATTACCAATGGTTAGATAAATCGCCACTTTCAGGTTGGAACTACTACCGTTTAAAACAAGTTGACTTTGATGGTGATGTTGAATACACGAATACTGTTGCTGTAAACTTTGACGGTGATGAAACAACGCCTTCTATCATTGTTTTCCCTTCACCATCAAAAGATTTTATTAATGTACAAATTCTGGGTACTAATCAAATTGTGGAAGCCGTGTTGTATAATATGATTGGGCAAGCTGTGAAAAACGTTACACCAAACGAAAGAATGTCTATTGAAGACTTACCTTCAGGTGAATACTTTATTAAAGTAATTATGGGCAACAATGTAGTGGTGAAACAATTCGTGAAAGAATAAACTCATTATTTATATTCCTATTATCGAAACGCAAACTGATATTCAGTTTGCGTTTTTTGTGAACAAAATAATGCCTTTTGATTTCCCCAATCGGCTATATTCGCCAAAGTGAACAAGAACTATTTAGACGAATTGAATGAAGTACAGCGAGGTGCTGTAGTGAACACCGATGGACCGGTAATGATTGTAGCCGGACCGGGTTCAGGGAAAACGCGTGTATTAACCTATCGTATTGCCCATTTGCTGCAGCATGGCGTTGATCCCTTTTCCATCTTGGCGCTTACCTTCACCAATAAGGCTTCGGAGAGTATGCGGCAGCGTATCGAGAAGATTGCCGGTACCAATGCACGTTCGCTTTTTATGGGTACGTTTCACTCTATCTTTGCACGATTGTTGCGCGTAGATGCTCAGAAAATTGGATATCCTGCGAACTTCACTATTTACGACACTGAAGATTCTAAGTCGTTGATAAAAACGATTATCAAAGAGAAAGGTTTGGACGATAAAATCTACAAACCTTCCACCATTCAATGGCGAATATCAGCTTGTAAAAATGCATTGGTTTTTCCCGAAGATTATGCCAAAGATGCTGATTTATTAAGCGAAGACCGTGATACTAGACGTCCTGAAACCAAAACAATTTATGCGGAGTATTGCAATCGTTGTTTCAAATCGGGTGCTATGGATTTTGATGATTTATTGTTGAAGACCTATGAGGTGCTCAATCGATTTCCGGAGGTGTTATATAAATATCAGCACAAGTTTAAGTATGTGCTGATAGATGAGTTTCAAGATACCAATCAATTGCAGTATTCAATCATTAAAAGTATCGCTGCTGTCCATGAAAACATTACTGTTGTGGGCGATGATGCACAGAGTATCTATGCGTTTCGTGGTGCAACCATCGACAATATTTTAAATTTCGAAACCGATTTTCCGGATTTGAAAGTGTTTAAGTTGGAGCAAAATTACCGTTCCACAAAAAATATTGTACAAGCCGCTAACGAACTGATTTATAAAAACAAAAATCAGATTAAAAAAGAAATTTGGACATCGAACGATCAGGGCGAATTGATTGAAGTTGTTCGAACAGCTTCTGATAACGAAGAAGGCCGTTGGGTGGCCGATAGCATCATGGAGCTCAAGAACAGAAAGCATTATAAGAATAACGACTTTGCTATTCTTTATCGAACCAATGCGCAATCGCGTTCCTTTGAAGAGTCGTTGCGAAGACACAATATTTCCTACAAGATTTATGGGGGCATGTCGTTCTATCAACGAAAAGAGATTAAAGATTTATTAGCCTATTTGAAGCTCTCTATTAATCATTACGATGAAGAAGCAATGAAGCGCGTGATTAATTATCCGGTGCGAGGTATAGGGCAAACGTCTATTGATAAAATCATAATTTTTGCTGCCAACGAAGGAAAGCGTCCATGGGACATCATGGAAAATATTTTCCAGTACGATTTTCAGACCCGCACTAAAACACTGATTCACGAATTTGTGCTCATGATTAAGTCGTTTCAAGCGCTGTCGACACAAAAAACAGCATTTGATTTAGCAACCCACATTGCCACAACCACAAAGCTTTTGGCCGATTTGTATAACGATAAGACCGTTGAGGGTGTTGCACGGTATGAGAACATACAAGAGTTGTTGAACGGTATAAAAGAATTCGTTGAGGAGGATTTAGTGGTGAGCGAAGACGAATTTGTAGACGACAGAACCTTGGGTGCTTATTTGCAAAACATTTCGTTGTTAACCGGAACGGAAAAAGAAACCGAAAACGAAGACTGTGTGAAGTTAATGACAACACATGCTGCCAAAGGGCTTGAGTTTGCTGTGGTGTATGTAGTTGGATTGGAAGAAAGTTTGTTTCCTTCTGCACAATCGCTTTACTCCATGGACGATTTGGAAGAAGAGCGCAGGTTGTTTTATGTAGCGATTACACGTGCAGAAACACGATTGTTTCTAACCTATGCCACCTCGCGCTATAAGTTCGGGAACGTACAATTTGGCGAACCTTCGCGCTTTCTAAAGGAGCTGCCCGACAGTATTTTGTCCGTACATGGCGAGCAAAATAAAGCCTCGCAAATCAAGTCATCTTTTGGCGGAACATCGAGCATTTCCGGATTAGGAAAATTGGTACAACGACAGCCTATTTCTACACCAACAGCCCCTCGAACCGGCCCATCCGAGCCTTTTGTGCCGGATGATGTTTCGGGATTGACTACCGGAATGGAGGTAAAACACGAAAAATTTGGCGATGGCAAGGTATTGACCTTAGAAGGCAATGCTACCAATCGCATAGCAACTATATTCTTCCCAAACTTTGGAGAAAAGAAAATAATGTTGAAATTTGCTAAGCTTAAGATAATTCGTTCTACATAAGCCGAGCATCAATCCTTCCGTTTGCTTTCGGTTTGTTTTTCTGAACACTTGAATTTCTTTCGCTTTAACCATCCCTCTTTCGAGGTGATGTATCTTTTTCAAATTCAAAAACTGTAAAGACCAATATGGAATACAATACATTACGTGAAGATATCAACCTACATGAATACGGCCGACATGTGCAGCAAATCATTCAGATTTGTGTAAAGATTGAAGACCGCGAAAAGCGCAATCAAATGGCGCGCGAGATTATTGAATTAATGGGGCAACTCAATCCTGCACTCAGAAACGTGGAGGATTTTCGTCACAAATTGTGGGATCAGTTGTTTATTATTTCTGATTTTAAATTAGATGTAGATTCTCCTTATCCGAAAACTACACGTGCGTTGGTAGAGAAAAAGCCCGAGCCACTACCTTATCCGCAAGGAAAAATTCGTCATCGCCATTATGGCAAGAACGTAGAATCCTTAGTGAAAAAGGCTTTGGAAGAAAAAGATCCGGAAAAACGTCAGGCTTTTGCGCAAACCATTGGTAACTATATGAAGCTGGTGTATCAGAACTGGACGAAAGAAAACACTAACGATGAAATCATCAAAAATGACCTGCGTATTTTATCGCATGACGGTTTGAAATTAGGCTTGGAAGATAACATTAGTGCGCTGACTTCGAATGGCAATAACAGTCGAATTCGCAACGATGTAAGCGCAAGACCGGGACGTGACAATCGTGGCGGACAAAACGGACAACGCAACAACAACGGTGGTTCCGGCAACAATAAAAATAGAAACAAATATTACGGCAAGAACAGAAACAATAATCCTAAGTAGGCTAAATTCGATACATGCTATTTCTTCGCAAAACATTACCCATACTTTTAGTTGCATTTCTACTTTCGGTAGCCGTGCGATTACCGCAATTGGGTCGTCCTTTGTCGAAGCACCACGAGTTCTGCACCGCTGTAACACTGCGGGTTTTACAGGTGTGGTGGGATAATGGTATCGAAAACTATCATTACAATCCGGTAATGACCTATAACAATGAAGCCGACAAATTCATCAATAATTTTGCCAATGCCACCGGCAAAGTAGTAGACGAAGAAGGGAATTTCTATTATGTATCACATCCGCCCTTCGCCTATTACTTTCCGTACTTGGTGTTTAAGTTGATTCATGTTCGACCCGATGTAGTTTCGCTCCAAATCTTCAACTACTTCTTGCATTTTCTTTCTGCACTATTTGTCTACTTCATTGTCTGTTTGTTGAGTTTTAATCGAGCTCGCAGCCACCTCCATGTTTCCTCTTTCATTGCCTTTTTATTCTATCTGTTTTCGCCTGCTACTATGTGGTTTCAAGGTAATGTGTATATGAGCGACATGGCTGTGCAAACCGTTTTTGTGATTGGCGTTTACGTGGCACTGAAAATGATAATCCGCAGAAAATTCTTTGTGCCGAAGTATGTGTTTTTCTATGTTGTGATTTTGTTTTTGATGCTTTACACTTCGTGGCTTGGTGTTTTCTTTGCATTGGGCGTTGTGGTGTATTCGCTGCTCCATGTGAAACAGGAAAAAGGTTTCCGCATGTTGCTATGGAGTACCATTCTGGTTTCGATTTTTGCTTTGCGATTAGTAGAATTTCAATACGCTCAAATAGCCGGAGATTTTGCATTATCTATTGAATGGTTTAATCGTTATTTGATTCGTGGTAGCATAGGCAACAGAGGGGGTGGTTATTTCAGTTTTTTAGTGTCCTACTTTATCTATCTAAAAAACATTTTCTTCAACTATCTCGTTAACTACTTTATCTATTATATCCTCATTGTAGCCTTTGTTTGGCTAGGTATTTCTAAAGCTAAACTTAAGATTGTATTCTCCGAGAATGGCTATCGATTTATATGGCTATCGGTACTTCCAATCGTGTTGTTACATTTCATCTTCTTAAATTATTCAGCCCACGATTTTACAGTGCTTTATGCATCGTTGTTCTTTGCCGTACTGATAGGCATATTGTACGATAAAGTAAAAAAGGCCGGAGTTATCAGCGATGTGAAACTAAATGTGATGGTTTTAATAACTTTAATTTTGCTTGTTGTACAATACACTGTGTCGAATCTTCCGGGGCCGAAAAATTATAAGGGAGAAGCATATGCTAGTGATAAAATTTTAGGAGAATACATTGCCAAAAACAGCAATAAAGACGAGGTTTTGTTTGTTTATGATAAACCCGAGCCGCAGGTTAATTTTTATGCCGCACGAAATTTACGTGTGGTGAAAAGCGAAGCAGAAGCTATAGCTTTTTTAAAAACCAGAAAACTTACCAAAGGCAAAATTTTTACCGCATCCGGCACGAATATAACGAGTATGCAAATTGCCGATACCACAACAGTAGAGCAATAAATTGCTTCTCTTTTAGGCGCAAAACAGTTACTTTTCCAACATAATCAATCTAAACAGTATGTCATTAACAACTATTCCAATTGTTGACCTCAGCGAATTTGTGAAAGGCGACAACGAATCCAAGCAAAAATTTGTAGAAGAATTAGGAAAGGCGTTTGAAGAAACAGGATTTGTTTCTGTCCGCAATCATGGTGTTCCACAAGAGCTCATCGATCGTTATTATGCACTAACCGAAGCTTTTTTCCAATTATCGACCGAACAAAAAAAGGCCTATGAAATTCCTGAATATGCGGGGCAGCGTGGCTACACTTCTTTTGGAAGAGAACATGCAAAAGGCAGTGAAGCTCCGGATTTGAAAGAGTTTTGGCAAATCGGACAGGAAGTTGAAGGGGAAGTGTTGGACAAAAAAGATTATCCGGATAATATTAAAGTAAGTGAATTGCCGGAATTTGCCGATTTGGGCAACCAACTCTTTAAATCGTTTGAAAAATCAGGTAAGGAGCTGTTGCGTGCCATTGGCATTCACTTGGGTATTGGCGAGTTTTATTTCGATCAGCATATTCGCAACGGGAATTCCATTTTGCGTGCTATTCACTATCCACCAATCACGCAAGAGCCTAAATCTTCGATAAGAGCCGAAGCACATGAAGATATTAACCTTATCACATTGTTAGTTGGCGCATCGGCAGATGGATTACAGCTATTGAATAAACAAGGCGAATGGCTTAATATTACTGCTCCGGAAGGTTGTATCGTGGTGAATGTTGGCGATATGTTGCAGCGCTTAACGAACAATAAATTGCGTTCAACAACACACCGCGTAGTGAATCCGCCTAAAGAAAAATGGCATACGCATCGCTATTCCATTCCATTCTTCTTGCACCCGCGTTCTGAAATGCGATTGGATTGTTTGCCTTCTTGTGTTGACGAAAAAAATCCATTGGCATACCCGGCTTCAAGTGCAGGTGAATACTTAGATGAGCGTTTACGCGAAATTGGGTTGAAAAAATAAATGTAACTATAACACGTTTATTAATGGTTTTCGGTTATTCCGAGGACCATTTTCTTTTTTGGCTGTTGATTAATTTTATTGTTTCAGAAATCTGCCTTTCTTTGTGTAATTGTGATAAATAGCGTTTTTACCCCCTTTCGACTTTCGTTTTTAATTTGCCTTCTCGCAGGGCAGTCGCTTTATGCGCAATACACTGAGATTCGTGGAAAAATCATTGACGGAAAAACGAAAGAAGCCCTTTCTTATGCCAACGTAAGATTAAAGGGAACAATTACGGCTACAACATCCGATGAAGGGGGCTTCTATTATCTCAATACGGTTGAAAAGGCCGATTCCATTATCTTTTCTTACCTGGGCTATCCAAGTAAAACATACAAAATCAAACGCGGTTCAACGCAGGTGTTGAACGTAGAAATGGGCTCTGAAAACATCGAGTTAAGTCAGGTAACCATTAAAGCCGGGAAACGAAAGAAATATGTAGATACTACAGCTAACTACGTTTACCATAAAGTGGTGAAAAACAAGGCCGCTAATCGTGAAGATAATTTAGATAGCTACAAATTAGAAGAGTATCAAAAGTTGGAAGTTGGGTTATTGAATCCACGCGAAAAGTTTATCAATCGCTGGTATTTTAAGCCGTTTCGCTTTGCATTCGACAATAAAGACACCATTGATGAAGGCAAGGTTTACATCCGTGGAATTATCAAAGAAGATTTAACGGATGTATACTACCGTAAAAAGCCTAAAGTAACAAGACGCTATACCAAAGCAACACAAATTACAGGAATCGACAATATCTCTATTTCTGAGTTAGCTAACGGAACCTTTGTAACCATTAATGCTTACGATAATTTATTTGTCTTGGCTGGAAAGTCATTTGTTTCTCCATTTTCTCCGGGTGCTTTAACCACCTATCGCTATTTTCTTACCGATACACAAAAAGTAGATAATAGAACTACTTATAAAATCCACTTCGTTGGTATCTCTAAAGTAGACCTTGCCCTAAAAGGCTATGCATGGATAGATTCAGCCACTTGGGCCATTCAATCTATATACTTCCGACCGAATGAAAAGTCAAACCTCAATTTTATCAGCGACTACAGTATTTCGCAAACCTTCATACTGATTAACAACAAAACTTGGATGTTGAAAGGCGAAAACGTGCAGTCTGTTGGAAGTATTTTTAAACGCAAGAATGCCATGTCGGTTATTGTTCAGCGTTTTTACGACAGACGAAACATTGAAGTGAATGTACCTCTCGAAGATTCCTTGTTCAGTAAAGGCGACCAAGAAATTGTAGCCGAAGATGCTCGTACAAAAGGCCGAGAATTTTGGGAAGAAAATCGAGATCCCGAACTGAATAAATTCGAGAAAAAGGTGTTTTGGATACACGATACACTACCCAAGGTGCCTATGTTTAAAACTTATATGTGGACGATCAAACTCTTAACCACGGCCTATTTTCAAGCCGGACCCGTGGAGTTTGGTCGATTCTACAAGTTCGCCAGTAAGAACAATATTGAAGGATGGCGAATTCGTTTCGGCTTACAAACGAACAAGTACTTTTCCAAGAAAATTTATTTCTCTTCTTATGTAGCCTATGGCACTAAAGACAAAGACTGGAAATATGAAGCCATTTTCAAATCGTTTATTCCTTCGCAAAACGAGAAATGGCGTATGCTTACCATGTATTATCGTTACGATTTGAATGTATTGGGGCAAGAAAATCAACTTATCACATTCGACAATATTCTCACTCTTGTTCGCGGAAGACTACTCACCCGGATGATGAAAATCCGCGAGGCACATGTGGATATTGAAAACGAGTGGACAAGAGGGTTTTCGAGCATTATGGGACTTACCAACAAAACATTCTATGCCATTCCGGGAGTATTTGATTTCAACTATTACAATCAACAAGGGGCATTGAAACAAATCAAATTGTTCAATACAACTGAAATTGGTATCGATTCACGTTATGCCCCTAATGGCAAGTATTACAAAGCCGGATTTTATCGCTGGTTTGTGAAAACGAAGTACCCCGAGTTCATGTTCAAATACAACTTAGGTTTTTTGAACATGGCCAATCGTGTAAGCAATTATCACAAATTATCGCTAACAATTACACAACGTTTGTCTTGGCAATTAGGACACACGAACTACAAATTTGAAGCCGCTAAAATGTTCGGCAAAGTTCCTTATCCACTGTCTTATGTAACAGCAGCGGGTTTCGGCATTATTCTTGATCGCACCAACTTCAACATGCTAAAGGAATTCGAATTTGTAAACGATCAATACATGACGCTTTGGATTGAGCATCACTTCGATGGTTTTTTCTTCAACAAAATTCCGGTTTTCAACAAACTCAAATTGCGTGAAGTGATTTATTTCCGTGGATTGTGGGGTAGCTATAGTAAAGCCAATGCGGCATTAATTAATCTACCTTCCGAAGTGTATTCGCCATCCAAAATCCCATACATGGAAGCGAGTTTCGGCATCGAAAACATCTTGAATGTGTTCCGTGTTGATTTTATGTGGCGTCTCACGTATCGAGATACTCCGGGAGTGCCGAAATTTATGGTAAAAATCGGCTTTACGCCTAACTTCTAATCCGAATTACTATTCTGATTAAATGATTAACTTTGTTGTATTATGATAGCACTTTTTGGAAAAACACTGCATCCGCAAAACGTCATTTTCGTTCAGGAAATAATCGACTACCTAACCAAGTTGGGCTTGCCTTTTGCCATCGAAAAAAATTATGGCGAACTCATTAAAGATCGCGTGAATTTTGCCTGCGAAACCTTTTCCAATTTCGATGAAGTGCGCTCGAAAACCGAGATTCTCATTAGCTTAGGCGGAGACGGCACCATCCTCGAAGCCTTAACGTTTATTAAAAACACACAAACACCTATTCTCGGGATTAATTTTGGACGATTAGGCTTTTTAGCTAACGTAGGTAAAGAACAAATTCATCAAGCCATCGATATTGTTGCTCGCGGTAAATATTTAATTGATAAACGAAGTTTGCTGGAACTCAACAGCAACAAGCCTTTGTTCGGTAACATGAATTTTGCGTTGAATGAAATGACCATTCAGCGAAAAGACCAATCGAGTATGATTACTGTAAAAACATTCTTGAATGGCGAACTACTGAACGCATACTGGGCCGATGGTCTGATTATTTCTACCCCAACGGGTTCTACCGGTTATTCATTGAGTTGCGGTGGTCCAATTCTCTATCCTACATCAGGAAATTTTGTTATTACTCCGGTGGCACCACATAACTTAAACGTAAGACCTATAGTAGTTTCAGACGATGTGATTTTATCTTTTGAAGTGTCGGGCCGTGGAAACAGTTTCTTGTGTACGCTCGATTCTCGTTTCGAAACCATTGATTCATCGTATCAAATTGCGATTAAAAAAGCGCCATTCACCGCCAATCTAGTGCGTTTGACGGATATGAATTTTATTTCATCGTTGAAAAACAAGTTGAATTGGGGGATTGATCAGCGAAATTAGTCGCTTGTAATCACCCCAAATACCTCCCCTCAATCGGCATTCTTCTACCCATACCAAAGGCTTTAGGCGAAACGCGCAAAATAGGAGCTGCTTGAAAACGCTTCCACTCATTCATGTTCACCATGCGCAATACACGTTTCACTAAGGCATCGTCAAAGCCCATGGCCACAAGCTCTACGGGCCCTTTTCGCTGTTCAATGTATTGAAAAAGCACCTTGTCTAAAATGTCGTAATCCGGTAACGAATCGCTGTCTTTTTGATTCGGACGTAACTCAGCCGATGGTGCCTTAGTAAGAATATGCTCCGGAATAATTTCTTTATCGCGATTGATAAACTTACACAAATCGTAAATCTGTGTTTTGTACACATCGCCCAAAACCGCCAAACCACCGCACATATCGCCATACAGCGTGCCGTAGCCTACAGCCGCCTCACTTTTATTGGTGGTGTTCAATAATATGTAACCAAACTTATTGCTCATCGCCATCAGCAAAGTGCCCCGCACACGGGCCTGAATATTCTCTTCCGCAATACCAAACGGCAAATCCTTAAACTGTGGTTTCAATGTGGTTAGATATTGTTGGAAACAATCTTCAATTGCAATCACCTCGTGCGGAGAGCCCAAGTTTTTCACTAAAGCCAGCGAATCATCCACCGAGTGCGATGACGAAAAATGCGAAGGCAACAACACCGAAAGCACATTGTCTTTTCCCAATGCTTGCACCGCCAAATACAACACCAGTGCCGAATCTACGCCACCACTCAAGCCCAATACCGCTTTGGTAAAACCCAGTTTAGCGAAATAATCTTTTATCCCCAACACTAACGCATCGTGTATACGTTCAATTTCCGAAGGAACAGCAATGGTAGCTTGTACCAAATCTTTTGTGTCAACAATTTCCAACGCCTCTTCAAAAAACGAAAGTCGTTTCACCACATTTCCTTGCGCATCGGCCACAATACTTCCGCCATCAAAAATCAACTCCGTTTGCGCTCCCACTTGATTCACATACACCATCGGAATGCCGTAACGCTGGCAGTTGGCCTGTATCACTTTCGTGCGCTCTTCGTGCTGTTGGTAGCTGAATGGAGAAGCCGATAAATTTAAAATAAAATCGGGTTGCTCGCTGCGCAATTCATCGAGCGGACAAACCGTATACAGCGGATTATCATTGCCCACATTCCAAATATCCTCACACACCGTTACCGCAATTTTCTGTCCCTTAAACTGCACCGTTTTAAACTCCTTATTAGGCTCAAAGTATCGGTATTCGTCAAACACATCGTAGGTAGGCAACAGTGTTTTATGAATTACCTGCTGTATTTTTCCGTCATACAAAAAGTACGCAGCATTGTATAAATCCTTACCTTCCTTCACCGGGTTGCGAGCAGGAGCACCCACCACAGCTGCAATATTTTTAGTATGAGCTGCAATCTCCAGCACACTGCTTTCGCACAATTGAATGTAATGGTCGAACTCCAAAAAATCTCTACTCGGATACCCACATACACTCAACTCGCTGAACAGCACAATCTCCGCGCCTTGCGCTTCCGCCTGTCCAATCGCAGCAATAATTTTCGCCTTATTCTGTTCAAAATTTCCAACGTGAATGTTCAGTTGCGCTAGTGCTATTTTCATGCTATATATAGGCTTTTGCCCGCTGTAATAATAGCACAAATTCGGCCAAGAAAACAGCCGGTGTTGGGCGTACCCCCGCTAGGAAGCGCGGTCGGGCTTTTCGCTTCAATCTCTGCCCTTCGGAAACGGCAGAGGATTTCCGCTACAATCCTTTAGGTTCGTATTTGAATAGAAATATTGAATTTAGCTAAAAGAGAAAGTGTTTAAGTAAACTACGCTGCCATCTGAGTAAAACTCATTGAGGGATATAGACTTAAACACTTTTTCATCAAAATC